>JADFZJ010000049.1 GCA_015232555.1 Desulfamplus sp. | reverse complement strand
TAAATTCATATTAAGAGCCTCCATATTTTTTCAGCTTTATATCCTGCATACTCTGATATACTCTGAATCGCTTTATGAAAACTCACATACTTTGTCAATATTTTGTCAGAACTTAACAGCCCTGCCCCATGAGGGGTTATGAGCTGTCTACGCTGTTCCAATACGGCGGAGCGGCTCTTAGTTATCTATCCCCATGAGGGGTTATGAGATACCTGAGTAGTTACTCAAAAACGACATCTTGTTTGCAAATATTATTAAATAATGCTTTAAAATAAAATAGTTATTAAGTTTATTTCTTGTAAATTAGAATATAACATATTGCTATTTGATCTTCCATAACCACTTGAAAATACTATGTCTGGATTTTCAAAAACTGGCTAAGGTGTCGACTTTGAGTAGTTACATTAAAAATTATGAGAAAGGATGCAAGTATGAGTCTAACATCAATAGCAACTCCGATATGGAACGAGATAGCCAAGACGCAGGAATTAAAGACGGATTGGGCGAAAAAAGCGTTCAAGATGAGCGAAGAGGAAATGACGGAATTGGTGAATAAGGAATATCTGGAACTAAAGAAAGAGGGCGTGGAGATGACAGTGATAAAGGCAGTTCTGGACATGAAACCTCTACTATTGGAGAACGAGGCGATTTCTCGCCATATAGTGCAGACGGAGAATCTACAACTGAGGGCAGCACTGCCAGAGGTAGTAACGATAGCGGAAGCGGTGAGATTGGCTTCACGGGATCTGAACGGATTTCTCACGGAAAATCAAAAGAAAAAAATAATTCGACTGCTGAGAGCAGCACTAAATTAGCAAATAGGGTTATGAAATCACCCAACCAAGCACATAAGGCTGAACAGTTATCTATCCCCATGAGGGGTTATGAGTTGCCTTGATAACCAGTCCTATTTTCAGTCATAAATACAGGCATCCAGTATTGAAAGCACATCTGCCAGAAGTTTCTCATCTCCCTGCTCAATGCGTTTGACCTCACGTGCACGAAAATCGACAGACTTAACCTGTTCCACCATTATAAAACCAGTAAGTTTCCTACCTTCAGGGACAGGAACATGAAAAGGAAAACCACGCTCTGTATTGGTGATTGGGCAGACTATCGCCATTCCTGTGCTTTGGTTAAAAAGTTTTTTACTGACTACAAAAGCGGGACGTCGCCCTTTCTGTTCATGACCTGATTGAGGATCAAAATTGATAGTAATGATATCCCCTTGTTTTGGTATATATTCACCCATCACCAGACCTCCTTGCCTGTTGCTTTTCCCCAGTCAAATTCAACAGCTTCATAGCTTTGAGGGATACGGTCAACAAGTTCTTTCAGAGAATGTCTGCCACGCTGCCTCTTTACAGGAGCAACAATAATAACGCCCTCATTTACTGTAATATCCACCTCATCTCCAACACCAATCTGTGCATCTTCAAGCAGGTTTTTTGCAAGTCGCAATCCCTGGCTGTTTCCCCATTTCTGAATTTTTGCGAGCATAAAACACCTCTTTCTGATTTATATGTTATTGTATATCCTAAGTATATACAATTAGACAAACAGATCAAGAACTTTTCACCGCTTTAGTAAAAAGCAGGAAGAATACCTTAATTCTCAGTTGGGCACAATTTCGGGCACAGTCAGCGAAATTACAACAAAAAAGGGTTTAACCAAAATTGGCTAAACCCTTGATTTTACTTGGTACCTGGGACGAGAATTGAACTCGTACAGAGCTATGCTCCGAGGGATTTTAAGTCCCTTGCGTCTACCAGTTCCGCCACCCAGGCTAAAAACTAATTCTTCTTATACTATAAACCTTAAAATTGCAAGGGTTGTGAGCAGAAGAGTCTTATAATTTTTTAAAATGTTGAATTATCCATTGATAAGGTTTATCAATCTACTCAATTTTTTATTTTTAAGGTTGAAAAAGTGGGTTTTAAACAGACAAGACTGATAAAAAAACAAAACAGAGATATAAGCAGAGCATAGATGAAAAATATAACTATACAAAAACTTACCCTTGCATCGCAATCACCAAGAAGAAAAGAGCTGCTTGAGCAGGCAGGTGTTGATTTTGAGATAATGCCAGCAGATATTGAGGAGATTGTAATGCCTTCAGAGCTGCCTGATGATTATGTCAAAAGGCTTTCAAGGGAAAAAGCTCAGTTTGTGGCAGAAAGAGTTGCACAACAAAGCATTGTAAAAAAAACTGTAGTGGATAAAAATTATTGCTCTCAAAACAACACTGTTACGTGGGTTCTTGGTGCAGATACCACAGTTGTAATGGGAGATATCCTTCTTGAAAAACCGACATCTGATGATGATGCACGCAAGATGCTCCAAACTCTAAGCGGCAAAACCCATATCGTTTATACTGGATTTACACTGTGCTGTCAGAGTGAAGGTAAAGTTATTACCAGGTCGGTAAAGACAGATGTGCTTTTCAAAAATCTGACTGTCCGTGAAATTGATTGGTATATCAGCACAAGAGAACCTTTTGACAAGGCTGGAGGTTATGCAATTCAGGGGCTTGGGGCATTTATGGTTAAAAGTATAAATGGTTCATACAGCAATGTTGTAGGGCTTCCTGTGTGCGAGGTGATGGAGATTCTGATGCAAGAGCGTATAATTGCAATGGGTTAGAGTTGGAAAGATTAAAGGATTACCAAGAGATATGAATGATATAAAAGAGAGACTTTTAGCCGTTAAAAGTCAGATAGTAAAAGCAGCTCAACGATGCAGCAGAAATCCAGACGAGATTACCCTTGTTGCCGTAAGCAAGAAAAAGAGTGCTGACACAGTTATTGATGCTATTAAGAGCGGGGTTGATATTCTTGGAGAGAACTATATTCAAGAAGCTGTGGATAAAATTGAGGCTATAAACCAGAACTATTTTGCAAAACATGAGAACAACGAGAAAAAAATTGGCATAAATAGAGATGTAATTTGGCATTTTATAGGTCATCTGCAATCTAATAAAGCCAAAGTTGCTGTAAAATATTTTGATCTTATTCATACTGTAGATTCGTTAAAATTGGCTCGGGAGATTAACCGTCAGGCTGAAAAGATTGGCAAAATTCAGAATATTCTGATTCAGATAAATATCAGCGAAGAGGAGACAAAATCAGGTGTTGATGCTGATAATACAATTGAGCTTGCAAGCAGTATTGCCAATCTCAAGTTTATCTCTTTAAGAGGATTGATGGGGATGCCGCCCTTTTTTGATGAGCCTGAAAGGGCAAGACCATATTTCAGACGAATTGCTCAGATACGAGATGCTATTAAGAATAATAATATAGATGGAATATCTATGGAGCATCTATCAATGGGTATGAGTGGTGATTTTGAGGTTGCAATTGAGGAGGGGGCAACAATGGTGAGAATCGGTACATCAATATTTGGAAGCAGGGCATAATATAAGGATTTGAACATAAGTAGTTTAAGCGGCAACTACTGTTGAAGTTAAACTCCTGAAGGACATAGAAAACATGAGTATACAGAAAGTACAGAAGATGGTCAAAATATAATGAAAGTGCTTTTACATACATGCTGCGGACCCTGCACCATATATCCATTAAAAGTGCTGCAAGGTGAAAATATGGAGGTGATGGGATTTTTCTACCGCCACAATATTCACCCATTTTCCGAGTGTTTAAGACGGGAAAATACCCTTATGGAATTTGCTGCAACCAAGGGCGTAAGGGTGATATGCCAGCAGACCTATGAGCTTGAACGTTTTCTTCAATCTGTAGTGTTTCGTGAAAAGGATAGATGCCGATTCTGCTACTATGACAGGCTATCTGCTGCTGCAAAGGTGGCAAAAAAGGGAAAGTTTGATGTTTTTTCATCAACGCTTCTTTACAGCCGGTTTCAGAATCATGATCTGATTCGTCAGACAGGCGAGGCAGTCGGTAAAGAGCAGGGTGTCTCTTTCCTTTACAGAGATTTCAGAGAGGGTTGGAAAGAAGGGATTGAGGAGTCAAAGAGGCTCAACATGTATCGGCAGGAGTATTGTGGCTGCATTTATAGTGAAAAAGATCGCTTTTATAAAGAATCTCGGTAAATCTCCTTCCTTCCATTTATCCTTTAAGAAGCCTTGTTATCATGGTCTGCTCAAGATACAGCCTCTGTGACTCAAATTGATCGGGAGTCTGTGGCTGTTCAAAATATATCTCATTACCAAACAGAAGCGTCACCCGTGCAAACGGCTTTGGCAGCATGAACCTGTCCCATGAGTTAAAAAACCACACTTTATCGGCATACGTGTAGAAAGGTACAATAATAGCATTGCTCTCTTGTGCCATTTTAATTATGCCAGCTTTCACCTTTCCTATTGGTCCTCTTGGACCGTCAAGTATATGTGCACCAAGGTGATAACTGTTCAAATGATCAATCATCTCTTCCATTGCCTCTTTTCCCCCTTTTGATGACGAACCCCTTGCAGTATGCCACCCTGTTCTGTTGGCAACTCCTGCAATCAGTTCTCCGTCACGGCTCTGACTTATCATAAGACCAGGGTGAAGATTTGCGTAGGTTTTAAAGTGTCTTATAGCCGAAAAAAATTGTTGATGCCAGACGCAAAGAAGTACAGTTTTCCCCTCTTTTAGATGCTTTTTCCACTTCTCTTCATTCTCCACTTTGAAACGGAATGTCATGGCATACATTCTTATAAAAAAATAGATAAAAGCTATAAAGGGTTTTGTGTAGATGATGAATTTAAAGTTTTTTAACATCTCTTGAATATCCTCTGCTCTACTGCTCTTTTTTGTGCGGTTTTATTGTTTTGATTCAACTCACACCTGATTTTGGATTGAACCTCTATTAAATTTCTACTGATTGATTTCTGTAGCTGTTGACCCATTCGATTTTACTCATTAACCCTCTGATAATTCTCACATCACGCTCTGTCAGCCCAGCCTTTCCAAATATATGCCTGAATGTTCTCAAAAGGTGATCTGGATTTTGTGGGTCAAGAAATTCAATGTCAGATAGTGCTCTTCTGATATGGCTGTACATCTGCTCTATAGATTCAATATTTGCAGGTGCTTTGGTAGCAATGGCTCTATTTTCAGATTGTTTGTTCTGTATTGCTTTATTAATCTCATAAAGCAATATGCCTATAGCGTGGGAGATGTTCATGGAGGGGAAGCCGTCATCAGTTGGAATGGTTACAAAGTGCTGACAAAGTGCAAGCTCGTCACTAGTCAGACCGTTATCCTCTCTCCCAAACACAAGGGCACATCGCATACTCTCATCAATTGCTGAAATAGCCTTTCCAGCAGGTTCGGGTGTGAGAAAGTTTTTACGGTATTTTCCAAATCTTCGCGTTGTACCAAAGGCGATATGACAGTCAGCCAAAGCATCTGCAAGCGTATTGAATATAGATGCTTCAACAAGCATATTTTGAGCACTTAATGCCATCTTTCTTGCCTGCTCAGATTTATACTCTTTGCATGGATTGACGAGCCTTAAGTTATTAAAGCCAAAGTTCATCATAACTCTGCATACAGACCCTATATTAATAGGTCCCTGCGGTTCAACAAGAATTACAGTAATATTATCATTATTCATAAGTTTATATTAAGGTCTATATAAAAATCCTCTGCATCGTTACAGATTTAATTTTTTTATAAAAACAAATAATAACCCTAATCTATTGGGCTAAAAAATTTGTGGCAAAAAAACAAAAACCCCTTTTTACCACAATCAAGTCAGATTGTTATAAAAAGGGGTATGGAGTAACAGAGTAGAAAATGTCTTAATCTTCTTCTACAGTAATTGCACCTTCTTCGCATACTTCTACACAGCTCTCGCAGCCCATGCACTCTTCTGCATTAACTGGAACTGATTTTCCATCTTCCATTTCAAAAACCTGAACTGGACATACATCAACACACTCTTCACAACCTACACATTTTGACTCATCAACGATTGGAGTAAATGACATCTTTAAAAGCCTCCTAAAAAAATAATTAAAATAAAAATTTTGTTATAATGCACTGTTAAACACAGATTTTTAAAAGTGCCTTTATAACAGGTCAAAGATCAAATCAAGCATTTTATTTATTTAAACTAACCAGCGTAACAGTCAGAGTCTGACCTGTGAACTGGAATAATTCATCATCAGTTATATTCATATTCAAGTTGTTTTCAGCAATAAAGTCTCTAACAAAGCTATAAATATCGTTGTTCCATTGAATCTTGTATGTCTCACTCCATGCCCCTGAATTATCCTCAGGAGAGGGTGAATTTTTTTCTTTGTGCACTTTAAAATTCTCAATGTCAAGCATCAATTTGTTCTTTTCTACCACAGATAGAAGAAAATCAACCACAGCCTTGCTTGTTGTTGCAAAATGACAAGGGGCTGAATTGTTTAAATTACCCTTTTTTGTCAGGAAAAAAGCAAGCCATGAGAGGATTCTCTGCTCAGTCATCAACTCTCCTCTATCTGTAATCACTATTGAATTTTCTCTGATTGATGTGGAATTAAGAGATATCTTATCTGAGTCCCCACTTAAATTTTCTCTATCTATATTCTCATCATCTAAAGTGCCTTTAAGCTCTGCAAATAGATTTGTCTCAAGCTTTTCAATTGATAATAACTTTTGATCAATTGCCTCATTTTCAAGATCAGCCATTGCAGCAAGTCTTAAAAAGAGCAGAGTATTATTATAATCTTTTTTATGAGCCTTTTTATCAGATTGTAATTGATTTATCCCTTTGGCTATCTGTGAGCTTATTGCAACAATATCACTATCACTTGTAAAATAGGGAGTTTCTCTAAAAATCGATTTTAGATAGCCCTGTTTAGTCTGTTTCCCGTAGTTTGTCTCTGCCCATGCTCTCCATGATTTTATTGATCCAAGCAGAGGAGTTATCTCTTCTTCAGATAGTGTCACTGGAGTAATAATTTTTTTTTCTCTCCACAGTGTTTGAAACCACTCTGGCTCAGAGACAGCAAGCTCATCATCAGATGATGTAGTAAGATACGAAAATGTTTCAAAAAAATTGAGCAGACAATCTGCATCATATTTAGTCAAGGATGTAAATGGAAAAAATAACGGTTTCATATTGCTACCTCACACTTTATCATCATGAATTTCAATACCAATTGAGAGAAGCTCGTCTCTGATTCTGTCAGATGCCTCCCAATCCCTGTCTTTTCTGGCAATCTCCCGCTCCTCAATCAATTTCTGTACTTCGGGGTCAGAGAGACGGCTGCCGCTCTTATTCTCTTGATTGAAATCAAAAATTTGCAGCACCTGATCTATCTCACGGAAGAGGTCGATAAATGATTTTGCATCTTTTGCTGAAAGGTTATTACTATCCATCAGGCGGTTTAAAGTTCTTACAGATTTAAAAAGCAGTGCAAGCACATCTGCAATTTTAAAATCATCATCCATTGCCTGACCAAAACCATGCTTTATGTCATAGAGTAACTGCTCTATATCTTGAAAACCTTCATTAACAGCCGTTGATTCATTAATACTCGTTGATTTAGCATCTTTTTCTAATTGGGTATGGGTATATTCTTTTAAATGAGCTTGATTGTTTACTTTTAATAATGCTCCAACACACCTGTCTAATTTTTCCAGAGAACGTCTTGAATCTAAAAGTGCTTTTTTAGATAGCACAAGAGTTTTACGATAGTGAGCAGAGAGCAGCCAGAAGCGGATTTCCCTTGGTGTCCATCCCGTGTCCATAAGTTTTTGTAAAGTTAGATTCTCCAGAGTATCTTCTGACGATAAATCATTGTCATACTGGACAGAATCGCAGTGCATCCAGTATTTTGCAGGAGATTTGCCTGTTGCAGCAAGAGATATTGCCACCTCATTTTCATGGTGTGGAAAGAGAAGCTCTCGGCTTCCTGTGTGGATATCAAACTGCTCACCAAGGCAGGTTTGGGTTATGGCTGCACATTGCAGATGAAGAGACGGGCGGACATTGCCCCACTTTGTATTTATACAGACTCCCCGTTTAAGTTCAGATAGACCTATTCTTTTTAGCAGGGTAAAATCTCTTGGGTGATCCTTTTCATAGTCATCCAAATCAACTGTTGCACCAATGCGGATTTTATCAAGATCAACTCCTGACAGCTCTCCATAATTTGAAAGGGCAGAGAGGTTAAAATAGAGAGAGTTGAGTTTTTCGTAAGCAAAACCCTTTTCCACCAAAGTTCCTGCAAGGTTGACCATTGAATCAAGATGATCACTCACCTTTGGATATGACTGAGCTTCCCTGATTTTCAGAAGTTTCAGTTCATGTTTAAAGAGCTTAATATATTTATCTGTAAACTCTGCAAGGCTCTCTCCAGATTTTTCAGAACCCTGAATGGTTTTATCATCCATATCTGTGATATTGACTACATGAGTTACTGACATTTTTTTGTATTCAAGGTATCGGCAAAGAAGATCAGCACATACAAACCGCCTGAAATTACCAGGATCAAGAGGTTTATGAACAGTTGGTCCGCAGGTATAAATAGATACTTTACCTTGAACAAGAGGCTCAAATTTAACTATTTTTCTTTCAATAGTATTAAAAATATTGAGTTTTATATTATCTTTGAATTTAAAGAGTGATGTTGAAAGATAACGTTCTCCGCTGTCTGGCAAAATCACCACAATGGTTTTAATTTTATTGTTTTTAGTGGAGTCGATTGTTCCGTTATCAGAGTTTGCATCAAGATTTGAGCCTGTTTTAGCTGAACCATTTTTCATCTTTTGAGCCTCTTTAAGAGCAACTGCCATGGCTGCCCCGCTGCTCATTCCGACAAAAAGACCCTCTTGCCGTGCAAGCTGTCGTGCTGTCTCAAAGGCTTCATCATCTTCAATATTGACCTTTTCATCAAGCCTTTTTTTGTCAAATATATCAGGACGGTAAGACTCTTTCATGTTTTTGAGTCCCTGAATCCCATGCCCTAAAAATGGTTCAACACCAATAATGCGTATTTTAGGATTAAACTCCTTAAGCCGTCTTGACAACCCCATAAGCGTGCCGCTTGTGCCAAGTGTTGCGACTACAGTATCAACACTGCCCTCTGTCTGATTCCATATCTCAACTGCTGTTGTGTTGTAGTGTGCCTTCCAATTTGCATCATTATTATACTGGTCTGTCATAAAATATTTATCGGGATTTTCTCTTGCAAGGCGGTATGCCTCTTCAATTGAACCGTCTGACCCTTTATGTCCAGGAGTGAGTAGAATCTGTGCCCCTCTTGCCCTAAGGATACTTTTTCGTTCTTCGCTTGCAGATTCAGACATGGTTAAAAGAAGTTTATATCCTTTGACAGAACAGATTAGGGCAAGACCGATGCCTGTATTTCCGCTTGTTGCCTCAACAACAATTTTATCTTTTGTCAATTTGCCGCTTCTCTCTCCATCTTCAATCATTGAGAGAGCTGCCCTATCCTTAATTGAACCTCCGGGGTTGAGGTATTCAAGTTTGGCAAGTATTCTTACTCCGGGTGCTGAATTAAGTCGTCTGATTTCAACTAACGGAGTATTGCCGATCGAATCAATTATTGAGTAGCTCATATTTTATATCCCTGATAACTTTTATATTTCTGATAATAACATATTATTTTTTATTCAATGTTCTATATTGAGATAGATACTCACGTCCGTGCGTATCTACAAATGTCTATCTAAAGTTTATTTTGATCTTTACGTTTTGAGACCTCCAAAATAATCTTTTCAAATATCTCCTCTTTTGAGATAGAGGCATCTACAATAAAAAAACGCTCTTTCTCTTTATGTGCAATTGCAAGATAGCCATTACGCACTCTCTTGTGGAAATCAAGATGTTCCTGCTCAAAGCGGCTCTCGTTTTGATGGCGTTCTCCGTGTCGCAAGGCTTTGAATGTTCTTTCAAGTCCAGTTAAAGGGTCAAGATCAAAAAGTATTGTAAGGTCTGGTTTAAGCTTCCCTGCAACTATCTTGTAAATATCATTAATCAATTGAGTATCAAGACCTCTTCCAAATCCCTGATATGCAGCAGTAGCATCGGCAAATCTGTCACACAAGACGGTCTTACCAGCTTTTAATGCTGGCAGTATCACCTCGGAAATGTGCTGGGCACGGTCTGCACCATAAAGCATAAGTTCGCACAGTGGTGAAATAGATATATTGTCAGGATCCAGAAGGATAGAGCGTATTTTTTTTCCTGTTGATGTTGCTCCCGGCTCTCTTGTTGTAACTACATCATTTCCGTTTGATCTTAAAAATTGGGCAATTGCCTCTATCTGGGTTGTCTTTCCTGAACCTTCAATTCCTTCGAGAGTGACAAACATAAAAAACACCTTATATTTACATTTGGTTATTTACAGATGATAACTTGACATTTAACCATGAAAATGGCTTTATACAGCAAAATTTTATTCAGTGCAAAATTAAACTTGTCAACCAAAAAATCACAATTAATCCTATGAGAATCCCTATTTTATCTTTTGTGAACACTTTATTCAAAACATTGGCAGCATTTTTATCGATTTTATTATCAATTGCTGTGTTGCTGTTTATTGATGGCTTTTTATCTTTACCTGCCTTCTCGTCCTCTAATCTCTCCTCCTTGCCCAACGTAAAAGAGGAGACTGCATGGCATATATCAGCTCTAAAGGTGAGTTATGATAACGAACGACAGATTTATGTTGCAGAAGGGGAGGTTATTATCTTAGGCGTAAAAAAAAAGCTGAAATCTGAAACAGAAACCACTCAACCGTCCGAGTCTCCTCAAAAAAGCGGCGAAATAAGACTTGAGGCAGATTATGTTGAGTTCTCCAACAGAACCCGTGATGCAGAGGCATTTGGAAGAGTGCTGCTTGTTTCAGGAAAGGATAACATCACATGCGACCACCTTACATTTAATGTTGAAACAGAGGTTGGCACCATTTATAATGGAGTGGTTTTTATTGATGAGAACCATTTTTATATTAAAGGCGATACTATAGAGAAAACAGGCAAAGATACCTACCGTTCAGAGCGTGCATCAATTACATCGTGTGATGGAGACAATCCTGACTGGCGGCTGTCGGGAAAGGATATTAAAGTTACTATTGATGGATATGGAACTGCAAAGAGTGCTACCTTCTGGACAGGTAAAATTCCAGCACTCTACTCTCCTATTGTGCTGTTTCCTGCCAAAACCAAACGTCAAACTGGTCTTTTGATACCACGAGTTTCATCTTCTGACAAAAAGGGATTTGAAGTGGAACAGCCGCTTTTTGTTGCCATTTCTCGCAGTACAGACGCAACTTTTTACACTGATTATATGAGTAAAAGAGGAGTTAAAACTGGTCTTGAATACAGATATGTTCTAAGTGAAAGCAGCTCTACCAGTTCTACCCTTAATAATTATGGAACCCTCTTTTATGATTATCTTAATGACAGCAGATTTGATAATGGTGATTCTAACGCTGCCAAAGGTGATTTCGCCTCAACAACTTCACAAGGAAATATTGACCGCTATTGGTTTAGAATGAAAAACAGCCATACATTTGATAATACATGGAGTGCTAAACTTGATATTGATTATCTAAGTGACTCTGACTATCTGCGTGAATTCAGAGACGGTTTTACAGGTTTTGACAGCGTAAGCAGATATTTTAGAGACACTTTTGGCAGAAGCATTGATGAATATGATGATACAACAAGAGAGAACAGCCTAAATATAAATAGAACATGGTCAAGTGCAGCTCTTAACATAGGGGCACAGTGGTTTGACAATGTTGAGGCAAGAGAGTCAGGCAGTAAGAACATATCTAACATTAACAATTCAGTAGATGGAAAAGATACAACTCTCCAGAAACTTCCGTATGTTGAGTTTAATACCATAAAGAAGCAAGTAGGAAAGAGTCGATTTTATTATGATCTTGACTCGGAATATCGTTATTTTTATAGACAGAATACTTATAGTTATAGTGCTTTGAGCCATTTTTATAATCAACAAAATATGGGCGATAGTTTAAATCCTGCATTTGCAAGATTTGACTCTCTTCTTGCAGGACATAGGACAGATATATACCCAAGGGTTTACATGCCTTTAAAATTAGGTGCGTTTTATATAGAGCCGTCAGCGGGACTGCGTCAAAGTTTATGGTATGTGAATGGTTCTGATGATGGAGATGGTGTTGATAGTGGTAATCTTACAACTGATATGAGTACAATAGCTGATGATAATGTTAATATAACCTCTGGCTTCAACCAAACAGAGTTTAAGTCATTCAGCCATAGAGAGGCGGTTGATTTAAATGTAGAGCTATCTACAAAGCTCTCAAAGGTATTTAATATTGGAACTAAACATACTGATAACAAAAATGCTGAGAGAAAAAAGAACAGTAGTAAATTCGCAGGCAGTAATATTAAATATGAAAGAAATAATGGTAAATTTATAGACAGTAATGATAGATATGAAGGAAACAATGGTAAATTTTCAGAAAAGATAAAACATGAGATTATCCCTAAAATTGAATATTCATTTATTCCAGAGCTAAATCAAGATGATCTACCGTATTTTGATGAGCTTGACTATATTGAAGAGCGAAACCGAATAACATGGAGTTTTGGCAATAGGCTTATCCATCGAAATGAGAACAAAATTTACAATGAATTTGCGTGGTTTGAGATAAGTCAAAGTTATCGGATAGATGAAACTGAATTAGAGATAACTTCGTCAGAATCACAATTATCACGTTTAGATAGTTTAGAGTTGGAGCAAACTGACTCAGAGATACGTTTAAACTCTGTAGAACCTTTTAAATCAGATGAACCCTCTTTCAAATATAGCAAATCTTTTTCAGATATATCAGCAAGAGTCGAATTTTCTCCCTCTCCATTTTTTTCTCTTAACAACGATGCTAAGTGGTCTCCTTATGATAACCGCTTCTCCTCCAATGATTCAGGTGTTGCAATTAAAGACACAAGGGGAGATGTTTTGGAAGCGTGGTACAGGTATGATGAGGCTGATTATGAATCTATCTTTGCAAGTCTAAATACAAAAATAACAGATACTCTAAATATATTTTTTATATGTGAGTATAGTTTTTCTGATAATAAAAATATTGAATCGCATACAGGTTTTTATCTTAATAAATCCTGCTGGTCAATGCGTCTGTCATATTCTGATACTCCAGAAGACAGGTCAATGTCACTTATGGTAAATCTGCATGGAATAGGTGAGTTTGGCAAATAGAAATAGATGAGCAACACCTTGAGAGAATCCAGCCATGCTTTTTATAACTCCTTGACATAGCGTTAAAATTTATTTAAAGAGTTGCTTCATTGTTTTCCTTCATTTGTTTTTTTTATCTTAACTGGTCTCAGACAGTTTTATTATAGTACTGCTGAAACCCCCACTCCCTCCGAATTAATATATGAGGATTTATGAATAAACTTGAACTTATTTCTGCCCTGAAACAGAAATCCGAACTTACAAAAGCAGAAGCTGCTGAAGTTGTAGAAATTTTCTTTGACTCACTGACTAATGCCCTTGCCAGAGGAGAGAGAGTTGAAATCCGCGGTCTGTGCAGTTTTTTTATTAAAGAGTATGAAAGTTATACTGGAAGAAATCCTAAGACAGGCTCAAAAGTTACTATTCCTCCCAAAAAACTCCCGTTCTTTAAGTGCGGTAAAGAATTGAAAGAGATGGTTGATAAAGAAAGAGTTGGTTTATAAAGTATGTCATTTATATTCTGCTATCAGGGTAAGGGGCTATAAATGGGAAAGGAGTGGATATAATGGAACCTTTAAATGAGTTAAATTCCATTATCCTAAACAACACAATACCCAATGCTCTGCTTTTTACAGGCAGTTACGGCTATGAAAAAAAAATGGCTGCCATGACATTTGCTAAAATCATCAACTGTCTGAACAGAAAAAGTGCATCTGAATCCGACTCTCTTAAACGAGCAGCTCAATCAGAGTTCGTTCCGTGCAACCAATGCAGATCATGTGTAAAAATTGATGCCGCCATGCACCCGGATATAATCACAGTTGCACCTGAACCTGAAAAATCTGTAATAAAAATTGCACAGATAAGGGAGCTTTGCAGTGCAACTGCATCTATGCCCCATGAGGCAAAGATGAGAATGGTTCTTATTGATGATGCCCACGCCATGAATCAGGAGGCAGCCAACTCACTTCTAAAAATTTTGGAAGAGCCTCCTGAACGGACGTTTTTTGTTTTAATTGCAAAGGAGCTAAATGACCTTCTGCCAACTATAATTTCACGATGCAGGCATCTCAGATTCAGACCACTCTCCAGAAACGAGGTGGCACATAAGCTTATTCAGCAATGGAATATTCATCCCTCAGTTGCAATGATAGCGGCAAAATCATCTAATGGAGATATCGACAAAGCGATGATGTTTGCAAATGTTAGGCAAAACTCTACAGATATTACAGATAATAGAGTGCTATCTGTTGCAGAAAAAAGCTTAAAGTCAAAACAAAATAGTGAAACTGACTGGATCAATCGGCGGCGTTGGCTTCTTAATCAGCTTCTGATGCTTATAAAGCCGAGTCAAAACAGTGCGTCAAAATTTTTATCTGCCCTTGTTTTAGCTGAAAAATTGAGTAAAGAGGCTTTACTGATAGATGATTCTCTTACACTTATCAAGCTGTTGTTTAGGGATATGGCTTTAATTAAATATAGTAAGGGGAAGAATTACCACATTGATTCAGACTGTATTGTTAATTCAGATATTGTAAATGCAATGTCTGATGTTGTAGAGAGGTTTTCTGATACCTATCCAGTTATGGCACTTGAATCTTTACATAGGGTTGAAACAAAACTTAGGACAAATGCCTCTGTACGGTTAATGCTTGAATCGCTATTTTTAAGTTTAATTCAAGGCACTGACTCGAAGAACGTATCTTATCCTCAAACAACAGCAGATCAAATGAGAGCATAGGAATTCCATTATGACCAAAGTTGCAGGAATACGGTTTAAACCTGCCGGAAAAATATATGATTTTGACAGCGGGGCTTTTGTCCTAAAAGTTGGAGACAGCGTTATTGTTGAAACTGAACAGGGGCTGGGGCTTGGAGTTGTAACAGTACCACCTGAAACCTATGAAGACCCTGAAAACAAAAGAAACCTTAAACAGATTTTTCGTATTGCAACTGCTGATGATTTTCGTAAAAGAGATGAAAATAGAATACTTGAACAGAATGCACACAATTTCTGTCTTGAGTGTATAAATAATCTTGATCTTAAAATGAACCTCTTTTCAGTTGAGAGCACCTTTGATACAGCTAAGCTTACCTTTTTTTATACGGCTGATGGAAGAGTTGATTTTAGGGAGCTTGTGAAGCTGCTGGTCAAAGAGTTCCGTATCCGCATTGAGATGAGGCAGGTTGGTATAAGGAATCAGTCAAAACAGTGCGGCGGTATTGGCAGGTGCGGCAGAGAGATATGCTGTTCGCTCTTTCTTAATAATTTTGCTCCAGTATCCATTAAAATGGCAAAAGAACAGGGTCTTTCTCTTAATCCAACTAAAATATCAGGGCTTTGCGGAAGGCTAATGTGCTGCCTCACATTTGAAAATGACACTTATATTGCTCTTAAAAGTGCTTTGCCAAAAACTGGTAAAATCATAGATACCCCAAAGGGGAACGGAAAGGTTATCCGTCAGAATGTTCTCAATGGGAGCGTCTCGGTTATTTTAGATGATGAGACTGAAATCGAAGTTGATATTAATCCATGCAGACCAAAAAGAAATAAATCATAACATTTTGGAGTTTTTTATATGAACAGCAGTGAAAGTGTCAGAGGTAAAGTTTCAAAAAACAGTCAGATATCTACTAATGGTAATACAGTTTTTTTTACAACCCCTATATATTATGTTAATGCCAAGCCTCACTTAGGACATGCTTATACCACCATAACAGTTGATGTTGCTGCAAGATACAGTAGAATGTGCGGGCGAGAGACCTATTTTCTAACAGGGACAGATGAACATGGCGACAAGATTGTAGAGGCTGCGGAGCGGCAGAACAAATCTCCAAAAGTCTATACAGATGAGATAAGTGCTCTTTTCAAAAATTTGTGGCCTAAACTTAATATCAGTAACAACGACTTTATCCGTACCACAAATCCTGCTCACATTAAAATTGTCGAAAATCTTCTGACACGTATCTACGAATCTGGTGATATATATTTCAGCGAATATGAGGGTATCTACTGTTTTGGCTGCGAAAGGTTCTATCAGGAGCGTGAGCTTGTTGATGGCAAGTGCCCTGACCATGGTACAGAGCCAAAAAAGATAAAAGAGGCAAACTACTTTTTCTCCATGTCCAAATATCAGGACTGGCTTATTGACCACATAAAACAAAATCCCGATTTTATAAGACCTGAGCGGTACAGAAATGAAATTCTCTCCTTTTTAAAAGAGCCGCTTGAAGACCTTTGCATATCAAGACCAAAATCAAGATTGACATGGGGTATTACTCTTCCGTTTGATAGCAATTATGTTACTTATGTTTGGTTTGATGCTCTTACCAACTATATCTCTGCACTTGGTTTTCCTGACGGTGAGCTGTTCTCAAAGTTTTGGTCAGGTACCCAGCATTTTGTGGCAAAAGATATTATTAAACCTCATGGTATTTATTGGCCCACAATGCTTAAGGCTGCTGGCATTGAGATATATCAGCACTTGAATGTCCATGGATTCTGGAATGTTAGCGGAAGCAAGATGTCAAAAAGCGTTGGTAATGTTACTGATCCTGTAGCTGTAACTGATGCTTATGGGGTGGATCAGTTCCGCTATTTTCTTATGCGGGAGATGGTATTTGGTCTTGATGCAAATTTTACAGAGGATGCTATTGTGCATCGCATTAACTCTGATCTTGCAAATGATCTTGGAAATGTATTTTCAAGAGTGCTTGCAATGAACCACCGCTACTTCAATGGAGAGATTCCAGCAACTGACACTGAGATTGAAAAGAATAAATCTCTATCTCTTAAAGAGTCGGCTGTTGATACCATTGAACTTTTCAAGCGGGCTATGGATAACAATGAGTTTCATAAAGGGCTGATTGCTGTATGGGATTTTATAGGCGTTCTGAACAGATACGTTGACAGCACTGTACCATGGGTTGTAGCAAAAGATGAGAATAGACGAAACGAACTTGCTACAATAATTTACAATCTTATGGAAAGTCTGCGGGTTGTCTCATCTCTTATCTATCCTGTAATGCCTGAAACTTCTTTTAAAATGCAGCAGATTCTTGGCATAAAACCATCTGAGGGCAGAGAGTTCAAAACAATTAATGAGATTATGCCGTGGTATCAGAGCGTTGCGGGCACAAAGGTCGAGAAAACTTCAGCACTCTTTCCAAGAGTTGAGACTGACAAGCAAGATTCTAAAGGCAAACAAGATTGCAATAAAGATGAACAGAATTCCAATCCTGCTGTCTTAAAACCTGAAATCACAATTGAAGATTTTGCAAAGATTGATCTGAGAGTCGGTACTGTCATCAGTGCGGAAAAGATAAAAAAAGCTGACAAGCTCTTAAAACTCAAAGTTGACTTAGGAGAAAAAGAGCCACGCCAAATAATTGCGGGTATTGCCAAAAGTTATGCACCTGAAGATATAGTTGGAAAACAGGTTATTGTTGTTGCCAATCTCAAATCCGCTGTACTTATGGGAGAGTCATCACAGGGAATGGTGCTTGCTGCGAGCAGTGAAAATCAACTATTCCTTGCAACAGCTCAGGCATTAGTAGTTCCAGGGAGTAAGGTAAAATAAAATCTTAAAACTAATGTATAGCTCAATAGACTGCTTGCATTTAAGTTGAGGCAAGGATATATTGAAACTTACTATTATAATATAACGCTGGTTGTGCGTTACTATAAGTATGATTCAGACCAAAATAATTATAGAATTTGCCCATAATTAGCAGATACAACTCATTATTACATAATATTACATAAAACTCTTTGAATATGGGAATATAAAAAATGTATATACACAACTATAACCATACTAATAAGGCGTCATCCTGGAGAAATTTTCAGAACACTCTTCAAAGAGAATCAAAATCTAATCAACGGAACAATCTAAAAGTAATAAGTAAACCTGTCCCAGCAAAAAAGGCACTGCCTTTGAAAAGAACTTCTCACCCTCAACAATCGATACCTTTACAGCAAACAATGTCCATAAGCAGATTCAGCAGAGATATTTCCACTCAAACCAGAGAGAACCCTATCAAAAGCTCAACACAGTTAAGGGCTGGGAGGGTAAATCTGAAAAAAAAGTCTGATTTTAAAAAGAGAGTTCTATACGCTGCAATTATTATATCGGCTATGTTCATCTTACAAAAGTCGATACCTGTTTTGATAAGCGGTACAAAGAATATAGCTATAGATGTATTGACGTTCTTTAAAGATGATGCCTCTTTATATGTAAAACAGCTTGCTTTATCAATAAAGACAAAATCGGAAAGTGTCAGTTTAAACAATCTTAAACAGAAAGATGCACCATCTGAATATATTTCAAAGCACGACCTTAAAACTATCCTTCAGCCTTATAGCCTCCTCAATTTAGAAGATAATATTTTTACGGTCGGCAATATGAATACTAATGCTGTAAATACTGCCAATATAGCCAATCTAATTGACAATAAAATTGTCTCTTCTCAAAAAAGTAACAATAACAATCTGACTATCAGCACAACCCTTGATATGAGGCTTCAGCATTTTCTTTTAGAGCAGATAGAATCATTGTCTCTTCTGGATAAAGGCAAACCTGAAATAATTGCTATGGTAGCAATGGAACCACATACAGGAAAAATCCTTGCAATGGCAGGATTTGACAGCCACTCACCAGATACTAACCCCTGTACAGACGGAGCATATCCAGCAGCAAGTCTCTTCAAGATGGTTACAGCGTCCGCTGCTGTAGAAACATGCGGCTATAGCCCTGCTACAACAATGTATTTCAGTGGAGGTAAATACACCCTGTATAAACGCCAGTTGTCAGACCAGACTAATATTAGATTTTTGAATAAGGTGACATTGGCAGAGGCGTTTGCCCAGTCTATCAATCCTGTCTTTGGAAAACTTGGCTCTATTATGCTTGGAAAAGATGTCCTTGAAAAGTATGCAAACTCCTTTGGATTTAATCAGGAGATTGATTCAGAGATTGATTTTAAACCAGGCAACTTCACTATTACAGACGATAATACCTATCAATGGGCAGAGGTTGCATGCGGATTCAACACAACAACCACCATCTCTCCAATTTTTGGTGCAATGATTGCAAGTACAATGCTCAATTCTGGTAAGACTCCAGTGCCCTGCATTGTTGAATCTGTCAAAGACGATAATGGAAAACTGCTCTATAAAAGAAAGGATGCAATACTTAACAACACGGTAAAGCCAGATACTGCTAAAGCCATGATGCAGATGATGAACGGGACAGTGATAACAGGAACCGCAAGAAAATCTTTCAGAGGAGCTGATAAAGATAATGTCCTGTCAAGACTTAATATGGGTGGAAAAACGGGTTCTCTTTCAAGTTATGACAACAGTATAAAATTTGACTGGTTCAGCGGATTCTGCACTGACTCTCAGGAAAAACAGCAGATTGTAGTGTCTGTCCTTGTTGGTCATGGCAAGTATATAGGCACAAAAGCAAGCATATATGGCAGATTGATTTTTAAAGAGTATTTTAACAACTATTTTGCTCTAAATTCACAACAATTAAATAATGGTTAGAGTAAAACAATAATGGCTAAAAATTGGATAACATAGTTTAAAACAAATTAAATGGCTGATAAATATGAAATATTTAAAAGATTTTACCTCTGGTCTAAAAGATTTTCTCCGCTTTGATAAAAATATCTCTCCCCTTAAAATTTTCTCTCTTAACATTGAATTTGGCAAATCACATCATAATGCCAAAGAGAACTCATTAATATTATTTCCCTATAAGCCTAATACCTTGTGCTGTGGAATTGCCGCTCTCATCTCTTTTAAGGGAAAACAGGTTGCAAAATCTGAATTGCTCTCTTTGTCAGATAGTGCTGATATCTCTCCTCTTCAAGAGATGTTGGTATCTATAAAATCAAGGATACTTGAAAATTTCATTGATAAAATTGATAAAAAGGATTCAATAGAAGAGAGTTACCTTGGTGGAAAGACATTATTAGATAACCTTCTGTATCATGTAAGGCTTTTGAAGACAGATTCTCTATTCTTTGAAGTGTTCTCCAATATTGAAAAAGAGAAGCAGCTTGATATCATGGGAAAAGATATCTCTTCTGTTATTGAGAAAGAGGTATCTGACATCACACCTCGCATGGCTGACATGGATGCTTTTGATGTTGAGATTGCACTCAAACGTATTGAGAAACTTAAAGATATTTTTTGGTCCATAACCCGCGAGATTCTTGAAAATATCACAAGGATCAGGCAGCTTGCTGTTACTGGATGTGCACCTGTAAGATGTAATCATTCTGAAAATATTACAGGTGAATGTAATCCTGTGATATGCACTCACATCAGCCAGAATCAGGTTTTGAATTTCAAGAGAATAAATGCTGTGTTAAATAGTATTGACAGGCTTGAAGTGAGAGGGAGAGATTCGGCAGGCATTTCACTGCTTTTTACCTTAACTGATGCTCAATTTGAAAGTTTCAGACAAGAGCTTGGTAGATCAGGTCTTGATGAGCAGCTTAAACAGCGAACTAACAAGACAGTTCTTACAAACAACTGTATTACAATAAACAATGGTTCGGGTAACTGTACAGAGATAACTGAAAAGTATGTCTCAATCTCAATTGTGTATAAGTATGCAGCAGAGATAGGTTCACTTGGGGATAATGTGGCATTTATAAGAACCCAGATAAGAAACGATCAGATTCTCCAGATTTTAACAGGATTTTCAGCAGCATTCAGCACTATCTCTGCACATACCCGCTGGGCATCTGTCGGCGATATCACTCAGGCAAACTGCCATCCTGTTGACAATGAACCTACAGATACTTTAGTTAAAAAAAGCGGTATTATTCATGTCAGTCTCAATGGAGATATTGATAACTATCCAGAACTTAAAAAAGAGTATGAATCAAGGTTTGATGCCATACATTCAGACATCACAACTGACACCAAGATTATTCCGCTCCAGATAGAGCTGCATCTGAAACAAGGACATCCTATTGAAGAGGCGTTCAGGCTTGCAGTTAATGATTTTCATGGCTCACATGCGATCAGTATGCACACAGACCTTGCTCCAGGTAAAATATTTCTTGCCCAAAAGGGGAGCGGTCAGGCTATATTTACAGGCATTGCTCCAAACCACTATATTACAGCATCAGAACTCTACGGACTTGTTGAGGAGACTCAGGATTTTATCAAGCTCAACGGTGAAAAAAAAGGGCAGATAGTTATTCTTGACCAGAACTCTGATGGTGGCGTTGAGGGTATGAGATCAATTGCCTATGATGGTTCTCCTATTGAGATAAAAAAAGAAAATATTCAACACAGCCAGATCACCTCAAGAGATATTGACCGCCAGAACTTTCCTCACTATTTTCTCAAGGAGATTTCAGAAGCCCCGCTTTCAGTCACCAAAACGCTTCAAAATAAATGGAAAATATCATCAGATACAGGGCTTTATAACATGAATCTTTCAAGCTCTGTGATTCCAGAACATATTGAAACTGAACTGAAAAATGGACTTATCAAAAAGATATATTTTATTGGACAGGGAACTGCTGGTATTGCGGCTCAAGGCTGTGCTGATCTTCTAAGATACTATCTTACTGATCAAAACAGAGAGAAGATGGTTAAAGATGGTTATAACTCGGCTTTGCAACCCGCTGTTGATGCTCACAATTTTGACATCAGAGCAATGAAATCATCTGAACTTTCAGGATTTTTCATCATAGGAGATGATGATGCAAACGAGTCGATGAAAAATCACCTTGTAATTGCCATAAGCCAGTCTGGTACCACAACCGACACCAACCGAACAGTTGACATGGTGCGTGCAAGAGGTGCAAGAACTCTTGCGATTGTCAACCGCCGTGACTCTGATTTGACCTTTAAAACAGAAGGTGTTCTCTATACCAGCAGTGGCAGAGATATTGAAATGTCTGTTGCGTCCACAAAAGCCTTTTATTCACAGTTGACCGCTGGTGCTCTTCTTGGTCTTCACATTGCATCTATCACTGGTGCCATATCTCAAAGGACATTGACTGATGAATTGAATGAACTCAACACCCTGCCAGACAAGATGAGAAAAGTTTTAGATATGAAGGAGAAGATTAAAAAATCTGCCTTCCGACTTGCAATATCAAGAAACTACTGGGCAACTGTAGGAAGCGGTTCAAATAAGACATCAGCAGATGAGATAAGAATCAAGTTGAGTGAACTTTGCTACAAAACCATCTCATCTGACTTTGTTGAGGATAAAAAGCATATTGATCTCTCATCAGAACCCCTCATTATAATCTGTGCTGCTGGAACCCGTGAAAGTGTTCTTAAGGATATAATCAAAGATACTGCAATATTTCATGCTCACAAGGCAGCTCCAATTGTTATTACCGATGAAGGGGAAGACAGGTTTGACAATTACGCAGAGGATGTTTTTAGAGTTCCCAAGGTAAAAGAACATTTTGCTCCTATTCTTAACACCCTTGTAGGACACCTTTGGGGATACTATGCCGCACTCTCAATCAACGAGGGGTCACAGTTTATCTACAACCACCAGCGTGATATCAAAGAGCTAATAAATGAATACAAGAGTATGGGACGCGATGTTTATGAGGTTATTTTAGAGAAGAATTTCAGAGAAAAAATGGCTCTGTTTTATAACGATTTTTCTAAACGCCGCCGTGAAAAGCGTTTTCCAGCAGCTATGGGGATTGACAACGCATCCAATATCACTTTGCTGTTGAAATACCTGTCAGGAAGGCTTCAGGTGGGAGATTTTGAGATCGATTTTGCCAAAAAGGGGACTCCTGCAAATATGTTGGACGAGTTCTTTAAAAACATGGCAGAGGCAGTTAATACAATGGCAAGACCTGTTGATGCTATCAAACATCAGGCAAAGACTGTTACTGTGGGGACAAGCCGTATCTCAGATAGAGTTGAACCTTTTGATTTTACAGAAAAACTTGAGGGTTTGGTATTTGATGAAATCGCCGCAAATGGTCTTTCAGTCTCTCAGATTACAAACAAAAATGTTGTTGTTATCAAGAATCTCCAAGAGATTATTGATAGTATAAAGGGTGCGATGCTCTACAAAATATCAGGATTGAATCTGCTTGGAGAACCGACTTCTCAAACCAAAATAGAGGTAGTCAAAAAAACAGGCATTACTGCATCCGAAGTTTCAAGAGTCGAGACAGAGCATCAGCTTAAAGGAACTAAAAACATTATTGTAAGAGAGGGCAATGTCTATCTTGGCAAAGGGAGAAAAGATGGACGCAGTATTCTTGTTATTCCTGTACTCTCTTCATCTCCAAGTTCCAGTGTTATTGAATATCTGCTCTCAATTCATGTTGCATTTAAAGACTCCAATAAAGTCTCTCTGCTCAACAAAATCAAGGCATTGGGTGGCAAATACACAAGAATCAAGGATATTATTTTAGAAACAGATGTTGTTAAATGGGATGATACCCTGCTTGATCTTGTAGATATTGAAACCCTGTTTGGTGACTCAGGAGAGAAGATTGCTGAGGCTATTATGAACAGGAAGAAAAATTCTATAGTGTGAACATAAGCAGCTTCGCTGCAATCATCAAATATTAATTATTCTTAGGTAACCTAATAAAGTAGAATTAGAGCCTGTTTAAATATTCAGGCTCTAACCATTATGCAGCTTTTGGTTGATACAAATGCTTCTGGAAATCTATAAAAAGTGAGCTGATACTTTTAACCTCGCCCAATGCCTCTTTCGCGTCTTCTAATGAATGATATTTGTTATTTAGTAACAGTGGTAACTTCTCTTGTTCAAGCTCTTCAACTCCAGACTCAATATACTTGCTTAATACAAAATCAATGAACTCTTTTTGTTGGTGGTTAAGCAATGCAACTATAGAGGGCTGGGCTGCTGTTACCCTTGCCTCTCTGGTCATGGGTTTAATATCGCTGTTCAGTACATATTCCAGCACATCAAACAGATCACTTTTTTCAGCATCAACAAGTTTTTGCAATGCAGCCAGTTCATCTTTACCAAAACCTGCATCAGCCAATTTTTCAAGCAGGGTGCGTCTTGTCAGTGGATTACCCCATATTGTCCGCAGCTCTTCCTCACTTTTAAAGAATTTTGGCAACTCTCCGAACAGATTATTTAAGAACTCCTCTGGTGAGATAGGTTTACCGTCAGCACTCCAGAATGATGTTGACATTATATGCTGTATTTCAAGCTCCTTACCATCACGAAGTTTTACCTTAATCTTCTTTTTCTTATTGCACACACAAGGTCTCTTACCACACACTTCACAAGGCTCTTCTGGCTCTTGTTCGCAGATACAAGGAGTTTGTCCGCACTCTTTACAAGTTTTGGGTAGGGGTGGTTCTGGAGTGGATACCCCACACTCACAAACAACTTTACCGCACGCATCACAAGGTAAGGCTTCACCGTCCCATTCAGGGTCTGCAAAATGATGATAAGCATCAACAAAATCATAAATGGTAAAAAACTCTTTACCATCAAACAGCCGTGTGCCCCTTCCAACAATCTGCTTAAACTCTATCATTGAGTTTACTGGTCTCATAAGAACAATATTTCTGATGTTTCTTGCATCTACACCAGTTGATAGCTTTTGGGAGGTTGTAAGAATAGTAGGGATAGTCTTTTCATTATCTTGAAACTCCCTTAAAAACTGCTCACCTATAGCTCCATCATTGGCTGTTACTCTTACACAATAATCAGGAGATTTGCTTTTCTTGTATTGATTGACCAAATCACGCACTATTGCAGCATGAGGCTGTGAAGCACAAAATATAATAGCCTTTTCATTCTGGTTGGCATCATTAAGAAAAATATTAACACGCTCGGCTTCTCTCTCTTTTATCTCAATAATGCGGTTAAACTCAGGTTCTGTGTATATTTTCCCGTGTTCTATCTCACCTTCAATTATCTGGTCATCACTTGTGTAGATGTAATCATCAATAGTAGTTTTAATTCTCTTAACTTTAAACGGAGTTAAAAAGCCGTCATTAATGCCCTCTTTTAAAGAATAGACATAAACAGGCTCACCAAAGTATTTATAGGTGTCAACATTATCTTTGCGTTTGGGTGTAGCTGTTAATCCCAACTGAACGGCTGGACTAAAATATTCTAAAATACCCCGCCAGTTACCTTCATCATTAGCACCGCCTCTATGACACTCATCTATTATGATAAGGTCAAAATAGTCGGCTGGATAATCTCCAAAGTATGGTTCGGCAAGCTCACCAACCTTTATCGGTGTAGTTCCTGATCTTGTTGAAGGACCACTCATAAAGGTTTGAAAGATGGTAAAGAAAATACTGCCGTTGGTTGGGACTTTTCCCTTTTTACTGATCTCTTTTGGACTGATTCTTACTAAAGCATCATCTGGAAAAGATGAGAAAGAGTTGAACCCCTGATCTGCTAAAATGTTTCTGTCTGCAAGAAATAAAATTCTTGGTCTTCGGCTTCCATCCCATTTTAAGTTCCACCGTGTCTGATACAGTTTCCATGTAATCTGAAACGCTATAGCAGTTTTACCTGTACCTGTGGCAAGTGTTAATAGAATGCGGTTTTTGTTATTTGCAAGGGCTTCCAAAGAATTTTTTACGGCTAACTCTTGATAATAGCGAGGCTGCCATGTCCCGCCTTTATCCTCAAATGGAACATCATTGAATTTATCACGCCACTCATTTTGTTCTGCAAAGGTCTTGTTCCATAATTCATCAGGGGTAAGATAGGTATCCACCAAGCCTTCTGAACCTGTTTTCATGCAGATACAGTATATCTCTTTGCCGTTGGTGGAGTAAGTCGTATCTAAATGAAGTTTCTCTGCATACCGTTTGGCTTGTACAACACCCTCACCAACTTCAAGTTCATCACTTTTGGCTTCAACTACAGCAAGTTTAAGCCCTTTATAAACAAGCACATAATCAGCAGTGAGCTTTTGACCTCTGATACCACCTTTTTTTATTGCACCAGCAGTAATGTTATATTCACGAAGGATTTTTGAACCTTCTACAACTCCCCAGCCACAAGCCTTGAGATGTGGGTCTATAAGTTCCGCTCTTGTCTCTGATTCGTTCATGCTGCAACATCTCCAACATAAATAAGAACCCTGCTTTTATTTACTGATTCAATAAAATAGGGATTGCCAAGAGATGCCTCTGTAACCAAATCCACAGGTCTTTGTAATAGCTTCTCAAGTTTTTCTGCTATGGTAAAATAGTTATCTGCATAATCTGCGTAATCCATCTGTTTAAATGAAATCAATAAATCAATATCGCTCTTATCGCTCAATTTACCATTACAAACTGAACCAAATGCAAAGAGAGACTTTACATTATGGGCATTACACAGCTCTTTTATTTTATCTAAATTATCATTGAGTATTTTATTCATATTTATACTCTATAATCAAATAACCATCAAATAAACATTGTTAAACAAATCAATATGTTAAATAATTCATGAAGGTATTTATGGACTTCCTATCAAATAACCGTCAAATAAAAAATCATCGTGCCCACCAAGGAATATATTTCATATATTTTTTTGATGATTCTGAGTCAAAGGGGTAAATCAGTTTTTCATCTAAAGTATCTTTAATAATCCGTGAAGCAATTGCACTATTTTTGTTATCAATACAAAATCGCTCACGCAAGGTAGTATTAGTCATAAAGTCTCTTTGGATAAACCGTAATCCAGCGTGCATGTAACACGCTCTAATTCTGTCTGTTTTGTCCATCTCTTTTAGGTCTTTATGTGCAAATAGAATGGCTCGGGTGTGCTCGTCCGTTGTTTCAAATATCGGAGCAGGAAGTTGAAATATTTCAGTCTGGATAACCACTTTATCAATCCCGCTCCCTCTTTCTTCACAGACACCTATACGCCGCATAAATGATGCTAATGCTTCGTTACGTGATTTTGGAGGACTATCTAAGAATCTGTCGGTTTTTACAAGAGGTAATCCAGGGTTTGTAATTTCCATACGGTTACTATAAATTTCAATCAGTGGTGCTGTTCCAATTATATGAAAATCTTGATGAATAATAGCATTGGCAATTAATTCCCGTACAGATAGCTCAGGAAACATAGATACATTTTTTCGCAGGGCTTGACCGATAACCTCATTTAACGGCAGTAGATTTTTCACAAAACCAATAAGACCTTCAAAACCACAAGCATAACCTCGACTACCCACCTGCTCACGAATAGTTGTAAACTTGTTTTCACGACTATATAGAATTACCCGCACTGCTTTGAATTTAAGTTGGGAAAAATCGCTGAGTTTACGGGCAAAAAGTATGGCACCTAAATTGGAAATATTCCACTTTCCACTTGTACTTTTTGTAATTAATTCATCTGCACATAGCGTATTTAAAATACCATCACTTGATTCAGGAAATGGTAGATGGAGTAAGTCAAAATAGGCGGGATAATCCAATAAAAACAATACGTCTTCCGCAGTAAGATGTTCAGCAGCAACTTCTTTTTCAAACGGAATACGATCAAAAATCCGCCACAGCTCTCGTTCTTTTTCGGGAAAATCTTTTAATTTTTTCTTGTATGAACCAATCCTTATATATTCAGTATTCTTAAATTGAACAGGATGACGAAAAGCAGCTCCTACTTCCAACATAACTACTCGTTGATCATCAATTTCAATATCAAAAAATTTAAAATTAATCTTTGGATTAAGCAAACGTAATAACCAACTTTCCAGTTCTTCACTGCCAATTTTTTTCTCAAGCGGATTAAACTTTGTACCCACTATTTTATGAGTGTTATTTTCAATACCCCAAATAATATAAGCATGTACTTTGCCACAATACGCAGCTGCGTTCGCTAATGCTGAAATATACTCGCCTATAGCTTCAGGCTGTTCATTATCTACTTTAAATTCAATCCACTCTGTTTCATGAGAAAGTTGGCACAACTCCCGAATAAGGCTCTGTAAATACTCTAATGGTCGATCAACGGTCATAATACTGCCTCTGCACTTCCTCAATAAAATCATCAACATCATAATTTATTGCTGGTATCTCATACTTTCCAAGTTCAAACATAAAATCAGTTTTGTTGATTTCCACAAGTTCAGACGCTTTACCCATTGACAGTTTTTGCATTCTGTAAAGTTCCATTGCAGCATAGAGCTTCATCTTTTTTATGAAATCGTTTTGCGTTTCATTTAATGTGTAT
>JADFZJ010000048.1 GCA_015232555.1 Desulfamplus sp. | reverse complement strand
TTGCTATTGGAGTTTAAGAATTAAAAAGAAGCAATGTTTCAGTATACGAAGGTATCCGCCAGAACAACGATAACCAGAAGCACATTTTCATAAAGCCATTTTTCACAACCGTTCAGTTGGTTATGGCTGGTCAAAATGGTGAGGGTTTGCGATATGCAGCCATTGATACTCCAGAAAAATACTATCTTAAATGGAAAGAGATAAATCAGAAGTTTAACCCCAACGACACCTATCTTTTAGAACTTACCCAACCCATTAGAGAGAAGGCTGATAAAGCTGACAATCTGCTTGATAAAAATATAATTGAGATGCTCAACCGCGAGCGGTTAATTGATATTATGCACAATTTTGTTGTGTTTGACAGGGGACAGAAAAAACTTTGCAGACCAAACCAATATTTTGGAATTAAGGCAGCACAGGAGAGCATACGGAAAAGGCAGGGCGGGATTTTGTGGCACACGCAAGGCAGCGGAAAGAGTCTTTTAATGGTGTGGCTGACCAAATGGATAAGAGAATACAACCCAAATGCAAGAGTGCTTATTGTAACTGACCGTGATGAGTTAGATAAACAGATTGAAAAGGTTTTTAAAGGCGTTGATGAGGATATTTTACGAACAAAAAGCGGAGCAGATTTAATTGACAGGCTCAACTCTCCAATGCCTTGGCTTTTATGCTCGCTGGTTCATAAGTTTGGAAATAAAGAGGAGGCTGATTATGACAGTTATTTTCAAGAGTTAAACAACAGCCTGCCAAGAGATTTTAAGCCCAAAGGCGATTTTTATGTTTTTGTTGACGAGTGCCACAGAACCCAGAGCGGAGATTTAAACAATGCAATGAGGCAGATTTTAGGTGAAAATGCTCTGTTTATAGGCTTTACAGGCACACCCTTATTGCATAGCGACAAAGTAAGGAGCATTGAAATATTTGGTAAATACATTCACACCTACAAATTTGATGAAGCTGTAAAAGATGGCGTGGTGTTGGATTTGCGGTATGAAGCCAGAGACATTGAGCAGAAAATTACATCACCAGACAAGATTGATCTGCTGTTTGAGAATAAAACAAAAGGCTTGACTGATTCTGCTAAAAGCGAACTGAAAAAGAAGTGGGGAACAATGAAAAAAGTTTTCAGTTCAATAGGTCGGCTGCAAAAGATTGTTTATGATATTTTGCTGGATATGGAGACCAAAGAGCGATTACAGAACGGCAGGGGAAACGCTCTTTTAGTATCTGACAGTATTTACAATGCCTGTCGTTATTACAAGTTATTTCAAGATTCTGGATTAAAAAAATGTGCAATCATAACATCATTTGCACCAAATCATAATGACATCAAAGGCGAAGGTGAGGGACACACTGAAAAATTGATGCAGTATGAGATTTATCAAGAGATGTTAAACGGTAAGTCTGTTGAAGAGTTTGAAGATGAGGCTAAAAAGCGTTTTATAGATGAGCCAGCCCAGATGAAACTTCTGATTGTGGTTGATAAACTCCTCACAGGATTTGATGCACCAAGTGCCACCTATCTATACATTGACAAAAGTATGCGGGACCATGGGCTTTTTCAGGCAATTTGTCGTGTAAACCGATTAGATGGAGATGATAAAGATTACGGCTATATCATTGACTACAAAGATTTATTCAAGAGATTGGAAAAAGCTGTTGGCGATTACACTTCAGATGGAGACTACACCTCAGAGGCATTTGATGGTTATGATAAAGAAGATGTTGAGGGGCTTTTACAAGATAGATTAAAAAAAGGCAAAGAGCGGTTAAACGATGCTTTAGAGACTGTAAAAGCACTATGCGATCCAATCATGCCACCAAAAGGTGAAAAAGAGTATATTAGCTATTTTTGCGGTAATCCTGAAAAGAAAGATGATTTAAAAGATACAGAACAAAGAAGAGTTGATTTATATAAGTATGTTATTTTGCTTGTCCGTGCATATTCCAACATATCAAATGATATGGTTGAAGCAGGATACAAACCTTCTCAGATTGAGAGTATTAAAGAGGATGTTAAACATTTTGAGAATGTCCGTATGATAATTGAGTTGGCAAGCGGTGATTTGGTTGATTTAAAGCAGTTTGAGCCAGTAATGAGAACTCTTATTGATAACTATATTGGAGCAGAAGATAGCAAATCCATTGCCCAATTTGGTGAGTTGAGTTTAGTTGATCTGCTTGTAAAAGAGGGCGAGGCTGCTTTGGATAGATTGCCAAAGAGCATAAAGAAAAATAAAACTGCAATGGCTGAAACCATTGAGAACAATATCAGAAGGGTAATTGTAGAAGAGAGTCCGACAAATCCTGTCTATTATGAAAAAATGAGCGTGCTGCTTGATGAGTTGATAAAGTTGAGAAATGAGCAATCTGAACGTTATGAGGAGTATCTGAAAAAGATTTTAGCTTTAGCCGTAAACGTCAAGAAGCCTGAAACAACAGCAGAGTATCCTTCAACCATCAATACACAGGCAAAACGTGCTCTGTATGACAATCTTGATAAAGATGAGACGCTATGTCTTGTAATGGATAAAGCTGTTATTTATGGCAAGCGTGATAATTGGGCAGGGCATCCACAAAAAGAGAAGCATCTAAAAATTCAGGTAGTAAAACCGATATTGGAAGAGCATAGCAAGGTTGAGAAACTGAATCCTATTTTTGAAGTGATAAAGCAGCAGAGGGAATACAAGTAATGGCGGAAGAGAGAAAAACTTTACAGATAAATGCAGAACTCTCTATTGAGGTTGTTCGCAAAAATATCAAAAATATGCACTTAACAGTTCATCCGCCAGACGGCAGGGTTCATATCTCTGCACCATTAAGGATAGATGATGAAGCTGTAAGACTTTTTGCCGTTTCTAAGATAGGGTGGATAAGAAAACATCAGAGAAATTTTGCAGAGCAGGAGAGGCGACCTCCAGAGCAATATAAAGAGCGGGAAAGCCACTATTTTCAAGGCAGACGCTATTTATTGCGAATTATAGAACATGATGCCCCGCCTAACGTTGTTTTAAAAGCAAAGACCTATATTGAATTATATGTAAAACCAGACAGCACCAAAGAAAAGAGGCAAGCCATTATCAATTGGTGGTATAGGATAGAGCTGACAAAGCTCATTCCACCCATTATTGAGAAGTGGGAGCGACGGATTGGAGTAACCGTTTTAGACTGGCGGATAAAACAGATGAAAACCAAATGGGGAACTTGCAATATTGCAAAAAAACGTATCTGGATAAATTTGGAGCTGGCAAAGAAACCGCTGTGCTGTTTGGAATATGTTGTTCTTCACGAAATGATACATCTTTTAGAGAGACGCCACAATGATCGCTTTTACAAATTTATGGAACACTATCTGCCACAATGGAAGTTCTATAAAGAGGAGTTAAACCGCTTACCAATCAGTTATGAGGATTATTAGGTGTGTCCTTGCCATTATGGTTCACGAAGACATCTTGAGACTCTCCAACTCTTCCCACCTTGCATAAAGAGAATCCACCTCCTCCTGTGCTTTTTGAAGCAGAATACATGTTTGAGCCAATGTTTCTGGCTCTTTAATAATTTTAGGGTTTAATGTTTCTGCCTGAATATCTTCAAGCTCGGATTCAGCTTTAAGAATCTTCTCCTCTATCTGGTTTAACTCAAATTGATGCTTATATGAAAATTTTTGAGGATTTTTTTGCCCTTTTGTCTGTTCTTTATCCTCTCCTGTTTTTTTATCTGTTCCCTTTCTGGTTAAGTTGTCGCCTTTTCCTGTTGAGCTGGATAAAAATTGTTTCTCTTTTATCTTGTCATCTTTTGTTTGAATTTTTTCTTGGTTCAGACACTGCCTATAATCTGCAAAGATACCAGAACCGCCTTTTCCATCAAAATAGAGAATGTTGTTACACACTCTATCCATAAGAAAACGGTCGTGCGAGACCAATACCACAGCACCCGGAAACTCAAGAAGACTCTCTTCAAGTACCTCAAGAGACGGGATATCAAGGTCATTTGTAGGCTCATCAAGCAAAAGAAGGTCAGCAGGCTGAAGCATCAAATTTGCAATAAGGATTCTTGCTTTCTCTCCGCCTGAGAGCCGTCTTATCGGCAAAGTGAGCTGACTTGGTGTAAAGAGAAACTTTTTAGCCCACGAGACAACATGAAGACTTCTGTTCTTATAAATTACAGATTCACCAGCAGGGCTTAATGCCTCTTTCAGGGTCATCTCAGGATCGAGCTGAGATCTGTTCTGATCAAAAACAGCAATTTTTAAATTTTCAGCCCTGTTTATTATGCCTGAGTCTGGAAGCATTTTGTTTTCAAGCAGACTCATAAAGGTAGTTTTGCCGCTTCCATTTTCACCCATAAGCCCAAGACGTGTACCCGGCATCAGTTTGAGAGTAATACCTTGAAAGAGCTTGCGTTGATTGATTGATTTTTCAACATCCTTGCATGTGAGAAGCTGCTTTGTTTTTCGCTCAGTAGAATCAAAATTAATGTCAACTGTGCCTGTTTGGCGGTTTCTGTTTCTGAGCATGGCAAGTTCCAGACGCATCTTTTCTGCCTGATCAATACGATATTTTGCCTTTGTTGTTCTTGCCTTTGCCCCTTGATGCAGCCACTCTGTCTCTCTCCTCATTTTGTTGGAGAGTATCTCTTCTTGCTTAAACTGTGCTTCTAAAAAGTTCTCCCTGTACTCGGCAAATTTAATGTAACCACCATTAAGACCAAGAGAGCCTTCAGGATAGCATTTTCCAAGCTCCATGACTCTTTGGCAAACATTCTCAAGAAAACAGCGATCATGGCTTACCACCACAAATGCAAAAGGGGCATTTTTAAGAATCTCCTCAAGCCATAAAATCCCTCTGATATCTAAATGGTTGGTTGGTTCATCAAGCAGCATAATATCAGGTTCAAGGCAGAGTGCTCGAGCAATTGCAACCCGTTTATGCCATCCTCCTGATAGCTGTGAACATTTAAGATGCTCATCTTCAAAGCCGCATTTACCAATAATCCGCTTTACTCTCTGATACTGCTCCTGCTCATCAATATTTTCACAAGAGAGCGTTTCAAAAAGTGTCTGTTCAATGGTTTTATCTGGGTCAAGACGGTCTTCCTGCGGCAGATAGACCAAGCGGGTAAACTGCTTGAGATATTTATCACCAGCATCAGGAGTTGCTTCACCTGCCATCAATCTTAACAGTGTTGATTTTCCGCTGCCATTACCGCCGATAAGCCCCAACCGTTCGCCAGCTTTAACATTGATAGTTAGGTCTTCAAATACAGCATCTTCGCCGTAAGTTTTGTATATTGATTTGTAACTAAATAGAAGTGTCATGTATATTGTCTGCTTTTTCAGATTATTTATGATGTCTGTTCATCAGGTTATAATTTCTGTGATTATCAATGATGCAGAGTTCTTTAAAGTTTGACAAATTATTATGATGTTATAAACCTTGTCAAGGTGTAATTGAATTACAATTATATGTGGTCAAATATATATTTTTTTGGGTCAGATATATATGGACATTGATTTCTTTATGACAATTTATATTTATTTTCCATTATTATTATTTTTAACAATGAGGATTAGAAATTATGAAACATTACAGACAAGAAATTTGGCTTGAAGTTCCTACAAGAAGAGCATTTGTCAATATCACGCCTAAAGTAGAGGAGATACTCAAACAGAGCGGCATTAAAAACGGTCTGCTGCTATGCAATGCCATGCACATCACAGCATCGGTTTTTATCAATGATGACGAATCAGGTCTTCACCATGATTATGAAGTTTGGCTGGAAAAAATTGCACCCCACGAACCTGTATCACAGTACCAGCATAATGGATATGAGGATAATGCCGATGCCCATATAAAACGGCAGATTATGGGGCGGGAAGTTGTAGTTGCAGTTACAGATGGGAAACTTGACTTTGGTACATGGGAACGTATATTTTACGGAGAGTTTGACGGCAGAAGAAGAAAAAGGGTTCTTGTGAAAATTATCGGAGAATAGGAATCTTTAATAAAATTATCCAAGTGTTTAACAAAACTAATTTAGGAGATTGTTATGCAAAAGTTGATTGATATCTCAGGAAAATCTGAGAAACATTACAAAAGTGCCGATGTATTTATTAAAAGAATTAATGTATTCTGGCTCATGTTGATGGTGCTATTTATTGCGGCTCTGCCCAATACTTCATTTTCTAAATCTGCCCCTCCTCCTATGGTTCCTGCAAGTTTCAGTGATATTGCAGACGAGGCAAGACCCGCGGTTGTGAATATAGGAACTACAAAGAACATCAGAGGTGGTGGAAGGGTTTTTAACCATTTTTTTGGTCAACCGTTTGGTGGAGATGAGATGTTGCGTCAATTTATGGCACCTTTTCTTGAGCAACAGCCAAAGCAATATGAACAAAACAGTTTAGGGTCAGGATTTATTGTAAGTCCCGAAGGATACATTGTTACCAATAACCATGTTATTGAAGGGGCAGACAGCATAAGTGTAAAAATGTATGATAACAAAGAGTATGATGCAAAACTTATAGGACGTGATCCAAAAACTGATCTTGCCCTGATTAAGATTGATGCAAAGGCTCTTGCATATCTTCAACTTGGCAACTCCTCTGATCTTAAAGTTGGTACCTGGGTTGTGGCAATTGGAAGTCCGTTTGGACTTGAACAGACTGTTACTGCGGGCATTGTAAGTGCAAAAGGCAGAATACTCGGTTCTGGTCCTTATGATGATTTTATACAGACAGACGCTTCAATTAACCCTGGTAACAGTGGAGGTCCTCTGCTTAATCTTGAAGGTGAAGTGGTTGGTATAAATACAGCTATTATACAGTCAGGACAGGGTATTGGTTTTGCCATTCCTTCTGATCTTGCAAAGGGGATTGTGGAGCAGCTAAAGAGTTCTGGAGAGGTGACCCGCGGCTGGCTTGGCGTTGCTATTCAAGATATTACACCTGAACTTGCCCAATATTACGGACTTAAAGAGCGTGACGGGGTGCTTGTAGGGACAGTATATAAGGATCACCCTGCCGATAAAGCAGGCATAAAAGCTGGTGATATCATCATTAGAATAAACGATGAAACGGTGAATACCAGCCGTGAATTATCTACATCCATTGCAAGACATGCTGTAGGAGAAAAGGTTGATGTAGCATTTGTTCGTGACGGGCAGATAAAAATAGTTAAAGTAACACTTGCCAAACGGAGCGATTCTGATCAGGTTGAACAGTCTTTATCTCAATCTGATGGGGGTAGTTTTGATGAATTTGGCATGAACTTGACTACCCTTAATGAGGATATTGCCTCTCAATTTGGTTATGATCCAAGGGCACAAGGTCTTGTAGTTGCAAACCTTGAAGCTGACAGCAAAGCTGCCCGTGCAGGAATCAGGGTAGGAGATATTTTAAGAGAGGTTAATCGCAGAACAGTTGAAAATACGAATCAGTATAACAGCATTATGAAGCAGATTCCAAAAGGGTCTTCTGTACAGCTTTTATTCATAAGAGGCAACTCAAGCTTTGTCGCTGTAAGGCTTGTAAAGTAATTGTCAGCCCGATTATAATTGTCTTTTTATCAGACAAAATTACTAAATTCTGCCATATCATCAGGCAGAGGGGCTGAAAAATCAACCCTTTTGCCTGACCATGGGTGTCTAAAACTCAATTGCCACGCATGTAGCATCTGCCTTTTCCTGCCCTGAAGCCTGTTGCCGCCTTTTTTAAATCCATAAACGTTGTCACCAACCAATGGGTGTCCTATTGCCTTAAAATGCACCCTCACTTGATGGGTTCTACCTGTTTTAAGCTCTGCTTCAACCAAAGTAGTATCTTTATATCGTTGCTTAACCAGCCACAATGTTTCAGCATAACGGCTATTGTCGGCAACTGTTGACATCATTTTACGTTTTACAGGATGGCGACCAATCGGCAGAATAATTCTTCCTGAATCCTCTTGGATGCTGCCTGAAACAAGGGCGATATATCTTTTTTCTACTCTTCTTTGCATAAACTCTTTTTTTAAAAAGTGAAAAGATTGGTTATCTTTTGCAATAACCATTACACCGCTGGTATCCTTGTCTAACCTATGAACAATTCCTGGTCTTGATATGTCTTCCCCGACATATTGGATTTGTGGACAGTAACATATCAGAGCATTTACAAGTGTACCAGAACTATTTCCAGGAGCAGGATGAACAACTACCCCATAATTTTTATTTATAACAAGAATTTGGGAATCTTCATGCAGAATATCAAATTTTGGTTTAATATTGTCATCAGCAATAACAAGAAATCTATTTTGGTGTTCATTTAAAGTTCCTGAAACAACCTCACCTATATGAACTTTGTAAGACGGTTTTCTTGTTTTTCCTGATACTGTAACATCTCCATTTTTAATATGTTGTGAAATTAAAGAGCGGGAGTATCCATCTGCTTTTATTGCAACAACGTAATCAAGACGACAACCTTCAAACTCGCTTGTAGTTAAAAATTTGATTTCCAAAAAATTATCTCTTCAATAAATGGAATAAACGCTGAAAATAAAAGACCGGCAGAAGCATACAAAAGCGACTGTCGGTCTTTATAAACTATGTTATTTTTTGCAGATAAAATCTTTTTCAAAAAATAGAGTAAATAATAACGGTATTAAGAACTATGAAAAAAGATTTTCTATCTCTGTAATCATCTCCTGTTCATTTACAGATTTGGCGGTTGAAAGTTCCTGAACAAGAAGACTTTGGGCTGTATCAAGAAGTTTTCGCTCTCCAAATGAGAGATCTTTTTCAAGTTTTAGGTGAAATAAATCTCTAAATACCTCTGCAACATCATATATCGAACCTGTCTTAATCTTATCCATGTATTCCCTGTACCTGCGGTTCCATGTTTGATTATCAGGTGTTTCGTTTTTTTTCTGCATAACCTTGTAAACCTGGGGAATCTCATTTTCAGGGATAATATCCCGAAGTCCTACGGACTCAACTTTTGATGTAGGAATCATTATAACCATACCATTTTCAATGATTTTCATCATGTAAAAATTCATATTTTCGCCATTGATCTCTTTGCTTTCAATGGATTCAATACATCCTACCCCATGTGCGGGATAAACAGCCAAGTCCCCTTTGTTAAATTGTTTTTTTTCAGGTCCATGTACGACTGCCATCAGACTCTCCCCCTATTCTATTAGTAAGCACTGCTTGCTCTATTGTCAGATTCTTAATTAGACAATACTACCATAATTGAATTAATGATAACATAACATCATATCATTATCAATCTAAATTCCATAAGCAATCTGTCCAATTTAAACAAGCTGTATTTATTCAGATATATTCCATTTATAGATTTAAGATGTTTTAATCGAATTAAAAGAGTTCATTGCATATTGAAGATTACTTGATATGATAAGCTCGCACGCATCAGCAGTTGTTTTTACAATATCATCCACATTTTTTTGCTCATCACCTGCAAATTTGCCCAAAACATGGCTTGTAACATTATTGTCTGTTACTTTTGAAGGACGACCGACACCTACTCTGATGCGGATAAAATTTTTTGTTCCAAGAGATTCAATAACAGAACGGATACCATTATGTCCACCATGACCTCTATCCTTTACGATCATTATACGTCCAAAAGGGAGATCAAGTTCATCATGCACAATAATTATATTATCAGTTTTTATTTTAAAATATGAGGAGATTTGTTGAACAGGCGAACCGCTTCGGTTCATGTATGACTGGGGTTTGATAAGGATGGTATGTGTCTCTTTAATGAGACCTTTTGTAATATCGGCATCAAATTTAAAACTGTTAAAGATAAGATTATGTCGACGTGCAATCTCTTCTAAAACTATAAAACCCATATTATGGCGGGTCTTGGAATATTCCTTTCCTGGATTTCCAAGACCCGCGACCATGTAAATCTGGCTCTCTGCCATATTTTATTTACTATTCTGCACTCTCTCCAACTGCTTCTCCAGCAGAAGCTTTAGAAGTAGATGGCGGAACTAATGTTATGATTGTAAAATTAACCTCATGAGGAATCTGAATATTTTCACCGAGTTCAATATCTTTCACATGGATTGCATCTCCTATGTTAAGATGTGAAATATCAATACAGACTGTTTCAGGAACATCAATTGGACGGCATCTAAGTTCAAGCTCTCTGCGGATAATCTGTATAAGACCTCCAGCCTTTATACCAGGAGCAATGCCGGTTGTTTCTACAGGAACCATTACTGAAACTTTAGCATTAATATCAACTTCTTGGAAATCTGCATGCAGATATTGCAATCCAAATACATCCGTCTGAATATCTTTTAGTAATACGGTTCTTGATGGTTTAGTGTCTCCTGTAACTGCAAGGTTTAAAAAAAGTCCTGTATCGCCATTTTTTCTGATTACCTCAGAGAAATCATAGGTTACCACAGAAAGCATCAAAGGCTCAGTTTTGGGTCCGTAAAGAATAGCCGGCATTAAGTCATTATTTCTTAGAGCACGGGAGACTGTTTTACCGCTGCCCTCTCTGATTTCAGCTTTCAAATCAATAAGTTCCAAATTATTATCCTCCATGTGCTATAATTAATACAGCACTCAAATATTTTTATATATTTTGTATCTTAAAATGTGATATTGCAATGTAAATATCTTGAAATTTATATTTTTATTCAGGAATTTTAATTCAACAAGAATTGCAGCGACGCTGCTTATGTTCTTTTGTATTTACACAAAAAGACAGTGTACCGAGTCGCCTCTGTAACTTCTGATAATAGCTTCACCAACAAGTTTTGAGATCGAAAGCTGTTTTATTTTCTTTGATTGAATGGCATTTTCTTTTAATGGAATAGTGTCTGTAACCACTAATGTCTCCAAAGAGGAGTTCTCAATTCTCTCAACAGCAGGTCCTGATAATACAGCATGGGTACAACATGCATGAACAGACTTTGCCCCCTTTGCTTTGATGATCCCTGCAGCTTCTGTTATTGTGCCAGCTGTATCAACCATATCATCAAAAATAATAACCACTTTATCTTCAACATCTCCTATAATTGCCATAGCTTTTGCCTGATTTGGAGAACTTCTCCGTTTATCAACAATTGCAAGTGTTGCATTAAGGCGTTTAGCAAAAGCTCTTGCTCTCTCAACTCCACCTGCATCTGGTGATACAACAGCTAAATCGCCTGAAAAATTTGATTTTATATAGTCAAGCATTACTGGTGCAGCGTATAGATTATCGACTGGAATGTTAAAAAAACCCTGTATTTGACCAGCATGAAGATCTAATGTTATCAGACGGTTTACCCCTGTGTTGGTAATAAGATCAGCTACAAGCTTGGCACTTATTGGAACACGAGGAAGGACTTTTTTATCCTGGCGTGCATAGCCAAAATATGGAACAACAGCGGTGATATAACTTGCAGAAGAGCGTTTAAGAGCATCAATCATTAACAGAAGCTCAATCAAGTTGTCATTAACAGGATAGCATGTTGACTGAATAACAAAAACTTCCTGCCTTCTCACATTTTCTTGAATCTCAACCTGAATCTCACCATCACTGAATCGGGTAAGTTTTGCACTACCAAGAGGTTTAGAAAGATATTCAGCAATTCTTGTTGCAAGAACAGGGTTTGAATTTCCAGAAAAAAGCGACATTGTATTCATAAGAACTCTCTTTAACACACATTTGTTATATTGGCTGGGGCGGGAGGATTCGAACCTCCGAATGCAGGAATCAAAATCCTGTGTCTTACCGCTTGACGACGCCCCAAGATTCTAAATGTTCATTTATGAAGGAGGTCATAAAAATCTCTTTTTTTGTAAGCCTCCATTTTGAGGAAAGTTCATTGAAACAGCGTTGAGCTTTCTCGTAATCAGAAAAAATGGAAAAAAAAGTTGAACCACTTCCCGTCATCATTAGCTTTTCTGGTAGAAAACCAAATTTTGGTAAATAATCAGCCAACTCTTTTTTGAATAATGCAATATCAGGGTACAAGGCACATGCAGATAATTCAAGATCATTGTGCATCAACCCCTTAATACTAACAAATCCCTGATCAATGCCAGAGATTTTTAAAAGGCACTTATTATTAGATTTAACAGGTTTTGTCAATGCTAAATCTATATTTTTATACACCTCGGCTGTAGAGGCATTTAAACCGGGATAAAAAAGCAAAATCTGGTGTTCCTCTAATTGAAATGGAACTGGTGTAATTTTTTCTCCCACACCTTCTGCTATAGCCGCACCACCAAGAATAAAAAAAGGGACATCTGCACCAAGTTCAAGTCCCATTGCCATCAATTGTTCCACAGACAATGGTGAGCCGTAAAACTGATTCATCGCTTTAAGAACAGAAGCCGCATTACTACTGCCACCGCCAAGACCTGCACCCATGGGTATCCTCTTGTTAATCTGTACATTTACCCTTTGTGCAAAAATCCCATCAATCATTGATAGGCGGTCGTTGAACAGATTAGCAGCCCTGAATGCAAGGTTCGAGTGATCTAAGGGAACATCAGGGTTATTGCACGCTACTGTTATTTCTGGCTTTTCTGGAGCAGTAGTTTTTAGTTGCAGAGTAAGATTTGAGGGATGCAATTTAATAGGCTCAAGAAATTGAAGCTCAATCTCATCATAAAGATTAACACATGCCATCAGGGTAAACAGATCGTGATATCCATTATCCCGTCTTCCTGTAACATACAAAAATAGATTGATCTTTGCAGGAGATTTTATTGTAAACTTGGTCTGAGATTGAATCTGCACTTTTTTATTGTACATCTTTGTAGTCTCAACATTTTACCTTTACGTAAGTCATTCTCAATTCATGTAAGAGGCTTTTCAGCAGCTTCTCTTCTTCTATATCAAGATTACCTGATGTCTTTTTTTCTAACATGGCAATCATATCAATAGTCTGTTTTGCTATACATAAATCCTTTGCCCTTGTACCAGTTACAGGATCAGGAATCTCTCCAAGCTGAACCAATGCAGATGAATAAAGTGAGATAATAAATGTTGAAAAATCAACTTCTGGAATTTTTCTGCTCTCACATTCTACATCTGAGCCAGAATATTCTTTTATGATAAAATCTTTTCCTTGAGCCATTACTCAAAATCTCCTATCCAAAAAATAGAACTATTATTATCTAATGATTTTTTATAATCATTCAAGCAACTTATTTGGGATAATTGGTTCTAATGTGATAATAATATCAGCAACTGTGGTACCATCTCCGTCCTTATGAACAAACAGCGGATTTATATCCAGCTCCTTTATTATCGGATGATTGTCAACCATAGTTCTAAGACTTACAAGGTTCTTTTCAAGCATTTCAATGTCAGTTTTGGGTTCTCCTCTGAATCCTGCAAGAATTGGATAGCCTTTAATGCTCTTTACCATACGACGCACCACATTTCTTCCCATTGGTGCCATCCTGAAGACCACATCCTTATAAACCTCGACAAAGATGCCTCCAAGTCCAAACATAACTGCATGACCAAACCCAGGGTGACGGCTTGCACCAAGAATAACCTCTTTACCTGATTGTGCCATCTCCTGAATAAGCACGCCTTTAAGCTCAGCAGATGGGTTATAATCTGCGGCTGACTTCATAATACTTTCAAATGCAGCACACACATCAGCAGAAGTTTTAATTCCAATTTTAACTCCTCCAGCATCAGATTTATGGAGAATCTGAGGTGAGACAATCTTCAGTGCAACCGGATATCCAATATGGTTAGCAATTTCAACAGCCTTTTCAGGAGTTGATGCAATCTCCATCTTAAGAGTTTTAAATCCATAGCACTTTAAAAGCTCACTACCATCCATCTCATCAAGAACAAATTGCCCTGCATCAAGATGTTTTTGGATAATTTGATCCGCTTTTGCCTTGTCAAATTCAAGGCGGTACTGGGGAAGAATCTTGCGAGAGAGCCATTTTTGTTGAGAATATAAGGCTCCAAGTGCACGGGCAGCACTTTCTGGAAATTGATAAACAGGCACATTGTTCTGTTGAAGAAGTTTTACACCATCCGAGACATCGACAACTCCCATAAATGCACAGACAATCGGCTTTACAGATTTTTTTGCAATACTTACAATAGCCTCTGCTGTTCCCATTGCATCAGTCATTGACTGAGGAGTCAAAATAATCAGAACGCTGTCAACTCCATGATCACTCATTACTGTAGCAAGTGTGTTTTCATAACGATCCCGTGCTGCATCTCCAATAACATCTACTGGATTATGAAAGTTTGCTGTAGGAGGCAGATATCTGCGAAGCTCTTTGACTGTCTCTTCAGAAAACTTGGCAAGTTTCAACCCTGAGTGTTCACTCATATCAGTTGCAATTATGCCCGGACCACCTGCATTTGTAACAATGGCTATTTTATCACCTTTAGGAACTTTTTTAGAGGCAATTGCCTGAGCATAATCAAACAGCTCATTAACTGTATCGCATCTTATAATTCCTGACTGCTCAAAAATTGCATCATATATTGTATCTGAGCCTGCAAGCGAGCCTGTATGAGATGCAGCAGCAGCAGCACCTGCATCAGATGTGCCTGATTTGATTACAACAACAGGAGTTGGATTGATTCCAGATGTCATCTGCCTAACCTCAGAGATAAACTCCTTGGCATTGCGGGAAAGCTCTTCCATATATATCATCACAACATCTGTATTTGGGTCTTTGTGATAATATCTCAAGAGATCAAGCTCATCCACATCTGCTTTATTACCAATAGAAATAAACTTTGAGAATCCAAAACCTTTATCAGCAGCAAAATCAAGAACTGCCGTACAAAGAGCACCACTTTGAGAGATAAAGGATATATTTCCGTGAGCAGGCATTCTTTTTGAAAAACTGGCATTGAGTGAAACTGAAGGATCAGGATTTATAACTCCAAGGCAGTTAGGACCAACAAGTCTGATATGTGCGTCTTGGCACATCTTCTGAATTTTCTGTTCAATCTCAAGCCCCTCTCCCCCTACCTCTTTAAATCCGGCAGAGACAATTACAATGCCCTTGACCCCTTTAGCAATACACTCTTCAACCGCATTAAGTGCGATTTTAGGAGGCAGAATAAGCATTGCAAGATCAACAGGATCAGGAATAGCGGTAATACTTTTATAGCACTTTACACTTAAAATTGATTTAGCTGTAGGGTTTACAGGATACAGCGTGCCCTGATATCCTCCATACAAAATATTTGCAAATATGTCGTGTCCAACCTTACCCTTTTGTGATGAGGCACCAAGTACAGCAATTGATTGAGGGGCAAAGATTGCATCAAGTCTATCCATTATCTTCTCCGCGTTTGAGTTGACTTAAAGTGTTTATTTCTAATATAGAAAATCAATGTTAAATAATAAAAATTTTTGGCATCCTTCATTTGAGCTCAAAAGTACTTTACACTTTTTGGAGGGCGATCCCCGAAAAAAGGGCATATCATTCAGGAAAGTGTAAAGGGGAAATGAAACATGCCAAATTTTTCTACTTTTTATTAATAATTTCAAAGACTTTGTTCATTAAAGAGTCAACTGCTAAAACAGCAGGAGATTCGTCTGGCAGTTCAAGAAGGGATTTTCTCTCCATGTCAAACTCAAGCAAAGTGTCATCGTTTGGAAAGGTAGAGAGAATTTGCACTCCGATTTTTGCAGCCTCATCAAGAAATGCTTTGCCAAGCTCTGAAGGTGAACGGTTCACCACAAGCCCAACGTTTGCAACAGTTAGTTTAAGACTGTCAAGCATTTCATGGATTCTTCCAACCGCACGCAATCCTCTCAACGCATAGTCAGTAACAAGAATCAACATGTCAATCTTACCACTAGTACGGCGGCTTAAGTGCTCCATTCCTGCTTCATTATCAACCAAAAGGAATTTATAATTTTTCTCAAGTTCTTCTGTAAAACGGTTCAAGATATTGTTGACCATACAGTAACAGCCTTGACCCTCCTGACGACCCATGACAAGCAGATCAAACTCTTTGTGCTCTATTAAAACTTGATTCATCAGCATCTCAATATATACTATCTTATCCATGCCTGATGGTACACCCTGAGGGTCTTTCATAAAATCTTCTCTGATATCACCTACAGTTTTGACAACATCTATACCAAGAGTCTCACCTAAATTGCTGTTAGGGTCTGCATCTACTGCCAGCACAGGCGAATGACCATTTTTTGAGAGATAACGTAACACAAGGGAAGCAACAGTTGTTTTACCAACTCCGCCTTTTCCGGCTAACGCAATAATTTTACTCATATTTACTCCAATTTTATTTAAATTTATCATTAATATTTTTGTATCGAAAATGTTTATCATTTGAGATGTTTTTCCCATAAAACACTCAAAATAACAAGCTGATATATACAATTTAATAATCTTTAGGGTCTAATTACCCGAGGGTTGCCGCGGAGGAGTTCATTTTGTCTAAAAAAATGCGGCTATTACACCTGTAAGTATAAGGTGTGATTCAATAATAAATTCAAGGTGCATATCAGAATAAATCTTACCTTTTTCATGCAGTTTGATTACATAAAGTATCAATAACGGAATAGTCGCAATCAGTATGCCCGACTTTGCAATCAGATCTGCCAGAGACGAAAGAAACAGTGTTGCTGAGGCAAACAACAACATATTCTGAATCAATCGCTGACTCTTTTTCTCTCCCAAAATAATGGGAATTGTCTCTTTGCCTGTTATTCTGTCACCCTGCATCTCTAAAATGGCAAAAAATGCTGTACGGGCAAACAGAATGGATGTGGCAAATACAAACGGTATAATAAATAAGATGGTCATTTGAGTTGTCAATATCGCACTGTCTGGTGTCGGCAATATTGAGTTTGCAGAAGTTGCCATCATCTTACTTCCAGTTGATGTCGAAAGAGCTGGCAAAAGAGAGGTTACAGTTCCCCATGCAGCAGCAATAAGGACGGTCTTTGATCCTGGTATATCCTTTATTTTCATAATTCGGCGGTCTGAAACATGAAATTTTGGCAGAAAATCAGGAAAAATTTTCTGGTTATAGAGAAGTCCAAGCAGGCTCATAAAAGAGAGAATTAAAAACGGTAATATTCCTGTTGTAAATGAGAGGCAAAGTCCAGCTCCTCCGCTTACAATAGCTGTTATTGCAAGTGCAATCTTGTTTTGTTCATAAAATTCACCCCTTTCAGGGTTGTTGTATCTGTCAGATTTTACGGAAAAAAGATTATTCAAAATCTGCATTGATAAAATATAGAGCATAGCAATAAAGGCATGAATCAGATTATGTTCAATCCTCTGAAGTTCTGAACAGGCATAAGTCAAGCTCCCTGCACCTGCTGCAAGAAGAAAATTGCTCCTTAGCATGAAATCACGAATTTTGCTAAGATATGCACTTAGGGAATTTTTATTTTTTTGAAGAGCATGTTCAATTGCTCGGCGAGTCTGACTTATGATCCAGTTTGGCGTTGATGCTCCTGCTGTGATGGCAATAGATTGAGCTGAGGCAATGGCTGTCATATCGAGTTCTGATACATCTTCAATATGCACCGCAAATGCAGGTCGGTTATCCTGCCTCATAGATATTGCGTTCTGCCTGCTTGCAAGAGTTCGCCTTCGGTTATATTGGGTTTTCTGCGGATTGGATTGCTCCTGCTGTCGATTAGATACGGTTTCTGCAGCAATCTGGGCAAGTCTTCTCGTATTTCCACTCGCCTTGCCTCCGACAACCACAACAGCATCGCTCTCCTCCGCAATTCTGCGGGTCTCAGCTTGCCTCTTTTCGGTTGAGTCGCAGATAGTGTCAAAAATTTTGTAATGGGGGCAATTCTTTGATACCCAATCTTTTACAGAGTCGTATAACGCTGTATCCTGAGTCGTCTGAGCAACAACAATAGCCTGTTCAAATTTTGGCAATTTTGCAAGCTCTTCAATGTTTGATACTGTATAGCCCCTTTTTTGCACATCTGCACTGTTTGTATTATCAATATTGGCATAACCCATAAGCCCTTTTACTTCAGGGTGATCTTTATCTCCTATTATGATTACAGCAAAACCTTTTTTTGCATGTTTTCTGATTATTGTCTGAACTCGTATAACTCTTGGGCATGTTGCATTGATAACCGTAAATCCAGCATCCTGAAGAGCTTTCTGTTCTTCAGGCGGCACACCGTGGGCACGGACAAGAACTGTACCCTCTCCCTTTTCAGGGATATGCATCATAACTGGAATACCCTTCTCTTCGAGCATCCTTAAAACTTGTGGATTGTGAATTAATGGACCATAAGTACAGATAGATTCAGATGTCTTATTGGCTGCATCTAATACCATATCAACTGCACGGCGAACTCCCATACAGAATCCTGCTGTTTTTGCGATGGTGATTTTCATGATTTTTTATCCGGGAATTGAATATTACTTAGGAGTGCATTTCAAAGCTGTTTTTAATGGAAAAAACCGTCATAATTCAAGATACCCTTTCTTGTTAAAATTTTCAGGAAACCCTTTTCAAAAGTTCAATAATCTGTTCGAGTTCCCTGTTATCTCTAAAACTTATCTCAATTTTTCCCTTATCTCCATTTTTTCTGATAGAAACAGGGCAGCTTACTTTATTGGTAAGTTCGGAACAGATATTTTTTATGTAATCCATATCATGGCAGTGAGCATTGCTCTTTTTTGTCTCCTGTTGAGATTTTATCCGCTTCACAAGCTGTTCTGTTGCCCTGACAGAGAGGTTTTTAGCAACGACTGTCTCCCATGTTTTTGTCTGGCTCTCATCACTTCCTGCACCTAAAATGGCACGAGCATGTCCCATTGATATTTGCTCCTCTGCAAGGCTTTGCATCACAGGGGCAGGCAGTCCTCTAAGCCTTAAAAAATTTGCAATGGTTGATCTGTTTTTTCCAATTTTTTGTGCAACCATCTCCTGTGTATATTGAAATTCGCTTATCAGCCTGTGATAGGCTTCTGCCTCTTCAAGAGGGTTAAGGTTTGATCTCTGGACATTTTCAATAATTGAGACTTCAAGCACCTGCTCATCTGTCATCTCTCTGATGATTGCAGGAACATGTTCAAGGTTTGCACGCTTTGCAGCCCGAAGCCTTCTCTCTCCTGCAATAAGTTCATAGGCAGCTCCACTGGTGCCAGATTTTTGTTTTCTTACTAAAAGAGGCTGAAGAATACCCTGTTCAATAATAGAGTTTGTAAGTTTTTCAAGCTCCTCTTCTGAAAAGGAGGTGCGGGGCTGAAATCGGTTAGGCACAATATCATCAATCTTACACATGAAAAAGTTGCCTGTTTTATTATTATTATCATCCATATCCAGACTATCCATATCTGGAATCAAGGCTGATATTCCTCTTCCAAGCCCTGTTTTTCTGCCAGCTCCTGTTTTTATATTAAAGGTCATCTTGTAGTGGTCTCCCTGGCTTTTGTCATTAAAGCCTCTTCTCTTGAGATCAACTCATCTGCAAGGGCAAGATAGCTGTGGGAGGCAATGGAGGTTGGATCGTATGTGATTACAGGCATTCCGTAACTTGGAGCCTCTCCAAGTTTTATGCTCCTTGGAATCTTGGTTTTAAATAGCATCTCTTTAAAATAGCCCTCTGCATCCTGAGCCACCTGCCTTGAAAGATTTGTCCTTTTGTCAAACATGGTCATAAGGATACCTTCGATTTTAAGGGATGGATTAAATGACTGTTTGATAAGTTTAATGGTTTTTATCAATTGCCCAACACCTTCTAAAGCAAGAAATTCGCTTTGCAAAGGGATAATGACTGAATCTGCAGCAGTCAGGGCATTCAAGGTCAGAAGACTTAAAGAGGGCGGACAGTCAATAATCAAATACTCAAAATTACTATTAGTATTGTTATCTGACACTGTTTTACTAATTTTTGTATCTACGCTATCTTCAGAATTTGATTCTCCTACATAATCATTTACAGTTGATAAAAGTCGTTTGAGTATCTCCTCTCGTCCTTTTGTTGCCATCATCTCCACTTCAAAGCCGATAAGCTCAACATCAGATGGAGCTATCATAAGATTCTCCATAGCTGTGGTCTGGATGATATCTGACATCTTTGCCTCTCCGATAAGTCCATGATAGAGAGAGTAGTCAAGGGAGGATTTGTTGATTCTTATTGCGGTGGTGGCATTTGCCTGAGGATCACAATCTACAATAAGTGTTCGTTTACCTTTCTGGGCAAGGGCAGCCGAAAGATTTACAGCAGTAGTTGTTTTGCCAACCCCGCCTTTCTGATTTGAAATGCTTATTATTTTTGTCATAAACTTAATTCATTGTTTTTATAATGATTATAGGTAACATATCCAGTATGGTTTGCTTCTGAATTTTTCCGAACTTCTCTGATTTTAGTTTTTTTAAGATACTATATTGTAAATTTTTTTCATAGATTTGCTCTTCTAAGTTCCAATGCTGCTGCGTGTTTAGGATCAATTTTAAGTATCTGGTTAAGATACTCCTCTACAATAAAAGGTCTTTTTTTCTCTATATATGATTTTGCAAGTTTGAGCTTTACATCAATAAGCTCTTCTGCAGTCAAATCGCGGTCAATTTTAGCACTAATATTAACACTCTCATAATATTCTAATGCTTTCTCAGGTTCATTGGTTTCTGTATAAAGCCTTGCTGCTTTAAGTTTCAGATCAACTCGTTCTGGCTGCTCTTCAATCAAGTTAGTCAGCAACTGTTTTACATACTCATACTCACCACTTTGCATACAGATATTTATAACACTATCTCTAATGGAGACCGTATCTTTTGATTTTTTCATCAGCCGAGTAAAAATCTCCAAAGCTTGAGACGACATCCCTTTGTCAATAAGCCTCTCACCTATTTCTACACCTTTAGAAACTATCTGTGAGCCTAAAACTCTTGCCTGTTCATAAAAGTGTAGTGCATTGAGCAGATCGTTGTTTTTCAGGTAAAAATCTACAAGTAGAAATCTTGAGACATCATCCTCTTTGTTCACTGCAACCGCTTTTTGTAGACACTTTTCAGTCATCTTGTCATTATTGATTTTTTGATATAAAAGCCCAAGATTTCTTAAAATTCTTGATGCTCTTGGTCTCTCTTGAAGTGCAAGCCGTGTCTCTTCAATTGCACTGTTTATGTCTCCGGATTCTTCAAAATCTCTTGCCTTATGCAGGTGAACAGTCGCCTTATCTGGATTATTGGCAGAATATATTACTATTTTGACCTTCTCCTCAAGCGATTTCATTGTCAGAGGTTTGAGAAGATAAGCATCAATATCAGACTCTGCCACGTTAATGACAATATCTCTCTCTGCCTCAGCAGTAATCATAATCACTGGCATATCTCTTAGCTCTCTGGTGCTTCTAATCTTGTTAAGAAGCTCTATACCGTTCATAACAGGCATGTTCCAGTCAATTACTGCCATGTCAACATGTACTTCATCTAAGATTTTAAGTGCTTCTCTGCCATTTTCAGCGTGACGTATATTGTTGCCGAGCTGTAGTTGTTTGAACATGTTGCGTATGGAAAGCCTCATGCTTTTCATATCATCAACTATCAGAACTGACATGGTGTTTATATCAATCATGGACACCCTCATATAGAAACAATAATTATAATTATTGAGACTTTAAGACATTTTTAGGTATTGAACTATCAAATATGATCAAAAGCTCAAGTCATTAATTCTCTTATACATTATCAACACCTACAAAGTCTGTAAAAAGTTCAAGCTCTTTTTTTATATTTTTTAATATTGATACTGCATTTAAAAGTGAGCCGCTTTTAGCAGCATTCTCCATCTCAAGTGCTATTTTGTTAAGTTGAATTGCATGAACATTTGCAGAAGAGCCTTTTAAAGCATGACTCAATGCTCTTATCTTTTCTGCTTCACCACTTTTGACAGCCTGTTCAAGAGAAATTACAATTTCAAATGCCTCTTCAACAAATGACTCTACAATCAAATTCACGCTCTCTTCATCACCGCCAAATCTCTCTATCATGGCAACTCTGTCAAAGGGCAATGGTGTGTCTGATACTGCTTTATCAAAAGATAATAAATTAGCTGATAGTGGATGGTCATCCGCAATTTTTTGGTTAAAATTTTCAGGTGAACAATCATCTTTTTCAGAACGGCGAACAGTATAACTATTTAATCCAAAATATCTCTTGATTATTTGTCCAAGAAGTTCTGGTTCAACAGGTTTTGAGATAAAATCATCCATTCCTGCTTCCATACATTTTTCCCTGTCTCCCTTCATGGCATTTGCAGTCATGGCAACAATCGGGATATGTGAATCGCTACCTTTAACTGATGCTGACCTCTGCAACCTTGTATCCCTTTCAAGCTCTCTAATCTTGCGTGTTGCTGTGAAGCCGTCCATTACAGGCATCTGGCAATCCATGAAAATAATATCATAGTGGGTTGACCGAACTTTGTCCACACCTTCTTTACCATTGAATGCCTCATCAGCATGATACCCAAGTTTTGACAAAAGGGTTTTTGCAACAATCATATTGGTTTCATTATCTTCCACCACAAGAATTTTTTTCAGATGTTTTCTGTTATCTGCAATTGAATGTCTTGTTATAAACTCCCTGTTTATTGTCTGGCAGCTTAGAGTTTTTAGACAGTCATGCAGAAGTTCAATATCTAAAGGCTTGCTTATGTATGCTGAAAAACCCAACTCTTCAAAATGCTTTGCATCACCTTTTTTACCTGTTCCTGTAACAATGAGCAATTTAACATTGTTTAGTGAAGAACTCTCACGAACTCTTTTTATAAGGGTATCAGGATTGATACTGCCGCTTTGAATATCAATAATAACCAGATCAAACGTATGGATATTTGCTGCTTCAGCGTTATTTTCTACATCATTTGCTGCATCAAGAAGTTTTTCCATTGAAGTTTCAAGGCTGTCTGCGGCATTGTTGTTGATCTGCAATAGAGTAAGCATGTCCTGAATAGAGCGGCACGCTGTCAGATCATCGCCAACTACCAGAACCCTATGAATCACGCCTGACTGATTCACAGGATTGCCGTTAAACTCCATGACAAAATCCATATCAGCAATATCTTCAGGCATCTGCTTCTCAAGTTCAATTGTAAACCAGAAGGTGCTGCCAATAAGTTCATCGCTTTCAACACCTATCTTACCGTTCATAAGTTCAACTAACATTTTTGATATGGAAAGCCCAAGCCCTGTACCGCCAAAATTTCGTGTTGTTGAAGCATCAACCTGCTTAAATGGCTGAAACAGAGTGGCAATTTTGTCAGGAGCAATACCAATACCTGTATCATCAATAGAAAATTTTATCCGAGCATGAGTGTCGGTTTCAGCCTCAAGGGTGATTTTAATTGTAACTCCTCCGCTCTCGGTAAATTTTATTGCATTGCCAGTTAAGTTATTCATGATCTGACGCAGTCGACCTGGGTCTCCTTTAAGAAGCCTTGGCACATCAGATGACATGTTAAATGCAAAATCAATCCCTTTGTTCTTTGACTGAATTGCAGGCATTGCGTTTATATCTTCCATTGTGATCTGAAGATCAAAGTTTCTCCGTTCAAATTCTAATTTCCCAGCCTCAATCTTTGAAAGATCAAGGATGTCATTAATCAGGGAGAGAAGGGCATTTGCACTTGAAAAGACAAGAGATGCATATTTTTTCTGTTCTGGCGTCAGAGAGGTATCCATCAGAATGTGCATCATGCCAATAATGCCGTTCATAGGAGTTCTTATCTCATGGCTCATGTTGGCTAAAAACTCGCTCTTTGCCTTGATTGCCCGCTTTGCCTGCATTTCATGCTCATAAAATTTCTCTTTAAGCTCTTTAATCTCTCTTTTTAACGATTCAACCTCATCAATATGGTTAGCTGTTTTATTCTGATCTAAAGGTTTTTTATCAGATTTGGTGGATAGCATTTAAATCTCCTGCAGTCTCAGGCTGTTATCATATTTTTAGCTGTTATCTTGATGTTTAAGAAATGAGTTAAACTCAACATCATAAATATATAAAAGAACAATTGTCAGACCAAACACCATAGGTCCATAAATAAGACCCGTTATTCCAAAATAGTTGAGTCCTCCTAAAATAGAAAAAAATATCAGAAGTGTACCCATACCTGCAGAGCCTTTCATAAAAAGCGGTCTTACAATATTGTCTATAGTTCCAACAACAATAACAGACCAGATAAGAAGAAAAATCCCATAACCCCATGAGCCTGAAATAAAAAGCCATATTACAGCAGGTACCCATATCAGGGCTGTTCCCACAAATGGAATAAGCGAGGCAAACGCCATCACAGCTCCCCAGAAAAATCCGGGCAGACCACATATTGCAAATGCAACACCTCCTGCAACCCCTTGGGAGACAGCAGTCACTAAAGTACCAAGTATAGCGGACTTTGCAACAGCTTTTATCTTCTGAGCGATCATATTCTCATTGCTGTTGGATAGAGGGCTTAAATGCAGGATATAGTCAAATATCTTGCGTTGATCTTGAATCACAAAGAAAAATACAAATGTCATAAGAAAAAATTTACCTGCTACAGAAGATATGTTTGATATTGCATATTTACCCTGACTCATCATTATCTCACCAACATGAGAGGAGAGGGTTATCATAAGGGCGTTGAAATCAATCTCTTTGAAGAGAGTTCCCTCCATCTTTTCATGGATAAAAGCCAATGCCTCAGATATCAGCGGCGTTTGTGCAAGCCGTTGGATATTTCCATCTTTAATCCAGAGGTTTATGTCATTTACAGAGATAATACCCTGCCTGATAACTGCTGAAAATATAAAAAAAAGAGGGATAATAATTACTAAATTTAACAAAATAGATGAGATAATTGCCGCAAGATTACTTCTATTCCCACATTTTTTATTGATCCATTCATAGATAGGGTGAGTCAGAACTGACAGGATAATGGCAATAATAACAGGATCAATATATCCCTGCATCATATTCCAGCAGAGAAACAGAGATAAAGCTATTAATATGAACAGAAAATATTGGGAAATATTAAGTTTTATGTCTGGTTCATGTTTTGTTTTCAAGATGTTCCTCGTCTGTTTAAAGTCTTATTTGAGTTGTGGCTGTCATGGCTGCTCTCTATAAACAAATCACCATTTTCTATAATTGATTTCACAGCAAAAGATGCTCTTTGGCAGGCAAGAGGGATATTCCACTGCTCTTTATTCCTGACTCCCACAGGGTTTGAGCCAGCTCTCACCTCAAGAAAGGAAATATTGTAGAGTGCTGCAATATGTGCTGATGCTGCCCCTTCCATAGACTCCATGCATGGACAATTGAATGCCCTGAAAATACGATCAGCATGTTCGGGTGTTGCTGTGATGGTTGATACGGTTATAAAGTCGCCCGTCATTACACGGCAATTATTTTTTTTTGACTCTTGTGACGATGCTTCTGTCTCTTCTCTTTCTTTCAATTTTTGTTTGATACCTGTTTCTATAATAGAGCATAATTTTTGAATCATGGTTTTGTCAAAAACAAAATGTCCATTTTTGCTTGTAGGGCAGTTAGGAACAAGCTCAAAAGGTAATGGATTTAAGGGGTAGCAATAGGATAAATTTCTTTCAGATGCACTTCTTTTCAGATCGCCATCTTTCAAAGAATCGCTACAACCAAAACCTGCTGTATTAATACCAACTCCAGTATGAATATACGTATCAGATGCAGCTACAGCAATATCTCCAATTTTTAAGCCAGACCCTTTAAAAAAACCTGCAATGCCAGTTTGAATGATTATCAAATCTCTTTTCTTTTCAATCTGCTGAAACTCTCTTTTAATCTGTTTAGAACTACTTTCAATCTGTTCAAGATTACTGTTTTTATGATTTTTAATCCAGCTTTCAAGATAAACAGTCAATCCATGGGCTGCATTTATTATGCCGACACCTGTGATTATAATAGTGAAATTTTTATTATCTTTAGCTCTTTTTTTATCATAAAGAGAATTTATCTTATCATAATCATAATCATAATCATTATTATCCGTATCTCCATTAAACTTTCCAGTAATAACTCTAACCCCTGAATATGAACAAGAGTCTGACAATAGAGTTGAACATTTAATAAGAGGCTCTATCTCCATAAAAGTGGCTGCAACTATTAAGAAATGTCTATTTTTCATAATCACGAAATATTTAAGTTAAATATACAAGCAATCCCATTTTATTTGTTACTGTTTCGGAAATAAAATTTTTAAGTATGTCAAAGTATTCAATACAATAAGATAATGTATCATCATCTTCTGCATTACGATTCCAGATTTCAGGATAAATTTTATTTTTCATCATATCGTGAGGGTTAAATCTTTTTTTCAGATACTGGTGATCTATACTCTTAAACGCCTCATTGATTTGCTGTACATCTGTTGAAGTTAAAACTCGAGCAGTCCCATAGCCAACCTCAATATTACCGACAACGTTACCTCCGCAGGTTATAAAATTTAGCGGAGGCTCCGCTTCCCATTCAGAGTGAGTTAAAAGATAATGGATTCCATGCCATGCCTTATCTAAATCAACACTCTTATTTTCATCGATTTTATATGTAATTGAAGGAATTTGAATGCTGTTTTTGTCAATTTTTTTGCCAAGGAGCTTTGCAAAAAATCCTGTTTTGCTCTTTCTAACCTCTTCCACATAGAGCGAAGAGTCATCAGGTGATAAAAAAAGCCAGATTAATAATGGATCATTAAGAATATTCTCAATGTGCTCATTGCTTATTGTCTGTGCAACAAATACCATGCCCATAATAACTCTCCTTATGTTTTAATTGTCATATAAAATGACTATTTTTAACAGGCACAATGTCATTTCATATAAAACCCTTTTGTCCAATGTAGAGCAGAATCTCATGCACAGCTTCATCAGGTGTGATGTTGGTTGTATCTATGGTTATTTCGCAGTTTTGAGGTATTTCATAAGGGTCATCAACTCCTGTAAAGCCTTTTATCAAACCAGCCCTTGCTTTGGCGTACATACCTTTGCGATCACGCTTTTCACATTCCTCAATTGGTGTTGCAACATGAACCTCAAAAAAGCCTCCATGTGTTTCAATGGAACTTCTGATTTCTTCCCTTGTCTTTTGATACGGGGCAATTGGGGCACATATTGCAACTCCGCGGTTTTTGGTTATCTCTGCTGCAACAAAGCCGATTCTCTTGACGTTAATATCTCTGTGCTCCTTGGAGAAGTTAAGCTCGCTTGAAAGATTTCTCCTTACAATATCTCCATCAAGCAATGTTACAGGTCTTGTTCCAATCTCCATAAATTTTGCATAAAGTATATTGGCAATTGTAGATTTTCCAGCTCCTGACAGACCTGTAAAAAACACGGTAAACCCCTGACCAGAAGGAGGAGGATAAGATTTTTTAATCTCTTGGACAACCTCTGGAAAAGTTGCCCACTCTGGCACATTTTTTCCTGATCGTATTCTGTTGCGGATATCTGTTCCTGACAAAAATATGCTCTCTTTATAATATGATTTTCTAAATGATGGAGGCTCTTTTTCTATCATTGACTGCTCATGGTCTTGAGAGTTATCTTTATCTTTTAGCACTGCATCTTCAAACAGTTCGCTTTCAAATCTGTATTCATCTTGATATGGAAGATAGACCATCCGTTTAAAAGCAACCACCTCAACCCCTATCTCATTGGCAAATTCAGACGCAAAAGATGCTGCTTTTTCCGATTGATAAAAAGGAGAGCCGCTGCTGTCCATCCCAGGACTTGCGTGATCATGCCCTATTATAAAATGGGTGCAGCCAAAATTTTTTCCCATAATAATATGGAGCAGTGCATCTCTTGGACCTGCCATTCTCATGGATAAAGGAAGAAGGTTCAGCATAAAGGAGTCTGGCGGATAGTGCGATTCTACCTGTTTATAACATTTTATTCGGGTAAAGTGATCAAAATCACCAGATTTGGTTTCGCCTGCAACTGGTAAAAGCAACAGATTAGCCTGTGCCTGACTCATTGCCCTAATAGTCATCTCAAACTGAGGTCTGTGAAGAGGCTGGCGTGTCAAAAATCCCACCGTTCTTTTCCAGCCAAGTTTTGCAAAATTTACCCTTACCTCTGCTGGAGACCTTCTAAGCTGCCTAAAATCTGAATGGATAGGCAGATTCATAGCTTCAATTGTGCCGCCTATGTAAAATGTTCCTGATCGGTTATAGAGGTAATTAACACCAGGATGTGTAGTATCCTTGGTGCCATAAAAGACCATGGCTTCTCTGTCTCTGTCAATAGTCCAGATATCTTCAACTCTCATTCTGCCTAAAAGAAAACCCTCCTGATCCCTTAACATTACATATCTGTCTGACTCACTGTTTTCGCTCATCGACATGTTCGGGGTATTCTCTTTCAAACTATTCTGCCCTGATTTTAATCTATTGACTAAAGTTTCTGAGACATCAAGGCATATTGGAACAGGCCAGAGTTCTCCTGTAGATAAACGCATTTTTTCCAGCACTGTTTCATAGTCATTTTTAGTCATAAAACCTTTAAGAGGTGAATATGCACCAGTTGCAAGAAGCTCAAAGTCACACAGTTGACGATCATTTAGGACAACATCAGGCAATGTAGCAGAGCTTTTTTTTAACAGGTCAGAATGCTCCTTATCTACAATCAGGTTGATAAGTTCACCATTTTTGCCATGCGGCTTAGGAGTTAAATATTCGTTTGTTCTTATTATCATAGCTATTCTCTTTTTAAGATTTTTTTAGATTGTAAATTTTGGCTCTCCGAGATTTTCCGTGGTTGACAAGTGCCCTATTTTGTAATAAGAAACTCAGCCCCAATGGTATCCAATAGTATTCGTTGTCTGAGATGTTGAATGTTAAATATCCCATAGCATCTTC
>JADFZJ010000047.1 GCA_015232555.1 Desulfamplus sp. | reverse complement strand
TATGATAAGAATAAAAAACTTAAAGCAGAGCGGGATATCTGTTTTGAACAAGTAGTTATGTATATTGAAAGAGGTGGTTTGCTTGATATTGTAAGTCATCCAAATCAATCAAAATACCTAAACCAGCATATACTTGTTGTTGAGATGAATAATTATGTTTACCTTGTGCCGTTCGTTGAAGATGAAAATAGTAAGTTTTTAAAGACAATAATCCCAAGCCGTAAAGCAACGAAAGATTATTTGGGAGGTAGCAATAATGATAAATAATTTAAAACTTGATAGAGATGAGCAAGATTATCTTGAAACCTTTGAACAAGGAGAATGGGAATCTGTGAAAGATGTTAAGACCAAGATAATTGAGCATCAACAATATGCACGCAACACCATTAAAAAAGATAAAAGAGTAAACATTAGAATATCCTCAAAGGTTTTAGAAGAAATTCAGGTTCTTGCTGCAAAAAATGGAGTGCCATATCAAACATTTATGTCTGGTGTTCTTCATCGTTATGTTTCAGGGACTCTTATAGAGAGAGCATGAATTGTGAATGGGGGCAAAGTGGACAAGATTTATTTTTTAGTCCTGCTACTACTCTCTAAAGATAAATAAATCTACTCTATGCTAATCTAAAGTCTCCATCACTTCGGTGGTGTGGGCTTTTTTATTTGGTTGTCTGATGTCTGAATTAAAGGGAATTGGGGGAATTGGGGACAGGTAGATAATTGTCTGAATCACGGATTACCACTGATTAAGGGATTTCACGGATAAATAATCAGTGGAATTGGTGTAATCAGGTTAATCGGTGATTCAGAAGGGCGGGTTTGTCTATTTAATTTGCTTTTCAAGCTCTTTGAGCATGGCTTTCAGCTCTTCAATGCTTTTTGCTCTCAGCTCTTTTTTGGTTGTAGATTTACATTTCAGGATTTTCTGCAGTGCTGTGATGCTGCCGATTAGTTCGCCTTTTTGGATTCCTTTTTCTTCACCTTTTTGCAGTCCTTTTTGTTCACCTTTTTCCTGCCCTAACATAAACTGTGCATGAAACTCAGGAGGAAAATGGTCTTTAAGAAACATCTCATGTGTGTATGGCATACTAACCCCCTCTAATGAATAGTGGTTATAAAGTTCATTTAAGTATGAACTGACCTTTTTAAGCAGCCAGCCATCTTGTTTAAGGCGTTCGGTGCTTTTTACTATCTGCTCTGTTTTATTTGAAAATAATCCCAAGATGGGGTGGTCAAAGTTATTTGTAACTATAAATCTCACAGGAGTAAGTATCTTAAAATCGTATATCCTGTTTTCTGAAATGCACTCAAGAAACTCTGTCCCTTTATATTTTCCAAACAGCTTTTCTGGTAAATGGTGTGTTACCGCATAAAGATTTATCTTTTCTTCTTTATCTTCAAGGTTTCTCATCTTTTTGTAATTTGTGAAGTGTCCGTAAAATTCTTCAATTGCTGTCTGGTTAAATGATTCGTTGAAGGATTTGAACGATATGAGGTTATGCTCGTTCAGGTTCTCAAATCCTTGATAGTAATCAAGATTAACATCATCAAAGTTTATCGGTTCATCTTCTAATTTAGTTACAACAACCATATCAAGTCGCTGAACTTTTAATGAAAGGTCAAACTCAACTGTTACTTCGCACTTAAGTTTTTCAAAAAGCGGGGCGACCATCAGTCCCCAAAGGCGGTGCCAGTTTGTTTTGTTCTCTTTGTCTGTTTTTTCTCTGTGCTTTTTCATGGTTGTAATGTAATCAGAGAGAGAGGATTTTGCAAGGGGAAATTAGGAGAGGTAGATAATGTCTGAATCACGGATTGCCACGATTGAGGGATTGCCGGATAAGTAATCAGTGGAATTGGTGTAATCAGGTTAATCGGTGATTCAGAAATGGCGGTGGTTGTCTTTTTAGCTGTTCGTAGTTATAATGAGATTATCAAATAAACTAATCAATAATGGAGGCAGCTATGGAACAGACATTAACATTAGATGCAATCTCTTTTTTTAGGGAAGTTAGAGAGTTGTATAAAGAGACTGATAGACAGTTTAGAGAAATGTCAAAAGAATTTAGAGAGATGTCAAAAGAGACAGACAGGAAATTTCAGGATACAGAACGTCTGATGAAGCAGCAATCACAAGAGACAGATAAAAAAATTGGCAAGCTGACTAACCGTCTTGGTGAATTTATAGAGGAGATGGTCAGACCTGGGGCAGTAAGGTTATTTCGTGAACGTGGTATTGGTTTCAAGAAATGTTAATGGTTATTCCTGAAAATGTTGGTAGGTATGCTTATAAAAAGGTTTTTTTGTGATTAGTTATAAACTATATATGTTCATGTTTAATCAACTTTACCTTGTTAAATAAAAAAACAAGAACAAGGAGGCAAAAAGCATTATGACTACTGAATCTATAGTTAGTTCTCTAATTGATGTTAAAATTAAAAACGAGGCTGCTCAAATACTTGAGAGTATGGGCTTGACAATAAGTGATGGTATTAGATTATTTTTGTATCAAGTGATTGTTTCAAAAGCACTGCCTTTTAATGTGGAAACTTTAAATCCTGTTACACTGTCTGCAATGGAATCGGCAAGAGATGGCAAAGATTGTGAAATTATAAGTTTGGAGCAACTTGCTTTAGAATGGGATGAGAATGCGGGAAATAATCAGACAAAAGCAGTTTAAAATTGATATGAAGCAGATTGCCCGCTCTGGTCGATATAAATCTGATGATCTGCTTGCAATTGTTGAATCTTTGGCAAAAGATGAGCCTTTAGCGGAAAAGCATAGAGACCATGCTCTTTCTGGAAATTGGAAAGATTTTCGTGAATGCCATATCAAACCTGATTGGCTGCTGATATATCGCCTTGAAACAGATAAGTTAATTTTAGTACGTACTGGATCTCATAGTGATCTTTTTTAAGAAAAATTGGGGACAGGTAGATAATTGTCTGAATCACTGATTGCCACGATTAAGGGATTGCCGGATAAGTAATCAGTGTAATTGGTGTAATCAGGGTAATCGGTGATTCAGAAATGGCGGTGGTTGTCTTTTTAGCTGTTCGTAGTTATAATGAGATTATCAAATAAACTAATCAATAATGGAGGCAGCTATGGAACAGACATTAACACCGGATATTTTGTATTTGTTTAAGGAAGTGAAGGATTTATTTAAGCAAGACCATGAGTCATTTAAGGAAATCAAAGAGTTATATAAAGAGACAGACAGGAAGTTTCAGGAGACAGAGCGTCTGATGAAGCAGCAATCACAGGAGACAGACAGAAAATTTCAGGATACAGACAGGAAATTTAAAGAGACGGATAAACAAATCGGGAAGCTGGGCAACCGTCTTGGTGAATTTATAGAAGAGATGGTTAGACCAGGGGCTGTCAGGTTATTCAGGGAACGTGGAATCAATGTTCATGTGGTTTCACGTAATGTTACTGCGGAGCGTGAGGGTGAAGCAGTTGAGATAGATTTGCTTGTTGTGAACGATGGCGAAATGATAGTTGTTGAGTGTAAGAGTTCTCTGTCCATTGACGATGTAAACGAGCATATTGAGAGGCTTGGCAAGGTAAAAAGGTTGTTTCCAAATTATCGTAATATGAAGGTAATGGGGGCGGTTGCAGCAATGGTTATTCCTGAAAATGTTGGTCGGTATGCTTATAAAAAGGGGTTGTTTGTGCTGTGTCAGAGTGGAGATACAATGGTAATCCGCAATGATGACAAGTTCAAGCCTGCTTTGTGGTAGGAATTGGGACAGGTAGATAATTGTCTGAATCACGGATTACCACTGATTAAGGGATTTCACGGATAAATAATCAGTGGAATTGGTGTAATCAGGGTAATCGGTGATTCAGGAATGGGGAGCGGGAACGGGCTGAGGTGAGGCTTGTTTCCGTTTTTTTTGCCTTGACTGGCTGGGTGGGGTTGGTTATTCTGGTGATATTAGTAATCTTTTAAAGTAATGGTTCGGTTATTTTTGAACTAATTTATTAAAACAGGATAAACGAATGAAACTTGTGTTGGATACATCAGTTGTCGTTGCTCTGCTTGCAAGCGATGAAGAACAAGACTATTTTTTAGACCTCATATCTGGATATAATTATATATGTTCTGACAGTATTATATATGCTTATGATGCTTATGTTCTTGAATGTGCAGAGCAGTTACAGATTAGTTTGGTAACATTAGATAACAAGATGAAAGAAGCGGCTCGTCAACTTGGTATTTCAATCATTGAGGTATAAGAGGTGTAATATGTCGGTATATAGTTATGCTGAAGCTTCTTCTTTGCAGTTTGAGCAGTTACTTAGTGAGGCTAAAGAAGAGCGTGAGGTTATTATTCAAAGCCCGAATGGTGATATATTTACTCTTCGGCTTGTGAGCAGTAATGAGAAAAAAATATTACCCAAAAAAGTTTCAAAAATTGGAGTTAATCTTTCTCGTGAAGAAATTGTTGATTATATACGTGAAGTGCGTGAACGTTGAAGAGAAGAGGGGAATTGGCGACAGGACAGAAATTGGGAAAATTGGGGACAGGTAGATAATTGTCTGAATCACGGATTACCACTGATTAAGGGATTGCACGGATTAAAGAATCAGTGGAATTGGTGTAATCAGGTTAATCGGTGATTCAGAAATGGAGAGCGGGAGCGGGCTGAGGTGAGGCTTGTTTCCGTTTTTTTTTGCCTTGACTGGCTGGGTGGGGCTGGTTATTCTACATTAGAAATATTTATTGAGTGATATGAAATAAAACTTAAGGAGCCAAATTAATACACTACAATTTTTCCAAAATATAAGGCAGCACATTTTCAGCAACTATTTTATAGCCATCAGCATTTGGATGAACACCATCAGGCAGATTGAGATTGTAGAATCCCCCGACATCTTTAAGCAGATATGGCATTAAGGTTATCTTGTGGCGGTCTGCAATATTTTTAAATATAGCCCTGAAATCTTGAGTATATTTTTCTCCATAATTTGGAGGAATTTCCATGCCTGCAAGTATAACCTTCATTCCAGCAACAACAGCCATTTCAACCGTGCGGTTAAGGTTTTGCTCCATCTCTTTTAATGACAATCCCCTAAGCCCATCATTGGCTCCAAGTGCTAAAAATAGGATATCTGGTCTCATTTTAAGATGCCATTTAAGCCTTGATACTGCACTTGCAGTTGTTGAACCACTTATTCCAGCGTTGATTATTTTAAGGTTATTATGCCCTTTATCTCTGAGCATATCTTCAAGAAGGGTGGGAAATGACTCTTCTGGCTCTACTCCAAAGCCTTCTGTAAGAGAATCTCCAAGAAAGAGTATTGTTGTCTCTTTTGATTTTGTGGTTGACATTTTTTCCTCTGCATTTGAAAAAAGCGGCATTAATACCAGTGTTACTATAATTAAATATCTGTAATTCATCTTTTTTACCTCATAGTTATGTTTTACCTTCTTTTTTATAACGCTCAAGAATCAATAGTACAGTAAGTTATGATAACCTCAAAGAGTCTTCCATTTTAATCTGAAGCTGTGCAATGGTAATATCACTAATATCAAGAATTGCTGCCTCTTCACATGCAAATATATCTACATCTTTATTTTCAACCATACCTATATTAAGATTCTGGCACACCTTATCTGAAAAACGGAGCATCACAAGAAGCAGGTTGGCTGTATCAAATTCAGCAGCATGATGATCACGGGCAATAGTGCAATACTGTTCAGGAAGCGACCAGTCTGTAAGAAGCATATTGCCGTAATTGGTGTGCATTTTAATAACAATATCTTCAATTAATTTATGAGGCATAGTAGCATTTTTAGCCTTGATCTGATCCAAGACAGATAGAAGAAAAAAAGCACCCACATCATGCAAAAGTCCTGCTAAAAATGCCTCATTCAGATTATCGTATTGATAATATCGTGCAAGCCACTGTGAACCAACCGCACAACCAACAGAGTGTATCCACATTTTGTTCATCCAATCTTGCAAAATAGGATCCTGTGCACGAAAAGAGTTCTTTTGACATGCCAAAAGAACAATATTTGTGACCTCGACCATGCCTAACCTTATAACTGCATCTTGAACCGTTTTAACCTGTTCAAGACCCTTATAAAATGGGGAGTTTGAAATTTTAAGCACCTCTGTGGTAAGTGAAATATCTTTTTTAATAAGATTTATAATTTTATCCATATCTGGATCGTTTTTACTAATCTCTTTTTGCACTAACAAACTGTTCTGATCCATTACTGGCAGCTTTACCTTTCCAGATTTCACATATTCATCTATGATATCAATTAATGATCGTTTTTTCTCCATTCTGTTCCTTCAATTTACTATGTCATGTTACGTACAGCCTACATAACGAGAGGGGAATAATATCACTCCTTTCCCTGCGGGGAGGGGCTATGCGTAAAATCATACAGCCCCTAAAAGCCGTTTAATTTCCATCAAAGGTCTTGGATTTAACATACGGGGCGTGTGGTGAAACACCTCGTCAATGGTGGTAATTCCGTAAGAAGCTTTTACAATTCCCTCTTCCAAAAGAGTAACTAATCCAGCAGATTCAATGCTTATACGGCGAATATCATGGCTGGTCTTTTTTTCTAAAATTGCATTTCTTACAGCTTCATCAAGAACCAGAAGCTCAAAACAGGCAATCCGTCCTTTGTAACCAGTGTGGCGGCAATATGAGCATCCTCTTCCTTTTTTAAATTTACCGCCTTGAATATCATTAGCAGTATATTTAAGTCGTCTTAAATCGTTCACAGTTGGTTTGTAATCTTCTGTGCACTTTGGGCAGACCTTCCTCAAAAGCCGCTGGGCAAGAACGCTTACCACAGTTGATGAGATCATAAATGCCTCAATATTCATGTTCATAAGCCTCACAAGCCCTCCAATGCTATCCTCAGTATGAAAGGTGGTGATAACTTTATGACCTGTAAGAGCTGCCTGAACCGCTATTTCAGCAGAGTAGTTATCTCGAATTTCGCCAATTACGATCACATCAGGGTCCTGCCTTACCATTGCACGCAAAGTTGACTCAAATGTCAGGTTGATTTTTGGATCAATGCCGCACTGGGCGATGCCTGGAATCACATACTCAACAGGCTCTTCAGCAGTGATTATGCTTGTTTGCGGAGTGTTTAGATAATCAATGCAGCTATAAACCGTTGTTGTTTTGCCTGAACCTGTAGGTCCTGTTACTAAAATAACTCCACTTGGCAGTTCAAGAGCGTCATTATTAAACGCCTGCAACATCCTTGGATACATGCCAAGGTCTGTCAATTTAACAAGTTCTCGTTTAAGGTTGAGAAGACGCATAACAACCTTCTCGCCAAATACTGTGGCAAAAAAAGAGACTCTCAGATCAAGTTTATGTCCAACGTGATCAAACATCAGCCTTGCATCTTGATGACGCCGCTTCTCCGTAATATCAGCACCACACATAACTTTGATTCTGCTTGTAAGGGTCGGGATAATTTCAAAAGGCAGCTCTTTATACAGATCAAGCACGCCATCTCTTCTAAAACGGATACGTAAGCGATCAGGCAGAGGTTCAATGTGAATATCGCTTATATTATCAGTCATGGCATCAATAATCATCTGATTCACAATACCGACTGCTGAATCACTTGCAATCTTGCCGTGATCTATCTGCCTGCTGAATAACTTATGGATTGCCTCTTTAATTGAATTTTTAAGAGCAAAACAGGGGACAATATCCTGTTTGAGTATATCTTGTATTTTTCTGATATCTTCTTTATCAGTAGGATCAATAAAGGCAACATGAACAGAATCTTCTTCAACTTTGATGGGTATGAAATTGCTGCTCTCATACATTTTGGAAGGAATACGGTTAAAGAGATTTATGTCAATATCAAGAAATTCAGGCTCAACAAACGGAAATCCAAGCTGCAAAGAGAGAACTTCAACCATCTTTCTCTCATCAACAATCCTATGTGCAACAAGAACCTCTCCTATTTTCCTTTTAGGTATCTCTTCTGCTTGAATCTGAAACGCTTTTTTAAGATCATCATCTGTAATAATCCCAAGTTCAACAAGAAGACTGCCAATCCTCAAAGAGACATGATTCTTGCGGATAGTATCCCACAACACATCGTCAGTAATATATCCAAGCTCTTTGAGAATATGAATCATGGGTCTCTGGTTAGGCAGTTTAGATTGAATACGAACAACATATTGAATCTGCTGGTGTGTAATCAGCCCATTGTTAAACAGAAGAGAGACTATTTCTCCATACTCTTCGGTCTCTTTATCCATCTTTTTGGTCATATCATCACTAAAATCCAAAGTTCTTTGTATTTAGATAATTTTATTATTGCAACTGCCCAAAATATAAAACAGCACTACAAACATGTTCAAAGGTGTTTAATGGAATCAGGTTTATCTGTCAAGGCAACATCCAAGTAAAGCTAAATCCTGATTATTGCCTTGTAATCGGTAACTTAAGAGAATATAATAATTTCAATATCTCTAAAATTCAGGAAACGATATGGACACATTCTACTCAATAGATGATGACAGACGGACTGATATTAAAATCAAACGTTCCGCTTTTATCTGTTCATTAAGATACGCAAATACCATATCTGATGCCAAAAAGTTTATCGCATCTGTATCATCTGATCATAAACAGGCAACTCACAACTGCTGGGCATATATCGTTGGAGAGAAAGGCGAAGTCAGCCACTCATCAGATAATGGCGAACCAACGGGTACCGCTGGAAAACCTATGCTCAACGCCCTTCAATCAAATAAAATGACCAATATTGCAGCAGTGGTTACAAGATACTATGGAGGCGTTAAACTTGGCGTCAGAGGTCTTATTGAAGCATACTCTCAATCTGTTATATCTGCAATTGAACTCGCCCCTCTTAAAAAAATAGTCAGTGTAAGAAAGTATATTATTGACCTGCCCTACTCTTTTAATGATACTCTGCTTTACCATCTTAATAATTTTAATGTAAAGATTACAGAGACCCGATATTCTGATATAATATCACATGATGTTGAAGTAGATGAAGAGCACTGGCATGATGTCGATTTGCTGCTTGATGAGTATCAAAAAAGCGGTAAAGTAAAACTTCTCCATAAAATATGAATATCCATAGTATAAAAAATGACAAAGATGCTGATGATATTTGTCCTGATTATAACGAAGCAATCTCTGATAATGGAGGATTTTGATGGAAACTAAACAGAATGACAATTATCTTAATGAGTTAAAATCCATTCTAACAGAGGTCAATCCTTATAAGGCGATATTGTTCGGTTCTTACGCATACGGTAAAATCAATGAGGACAGCGACATTGATTTAATCGTGGTTATGGATAAAGATGAAATGCCGAAAACTTTTAATGAACGTTTGAACAACTACTCATCAATAAAAAAACATTTCAGATTTTTGAAAAATAAAGTTCCTATGGATTTGATTGTATATACAAAGCCTGAATGGGATAATTTCATTAAAGCTGATAACTCTTTCACCAGAGAGATATTGGAAAAAGGGACGTTATTGATATGAAACCTTCTGTATCTGCTTGGCTTGAGGCATCTGAAGAAGATTTATCTGTTGTGAAGGCTCTGTTACAAAGTAAACTTGCAACAGGAGCAGCAAGTTTTCATGCACAGCAGTGCGTGGAGAAAAGCCTGAAAGCACTCCTTGAGGAACATACAAAAAATGACAAAGATGCTGACGAGATTATAGATGAGATTTATCAAAGCCGCTCAAGAAATTGCCACAAAATTGAAACTTGGGTTAAGTAGCATAAAGTATTTCTACAGGAGAAAAAATTATTGACCGGTATTCAGGAAATTTTAACAATTGGCTTCATTATTGTATGTATATTTTTTATTCCAAGATTATTCAGAGATACCCAATCTAATTCTCATAAGAACTGCCATAAAAAGACAACTTTTGACTCAAAAATGTCAGGAAAAATGCGTCTCGGCATTGTTCTTTCTGTTATGCTCCCTCTGTTTATGCTGTTTATCCTCAAACCATGGGAAGGCAACCTCATTATTTTTATGTGTATTGGTATTGTGCCTGTTGCTGTAGGGTGGTCAGCAGTTTGGATAAGAGACGGGTTTAGGAATCGAGAGAGTAGTGAATAATCAATAAAATTGTTAAATATAAACAACTGATTGTGCTTATTAGGCATATTAATATAAAAACGGAATAATTAAATTATGGCTAAATACAAGTCTATAAACAATTTAATAAAAACCGATTCAGCAGCATTTACACTTATTGAATTAATGGTAGTTATTGGGATAATCGCTATAATATCGGCAATTGCAATACCAAATCTTATGAACCCTGAGCATAAACTGAAAAAAGCTGCAACTGGATTAATGGCTGATATACAAAAAACCAGATCAATGGCAATTAAAACTAATACAACATGGGGAATCTGGTTTGATAATGACAACAATAGATATATCATCAGCTCTGACGCAGGAGATGATGATGCATGGTCAAAGATTGATGCCGACCAAATCATAGAAAAAGAGGTTGTTTTCTCTGGCAATATGGCTGGTGTCGAATACGGACATGGAGCTGCAACAAAAACCGTTACTGGAGGCAGCTCATTTCCCAAAGAGGATTCCACCTACTCCAGCGAAGTGCTGACATTTAACCCAAAAGGCATTTGCAGTGCGGCTGTATCTGGATATGGATACAGATATGTCTATCTTGAACACAAGGATTTAACCTATGCAATTGGAACTGGTGCTACTGGCATTGTGAGACTTTTTCGTTGGGATGGAAACAATTGGCAATAAAAAAATATTTCAATAAATTAAGAAATATTTATATCAAAACGATATATTATATAGAGGCATAGGGGTTTAAATTATGAAAAATCGATGGAAAAGCAATATAATAAAATCTAATGCCGCATTTACGTTGATTGAGCTAATGGTGGTTATCGGGATAATCGCCATAATGTCCGCAATCGCCATACCTAATCTTATGAACCCTGAACATAAACTCAAAAAAGCTGCAACTGGATTAATGTCTGATATGCAAAAAACCAGATCAATGGCAATTAAAGAAAATAAAGAGTGGCGTATTGTGTTTGATGCCACTGGTTATTCTATATTTACTGACACAATAAATCCTGGACCTCCGCCAGTCAAAACGCCAGTTGAAAAAAAGAGAGTGGATTTATCAGGCTATGCGGCTGGTGTTGAATATGGACATGGTTCTGCAACAAAAGATGTAAGTGGTGATAGCTCATTCCCCGCAGTGCATACTTATACTGACAATACTTTGGCATTTACTCCAAAAGGGACAGTTAATACCACTTCGGGCACTGGAGAGATGTATGTATATCTTGAATATGGAGACGCAACCTATGCAGTTGGAACAGGACCAACAGGAATTGTTAAGATTTTACGCTGGGATGGAGGTGCATGGAAATGAAAAAGTATATTTATAGAAGTATTGGCAACAACGGCGTTACCCTTGTTGAATTATTAGTAGCTATGGCAGTTTTCAGCATTGTGGTAGGCGGTATTGTAGCATCAAGAAATACCCAGCAAAATCAGAGCATGACTCAGCAGCAGGCAGTCGAAGTTCAGCAAAATGTTAGAGCCGCTTTATCCATGCTTGCTGACGAAATCAGAATGGCAGGGTATGATCCTGATGGAAGTGAGCCAGATGCAACAATACAGAATGCCGGCGATGGAACAGCCGTTGGTAAAGAGTTTACTTTTGCTTATGTTAATGATGATGATAGCGGAAATCTTAAAACCGTATCATATTGGCTTGATGGCACTGATCTGAAGGTCAATGATGGAGGCACCACTGATAAACTGATTGCTGAGAATATCTCAGCTCTGACTTTTACATATCTTAAATCGGATAATACTGCCGCTACTGCCGCAGATTTCAGCGATATCAGAGCAGTTACTATATCCATAACAGCTACAACACCAGCAAACGAGCTTGATCGCACAAAAGGAAACAACACACGTAATTTAACAGCAACTGTTCAATGTCGGAATTTGGGGTTGAATAAATAGAAAATGGGATTTTATCAAATCAATAAATTGCTTACCAATAATATCAATATAAAATGCCGCAGCTTGCAACAGCAAAATAAATGATAAAGGAGAGTGTAATCATGATTGCACAAGAAACAATCAGACAACTTACAAATATATCTGTTACAGAGCGTCTTTACCTTATTCAAATTCTTCTTGATTCGTTAAAACAGGATATTAAAGATACAGATATTGATAATAATTCTCCACCTAAAGAGTTCGCTATACGCACTTTCAATTTGGGTCAGGATATTGATGCTGACCGAGATATTATCTATGCAGAACGGGGATTTTAATGATATTCGCAATTGATACAAATATTATTGTATATGCACATAATACGGCATCCATTTAGATTCAGAGACAATTCTTAATTTATGCTTAATCAAGGAGGAAAACCTATGACAAAACCTGATTCCAAAGGCTTCACACTAATTGAAGTTATGATTGCAATGGCGATTTTTGCTATTGGTATTTTAGGTGCTACCAAGTTACAGATAACAGCAACCGATGGCAACACAACATCAAGAACAATGAGTGAAGCTACAACTGTGGTTATAGATAATATAGAAAAACTAATTATTAATAATAGTTATGATAAGGTGGAAATTATAAACACTGAACCTGTCAATGTTTCAGCAGCAGAAAATGCCGCTTATGATACCACTTATGAAGTTACAACAGAACCTACCCCTATCCTTGAAGATATACAAATTTTAAATGATAGCGAAGCATGGGAATCTATAAAAGTAACAAAAATTGAAACTACTGTGAAATGGAAGGATAGAACCTTCACAATAACTACATATAAGGCAAACTAAAATGAACAAAAAAATACACTTATATAAAATAATTTTGCATGACGATAAAGGATCAGCCATTGTTATTGCGATGATGGTTCTTTTGATAGTAACAATAATTGGACTCTCCACAATAGATAACGCTATTACAGAGAAGACCATTGCCACTAACGAAATATTACATCAACAGGCATTCTATGCAGCAGATGGAGGGACAGAGGTGGCTGAACAACTTATTCAGGCGAATATAGACAGTTTTACAGGCTTTACCAAGCCCGCTGTCTATAAGGATGATGATGGAAAGACTTTACTTACTGTTGAAGACTCGCACTTGAAATTCTGGATAAACGATCCTATCACGACTGACCCATGGGTAACCACTTCTTCTGATGACGATCGAGATTTTTATATGGCAACTGATCCTGGAATAACAAATTTTAAAATTGGTTCTACTACCAAGTTTTCCAAAGGTGGTGCCATAGAGATGGCAGCCGGCTATGAAGGTAGAGGCAAATCGGCATCAAGCGGTTTCCATCTCCTGTATGATATATATGCACAGCATAAATGGGACGACCGGAACGTAAAATCTACTATTATGGTTCAGTGGCGTTATATTCCACCAAATACAAATTAGGATAATCTCGTAAAAAGTCGAATATGAATGATTCTTATGTCCCTAATACATAAATAAAAGGAGCAATAAAATGAAGAAAAAAAATTTAAAATCATTCACATCATTATTTATCTATTTTCTGTTTGCCTTGAGTGTTTATACAATTATGTTGCCTGCTCAAGCAAATGCTGTAGTTTCTCCTCCATCTTTCTCCTGCCCGACGCCTCCTGGCTGCGACTGCTCTACACCAACAGCAGCGAATGACTGTATCAAAAAATGCGAAGAGTGCGAAGAGTGCAAAAACACAGCATTTCCACCCTTTATTGCTCAACCGAATGTTGTTAAACCAAATATGCTTTTATTGATTGATAATTCAGCCAGTATGTACGATATCGGTTATAATGAAGGGTTTAAACGCAACAATGTTATAGTAAATGACTCACCTTGCATTGATAATAATTATGACGCAACCAAAGAATACATGGGTTATTTTGTAAAAGATCAATTTTACATTTATGATTCTGCTTCTGAACTATTTACTATACCCACCAGCGACGTCACTGTTTACGATTATACTGCCGTTGATTCTAATGGTGATGTCTATCTCTATATTGATGCAGCAGATTCTACAAATACCAGCAAGGTTAATAAGTTCAAGGCTAAGGGAAATTACCTGAACTGGGTAACTTCATCCAAGTTTGACCTTGAAAAGAAAATATTAACTGGTGGCAAATATAATGAAAATAGTTGTACGACTACTTATTCCTGTGCCGATGGTTCTGCATGCACGGACACTACTGATTCCTGTGATGATGGTTCTACTTGTGCCACTACTTATTCCTGTCCCGCTGGTGCTGGTAATTGCGTAGATGTAGATACTACTATTCCTTCCTGTGCCGCTGGTGCTGGTAATTGCGTAGATACTACGGTAACTACTGACTCCTGTGCTGCTATTAGTGCTGGTACTTGTACGAATACTACTATTTATTCCTGTCCTTCTGGCGATTGCGGGCTTAGATGTGCTAATGGTTCTTCATGCACAACTGCTGCACAATGTACGAAACAATGCAATGTTGGGACATGCAAGAAATCTGGAGCCATATGCACCGAAGCCAATGAATCAACAGTATGCACTGCAAGTGGGGATAGTTGCAAATATATGACTAACGTATGTACCGACTTGTCCTGCACAAATAGGTGTAGCGACACTAATCCCTGCACAGCAACATCCGCTAAAAAATGCAGCATCAGCGGTCAAGATTGCACAATAACAACAACAACAACCCCAAAGTGTAGCATCAGCGGTCAAGATTGTTCACCAACACCAATAACAACAACAAGTAAAAAATGTAGTATCAACAATCAGGATTGCATACCAGTCCAAACGTGCGGCAACGGCACACCATGCCCGACAACAACAAGCAAAAAATGCTCTAATGGTCAGAATTGCACATCAGGTGAACATTGCAATTATGTTCTTGAATCGGAAGGCAGAGGGTGTTCAGGACATAATTTTATTAAACAGGTTAAGGTTGGGAGTCGTTACTTTACGTTAGGCGTAAGAACTGATACCGACCCTACAGATGCTATCAATACTACTCTCTTAGACATACTTCCTCTCAGTTCCACTCCATCTGACCCCATTACTAAGTGTAGCGGCGTCATTCCAGCACTGCAGGGTAATGGATTGGCAAATGTTGTACAAGCCCTTACAGCTTGCTTCGGTGCGGACGATACCTCAGAAAGAAAACTTCTACATGATACTGGACAGGACTGCTGGAAGATGGCACATGATAAAAACCCTGCTCCGGGTCATGCTAATAAGCTTGAAACATTGTGTGAAGAAATCTATACAGCAAACCCGCCTACACCTCCTAATAAAATATTGCCCGCTACTCCGGGTTATATATGTTCTGACAAATATATCGGAAAATTCTGGACTGGAAGTGGTTGGAATATTACTGACGATAACTTTATGAATACAAGAAAACAATTTTGTGGTGATATTTTTACCCCTAATGCAACAGACCCGAGCGATATGAATATTGTTACTAACCAAGCTATTGGTAATATTACGGCATGGTGGGGGACTGACGCTTTTTTAGTTAATTATGGTGTCTATGCTCAATTAGGAAATCCGACAGCCACCTATAAGGTCAGGGTGAAAACCAGTGCGGCTGAATTAGCTGCTGCAACCCCAACTCCTATTTTGGAAAAGTATCAAGGCAGTATAAATATCGGGGCTATGGCTTTTAAGCCTTACGGTTCACTTAAAGAGTGTAGTGCCAATCCTCCTCTTAAATGTCCTTCAACGGGTATAACAAACTATGACGGAGCTTATCTGGTGCAAGAGATTGGTCAGGGAACGCAACATACAATCGACCTGAAAAAAAATATCAATGACGTACCGGCAACAGAAACATGGACGCCGCTCGCTGAAATGATGTTTGATGCAATTGGATACTACACACAGCGGAAGGATTTCCGTATTAATGAAAATTTTGCTATTCCTTCCCCAAATCTACCCATTAAGGATGCTTGTGCAGAAAATGCTATTTTGCTCATTACTGATGGCTCTTCCACAGCGGATCAGAATAAAACAATGATTGATAAAACCAAGACTATACCTACAGATAATGATGCTGATGGCGTTTGTTCACCCTTGTATGGTTCTACGTATCTTGATGACCTTGCCTATTATGCGAGACATGAAGTTCCATCGACATTGTTTGATGCCACTGCTACTTCTTCCCCTTACTATAATGCCCCACCAGACAAAAATATTTCAACATTTATAGTGATAAATGGAGAACCTGAAAAAAGCACGGCAAGTGGTGAATGCAATCCTAAAAATCTGCTTGACTATGCTGCTACCAATGGTTCCGACCTCAAATGCAGTGACGGTAAGGCTATTATAGCAAAAAATCCTACAGAACTTTTTAACAAACTTGATATCTTGCTTAAATGCTTTGAAGGCAATGCGTCATCTGGAACAGCGGCATCTGTTGTATCTGCAACAAGAAGCGGTCAAGGTGCTGTTTATCAGGCTCTATTCTGGCCAACTGTTAATATATATAACGATGAGCTTCCTTCAATATCATGGGTTGGTGATGTTCATGGAATTCGTGTGAATGAAGAAGGGGTTTTGAGTCCTGATTATATGTGGTCAGCTGCCGAGTGGCTTACCACTATCCACGATACCGAAGTTATTGATCAGCGGTCAAATTATACAAATACAACTCCCAAACAGAGATATATTCTAACATCAGCAGATGGAAAAGGCGGTACAACTATCTCATTTGACAATGACAACGTAGAAACCTTGAAGTCTCTGCTATATCCTGACATTTCAGACGCTACCGCAGCTACAATGCTTATTGACTGGCTACGGGGGCAGGATCAAAATGACCCGAATTTCAGAAAACGTCAGGAATACAAACCTGTAAAATTCGAGGATAAAAAAATGGTGAGTGAACCAAAGCCAACAGAGAAGATAACATGGCGTTTGGGTGATATAATTCATTCTTCACCAACTGCTGTTGGCAAACCAATTGAAAACTACCATATGCTGTATCGTGATCAGACTTATTCCAGCTTTGTTGAAACATACAGTAATCGGCGTCAGGTAATCTATTTTGGTGCAAACGATGGTATGCTCCATGCGGTAAACGGGGGCTTCTTTGACATGTCCACATCATCGTTTAGCATTGATGGTGGTACAGGTAAATCTAAACACGAACTTGGAGCGGAATTGTGGGCTTATGTGCCTTATAATCTGCTTCCTCATCTGCACTGCCTCAAGGATACAGGGTATTCAGGAAGTAGCCATAAATACTACATGGATGGAAAACCGAGAGTCTTTGATGTTAAAATATTTGGTAATGATACTGATCATCCAGGCGGATGGGGAACCATTCTTGTGGCTGGAATGCGGTTTGGAGGAACACCGGTAGACAAAAAATTTATCTCGTCATATGTAATTATGGATATTACGAATCCTGAAGTAGCTCCAAAACTTTTAGGAGAATTAACCTATAATGATACCTACAATATGGGTTACACTACAGGTATTCCGGCGGTAGCCCCCATGAAGTCTAAAGATGGAACAATGGAGTGGTATCTGATTTTAGGTAGCGGTCCTACAAAAGCTGTTGACAACGAAGTTGGAACTGGCTCTGTCAGCAGCGATCAACCAGCTATCATAGCCGCATTTTCCCTAAAAACACTGTTATCTTCGGGTAATTTTAATCTTTCTGAAGCTGAAAAAATTCATACCCTTCCAGAATCTACAAAAGGATTTGTCTCTGACATTATTAGTGTTGATTTTGATCTAAATAGTGATTACAGAGCAGATGCGATCTATTTTGGAACAGTTGAAGGAACTTCAGCATCAGCATCAGGGAAACTCTATCGCTGGGCAACCACAGCAGATAATAATTTTGTTGGAGGAACTGATGACGATAACATAATAAAGGCACCAAGTGACTGGAAAGCACCGGCAGTGATGTTTGATCCTAATCGTCCCATATCTGCCGCCCCATCAGTAGCAAGTGATGGTGAGAATTACTGGCTATACTTTGGAACAGGACGTTTTTTTGATAATAGTGATAAAGACACTGTTGATACTAATTACTATTATGGCATTAAAGAGCCTATGAAGTGCGAAAAATGTGAAGATGATGATGATGAATGTGAAGATGGTAAATTCTTTTGGGAAAAAGTTAATAATGTAGATGTATCAGGAGGATATGCGGCAAATAACGATCCACCCGGTAGCCGTCATTTGCTAAAAGTTGATGGAATTAAAGTTTTTAAAAATGTTAGTGCTGATAAAGCTGAATTAGCAGGGAGTTTGCCAACCACTATACCGTCTAACTGCTTTTTTGACGCTGCTGAAGTGGAGTATTTTGATCAGCTTGTTGACTATATTGTAGGTGGGTGTTGCGATACAAGTACTGAATCGTATTATGCAGGAACCGACGGCTGGTATTATCAATTACCTGCTGGCGAGAGAAATATAGGTCAAGCAACAATACTTGGAGGTCTTGTTACCTTCACTACTTATGATCCACCAAGTAATAGTGATATTTGCACATCGGCGGGAAGATCATTCCTTTATGCCTTATATTATCAGACAGGAACTGGTTGGTATCAAGGTGTTTATGATACCAACACACCAGGATTGATTAAAGGAGGTGCAGGGGAAGCTGATAAAGTCGTTGATCTTGGACAAGGTCTTGCTATTACTCTTAGCTTGCATGGTGGACAAGGCGATGAAAAAGGAGAGGATAGAATAACGGCACTTGTTGGAATAAGTACTCCAGCTATTATCTCAATCAAACAGCCTGTTTTACCAATAAATTTAAAAACAGGACGTACCAGTTGGAAAGCTAAATAAATATTAAATATCTGAATCTGGATGGTCAGGATTGAGGGGATAAAAACAGGATTTTGATTTATCCTGTTTTATCCTTTTATCTTGGTTATCTTGATTCTGACTTCATCAACACATTAGGAACATATTATGACTTTTAGAACGATACTCATTTTATTTATCATTGCCATTACTGTAGACCCATCTTACGCCTCAGAAGTCGATTGGCGAATCAATAAAACCATGCAGCTTGATGTAAATCCAATTGATTTCACAATTTCACGTAGCGGAAAATATACTTTTGTACTGACAGATACTGGCGAAATAATGATCTACGATGCTGTAGGGACTTTGAGCGGTAAGATTGAAGCTGGTAAACATATTGACAAGATACTTGCAGGACCCAATGACAACAGCCTTTTGGTATGCAGCAAAAAGAACAAAAATACACAGGTGATATCGTTTGTTATTAAAAAGCAGATTGACACAAAAGGCTCGCCGTTTATGGGGAAAAAAGATGCTCCAGTTGAGGTTGTTGTGTTCAGCGATTTTCAATGTCCTTACTGCTCTGAGGTTGCACCTATAATCAAGGAGCTTTATGAGTTGAATAAAGAAGATATTAAAGTTGTGTATAAAAATTTTCCTCTCACCTCAATACACAAATTAGCTTTTAAGGCTGCTACAGCAGCATTGGCAGCTATGGAGTTGGAATCAGGCAAAAGCGAAAAGTTCTGGGAGTTTCACGATCGTCTGTTCAAGCAGTATAATACAATGACAGATGAGAGTATTCTTCAGATTGCGGTTGATTTGGGATTTGATAAAGCTATATTTCAGGAAAAGATGAAAGACCCTAAATTTACGCAGATGATTCAAAAAGATATGCAAGATGGTCAAAAAGCAGATGTAAACGGAGTTCCAGCAATCTTTATTAATGGAAAGCTACAGGAGAATAGATCGCTTCCAGCCTTTCAAATGAGCGTTGATAGGGAGCTTACCAAGAAACAATAGCTGCAAAGGCAAACAAAAATAACAAATATAACTTACAAAATGGAGTTTAATATGAGGGTTAATTTTATTTTAATGATGGTTGTTCTGATATTTTCATCGTTTTGCTGCTATGCAGATCAATATTATAAGTTTGTAGATCAAAATGGTGTTGTCGTTTTTACAGATGACATATCCAAGATTCCGAAAAATCAGCGTGATAAGATTGAGGTGAACAAAGCTGTAAAAAGCGTTCAACCAGATGCTAAAAATGCTGCATTAAAAAATAAGGCATCGGAAAAACAAGCACTTGAAGAGACTCTGAAGGAATCACAGGCGTTAGAGATGGAAGCTGAGCAGCTTAATAAAATAAAGGCAGAGCTTGATAAGGAGGCAGCAGATATTAACAGCGAGAGTATCAAGCTGATTAAAGAGAACAAAGAGTTAACAGACAATAATAGTATTAAAGAGTATAACATAAAGATAGAAAAGATGAACGAAAGGACAAAAGCATATCAAGAAAAGCAAGTTGAGTATGTAAAAAAAGCAAATGAACACAATGCAAAGGCATCTGCTCAACAGTCTGCTAAATAAGTATAAGTCTATAGTTATCGACCCCACTCCCCTTGAAGAGTGGGGCAAAAAAATTAATCTGGAAAGCTACTAAATTAAAATATTATCTATAAGTCTTGCCTTTCCAACCTGAACCGCAAGTGCAAAAAGAACTTCCCCTTTAATTTCTGCTACTTCATTTAAAGTTTCAGGCTTACAGATACTTATATAATCAATTTTTGTGTGAGGAAAAGATTCAATAAAGCTTTTTATCTCACCTTTAATGGCATTAGCATCTTTTTCTCCTGACTGAACCATCTCTTTTGCCTTTATACAAGATTTTGACAGGCTCAATGCAGATTCCCTCTCCTCAGGTTTCAGATAGGAGTTTCTTGAACTCATTGCAAGTCCATCGTGCTCCCTTACAATAGGTGCACCGATTATATTGATATTGAAATTAAGATCTCTGTTTAACTGCCGAATCACTTGTAACTGCTGAAAATCTTTTGCTCCAAATATAGCAGCATCTGGCTTAATAATATTGAACAGTTTGGCAACAATAGTTGCTACACCTCTAAAATGGACGGGTCTTGAGAGTCCGCACAGATGCTTAGGCAGATGTTCAAGATTTATATATGTTTGGTAGTTTTCAGGATACATCTCTTTTCTGTCTGGAAGAAAGAGAACTCGTGCCCCTTTTGACTCTATCAATTGAATATCTCTCTTAATATTTGTGGGATATCCATCAAGATCTTCATTGGCACCAAATTGCGTTGGATTTACAAAAATACTTACCACAAGAGAAGAGCAGAGATTTATGCCTTGTTCCATCAAAGAGAGATGTCCTTCGTGAAGATAGCCCATAGTGGGGACAAAACTGATTGTCTCTCCTCTCCTGTGCATAGCATCCGACCATGCCCTCATATCTGATGATGTTTTAAATATTTCCATTTTTTTTATTCCTGATTATTTGTTTGATGTGTTACTTGCAAAAGGACATTTTATGCGTTGCAATCCTACGCACAATAATATGTTACTTGAAACCAAATTCAGGAGTCTGTAAAAATTTGAACAAAAAAAAGCGGGAAAACTAATTTTCCCGCTTTTTATTAAATAAATTCTGCTAACATAATTACAGAATAGATTAGCTTCTAATGGATATTGTTACGGAGGAATCTACTGTTTTACCACATTTTTGGCTGCAGGTCCTCTGTCATTCTGTTCAATGTCAAATGTTACTCTATCTCCCTCTGAAAGGGTTTTAAAACCTGACATGACAATGGCTGTGTGATGGACAAAAACATCACTGCCCCCATCTTGTTCAATAAATCCAAACCCTTTTTTGTCGCTAAACCATTTTACCGTTCCTTGTGCCAAAACATTACCTCCTTAAAAATATCATCCTTTGGCTTTTAAGCCAATCATCCCCTTTGATACTTTTATTTAATATCTCACTCAAAAGGGATCTACCCTAAAAAAATACTTTCTCTCTCTTTTTTATAAATTGCTTAATTAAGCACTCTATTTTCTGTTTCCATACTCTGCATAAGCCATGGCAGTTACTCTATAAACTAAATGTGCCATCTTTGAAAAAGGCAGGAATGCAAACAGATTAAAAATAGCAATCAAATGCAAATAATAAATAAAATATGTAAGGTATTCAGCCCCTGCAAGTCTTGTCATCTCTGTTAAAAGACCAGTTGCACCTAAAGCAAATACAAGACCTAAAATGTACCAGTCTTTGTATGAGGAGACCTGATCTTTTTTGCCCAGGCGGTTTTTAATCATCAGAGCACTTCCGATTACTAATGCAGCACCACTGATATTTGCAAGCCATTTGACAGGGTTGAGCTGTGAATATGGTCCTGGAATTTGGAAAATATATAGAACCACAAAAAAGATGTTGGTAACCACAAACAGACCGATAAAGGAATAGAGCACCATCATGTGGGCAGTGGCTCTATCTTGGTTAGCTTCGCATTGGTTGAACTTATCATGTTTAAAAATCGTAGGAAGGACTTTTACAATTGCCTGTAAAAAGCCTCTTGGATCAATAGTTTCTTTGTCAGTTTTACCTTCTGAGACAGCATTTTTGTGGATATCTGCGATGAAATTTTTCAATCCTAATGCAAAGACTATTACTACAAAGGCAGCCAATGGAACAAAGGTAAGGTCAACAAACCAAGTTGAGATAAAATTGGCATGTGCAATTACATCGTGCCCGCCATGTGACCATTCAATACCAAAATTGTTGAAAAGTTTGGTCATAGTTTCACCGCCAGCCATGGTGATCCATGCAAGAATCGCAAACCATATTGCTGGAATTCCAAGCAGAAATGGAAGTTTTTTCTGGTCTTTAACTGCATTGGCAAGAAATTTGGGCTGGGCATATTCATTAATTGCCGCATATCTTATGGCAGAAAGTACATCACCTGGTCTTGCACCTCTTGGACAGAGTTCAGAGCAGTCACCACACTCATGGCAAAGCCATATATCGCCGTTTGAAATCAGTTTATCTTTTAATCCCCATGATGCTGCAATCATCTCTTTTCTTGGGAACGGGCTGTTTTCAGGAGAAATCGGACATGCAACCGAACATGTTGCACATTGGAAACACTTTTTAAGGGTCTCTGCTCCTAAACCTGTTATCTCATCTATAAATTTCAGATCAGGTTGAACAAAATATTTTTCACTCATACTGCTATAACCTCCTAAGTCAGTATATGAACGGTTTTCTAAATTAAAATCAACTTTTGAATTGAGTAGCTCAAAAAAACAGAATATCATTAATTAAAGATATTAAAACTATAAACTCCTTTTAAACCACGCTGTTTGATCCAAAAGGAGTTTATATTAAAAATTAGAATCCCTTGAATGGGTTTGGACCCAATGCTTCAATCTCTTCAACAAAGGCACTTAGAAGAGTGGGAAGTTTGTCATACTCATCAATGGCAATCTCTTCAAAACGGACACGCTCCTCTTCAAGAGCAAGACTTGCAAGGGCATCACCGATCTTTTTCACTCTGACCTGTGCAAGTTCGCTGCCTTTCATAAAATGGCACTGATAATCATCGCCATGCTTGCAACCAATAAGTATAACGCCGTCCATTCCTTGAGCCAAAGCATCTTTTATCCATATTGTGTTGACAGAACCTAAACAACGAACAGGGATAACTCTAACATCTGGTGAGTAGTCAATTCTGTTTATACCGACCATATCAAGTGCTGGATAGGCATCATTTTCGCAGACAAGTGCAAGAATTCTAAAAGGAGGCTCATCATAATCATCTTCTGATGGTACCTTGATAGCTTTAATCTGTGAACCAATGCTGTCAATACTGTAATCTGCAAAACTGACAATTCTTTCAGGACATGCACCCATACATGTACCGCAGCGTCTGCAACGTGTTGGATTAACCTTTGGAGTTCCTTTAGCATCATCATCAAGAGCACCAAATGGACATTCAACAGTACATCTTTTACATTGTGTACATCTTTGGAAAAAGAAGCTCGGAAAGGTCATATCTCCTGATCTTGGATGTACTGCAACTCCTCTGTTAGCAGATTCAATACACTGAATAGCCTTAAGAGCAGCACCGCAAGCATCTTCAATAGACTCTTCAATAGTCATGCTTCTTCTGATTGCACCAGCAGCATAAATTCCTGTTCTCTGTGTTTCATAAGGAAAGCATATATAGTTAGAATCAGCGTAACCACCAAAAATTGCATTGTCTCTGAAGCCAGGTCCTTGTCTGTAGGCAAGATTAATAACTGGATCATCAACTGTTACGGGTACCATTCCAGCAGCGAGTACCACAAGATCAGCCTTGATATTTAAATTTTTACCAAGCAAGGTATTCTGAGCTTCAACAATAAGCTCATTACCGCTTTGAGTAACACTGGTTACAGCACCTTTTGACATAAAAATGCCATTATCCTGCTGCATACTCTTATAGAAATTCTCTTGAAGACCAGGCGTTCTCATGTGCTGATATATGATATATGCCTTTCCATCAGCGTAATCGTTTCTAACGTATTTTGCCTGTTTTAGAGCAACTTGGCTTGTAACTGAACCGCAGTATGGGAAATCTGCATCATCTTCATCTTTTCCTGGAGATTGAATAAAGACAACAGATTTTGCCTCTTTACCATCAGAAGGTCTTACAATTTTACCTTTAGCAGCAATTTTTTCAAACTGGTCATTGGTGATAACATCTGGAAGATCAACACCAAGGTGAGCGTATGTTTCAGAACTAAGTTCATCAGGACGCCAGCCAGCAGCTAAAATCACAGCACCATACAACTCTGCATTTGGATCGAAGGTAAGAATATCTTCTTTACCCTGATTAAATTCAAGGTATTTAGCATGTTGAGCCTCTGCATCAAGCTCTTTACCTTTTTCGTCAACAAGCATCTCAGGTGGAAGAGGAAATGGAACATCAAAAGGAATCTTTTCTCCTGGTTTTTTGAAAGTTACTCTAAATTCACCAGGCTGCCCTGCTATACGTGCAACTTCTGTTGATGTTTTGACCCCAATATTTGGATATTGTTGAAGTTCGGCAATTTTTTCATCAACAACAGTAGGAATAAGCTGCTCATAAGGAGCTTCAACAGGCATCTGGCTTCTCATCTGAGCCGAATAACCACCAAGTTTATTTTGTTTTTCAACAATAGTTACCTCAAACCCAGCTTTAGCAGCATCTAATGCAGCAGAAATTCCAGTTATTCCACCACCTAAAACAAGAATTTTTTTAGAGAAAGATTCAGTTTTATATGGTTCTGGAAGTTCGACTTTTTCAACTCGAATCATTCCCATTTTAATATGATCAGAAGCTTTCATCTGAATTCGATCACAGTAAGCACTGTCATCTTTTTGATCTTCTGTGAGAGCTGGATATTTTTCTCTTGAATGGGGCCATACAACACCCTCTCTCAAGTTTACCCTCTCAACTATACAACCGTTGAAATTGAACACATCAAAATTGACTCTTTTAGAACATGCACCAATAACCATAGCATTGACTTTGCCATCATCAACATCTTTTTGAATCATGGCAACACCCTCTTTACCGCAGAGAAATTGGTGAGTTTTACAATTAACACCTTCATCATCAGCTATTTCAGTTAGAGCATCAATATCTAAGGTATCACCGATTCCGCATCCTGTGCAGATATATACGCAATATTTCTTACTCATGGTAATTACCTCCTCACCAATGTCTGAATGGCTTTGAGAGCCATGCCGGTTGCATTCTGGTTCGATGAGACAACATCTGCAGGCTTGTTGGCACATCCTGCAGCAAACATGCCACCTTTTTTAAAGTCATTAATAACAAAACCGTCGGAATTGAATTTCAGATCAGCACTGGGTTTATCCACAGATAGACTTGGCTGCATTCCAGTTGCAAGAACCAGCATATCAACGGTCTGTCTCACTTTTTCACCTGAAAGAGTATCTTCAGCAACAAGTTTGATGTTACCTGTACTGCTCTCCTCATCAACTTCTGCAACCTTTCCCTTTACAAAGAAAACATTAGGGTCTTGTTTCAATTTGCTATAGAAGTTCTCATATTTTCTGCCGGGTGTTCTAAGATCAATATAATATATGTATATTTTTGCATCAGGATATTGCTCTCTGATGTATGTGGCATGTTTGAGAGATGCCATGCAGCAGATATATGAGCAGTAAGGAAGGTGATTTTCATCCCTTGAACCTGCACATTGCACAAATGCTATAGTTGAAGGAGCTTTATCATCAGAAGGTCTTACGATTTTTCCCTCGGTGGGACCATTTTTGGAGGCAAGCCTTTCAAGCATCATGTTGGTGATGATATTCTGATATCTGCCAAATCCTAAATTATCTATCCTTGCAGCATCATAAGGTTTCCAGCCAGTAGCCCATACAACAGCACCAACTTTGAAGGTTATATTTTTGGTCTGCATATCAAAATCAATTGCATCGTATTTACAGGCTTCTTTGCATTTAGCCCTGTCATCAGCACTCATGGAAGGAGCCATAACGTATCGTGACGGGAATGCCATACCATGCGGAAGGTAAGCAGCCTTTCTTCTATTCATACCAAAATTGAACTCATTTGAGATTTCAGACTCGCAAACTTTGGCACATTCGCCGCAAGTTGTGCAATTTTCATTGACATACCGAGGGCTTATCTTAACTTCAACATTATAATCCCCCGGTGTTCCTTCAACTTTCTCAACTTCAGCCATTGTTATGACTTTGATTTTAGGATTATCTTTGATTCTTCTATAATTGATTTCAAGGCCGCATGTAGGCGGACAAAGTTTTGGAAAATAGTGCTTAAGCTGAGATACTCTCCCCCCTAATGAAGGCTCCCTTTCAATAAGGAGTACCTCATACCCCACCTCGGCAGCTTCCAGAGCAGTGGTAAGCCCACTGATTCCACCACCAACTACCATGATACTTGAGCTGGCCGGGGCTGATTTGTCTATTGTCATGCTATCCCTCCGTGCATACGTAAAGATGTTAAAAAATAATTCTTAAGGATGTCGGGAATCGACATATTGTCCGGCATCCTGCGTCCTTCTGAAATTTGAGATTCGCAAACTGCAACCCGAAAAAGAGAAATTAGTATTATACTAAAAGAGCGTTTAGTAATAATTAATATACGACTACTTTAAACTATTTTCCGATTGCAACTTCCCAGTCCCCTTTTCTAAAGGACACAGGGTTCACAAAATTCCCGTATATAAAATTTCGTACATCAAAATTTTAAAAAACCCCCAAGCACAAATATAAATTGCACCTGGAGGTTATCTGTATTAACTAATATAACTCATTTTGCTCTGATAATAGCTCAATCTTTATGATCCAGCACGTTATCATCAATCAGCAATTATCTTGTGATATGGCTCTTTTTTCAAGGTCCACTCGTTTGTCTTTTTGTCATACTTGGAGTTGACAAAGCAGAACCATTCTGCATCATTCTGACCCATATAATCGCCTCTGTAATAGAAACCAGGATATCTGGTCTCTTCACGGAACTGGATATGACGGGTGTGAGCCTGAACTGTAAAGAGACGATGGAAAATTTCCCATGCTCTCATAAGCTCATGGAGATCACCAGCAGCTATTTTATCAAGGTCTTCACGGAACATTTCAAAAAGGTTCATGAGAATCTCAAGGTTTTTGCCAGATGTCATGTAGTAAGTACCAACACCTGCACCATACTCGTTGGTCATCTTCATCAGACGCATAGCCATACCAGCAGGCTTGCAGTAGTGTGGGTTAACATCTTGAGCTGTAGTGTATTCGCAGTGATCAAGATAATTGCGCACAGGTTTGTAAACCAGATCAACCAATTCTTGGTCAGTTTCTGCAAAACCAGTAACCTTGCTGCCTTCAGCTTTCAAATACTGAACCATTGATTTGGCAACAATACGACCTTCTGCATGAGAACCAGAGGAGAATTTATGACCTGAGCAACCAACGCCGTCACCAGCAGTGAACAGACCGCGAACAGTAGTCATTCTGTTATAGCCCCATTTGTAAGAAGCTGGAACCCAATCTTCTTCAGGACCTGAACACCATATACCGCAGCAGCCAGAGTGTGAACCAAGAAGATATGGCTCGGTTGGCATAACTTCTGAGTCAACTTTTTCTGGTTCGGTGTTTGTTGCACACCAAAGACCCGCCTGACCTACTGACATGTCAAGGAAGTCTTCCCAAGCTTCAGACTCAAGGTGTTTGAGTTCTTTCTTGTCCATGGTCTTGCCAAGTTCTTGAAGAGCTGTAGAAGTCTTCATAATGATCGGACCGCGACCTTCTTTATACTCTTTCATCATGAGATGGTTTCTCAGACAGGTTGGAGTAACAGCAGCGGTTCCATAAGGAGCATATTTCTCAAGTTCAGCTTTTGCAGCATCGCTTGCAGCATAGTTTTCGCCAAGACCGTTAACTGTTTTAGCTTTAAAAAGAAGGAACCATGCACCAACAGGTCCATAACCATCTTTAAAACGAGCTGGGGTGAAACGGTTTTCCATCATAGAAAGTTCAGCACCAGCACGAAGAGCCATAGTATATGTTGAACCAGCATTCCATATAGGATACCATGCACGACCTTTACCTTCAGCAACTGAACGTGGCTGATAAATATTAACAGCACCACCGCAGGCAACCATGATAGTTTTAGCAGAGATGATGTAAACTTTGTTTTCACGTACAGAAAAGCCTACAGCACCAGCTACTCTGGTTGGATCTGCTTTGTCATTAAGAAGCTCAACGATAAAGCATCTTTCTAAAATATTGTCTGCTCCAAGAGCCTTCTTTCCCGCTTCAGCAACTATTCTCTTATAGGACTCTCCATTGATCATGATCTGCCATTTACCTGTACGAACAGGTGTAGCCCCACCCTTTAGAGATCCCTGTTTCAATCCTTTTTTACCATCAAGGTTCTTGTTGTCTTCTGTTTTTTTCCATACAGGAAGTCCCCACTCTTCAAAAAGATGAACAGAATCATCAACATGACGACCAAGGTCATAGATAAGGTCTTCACGAACAATACCCATCAGGTCATTACGGACCATACGGACATAATCTTCACATTTATTTTCGCCGACGTATGTGTTAATAGCAGAAAGTCCCTGTGCAACAGCACCGGATCTCTCAAGAGCTGCTTTGTCACAAAGAAGAATTTTTGTGCCGGGATCTGCCCATTTGTTAATCTCAAACGCTGTACCGCAGGCTGCCATACCACCACCGACAATAAGGATATCAACGTCTCTCTTTTCAACTGCTGGGTCTCTAACGACCTTCAGTTCTCCAACAGGTTTGTTAGGTAATGCCATTATATACCTCCAAAATATTTATTTATGTTCAGAAATCAATTAGGATACCTGTAAATTAAGCCAGTTCGGTAGGAACGGTAAGAACATAGCCGTCAGCTTCTTGTGTGGAAAGCAAGCCGGAATACAGGTCTTTGCCCTTAAGATCAGCATAGGCATTAGCTTCACCCTCAGCAGTTGTTCTGATGGGGAATTTGAAGCGTTTGACAACACCATTTCTGAATTTGCATGTCCACATGATATCCTCTGTGCCCATCATTGGCTGTACAGAAGCTCCCATTGGTACAAAGTCAGAGTAACCTCTTACTTCAATTGCCTGTGAAGGACAAATTTTAACACAAGAATAGCACTCCCAGCACTGATCTGGCTCCTGGTTATAAGCTTTCATTGCGTTTGGATCAAGAACCATAAGGTCATTGGGACAGATGTACATACATGCTGTTTTGTCCCCACCCTTGCAGCCGTCGCATTTCTCTGCGATTACAAAAGATGGCATCTAAAATACCTCCCTTACTTAGTGTGCTGATTACTGTCTAAGATTTCAGCTTTCAGCAACTTCTGTTAATGATGCACGACACTATCAAAATTTAATTGTGTCGTATTAATTATACACTATAGGACACAA
>JADFZJ010000046.1 GCA_015232555.1 Desulfamplus sp. | reverse complement strand
TGAGTTTCTACATGCACGTCTCTACAGTTTAGATTAAATCTAAAAGGCTCTTCCCCTGTTTACTATTGACTCAATAAATCCAACAATAGCATCAGATATCCTCTCTCTTTCCCCACTTCTCAACATCGTATGGCGTTTAACGTCAAAAATATAATACTCCTTAATTGAAGCTGGAATCATATCAAACAGTTTTTGTGCCCCGCGGGGGTTAATAAATTGATTATTTCTTGATTGAACCACAAGAGTAGGTTTTAAAATTTTGGCATATTCTACATTTTCAAGCAGCATTTCAACCTGCTTAAGCCCTGAAACTGGATGAGTTGAATACCTGAAATCAGGCATTTCAGGCAGATAGGTGATCCACTCTTCTTTAGAGCCTACACGCTTAATCATAAAATTCCATAACCCTCCTGATGTAACAAAATCATTCGGATAATCTTTTATTTTCTGCGGAGGAGCAACCATAAAAAGAGAATTAGCATCAGTTACCCTTGATTGAAGTGCAAGAGCGAGTATTCCGCCAATCCCCAGTCCGCCCACCGCTATTTTACTGCACAGACTGCGAAGCAGAACAAAACCCTCCTCAACTGCCTCTATCCATTGAACGAACAATTTTTCTTTCAGATTTTCAGATACAGTTATATTTTGAGACGTTGCAGCTTTTGAAGATAGTATAAGATTATCAGGTGATGTGCCATGTCCTGGAAGTCTTGGAAGATATACTGTAAATCCTTTGCTGTGCAGATCACGAGCAAACGGCAAAAGCTCGCCCGGGCAGGCAAGATAGTCGTGAATCAGCAAAATACCAGTATTCCTATATTTACCGTTCTCTCCATCATAATCTGACTTAAAAAGTCTTGGTCTGCCGTTGTTATATAGCGATATCTCGCTTTCAGATGCAGAATATTGGCGAATAAACGGCTTATGTCTAACACTTAATATTTCAGATGCCTCTTCAAACTCATCAACTAAATCCTGTGACTCCTGCTTATCATCTGCTGTTACCTCATCTTCAATATAACTCTCTTTTATTTCATCAATAACTGTTTGTCCTACATATCTGTTAAAATCATCAACATAGCTATTATACTGCTTATCTTCTATCCGATAGCTCATCAAAAGTGCTATTTCAGAAGAAGGTTTCATTGCAAGATCGGCAAAATAGGACTGCAACCTAACAAGAGGCTCGATCTCATTAGCAATAACAGAAACTGGATTATCAACTCTTACTGTGTGAAAGTTATATTGAAGAGCGTCATATCTGTGTGCCCCTAATTTTTCATCATTTCTGTAAAGCCGTCCGTTTTTCTCCTCTACTACACCAGTTTCAATGGCAAGCTGAATAAAATCTTCATATCTGTGAAACCTGTCATTAGTAACAATATGAATCTGATTTGAGTAAAGGCTTTTATGGAAATTACAGTGAAGAGCCATTGCACAGGCAAACGTGGCAAGATAGGCTCTGCATCTAAAATCGTATTGGTCAATTCCCTTTTTTTCTATACTATCTCTATCTATATTCGCCTGACTCTCTTGCTCTGGATCTTGACTGGTATTGGGCATATATTTCAAGATTGATGCAAAGATATGATCATAATTTAGCGTAGTCATCTCATATACGTTCTTCATGTAACGGTTCATAATCTCATTAGCACTAATTTTCATTGCATGGTATGAGCATAAACGGTTTGAAAAATTGATCTTTCGTCTTGAGTTAAGATCGCTCTCAACAAACGAATTAAAAAAATAATCTTTTGCACGAATTGAAGCAGGCTCTTTTTCACAACTTGAACATTCATTATTTGAACTGCTTGAACTATTAGATTTTATAACGCTTGATTCACTGTTTCTAATCCGAATTGGATCCCCAAATCTTATATCAACATCTACGCCAGAAAAGATCATGGTACCTTCTGTTAAAAGCTCATCCATAACACGCTTAGACGGATTCTCCATCATGTTAAGAGCCATACGACTCAACACATTCTCTTTTGCCCTTACAGGATAGTAGGTGATATTAACAGGCACAATAAAAGTCTCGTGTTCCATAACATCTTTAGATGATTCAATATCATACTCATCAAGCAGCCTGTTGAACTCCTTTCTGTTGGTTACTATCATTCGCCTGAGACGTTCACGGTAAAATTCAGTCTGTAAGGCAAGCGTGGCAGCACCAGTTCGCGGTCTTTGCACCTGACCGTCTTCATAAAGTTTAAAATCACCGTCACTTGTGATCTTCTTATTTTTAACCATCATGCCTTCAGGAAATATAATGCAGTCTGCCTGCCCATTAATAAGACTTTTGACAATCAGAAAATCCCTCTGAGGATCACGGGTTGAGACTGCACCCATAGCTTCAAGAATACCTTTAAGCCCGCCCTGAAAAAGCTCTGCTGCTGCAAGTGACCAGACAGGTCTGTTTGTGATTTGATGGATATGATATGGCAGAAATAGAGTCTCAATTCGTGTAAAGTGGTTGGCTGTGAAAATTACAGACCCCGCTCCTTTAGGAATTTTATCTTGACCATTAATATTGATTTTTGCTTTAGAAATGCCTGAAAATGCTTTAAACGCATATCCTGACATATAATAGGCAAATCTGTTCACAAACTCCTCCTATACTCAAACAATCTGCTCAAGAACCTTAACAAGAGTGTTCATGTGTGCTTTTTCTGCCTGAGACAGCGAATAAAAAGCATCTTTAAGAGAATCGTCCTCTGTTCGTTCAGACATCACCCTGTAAAGGTCAAAAGCCCTATACTCCATTGAAATTGCAGTTTCAAGAATATCAACAGTGTGATCTTTGGTTCTATTCTCTATTAGTTGTATTATCTCTTGAAAAGTAGCACCTCCTTCAAGAATATCGCCGTTCAAATTTTCATAAATATCATCAAATGGCTCTGTATCAGGTGAAACTTTTTTTAGATGGGAATAGATAAGTTTTGCATGTCCAAGTTCACCGTCTTTTGCATTTTCCATCACTTCACCAATGCCCTTATTTGTATAAGAAGCACTATCTGAATAAAATTTTTTGAGCACATATTCATAAAATCTAAATGCCCCTTTTTCAAGGTTCATGGCATCTATAAGCAGTTCCGCTATATTTTTGTTCAGATCAAAAGTTTTAAATGAAGGAATTCCCTCCAAAATGATTCCATTCCAGCCAAGTATTCCGCCTTCAAGGGTGTATATATCTTTTCCAGCTTCGTTGAAAAAATCGGCTGTTAGGGCAGCAGCTTTAGCACGGATACCGCTTCTGCAGTAAAATATAAGATTTTTTTCAGGCAGCTCTTCGACCCGTTCTTCAAACTCGTTGAGCGGAAGAAGTATGGAACCTGAAATATGAGACTCCTCATATTCAGAAGGCTGTCTTACGTCAATCAGAAGATAGCTCTTCTCATGCTCTCGTTCTCTGTATTCACGAAATTTATCAGCAGTCATTGTTTTCATGTAAATTAACCTCCTAACAAAGAATATCCAGCATAACTTCATAATGATCAAACGGAGGCATAATGCAGGCACCCCTGAAAAACTCATTTGCTATTGCAACCATCTCTTTTGCATTTTCCACCCCTTCTGCAACAGGGTCTTTTGCATGGCTCATCTTTTCTCTTAACCGTTCAGGCACAGCAATCCCAGCAACACGGTTATGTAGAAATTCAGCATGTTTGAAAGTTCTTAAAGGCAGGATTCCCATAATAATTGGAATGTCGATATGTCCAGTTGAAATTGATATGGTTCTTGCCATATCTCTGTCATAAATGGGCTGAGTCACAGCAAACATAGCACCTGCAGCAGCTTTTTTCTCAAGCCGTTCTATCTCTTTTTCCAATCCATTGGATTCAGGACGAAAATCAAGAACAGCACCTGTTATCATGTCAGAATTTTTTCCCATTTCAATCAATTGGCATACATCCATATCTTTTACATCTGAAGTGAGCTTACGCTCTTCAAGTGCAACAAAATCTCCTGTTACAGCAAGAACGTGGTTAACTCCAATGGCACTGGCACCCCAAAAGGTTGACTGGAGACTTATGCGGTTATTGTCCCTTGTGGTACAGTGCATAATGGCGAATTTACCCGTCTTCTTCTGGATAAGTGAGCAGAGTGCCATTGCAGACATACGAGGTTTTGCAACTGGATTGGATGCAACACTGAATCCGTTTATGGGAAGCTCTTTAAGTGCATCTAAAGCAGAAAGAGTTGCAAATGGGTCAGCACCATGAGGCGGGACTACTTCTACTGTAATGACAAAATTATCAAGATTCATCGGTGAAACTGCGGCATAGCCATTATCACAACAGATACAATTTTCTTCCATAATATTACCCTCCTAAGATGATTTATAGATTTTAAGTTTATTTAACATTAAAAGAGATGAAAAGCAAAAAGGATACATTAAAAAAGGGGAAAACCAAAAATAGTACACTTAAAAAAAATTACTTGACATCTTAATATATTTCTTTAGAATATCAATTCTAAAATTGAAACTAATATATGAAGATTGAAACGGCAATTTAAGATGGAGAATCTAAAAATGAACATATCACGCAAAGAGAGAGATGACCAGCGGCGAAGAGATGAGATTCTCGATGCTGCACTCTCTATATTTGCTGCACAGGGTTTTCATGGTGCTACTATGGCACAGATAAGTCAGGAAGCCCAGTATCCGCTTGGAACCATTTATAAATATTTCTCCAGTAAAAAGCAGATATACCACGATCTTGTTATGGAAAGAGTGCACCAATTAGGTCAGATACTATTATCCATAAGCAGCAGACAAGATTTTACTGCCCATGAAAAACTTAAAGAGTCACTATTTGCAAAAACAAAATTTTACAAGAGCAACAGTGATTTTATCCGTATTTACATATCAGAAAGAAGTAATATTGACGCTGTAATGATGCCTAAGCTCAATGAAAAGGTAAATCGGATGCACGACAAAATGATAACCCTTTTTGAAAGAATTTTTGAACAGGGACTTCAAAACGGTGAGTTCAAACCATATCCGCCAAAGGAGATGGCAACTCTTTTCACTGAACTTGCCCACTCTGTAGCATGGTCGTCTCTGTTTCAGAATGGCAATGCAGAAAATAATAATGATGTAAACTATTTAGAAGTAAATGATGTTTTAAATAAAAGACTTAATATGATTTTTGAGATGTTTATGAATGGTGTTTCTAAATAATTAATAACAGAAGAAGTATTTAACAGCTAAATCTTTTTACATAAACAATAGGAGAATAGACAACATGGCACAAGCAATAGCAGACAGACGCGATCAAGATTTTTTGCTTCACGAGGTTTTGAATATTTCAGACCTATCAAAACATGAATTATATGAAGATTACAACAAAAAAACCATTGATATGGTGGTAAATGAGGCGAGAAATCTTGCAATTAAAGAGATTCTGCCAACACAGGAAGATGGCGACAAGAACGGCTGTGTTATTGAAAATGGTCAGGTTCATCCCCCTGAGTCTTACCGCAAGGCGTATAAACTCTTCTGTGAGGGTGAGTGGGTTGCAATGTGTGACGACCCAAAATATGGCGGACAGGGTATGCCAAAAGTTCTCTCTATGGTAGCTGGAGAGATGTTTACAGGTGCTAACTGCTCATTTCTTATGTACCCTGGCTTGACTCATGGTGCTGGGAAACTTGTTGAAGAGTTTGGGACAGAAGAGCAGAAGAAAAAATATCTCAAAAACCTCTACACTGGCAAATGGACAGGAACAATGTGTTTGACAGAGCCAGAAGCTGGCTCAGACGTTGGAGCATTGACCACATCAGCAAAGAAAAATGAAGATGGAACATATTCAATAACTGGTAATAAGATATTTATTTCAGGCGGAGATCACGATCTTACAGAGAATATTATCCACCCAGTTCTTGCAAGAATTGAGGGTGCACCTGCTGGAACAAAGGGAATATCTCTATTTCTTGTTCCCAAATACAAAATCAATCCCGATGGTTCTGTTGGCGAGAGAAATGATGTTGATTGTGTCGGCATAGAAGAGAAGATGGGACTTCATGGCAACAGCACAGCATCTCTTGCATTTGGCTCGAAAGGAAACTGCATAGGCGAACTTCTTGGCGAACAGAACAAGGGTATGAAAGCAATGTTTGTTATGATGAATGAGGCACGCCTTGGTGTAGGTATGCAAGGATTTGGATTTGCTACATCATCATATATGAACGCGGTCAACTATGCAAAACAGAGGGTGCAGGGAATAGATTTGATGACAATGTTTGACGCAAATCCAAAGACTGTTACTATCATTAAGCATCCTGATGTTAAACGCCAGCTTCTCTACATGAAATCTTATGTAGATGGTATGAGAGCATTGATTTATTATGTTGGTTATCTGTTTGACAAAGCAAAAACTGCTGAGGAAGAGAAAGAGAAGGCAAAATATGATGGTTTGATTGAGCTTCTAATCCCTGTATTAAAAGCATACTGCACAGATCGCTCATTTGAAGTTTGTGTACAAGGTGTTCAGGTTTATGGAGGATATGGTTTTATTCAAGACTACCCACAAGAGAGACTCCTTAGAGATTGCAAAATCACAAGTATCTATGAAGGAACAAACGGAATTCAGGCAATGGATCTCTTGGGAAGAAAACTTGGAATGAACAAGGGCAAACATTTCATGGATTTCCTTGGTGAGATGAACAAAACCATTGCTGCTGCAAAAGAGATTGAAATGACTAAAGCTATGGCAGAAAAGGTTGAAAAAGCTGTAAACCGTTTAGGTGAAGTTGCTATGCACATGGGTATGACAGCTATGTCTCCAAAAGTGCTTGATGCGTTTGCAACAGCTCATCCGTTCCTTGATGTTACAGGCGATGTCTGCATGGCGTGGTTTGAACTTTGGAGAGCAGTTGTTGCAGCTCCAAAAATTGCAACTGCAAAGAAAAAAGATGAGGCGTTCTATGTAGGTCAGGTAAAAACTGCCGAGTATTTTATCAGCTACATGCTGCCTTCAACTTTAGGAAAAATGGACGCTTTAACTGCTGGTATCCCCTCTATTATGGAGATGCCAGAAGATGCGTTTATAGGATAAATACTAATGTTAATTTCAGCGGAGACGGTGCTGGTGCTGCCACTCACCTCCGCTGAAACATTGTTTGTCTGAAGCTCTACTGTACTGAAACACCCCTTCCGAATGCTCCCCACTGTTTTTCAGGGAATCCCAACTATAGTTACAAAAAACTCTTAGGTTCTAAACTATGTCAATTTTTCAAAAATCAGTAATAAAAAACTACTTGGCAGGCATAGATAAAGATCAACTTGAAAACGCCTATCAAATATTTAAAAAAAATTATTCGTCTGAAAAAATTGAGCTAATCAAAAAACTCAAAGAAGAAGAGTATCAAGATGGTTTTTTAAGAGATATATTTGTCGATGTTTTAGGATACACTCTTAAACCTGATGATAATTTTAATTTAGTGCGGGAATTTAAAAATCAGTCTGACTCTAAAAAAGCTGATGGTGCTATTTTAAAAAACAATACAGCAAAGGCAGTTATAGAGCTTAAATCAACTAAAACAAAAGATTTGAAAATCATTACAGAACAGGCTTTCAACTACAAAAATAACCAGCCTGATTGCAAATACGTAATCACCTCAAATTTTCAGAAACTGCGTTTTTATCTTGATTATGCAAATGAATATGAAGAGTTTGATCTTTTCCGCATTACAAAACAAGGCATCACAAAAGAAGCTGCAAAAGATGCAAGAGAAGAGTTTGATCTTCTGTTTTTGATTCTATCCAAAGAGAGCATTTTAAATGACATACCAGAAAAACTAAAAAAAGAGTCTATATTCCATGAAGAGAGTGTGTCAAAGAAGCTCTATGCAGACTATTCTGTTTTCAGAAAAAAACTCTTTGAGAATTTAACCATAAACAACCCAGCAGTTGATAAACTCACCCTGTTCAGTAAATCACAGAAATTAATTGACCGATTTTTGTTTATTCTTTTTGCAGAAGACAAGGGCTTGCTGCCGCCAAACTCTATTAACCGAATTATTCAAAGATTTTATAATCTTCAAGAGGAAGATTCCTACAAGCCGTTGTATGAAATTTACAAGCAGTATTTTGGTTATATGAATATTGGACGCAAAGGAAAAAGAGCAATAGATGATATTCCTGCATATAACGGCGGCCTGTTTTATCCTGATGAGGTTTTGTATGAGTTAAAAATTGATGATGATATTTTAATTGACGACCTGCAAAAACTTTCAGCATATAATTTTGACACTGAAGTTGATGTAAATATCTTGGGGCATATCTTTGAACACTCTTTGTCAGAAATAGAGGAGACAACGGCAAGGATACAAGGGATAGACGTTGATAAAACCAAAAGCAAGCGTAAAAAAGATGGCATTTTTTACACTCCTCAATACATTACACAGTATATTGTAGAGAACACCATAGGAAAACTTTGCGATGAGAAACGCAAGGAGTTAGATATTAATGAAATTGAGGTTGATGAGAGTTTTCATACAAAAAAAGGGGAGTTATCTAAAAAAGGCAATATTCTTTATCAAAAACTTGAAGATTACAAGGATTGGCTGCTCACTTTGAAAATTCTTGATCCAGCGTGCGGCAGCGGTGCTTTTTTAAATCAAGCGTTAAGTTTTCTTATTAAAGAGCATAATTTTATCATTGAGATTCAAACAGATTTACAAAAGGGCGAAACCTCACTTTTTAATGTTGAGAAAGCTGTTTTGGAAAATAATCTTTACGGCGTGGATATTAATCAAGAGAGTATTGAAATTACAAAATTATCTCTTTGGCTTCGCACAGCACATAAAGATCGTAAACTTTCAGATTTAAGCAGTAATATCAGATGCGGAAATTCATTAATAGATGATCCTGAAATTGCTGGAGATAAGGCGTTTAACTGGGAAAAAGAGTTTTCTAAAGTTATGCAAAATGGGGGCTTTGATGTTGTTATTGGTAATCCGCCGTATGTAGGTGAAAAAGGACATTCAGATATTTTTGATGCCTTAAAAAGAATGCCAAAATGGTTAAAATTCTATAGGCGTAGGTCTAATACATATTATTTCTTTATAAAACAGGGTATTGCACTTTTAAAGAATAATGGAATTCAAAGCCTTATTATTCCTCGTGAATTCGTTTCTGCTGATTGGGCAAATAAAGTTAGAGCATCAATTATTAATGAATCAAAAATAATTTCAATTGTAGATTTTAATGACTTGAAAGTATTTGAAGGTGCTGGAACAACAAGTTTAATTTTAACACATTTAAAAACTTTAACCAGTAAACCATATTATTTTCAAATAAAATCTCTTCGTGATCATCAAATAATTGCTACTCAATTATTTGATGATAATTTAACTATTTCATATTCGACTTCAAAATTTGATAATACCGAATATAAACCTTGGAGTTTTTATCAAAATTCTGTTGATCTAAATGAAACTATCTGCCCACTATCAGAATATTTTAATATTTCTCAAGGATTAGTTACGGGAGGGGATAAAGTCACAAAAAAACACATTGAAAATAATTTAATTAATAAAGAATATTTAGGCCGTGGAATTTTCATTTTACAAAATGGTATTGATATTAAATACGATCAATATAATATTCAATTAAATATTAACGGCACTTGGGTTGTTTTAAATAGCAAAGAAACCGAATGTATAAAACCTTTTATCAAAACAGAAAACCTTAATAAATGGATTGTAACTGAAAGTGAATATTTTGTTATCTATATTGGTTCTAATGAATTGGAAGGACAAATTAAAAATTATTTAAACCAGTTTTCAGGTGTTTTATTAAATCGTTCTACAATTATCCCAGAAGGTGAACTAATTACATTAGAAGAATTTGATAACTTTACAATTGATGATATAAAAATTAAATATAGTTCCGCAGGAGCAGTTCAAAAAATAATGAAGCGGAAATTATGGTGGCTACCACTTTATGAAAGAGCGGATATTCCCTTTGAGTCTGCAAAAATAATTGTAAACACAAAAAATATGGATAAATTCACTTTCTCTTCTACAAGGCACTATTCTTCAGGCGGTGGTTCTGGTGGGCAAAACTTTATTTATCTTAAAGGTGATAAAATTTCTTCTATCGAGCAATTCAGCAATACAGTTGATTTTACAAAATTCACTAACGCATTGTTAAATAGTGCTTTTATTCAAAAACATATCTCTGATGGTCAATATAACCAATTAAGTACCAGCAAAATTGGTGATTTGCCAATTATTAAAATAAATATTGAAGATAAAAAGAAAATATCTAAATATAAAATAATGCTCGAAAAGATTGATAACAATATATCATTTTATAATATTTTAAATAATGTAGAAATAAAAGTAAAGTCATTCATTTTTGAAAAATACAATATTATTATTTCGAATTGGCATGATATGGATTTCTCTGATTTATTAAGGTTTTTTTCTAAATCAAATATAAAACTAACTTTATCAGAAGAATCAGAATGGATGGATTATTTCAAAGAACAAAAACAAAAAGCTACTGAAATAAAATCGAAAATTGATAAGATTGACAAAGAAATAGATCAAATAGTTTATCAACTTTACGGACTCACCCAGGAAGAGATAGAGATAGTGGAAGAGGTGAAATAATGAGAAAAAGAATCTTATACGGAAATGCAAATTATGAAGAGATCGTGAGTAAAAATGGCTATTTTGTTGATAAAACAAAGTATATTGAACTGTTGGAAACAGTTGAAAATCCTGTTTTCCTTCGTCCAAGACGCTTTGGCAAATCTCTCTTGTGCAGGATTTTGGAGTGTTACTACAACATCAGGCAGAAAGATGATTTTAAACGGCTTTTTGGTGATACATATATTGGAAAAAATCCCACGCCACTCAAAAATTCGTTTTTTGTTCTGCATCTTGATTTTTCGGTTGTTGATCCAACTGGAACAATTGAAGATATTGAGGAGAGTTTTAATTATATCTGCAATATGGAACTTCAAAGCCTTCTCCGCCGTTACTCTGAATGGTTTAAAGATAAAAAAGATTTTGGTTCACAAAGCAGGGCATCTCATAATTTAAGAGATATTCTTTATATTATCTCGGATTCTGATCTGCCTCATCTCTACATTATCATTGATGAATACGACAACTTTGCCAACCAGCTTATTGTTGCAAGAGATGATAAACTCTACCGCGAACTTACGAAAGATGACGGATTTCTCAAAACCTTCTTTAAAACGCTGAAAGAGGGACGAAAAACTGGGGCAATTGCAAACGTCTTTATAACTGGAGTTCTGCCGATAACTATGGACGAGTTGGCATCAGGGTTTAACATTGCCCGATTTATAACTCTTAATCCGCAGTTTGAGAACATGCTTGGATTTACTCAGCAGGAAGTTGACACCCTTTTAGATTCAATATATTCAGACTACGAATTTGACCCATCTACTCGCCATGAAGTTGATGCCATCATAAAAAACCACTACAACGGCTACCATTTTGTAAATCCCAAAGGAGAAGCTGTCTATAATTCAACAATGCTAATGAATTTTCTTGTTGAATTGTGTGAGAATAGAGGAATTCCTAAACACCTTACAGACTTGAATCTTAGAACTGATCTATCATGGATAAGACGGCTTACTGGTTCAAATCCACAACTTACAGAAGAATTTGTAAATCGACTTACGATGGAGAACATTATCCGTTATGATGACAGATTTTTAGTAACCAAATTTGATATGAACCAGTTTTTTCATAAAGATTTCTTTCCAATTTCGTTTTTTTACTTGGGAATGTTGAGCCGTTACGATGATTTTTATCTAAAACTTCCAAATCTAAACATGCGTCAGATTTTTGTTGAGTATTTTAACGAGCTTCACAGGATTGACGTGTCAACTAAATATGCAGAGATGATGCAGGGATTTATCGACACGCTAAATATCCCTCAACTGTTTGAAGATTACTGGAATCTCTACGTCTCACAACTTCCAGAGGCGATATTTAATCAGGTGAATGAAAATTTTTATAGAACAACATTTTTTGAGCTTTGCAGCCGCTATTTATCTTCGTGGTTTACGTTCAATGTTGAGCGTTCATATCCGCAAGGCAGAAGTGATTTGGAGTTTGTGGGCAAATACCACGAACGGTTTGCGGGAGTCAGAATTGTAATTGAGTTCAAATATTTCTCAAATTCCGAGCTAAAAAAGATGCGAACAACCGTAAAAAAATTTGATTTGAGAGAAGAGGACACCCTTCAAATAGCAGGTTATGTTGAAGGATTAAAGCAGGAATACCCGTTAAGCCGATATCCAAATATCAAAATATCCGAATATGTTATCTACTGCTTTGGAAATAAGGGGTTTAGGGTGTTTGAAATCTTGAAATAAATGGAGAAAAATATATAAAACATGTCAATTCTCCAAAAATCAGTAATAACGGGTATTTTAAATGATATACCTCAAAAGCTGAAAAAAGAGTCAATATTTCATGAAGAGAGCTTATCAAATCAGCTTTATGAGGATTACTCTGTTTTAAAAAAAAAACTGTTTGAAAATCTGATAAAAAACAACCTAAATATTGATAAACTCATCTTGTTCAGCAAAGCGAAAAAAATAAGTGACCGATTTTTGTTTATTCTTTTTGCAGAAGCTAAGGGGTTGCAAGTAGATGATATTCCTGCATATAACGGAGGTCTGTTTTATCCTGATGAGATTTTGTATGAGTTAAAAATTGATGATGATATTTTAATTGATGACCTGCAAAAGCTGTCAGCTTATGATTTTGATACTGAAGTTGATGTAAATATCTTGGGGCATATCTTTGAACACTCTTTGTCAGAAATAGAGGAGACAACGGCAAGGATACAAGGGATAGACGTTGATAAAACCAAAAGCAAGCGTAAAAAAGATGGCATTTTTTACACTCCTCAATACATTACACAGTATATTGTAGAGAACACCATAGGAAAACTTTGCGATGAGAAACGCAAGGAGTTAGATATTAATGAAATTGAGGTTGATGAGAGTTTTCATACAAAAAAAGGGGAGTTATCTAAAAAAGGCAATATTCTTTATCAAAAACTTGAAGATTACAAGGATTGGCTGCTCACTTTGAAAATTCTTGATCCAGCGTGCGGCAGCGGTGCTTTTTTAAATCAAGCGTTAAGTTTTCTTATTAAAGAGCATAATTTTATCATTGAGATTCAAACAGATTTACAAAAGGGCGAAACCTCACTTTTTAATGTTGAGAAAGCTGTTTTGGAAAATAATCTTTACGGCGTGGATATTAATCAAGAGAGTATTGAAATTACAAAATTATCTCTTTGGCTTCGCACAGCACATAAAGATCGTAAACTTTCAGATTTAAGCAGTAATATCAGATGCGGAAATTCATTAATAGATGATCCTGAAATTGCTGGAGATAAGGCGTTTAACTGGGAAAAAGAGTTTTCTAAAGTTATGCAAAATGGGGGCTTTGATGTGGTGATTGGGAATCCACCGTATGGAATTATTTTTGAATTAGACATAAAAAAATATTTAGAAATAAGTTACCCAACATTTAAACGAAATAATGATTTATATATAGCATTTATACATAAAAGTATTGAACTAAGTAAAAAAGGTGGCTATTTTTCTTTCATTACACCCAATACGTACATAAGAGGCGACTATTTTAAAATATTGAGAGAGCATCTTATAAAAAAACAAATTATAGAGATTGTTGATTTTGGCAATCAATCAATTTTTGCAGATGCCAATGTTTTTACGGCTATTATTTGTTTACAAAACACAAAACAATATTCAAGTTGGCTGATGAAAAGCGATTTAACTACCGAAAAAGGCTATGTTAAAACAGATACAAATAATTTTATAGCCATAAACGAACTTTTTCTAAAACTATCAAAGTTAGAAAAATTCGATAAATATCTTTTAGTTAAAGATATTGGATACAATTATTGGTCGAAAGGTCGTGGAAAAAAACGAGGTCAGGATTCAATAGGTGATAGAGTTTTTTATTCGGGAAAACAAAAAAATAGCATGGATACTCCCTATTTAAAAGGTTCTCAAATAAAAAAATATTATAATTCAACTCCTCAAAATTTTTTAAAATCAAATTATAAAACATTGCTAAACGAAGAAGATACTTTTCGTTTTACACCTGAAATACTGGAAACAAAACCTAAAATTGTATATAGGCAAACATCAAGCAATTTGATAGGAACTATTGATTATCAATCCTATCATACAGATAAAACTGTACATACTATTATTCCTCGAAACGATCATAAAGATTCTTTTGACTTAAAATTTATTCTTACATTATTCAATAGTAAACTACTCAATTATTATTATTCTATTCTCACAGAAGAAGCAGGAAAAGTATTTGCACAAGTAAAAATTCTTTATATTAAAGATTTACCAATAATTCCAACTAACAAAAAGTATCAACACCCCTTCATCGAAAAAGCCGACATAATGCTTGCCAAAAACAAGGAACTCCAAGAACTGAAATCTGATTTCTTCAATTTTTTTAAAAGTGAATTAACACCTAAGAACATCAGCAAAAAACTTGAAAATTGGAATGAACTTGACTGGCAGCAGTTTAAAAAAGAGATGGAAAAATGCAAAGTCAAAGATTTAAGCCTGAAAGACCGCAAAGATTGGCAGGATTATTTTATTGAACACAAGGAAAAAGCCGATAAACTTAAATCAATCATTGAAAGCACAGACAGAGAAATTGACCTTATGGTGTATCAACTTTACGGACTTACACAAAAAGAGATAGAAATAGTTGAAAATGGATAGCTATATATTAAAGGTCATAAATTTAGGTTCCCAACATAGACAGTAGAGACGCATGGCCGTGCGTCTCTACGTGGATAAATAATAGATATAATAGCTGTTTATTAAGGAGGATACTTATGGCTTTATCAATTGTTGATTTATATAAAAAGGTATTGCCGAAGACCAACTGCAAAGAGTGCAGTTTTCTGACCTGCCTTGCCTTTGCTGGTATGGTGGTGTCGGAAAAACATCCGCTGCGTGGCTGTCCTCATATTGCATCAGATGTGCTGGAGTGGGCAGAAAAAGAGCTTGAAGAGCAATATCGTCAAGGTAAATGGTTGAAAAAAGATATGGCGGTTGATGCGTTACAGCTTGCAAAGGATAAAATTACAAAAGAGGATTTGAAACAAATCGGTGACAGGATTGGTGGAAAAATGGAAGGCGATGTTCTTGTTCTACCATATTTCAACACTTATCTGTACATTGACAGCAGCGGAGTAAAAGACGAGGCTGGAAATGATCTCTCCCGCAACGAACAGACTTTTGTCTATATTCATATATCCATGATGATTAAAGCCGAAGCTGTAACACCAACAGGTAATCTGAAAAGTTTTAAGGAGTTTCCAAACACTGTTGCTAAAGTTGTCTCAATGCGAAATCATATTGAAGAGCCTTTGAAAAAGGCTTTTGCAGGCAATCTTGAGGGGTTGAAGCGTGCCTGCTTGCAGTGTGGCGGCATAGATGTAAAAGATAATTATGAATCGCCCAATCTTGCCCTCTCTTTTCAGGTCTTTCCTTTAGTTGCTGTAACTTTGCTTTTTTGGGAAGCAGGTGAGGAGTTTGATGCTGATGTAAAACTTCTTTTTGACGAGAAAGTTACCTGTCATCTTGACATTGAATCAATCATGTTTCTCAGTCAATATCTTGCAGATCGGCTACGAGCTGCAAGCATCTTATAGCCGATTTATTCTTCTGTAGGTAAAAAAACGGTAGGCATTGGTGTAAAACGTCCATTGAGTGACAAGTCTATTGGAATCACAAATACAGCTTATATTTAGACAAGCTTTTTCCAATTACGAATAAGCTCTAAAAATGTGCGGACTCCAATTCCTGATGCACCTTTAGGAATATAGTTTTTCTCTGTAAACTCCCATGCAGTTCCAGCAATATCAATGTGTGCCCAAGGCGTATCTCCCACAAACTTTTCTAAATATGCTGCTGCTGCAATCGTTCCAGCAGATTTACCGCCAGTGTTTTTAATATCTGCCACTTTTGATTCGATCTGTTTTGTGTACTCTTTGCCAAGAGGCAGCCTCCATAAAGGTTCTCCTGCACGTTTTGCCGCTGCATCAAGCCTTTGAATCAATTGGTCATTGTTACCCAAAACTGCTGAATAGTGATGACCAAGCCCCATAACTACAGCACCAGTAAGTGTTGCAATATCAACAACGCAAGCTGGCTTAAATAGTTCTATTCCATAAGCAAGTGCATCGGCAAGTATCATTCTTCCTTCTGCATCTGTATTTACGATTTCCGAAGTTACGCCGTTGTAGTGGCGAATTATATCACCCGGCTTCATTGCAGCACTGCCAGATAGATTATCTGTTGAAGGGACAATAGCAACAACGGCAACATTATCAGGCAGCTCTTGACCCACTGCCTGCATTACAGACATTACTGTTGCACCTCCGCACATGTCATATTTCATATCTTCCATACCAGTTGGCTGCTTTAAGCAGATTCCTCCAGAATCAAACGTGATTCCTTTACCAACAAGTAAAATTGTATCTACACCGTCTGACTTTATCTCTTTAGAGTCTCCATTCAACTGTTTTGCTTTTGATTTACCTCTTGAGCTTGCTGATTTTGGCTGATATTCAAGAATTACCATTTTAGGAGGCTCTGATGAACCCTGATTTACAGCAAGCATTCCGCCCATTCCAAGCTCTTGCATCTTATCTTTATCAAGAACTGTGCATTTGATAGGATATCTTTTAGCAAGCTCTTGAGCGTAGGAGGCAAAATCAGAAGCTCTAAAGCTGTTACCAGGTTCATTTGCCATATCTCTTGCATCATGGACAGCTTGAGCAGAAGCAAAGGCAAGTTTTAGAGACTTACGAATAGCGGCAGATGGTAACTGAGAGTAGAATTTGACTTCGCTTAACCCCTTGTATTCAGGTTCATCTTTTTTCTCTTGTTTGTATCTCAAAAAACGGTAATCCCCAAGCAATATACCTTCGGCTAAACACTCTGCCACATCTGCTGATGTAATTATTATATCGTCTTTATTAATACTTTGTGGTGCGTCTATCTTTTCTGATTGAAAGATATTTGCAATGTCAGGCAGAGAGATCATTATTTTGTCAGCTTTTACCTTTTCGCACACTGATGCAACTGCTCCTCCTGCTTTCCTGAACTGTTCGCGTAGAATATTGGCAGAATCCAAGTAATTAATGTCGTGCTTATTGCCGTTAGGGATTATATTAACTTTTCCAAGACCAACAACTAATATCCTTTTAGCTGCAATCGGTGTTTTTTCTGATATAATCTTTTTACCTACTGTTTTTGATATATATTCAGGAGGATAGAGTAAAAGAGTCTGTCCCTCTTTACCTGCAAAATCGCCGACTTTATAGGCTCTAATAGTCTCTTGTGTTATTAAAGGATCGCAGTTAAGTTTATCCTCTTTTGCCTCAGAGACACAAAAAACCAAAAGATCGCCGTCAAATTTCTCTATGCTCTGCTCGCTTGCCATGACTTTTGTTGTTTTCATATATTCACCATAAATAGTTGAGTTTTAGTTCAAAAACGGTAAGTATTATAAAGATTCGCTTATTTTGAGCTGAAAAAAAATTTTTTCCTATACTCTTTTGGAGAGAGTGACGTATGTTTTTTAAAAAGTCTTCTAAAAGTGCTTATATCTTCATATCCTGTCTGCCACGTTATTTCGTTAATATTATCATTGGTTGTTTCAAGTCTTTTTTTTGCTTGTTCAATCCTTATATGCTGTAGATATGAAATTGGTGTCTCTCCAGTTGCCTTTTTAAAGCGTCTCTTGAAATGGCGAGGGCTTAGTCCAATCTCTTTTGCTAAATAATCTATTGTAAAATTGTCTTGATATCTATTCTCCATAAATTGCTGTGCCATTATAATAGCCTTATCTCCATGATTTTTATCAAAATAAACCGTTGTATATGGCAGTTGGCTTTGTCTACCAGAATCTATAAGAAATGATTTTGAACATATTGATGCAAGTTGTTTAGAACCGTATTTTTCAATAACATAGAGTGCAATATGGTAAATTGAGGTTACAGCTCCTGAACAGATAAGATTTGAGTCAACTGTTAAAATTTTTTCTGGAGTAAGAGTTACATTCGGAAAATTTCTTTTAAAACGCCGTATAAATTGCCAATTTGTTGTGGCTTGTTTACCGTCTAAAAGACCTGTCATGGCAAGTATAAATGTACCAGTACAAAAGGCACCTACGCTTACCCCTTTATGATAACTTTCTGAAATCCATTCAAGAATCTCTGTGAAAGACTCTTTTTTAATAACATTAGAAGAGATGAAAGCTGGTATCAAAATTAAATCTGTATCTTGAACAGAGTTGATGGATTTGTCAGGTGTAATAATAATACCATTATTATCATTAATGGGCTTTCCATCTAAAGAGGCAGTTTCAGTTATAAATAGAGGCTCTTTACAATCTGTATGAGATTCAATATCTTTTTTATCGCTCTCTATTTTAAAGTTCCATAAGTTTGCCATTACAAAGGCATCTTTAATACCTAAAACTCCTGAAAGGGAACACTTATCATATATAATAAATGTTATTTTCACCATAAATATCTCATATTATTGTTTTTTATGTACGAGTGCAGAGTCGCTGTTGTGATCTCTACGGTTTCATTATTCGTTGTTTCTGTTAAAGCATGGTCGTTATAATGGAACTGGTTATGTTTATGTCAGTTCTCACCTTTAATTTGGCATTTATGCCACTTTATCTTAAGCTGGTCAAATGCTATTTTAAATAAACTACTAACCGCATAAAAGGAGTGAATTAAATGGATTTTGAAAAATTGTCTGGTTTAGAAATACTTAAGCTGGTTGCAAATGGAGTAATTTCTCCTCCTACGATGGCTATTACTATTCCGATGAAACTTGTAAGTATTGAGAATGGAGCGTGTGAGTTTCATGTAACTGCTAACAAAATGCACCTCAATCCAATGGGTGGCGTTCATGGAGGTTTTGCTGCTACAGCACTTGACTCTGCTACAGGCTGTGCTGTTCATACAACCCTTCAGCCCGGAGAGAGTTATGGGACTATTGACTTAAACGTTAAGATGCTCAAACCGATTCCTCAAAATGAAGAGCTTAAAGCTATAGGGAAAGTTATCTATAGATCAAGGAGAATTGGTGTTGCCGAAGCATCATTAGTTGGCAAAGATGGTAAATTGTATTCACATGCTACAGCTACATGTATGATAGCCGAGAGTAAAAATGAAAGATAATGAACAACACTATAGAAAATTAGAGAATATGATGAGATCAGCACCGTTTATGCAGCTTACTGGTGTTGACGTTAAGATAAAAAAGGGAGAAGCAGAGATAACTTTACCTGTAAAAAAAGATTTTTTCCACGCAGCAGGAGCAATGCACGGTGCACTATATTTTCTTGCTCTTGATAATGCCGCTTTTTTTGCTGTCAACTCTTTGGTTGAAGATGTATTTGTACTAACAACCAGTTTTACAACATATATTACCAGACCTGTATCAGAAGGCGTTGTAAGGGCGGTTGGCAATGTTGTTCATCAGAATCGGACTCAATTTATTGCTGATGCAGTTATCTATGACTCAAAAAATAATCAGATTGCAAGAGGTAACGGCGTTTTTGTAAGAAGTAAAATACTTCTGTCTGATAAAATCGGTTATTTATAACCTACATAAATATTTATAGTCTGTATAAAAATAGAAAGGAGAAGTTCTATGGGTAAATGGCATAAAACAGGGTGCGTGTTATGTGCTCAAAACTGTGGATTGGAGATAGAGGTTGAAAATAACCTTATGGTTAAGGTGAGACCTGACAAAGATAACCCAAGAAGTAAAGGATATGCCTGTCGTAAAGGAATGAATGTCATCTATCACCAATATCCAGCAGATCGTCTAAAAGAGCCATTAAAACGGGTTGGAGACAAATTGATACCTGTAACGTGGGATCAGGCAATTGAAGAGATAGCAGCAAAAATTAAAAGTATTGTCGAAGAACATGGTCCCCGCTCTTTTGCATACATGGGTGCAAGCTCTCAAGGTGGACACATGGAGGGGGCATTTGGTGTCAGTCTGCTCAGGCAGATGGGTTCTCAGTATCACTATTCATCTGCTGCTCAGGAGTTTAGCGGGATATTCTGGACACTTGGTCGCATGTTTGGCAAACAGTATAATGTTGTGATACCTGACGAACAGAATACAACCATGCTTGTTGCTTGGGGCTGGAACGGCATGGAGAGCCATCAGATTCCACGTGCCCCAATAGTTCTAAAAGAGTTCAGCAAAGACCCTGATAAGCTGCTTGTCGTGATTGACCCGAGAAAATCAAAGACAGCATCTATTGCCAATATCCATCTGCCAATAAGACCGGGAAGTGACGCACTTCTTATCAAATCAATGATTGCCATTATTCTTGAAAACGGGTGGGAAAACAGAGAGTATATATCTAAATATACAGAAGGATGGGAAAAAATTGCGAATCTATTCAAAAGGGTAGATGTAAAGGAGGCTTTGAAAGTATGCGAGCTTGAATATGAACAGGTTATTGAGCTTTGCCACCTTATGACCACAAGAAAATGGAGTATGCATCCTGATCTTGGAATTTATATGGGGCGTAACAGTGCTCTGAATTCCTATCTTATGAATATTCTTGGCACTATCTGTGGCATTTTCTGTGTTCAGGGAGGTAATGTCATTCCGGGAATGGTCATGCCTATGGGTTCTCATGCTGATGAACGAAATCCCAAAGTGTGGCGTACTGTAGTAACTAACATGCCTCCTGCGGCAGTTGGCACATTTCCGCCCTCTGTTATGCCAGAAGAGATATTAAACGATCACCCTGATAGATTGAGAGCCGTATATGTAAGTGCCTGTAACCCTTTACGTTCATATCCTGACACTACAGCGTATGAACAAGCATTTTCCAAACTTGACCTGCTTGTTGTAAATGACATTGTTATGAGTGAAACAGCACGTTTTGCCCATTACGTGCTACCTTGCCGTACCTTTTACGAATCGTGGGATACTGCCTTTTTTCCTCTCACCTTTCCTGAAGTATATCTGCAACTTCGTCGCCCAATCGTAAATCCACCTGAAAACTGTTTAGAAGCATCTCAGATATTTACAAGAATCGCCGATGAACTTGCTCTGATACCTGATATTCCTGAAGAGGTGCAAAAGGCTGCCGAAGCGATTAATCTCACTTCAAATGGCAGAATGGCATTTGGAATGCAGCTTATGCAGTGGGCAGGAAGCAACCCTTCAGTATTTTCAAAGATGCCTTTTGTTCTTTCAAAGACGCTTGGAAAAGTTTGGGATAGTGCTTCAAAAGCGGCTCTTTGGGGAGTTCTTATGACAGCTCCTGCGGCATTTCGCAAAAATGCTGTGCAGGCAGGTTTTGATAACACTATAGATCAAGGTGATCGCATATTTCAGACACTTCTTGATAATCCTCAAGGATTGTGGGTTGGCAAGGTCAATCCAGAAGAAAATATGGCTGCAATCCGTACTCCATCAGGAAAGATTGAACTTTATATACCTGAAATGGAACAGTCGATTGTTGATCTAACTGCTGTAAGTGAAGCAGAAAATTTGAAAATGCCAGATAAGTTCCCTCTTATTTTGAATGCAGGTCGCCATATGCCATACAATATTAATACAATGATGAGAAACCCCGAGTGGAATGGCGACAAACCTGCCTGCAGGGTGGCAATAAGTGTAGAAGATGGTCAAAAATCAGGGATAGTTGATGGTGATGAAGTTAAGATTATTACTGAAGCTGGTAGCGAAACGGGAATAGTTGAGGTAACTTCTCAGGTGCGTCCCGGAATGGTTTTGATTCCCCACGGCTTTGGGCTGATTTACGATGGAAAGGTTTATGGGATAAACGCAAATCGTTTGACAAAAAATACAAATCGTGATTTTCTCGGAACTCCTATACACAGGTTTGTTCCATGCAGGATTGAGAAGATTTTTGCATCAAGCTATATCTAATGCCATTAATACAATTACAAAAGAAGATGCAAAAGGTTCGTTTGAGCATTGCGGTTATATTGTTGAATAGATCGGGAAACGCTATAACAAAAAAGTAGCTTATACCACATATAATTATAATGGCTATTGTTCAACTTCATCACAAAAGTCTCTGAATGCTGATTCCAGAGATGAAAAGAGTTTTTCTATTTCTGGAATATTCTCAAGATCACGGGATTTTTGTTCAATTATTTTTGAAAGTTCAGATATTACACCTGCTCCAATATTCATCGCTATACCTTTGAGTGAATGGGAACTGGAATGGATTTTTTTTAAATCTTTTGTATCTATTCCTGCTCGTAAGTCAGATAAAATATTTGGAACGGTGTTTAAAAATATAGATATCAGCTTATCATAGAACTCCACATTATTGTTGACCCTGCGAAGAAATTCATTCCTGTTAAAAATCAACAAATTATTGTTAGTGTAGCCATTATTTGTTTCATTAACAGCAGCAGATATCTTTCCATTGCCTGTCTTAACTATTGACGACTCAATTGGATCAATTACAGATTCAGGTTTAAAATATGTACTCTCTTTTTTTCCTGTTTTAAACTTATCAGGTAAAAACTGCTCAATAACATTGAAAAGTTCCTGCTGTCTGAATGGTTTTGACAGATGAAAATCCATGCCTTCAGCAAGACATTTATCTCTATCATCTTTAAATGCATCTGCTGTTAAAGCAATAATTGGGGTACGTCCTTCTTCATTTTCAGATTCCCTTATTTTACGAGCTGCCTCAAATCCATTCATTTCCGGCATATGAATATCCATAAAAATTAGATCAATATCATTAACGAGGAACTTTTTAAACGCATCTTTCCCATTAAATGCCTCTATAACCTCAAATCCCATTGCAGCAAGGTTCGCCTTAATAATGAGCATATTTATCTCGTTGTCCTCAGCAATAAGAACCTTACCTGTATAGGACGGACATTGTAACGTGCCTGCTCCTTTGTCTGACCAATCGTCATATTGTTTTCCATAAACATCTCTGCAAAGAGAAGAATCATCTGTAACTGGCAAATTAAGATTGACAATAAATGTGGTTCCCTTGTTAAGAGAACTTTTAACATTTATAGTTCCATTCATCATTTCAACTAACCGTTTAGATATGGCAAGTCCTAAACCAGTGCCGCCATACTTACGGGTAGTAAATTCCTCAGCCTGAGTAAAGCTCTCAAAAATAGTCTGAAGCTTATTTTCAGGAATACCGATGCCGGTATCTTGCACAAAAATTACCACTGGGAATATTTCAAAATCATTTTGTATTTTATCTCGCTCGTCTTTCCGGCTATATTTTAAGTAGTCATCACTTGACGATTTTCCTACAGAAACCTTAATCTCTCCTTTTTCCGTGAATTTAACAGCATTACCAACAAGGTTTAATATGATCTGACGGATTCTTATCGGATCGCCGATAAATATTTTAGGAATATTAGGCTCAATCTCTGCATAGAGTAGAATGCCTTTTTTAGTGGCTTTGTAATTCATCATAAAAAGACACTTTTGAACTACCTCACAAAGATTGAATCGAATATTTTCAAGCTCAATTCGATCCGCCTCGATTTTGGAGAGATCTAAAATGTCATTAATAATGTCAAGGAGAGCATAGGCAGAATATCTAAGATTTTTAAGGTAATTATTCTGAGTATCTGTCATATTGGTTGTCAAAAGCAAATCTGTTAAACCTATAATCCCGTTCATAGGAGTGCGGATTTCATGGCTCATAGTAGCTAAAAAACGACTTTTACTCAGATTAGCTGATTCTGCTTCGTCTTTAGCTTTTTGAAGTCGTGCATTACTCTCCAACAGTTTATTCTGCATAGCTTTACGTTCCGTGATATCTATCACAACAGCAAGAGAACGCACAAAGTTGCCTTGTTCATCTATTTCTGAAATTGCAGAAAGCAAGGTTTCCATAATTTCGCCACTCTTTTTTACAAACTGGTAAGCAGCATCATTAATAAAGCCGTTTTGAAAGAACTGGGGAATATATACTAATTGAGCATATTCTTTAGCTGTTTCTGTAAGAAATTCTGTAAAGTGCCGTCCTATAACTTCAGAACGCTCATAACCCATACTTTTAAGCCAGTAATCACTAACATTTACCAATGTACCTGTTTTGTCTATAGATTGAAGCATGACAGGAGTCTTATTATAAATAGAGCGGTATCGCTCTTCATTTTTACGCAATATATCTTCTGTTCTCTTTCTCTGGGTAATATCACGTACAATTGCCCACATTCCATTAGGCTGCTCATCTTCATCTAAAATTAAAAATACACGTAGTTCCACAGGAAAAATAGTGCCGTCTTTTTTTATGTATTCCTTCTCATAGATATCTGAATAGCCCTTAGTTAGAACCTGTTTTTCAATAATTTCAGCTTCAATGCTATGCCATTTTTCAGGGGTGATATTTATATATTTAAGGTTCTTAAGTTCTTCTTTAGAAAATCCTAACATAAATTCATAAGCAAGATTGGTTTCAATTATTACTCCAAACATGTCAACTCTTGCAAAAGCGTCTGTCATTGAGTTAAATAGAAGATGATATTTACTTTCACTCTTACGCATTGCATGTTCTGCATATTCTCGCTCAGTAATCTCCTGTTTAAGTTCTTCATTCAATCTTTCAAAAAGAGTAGCCTTCTTTTCAAGCTGTTTTAGCATCGGATTGGTGATTTTTATAAATAAAATAGCACCTGATATGACAAACACGAGAGTAAATAGTCCGGCAATTAATCCTGCTTTAATAAAAGGTTCACGAATTTCAGAGACATCTAACTTTACAACAAGTCCCAGATTAAATAGACTAAGCGGTTCGTATGCGGCAAGAACAGTTTTACCTCTGTAATCAGTTACGATAACAGCTCCTGACTCTCCTGATAATGCTTTTTGTACAGTTTGCCCAAATTGAGAGGCTAAATCTATGAGTTTATTCTCAATATCTATATGTCCATGACCGTGCCGCATCAGAATGACTATCTGTTTTTCTTTTTTTTTTGTAAGAAGCAGCTCCCCTGTTTTTCCAAAAGTGTCGAAACGTTGATATGCTTCGTTGATTTGTTTAAGAGTAGCTTCAAATGCTCCTTCTGGATAATCTTTCTTATTATCCATGTTGAATTGAGCAATAGATTCCATAAGACGTGCCCTTGCTTTGACGCTTACGACAAGCCTTGCCTTTTGTGCTTCAAAAGATGTGTGATATAAAATAGCAGTAGTGATTCCTGCAATCATAATTGATGAACAGGTCATAATCACAATCAATAATAAAATTCTTTTTCTTTCAGTCATATCTGGAGTTAATCCCAGCAATTCTAAGTTTTAATATTATGTATCATGGCTAATTTGATTTATTTTAGCTCTGAAATAAATTTCTGGGCTAAAATAACTAAAGTCGGCTAAAGCCGACTGTTACATTAGAATTGCTCCATACGGTGTAAACTATCGTTAAAATTCAAATCGCAATTTACTCCCAAGTTACTTTTTCAAGATCAATCTCAATTTCGCACTCTGACGAACCAGCTACGTATTGAGCTTTGAAGCCGAGTTTTTTAGCAAGTTTAAGCATCTGCCTATTTTCTGCAAGAACAATGCCCCATACAGTTTCAAGCCCTTTTTTTGAGGCAAATGAGAGACAGCGTTTGAGAAGAGCCAATCCAATTCCTTTTCCATGCCATTTATCTCCAAGCACAACCGAAAATTCACCCTTTTTACCACCATGCTCAAAAATTACTCTGGCAACGCCAACCATAATCTGATCGTCACCCTCTCCCATAAGAGCAATAAGTGCAATCTCCCGATCATAATCAATCTGTGTAAGCCTGATGAGCATACTCTGCGATATCTGCTTTAGTGGTGTAAAAAATCTATAATATACACTTTTAGGAGAGAGGGAGAGAAAATGTTGAATCACTAAAGGTGCATCGTTCGGTTTGATTGGTCTTATGAAGATTTTTTCGTGATCTATGGTTTCATCTTCAGACTCATACTCAAACGGATAGCTGCTGATCACAAGATGCATAGAAGGTTTGATATCAGACTTTTTAACGTAAGCCTGAACACCAGTTACTACTGATTCTCCATTTCTGATCACTACAGGATTAATTTGTATATCTTCAATTTCAGGAAAATCCGTAACTAATCGAGACAAACGGATGAGCATATCTTCAATAAGTTCCTCATTTAAAGGTTTTATATGTCTATAACCTTTAAAAACTCTTGAAATACGGGTCTCTTCCATCAAACGCAGTGCAAGAAGACTATCTAACGGAGGCAGAGCTGTTGCTATATCTTCTACAATATCTGTCATTACGCCTCCAATGCCAAAACTTATTACCGGACCAAAAGCACTGTCTAATTTTGCACTTATCATAAGTTCATAATCTGCTTTTTCGATATCAGAACCAGATTCTTTTAACTTCACAGGAATCCCATAAGCCTGAATAAGAGCTATAGCATCTGACTCTTTGAGCATAATATGATCATTTTTTGTTTTCTCTAACTCTTGATTTACAGAAACAGAGCTTTGAGCGAGAAGGAAATGGTGAATAACCGCCTCAATAATAGATTTGGCAGCCTGATGGTCTATTAAAAGTCGTTTGTCTTTTCTTACAGGAATCTGCTGAAGCATCTCAATATTTTTGGTATATTCGCACAAATTTGCAAATGCTCTTACACCGCGTTCAGGAGTATTATAAGTTATAACGCCCGCTTTGCTGAAAGTATCTTTTAGGCTGTAAATATTTTCCACATTACTGTCAGATAAATCTTTACAATATCCGCCTCCCATCCATGCAGTAAACACAGGCTTTTTCACTGTTTGGAGATATTTACTAAGATGATTTATGAACTCTTCGTAATTCAAAGATGAAGATTCAAAAATCTCAGCATCAGGGGGCATATATATGAGCAGAAGAGCGTCAGTTTCAGAAGCTTCAACGCAGTTACGCACAGTGTTAAGATATATTTCAAAAGCGGCATCGACTGGAATATTTACAGGATTGCCGCTATTAAATTCTGACGGTTTCATGCCATAAAAAACAAGAGCATCCATAGCCATAACTCCTGCACCTGTAGAATTAGTTACAATAGTTAGCCTTGAACCAGTAGGGAGTTTTTGTATAGCAATAAACCTTGCACAGTCAAACATCTCTTGAAAATCATTTACACGAAGAATTCCTGCCCTTTTGAATGCTGCATCATAAAGTGAGTCTATATATGCCAGATCGCCTGTTCTGCCAGATTTCAGAACAATTATAGGTTTCACTCTGGAGACAGATCGTGCAGCACTCATAAATTTACGAATATTTGGAATGCTTTCAAGATAAACCAAAATGCTTTCAACATTGTGCATAGAACCCAAATGCTCAATTGTGTCTGCCAAATCTAAAGTATTCTCTGAATCTGAATCCAAGCTGATAAAGTGGCTGAAACTGATATTTTCCCTGATGGACAGCTCAAGAACACAACTGCACACATTGACTCGCTGGGAGATAAAAGCGATTTTACTCAGCATTTTATTTGAATTTATTGTATCCATAAGCTCTCTTTATCTATCCTCTCTAATTTTGATTGATCACACGATCCAGACAGTCATTTCCCTTGCTGCATGAATAATCTTCCATGATACTCGTCCAATATTAAAATCATTTACATTTGAAAGACCTCTTCTGCCAACAACGATTGTATCACACCGTTCCTCTTCCGCAGTTTTAGCAATTGCACCTGCTCTTGTACCTACACCTGTGATAATTTTACGTTCAATATCAGCCGATTTTACACCTGATTTTTGAAGAATTTGAGAGGCTCTTCTCATTGCACTCTCAACATCTTCAAACACGCAATCTACACATTCTGAAGCATCTTTTTTGTTTCTATCGCCCGCATAAATATCAAAATCCCTCAGTACTGTACAGAGAACAATTTTACAACCTTTCTGAGCTACAGCCTTAGCCGTGAAATCAACAGCCTGTTCAGAACCCTCAGAGCCGTCAATCCCAATAAGAATGGAATTTCGGATTTTATTTAAACCAGCCAAAAGAACTGGTGTGCCTGAAAGTTTTTCAACTATTTTGGTAGTAGTACTTCCCATTATCATGTGGAGCAGAGCACCATAACCACGCCTTCTGATGAGCAGGGCAAAATATCCTTTTTGTGCTTCTGTAATGATATCCCGTGCAATGCCTTTCTGCCTCTCCTTGATTGATACTGTTATATCCTGTGGTTTGTAACCCGCTGTGATCAGAATATTTCTTGCCCGTTCCATGAACTCATCCATTGTAATTCTGCGTTGAAGCCCCCACCCTTTTACCTCTTCAGCTCCATTACGGCTAAACGGAGTCCTGCCCATATCCCAGTAAGATTCTGGCACATCACTGAATACATGATAAAGGACAATTTTTTTATTATGAAATGGCTTAAAATCGTAAAGATATTCAACAGTTTTCATTGATCTCTCAGAACCGTCAAGAGCAACAAGAATAGTGTTGCTCTTATCATCATTTTGATTAGAAGATTGTGCTGTCAGATTGTTATGAATCTGATTGCTGTTATTTTCTGTCATAATGCCCCCTTATATTTGTATGATTAAGATTATGGATATATCTTCTATGGCTATAAACGCTTTTGATGATTTTTTTACTTTTTAATATTATTAAAATAGCAAGTCACATGCCAATAACCATATTAACCTATCAATTCACTCACCTCCCCATGCCTTATCTTCTTGCAAGAGGATAAAAGTTTAAACCTTATATATGGCTCTATCTTTTAATAGTGAATTTGTGTCGATATACTTTACACTCTGTAAAGTATATCGACAAAAGAAGTTATCACTCTGACTGAAAAAACCTTATACATAGGCTATAGGATTTCTGGCACTGAATTTGCTGTATTTACTCAATTATAACCAACTCAATGATAAATGCAGGAGTATAACCACAAACTGAAATGCGATGGCATTATGACTAAGGTTTTTCCTCTACATATTTTAGTAACAGATCTCAACCACCACGTACGCAATCTTCTGCAAAGAGAGTTAACAAAAGCAGGCTGTATTGTTTATACTGCTGGTAACCGAAAGGAGATGTACGAGGTGCTGTCTGGCAGCAAACCAATAGATCTAATTATATTAGATCCAGAACTATTTGAGATATTTGGAGAATCCTTTTTTATGGAGTTTAAGGAGAGAATGGCTGATACAACCATTATTCTTCACTCTTTCAGCGACTTTTTGCCTGATATTGACAATCAGACAAATATAAAAATTGTTGAAAAGAGTGAACGAAGTATCTTTTCACTGAAAAAGATTATTGAGGAGCTGTACGAAAAATAGAGATATACTGTTCAAGCTCATAAATTGAGTTTTACCTAAACTGTAGATACACACGTCCATGCGTCTCTATTTAGATATAAAAAGTTCAATTCATGCCTGCTTAGAGTATATCTTTAACTCACCTTGTTTCTGTAAATGACAAAATATGTCACAGGAATCACCACTAAAGTAAAGATAGTCGAAGCTATTAAGCCAAATATCAACGCCCATGCAAGCCCTGAAAATACAGGGTCAAGGGTGATGGGAACAGCACCGATTACAGTTGTAAGTGCTGTGAGAAGTATAGGACGCATTCGGATAGCACCACTTTGCAAAATAGCATCTTTAAATGGAGTGCCAGCTTTTACAGCATCTTGTATAAACTCAATCAACACCAACGAGTTTCTGATAACAATCCCACCAAGAGCAATCATTCCAATCATACTGGTTGCAGTAAAAAAGATAGGATTCTCAAATCCGCCAACCGCTGAAGTGCCAAAGGTGTTTAAAAGCATAAAACCAGGCATTATTCCAAGCAAAGTAAGAGGAATTGCCATCATAATGAGAATTGGCATAAAAAATGAACCAGACTGAATTATCAGTAGAATATATATACCAATCAATGCCGCAGCAAAGGCGATTCCCATATCCCTGAACACATCAATCGTTGTCCTCAGCAATAAGAACCTTACCTGTATAGGACGGACATTGTAACGTGTCTGCTCCTTTGTCTGACCAATCGTCATATTGTTTTCCATAAACATCTCTGCAAAGAGAAGAATCATCTGTAA
>JADFZJ010000045.1 GCA_015232555.1 Desulfamplus sp. | reverse complement strand
AATTCTGGCTTCTATTTAAATCACCCGAACCAATTAATTTAAAGTGCTACAAAAGAACAATAACTGCTACAGGCAGCGGATATGATACTTCTGGAGCAGCCACAGCAGACCTTAAATTTATATATGCAGATGAAAACAGTAAACGAGTTGAAGAACTGCATAGAGTATCTGCAAGTGATAGTGGAACAGTGCCAACCAATCAAGCTCCTTATACACCTGGAAATCCTTACCCTGAAAACAATACTGCTACTGTAACCTCTAATAATCTCAAACTTAGTTGGACTGGTAATGACCCTGATGGTGATGCTGTTACTTATACCGTTTATTTCAGTGATAGTGAGGCAAATCTTACCTCCAGTGCGAATCTCTTACCGTCTCCATACACCCCAACAGTTATTAATGGAAAAACCTATTACTGGAAAGTTGTGTCAACTGATAGTGGTCTTTTAACTACTGAGGGACCAGTTTGGTCATTTACTGTGTCTGATAATACTACACCAGTTGAAACAGAGGCTGTGGAATTTTTTGATAAAAATAATAACAATATTTCAACAACAGGTTTATCTCTTAAAAAAGGTGATTCCTCTGTTGTAACAGTGAAAATTGAGCCTCCTCACTCTAATCTTACATTTGAGTTGGAATCTTCTGATTCTGAAAGTATTACATTAAGTGCAACTTCTCTTGATTTTATATCAACATCTTCACCTACTTTGACCTTCAAAGTCACAGCAAACGACGATATTACCTCTCCAGTAACGATTTCATTAAACACTACAAATCCAGATTATAAAAAAGAGGGTAAAGCATACACACTTACCATCACTGGAAATAATCCACCTGAGATTACCAATAATGGGGGCGGAGATACAGCAAGTATATCAGTTAAAGAAAGCGAAGAAACACAAAGTTTTGTAACCATTATAAACACAGATTCTACAGATAGTTCTTCCCTTTCATACAGTATAGATGGAGCAGATGAGACGAAATTCACAATTCACAAATTCGATGATTCAAATGATGCTGTAATAATGTTCAATAACCATAAACCTCACTATAATGATGTTTATAATATTAAGGTTACAGTTAAAGACTTGAACGGAGAAGACTATCAAAATATTAATATTACTGTCATTGAGGATAACGGAGATGCTAATGAATCGCCTAAACTCTCTGATACTTCCAGAATTCCAGAAAATAGAAGCACAATAAACACCGATACCACTACCCTATCTTGGGCAAAAGCTACTGATAAGGAAGCGGCTTCTTTAACATACGCTCTGGAATATTGGACATTAACAGACAAATCTGACAAGAAAATTATTACTGAAGTCAAAGAAGTTGGAAACACAGAACAAGTACAATTGACGGGACTTAAAGATAACACAACTTACAACTGGTTAGTGTGGGCATATGACGGAAAAAATGCTGCTTTTGGAACGGAATGGTTATTTAGCGTAAAATTACCAAAGGTACCAGTGCCTACATCAAATATAATGGAAGAAGTTAAGTCTATATCACAAAAACCTGTTACCCCAACCACTACTAATGTTATTGCACAGCCTTTAGCAGCAGGAGATTTGACTCAAGGGCTTACACTCTCCTATTCATATCCTTCTTACAATGCTCCTGTGGATGTCTATGTTGTAATGTATTATAAAAATCAATTCCTGTTTATCACTAAAGATGGGGAGGATTTTATTCCTACTACTGAGTTTAAGCCTCTTTTTTCTAATGAAACCTCTGCTAAATCAGGTACAATATTTTCTATTCCTAACGGTTTACTAAAACAGTTTGGTTTGACTGGAGAATATATATTTTTCAGCGGAGTTACTCCAGCAGGAGATACTGGTTTTACAAATTATAATATCACTTGGTTTGCTGTAAATTTAGTTAAATAAGAAATTTTTACAATAGACAATTACCCTGAGCTATAGAGACGCACATACCTGGGTCTCTACTAAAAAAGGTTATCCAATGAAATTCAATAAACGTATTTTTCAATATCTGTGTTTGAGTATATTTTTTGTATTTATATCGACTTCTGCGGTGTATGCGACATCTGCCAAGAACCCAAAATTTGGAGAAGAAGATGCCTTACGAGCAAGGGTAAAACTCTACTGGGATAAAAAAATCTCATCTGATTATGATGGATTGTATCAGCTTGAGGCTGATGTAAATAAAAAAAGATATAAACTGCCTGAATACCGAAAGATATATGGCGATCAGGCTGCTATAGTTGAATATAGTATTGGAAAAATAACTATTGATTCTAAAAAAAAAGAGTCCGCTGTATCTATCAACTATGAAATTGAGTTAAAAATTCCTGTACCACAACTTCTCGGACACAAAAAAAAGTTAACATCTGATGATATCTGGCTGTTTGAGAATGATAACTGGTTTCATGTAAAATAAACAAAGAACAGATATATACCAGCAATTCTAATTTCAGCATTATATCTCATAATACTCGAATTGTTTTAAAGCCCTGAAATAAATTTCTGGGCTAAAATAACTGAAGTCCGCTAAAGCTGACTATTATTATAAGTCCTCTTTAGTGGACTTTTTTTTACATTTCTTAGCCGTGTGATTTATCGCTCGGCTATAAAAATTAATGAGACAATTTCCAAAATTAGAATTGCTGCTTCAACACTAAAAAGAATTGATATTTACTCCGTACAAAGTTATAAATTAAAATTTTATAATTTTCTACGGAGTAAATAGGAAAAGAAGGGTAAATATATTAATGATAGCACCTGTTGTAAAACCTAATTTTGCTAAGATAGGGGGTCTTGTTCCTGCCATTGCCCAAGATTATGCCACTGGAGAAGTTCTAATGCTTGCCTATATGAATGAAGATTCATGGAAAGAGACATTGAGTTCAGGCATGGCAACATACTACAGCAGATCCAGAAAACAGTTATGGAAAAAAGGTGAGACATCTGGCAATCTTCAGGTTATAAAAGAGATTCGACTTGATTGTGATGAAGATACAGTATTGCTAAGAATAGAACAGATTGGCAATGCAGCCTGTCATCTTGGGTATAAAAGCTGTTTTTTCAGAACGGTTAATCAAGATGGGACTCTTAGTATTGTTGAAGATAGAATTTTTGACCCTGAAAAAGTATATGGTAATACAAAAGAATAAAATTTTAAGGAAGTTATATGAAAAAATTACTGAAACTCGGCATCCCAAAAGGAAGCCTGCAAGATGCTACTATTGCACTGTTTAAGCGTTCGGGCTGGAAGATAAATGTAAACGGAAGGAGCTATTTTCCTGATATTAACGATGATGATATTGAATGTGCATTGTGCAGGGCACAGGAGATGTCTATTAATGTTGAGAGCGGTATTATTGACGCTGGCTTGACAGGAAAAGACTGGATTGCAGAGCATGAATCAGATGTCCATGTAGTATCAGACCTTATCTACTCAAAAATGAGTGCAAGACCAGCAAGATGGGTGCTCGCGGTTGCAGGAGATTCTCCAATAAAAAGGCTTGAGGACCTTGAAGGCAAGACTATCTCAACAGAGATTGTAAAATTTACAAAGCGATATTTTGAAGAGCTAAAAATAAATGTTAACGTCAAATTCTCATGGGGTGCAACAGAGGCAAAAATTGTATCAGGACTCGCTGATGCAATTGTTGAAATAACCGAAACTGAGAGCACTATCCGTGCCCATAACCTTAAAGTTATACACGAGATAATGCAGACAAACACACAGCTTATCGCAAATAAAGAAGCATGGGAGAATCCAGCAAAAAGAAAAAAAATTGAACAGATTGCACTACTTCTGCAGAGTGCTCTTGTAGCTGAACGGCTGGTTGGTCTTAAAATGAATGTACCTCAATCAAAGATGGAAAATGTCATAGCACTGCTGCCAAGTCTAAATGGACCAACAGTATCTCCTCTGTATAAGTCAGAGTGGTTTGCGATTGAGACTGTTGTGGAGAATAATGTTGTGAGAGATTTGATTCCTGAGCTTATCAGTGCAGGAGCAGAGGGGATAATTGAATATGCGTTAAATAAGGTTATTTGATCTAAATTAGCTTGATTAATGCTCATTGTGTTGTTGTATATTCGGCTGAATTAACGTCATCAGCCATCTTTGTTATAGAGAAGGGCAAGGGGGCAGGTTGTTAAAAAACAGCCTGCCCCCTATATTTTATTGTATAACCGTGTAAATAACCTGCTTACCATCAGCAGTCCACATTTTTAAATCTACAACACCGTCATTATTGTAGTCATCTACTTCCCATGCGATACTATAAATATTATCTTTATTGGTATTAAACCAAGCAATATCACTCGTAGTAATAGGTTCAATTAGATAACTTGGTTTAAAACGTGCTCCAAGAACAGTAAAAATACCAGTTGCTCTATCAAGAGTATAACTGCCTGCTGCGAAAGTATCTAATACATCCACTAACTGCTCAAGTGCTGAGACAGATGATGTAAGCTGCTGAGTTGAGCCATCTTCATATACTACCAAAACTGAATAGGCTTCAGTAGCTGGGTCTGTTCCATGCAGTTCAAAACTTGAAGTTCCTGCATCAAAATTGCCATCTCCATCTTTTGCTGTTCCATAGGCAAAATCACCCGAAAATCTGCTGCCATCTTTAAATTTAAGATTGAGATTACCAGAGTTACTTATTTTTACATCATAAATCTCTTTTTTAGCAGAACCAAACAGTCTTTTAATTTTAAGCAGAGCGTCAGCAGACAATAAGGTATCCACAGCGTCCAAAGGTGCTGGGGTTATAATTCCAGCTATACCGTTACGAACCAAAATAATGAGACCCTCTGGCAGTATATGCAGACCCTCAGGAATGATAGAAGATACCACTCGAGCATCTTGAATATAAAGCGGCATATTAAATCCAATTGATTGATTTTTAAGTATAATCATAAGCTGAAGTGATTTTGTAGAAACTACCTCAACTTTTGTCCCTTGCAATAGAGAGCCTTGGAATATAGTGTCCAGCTCTTTTTGTAAAAGGTCAACAAGGGAGAGCGTATCTTTTCCAAATTTTACAATATTTTGATCAAATACCGGCAGTTCTGGCAATCCTTTTATGAGTCTATCCTTCTCTTTTGTGGTCAAAGAAGAATTATTTTTAACAGCCTGTTCAATATCTTCTTTACTAATCAGCATTCCAGATGTCAGGTTTACAGATGCAATTTTAATTAAATCATTTATCAACTGAGGAGAAGAGTCATTTAACAATTCTTGAATATCGCTGTCGTTTCTAACTGCTGCAAATCTATTTGCTGCATCTCTTGAAACAAATGCGGGTAAAATATTTTTTATGGTTTCAAGACTTAGGGTTTGCATTTTACCTGTAAGGTCAGATTTTAGAACTGATTTTGCTCTAATCATGGAAGCTGTAAGACCAGAAACATTATCCATTACATAAACAAAATCATCTAAACCGCTGAAAATGCCGCTTGATTTTGATGTTACACCAGCAAAAGAATTTAATGATTTGGCTTTAACCGGTTTATCTTTAATATTTGAAGCAGTCTGTTCAATCATCTTACCCAATTGAATCTGAAGCACATCTAATGTATTGTTAATGACTGTCTTATCTGTAGTATCTGTCTGTAATACATTGACTGCATGATTGACAATATCTCCGGCACTTTTGATGATTCCTCCAGTATTAATAACAATAATAGCATCCGATGCTTCCCGCAGACCTTGCACAACAATTTCCCCCATAGTTCCAACAGTGCTTGACGGATTACTATTGCCCTTTAACGCAGATTTTATACCAGCTCCTGTAACTCCTTTTATTGGTCCGAGAATTTTAATAACATCACCTGTTATTTTAACAGCATTCATAACATCAGGTATATTACCTAAAATGTTGTTAATATTTTCTGAGCTTTTTTTCGCTTGCTCTGAAGTTGCACCTTTAGATATAGCCAATTCTATTAGGTTTTCAACAGACTCCATGCTTCCTGCAACTTTTTCAATACTTATTGCACCGCCAGATTTGGCTGTTTTTCCTCCAAGATCAATTATACCATCAAGAAGCTCTAATGGTTTTAATACTTGCTCTAAACTTATCTCGTCTTTCTTAAAAAGGTCTAAAGACTTATCAATTATATTACCAATATTTAAAGTCGTTGTGTTGATAGCATCTACAAGTTCATTAGAAGGTTGCGTGGTTGTATCTTCAGGAATATTTTCTTGAATTGTATTGACATTGTCTGTCAATTTATCTGTAATATTTGTTATGTCCGATTGTTCATCAATCTGATCAATAATATTACTAATATCCTTAATATCGGTAAGGTTTGTCGGTGCAGATTTAACATAACGAACAGGAACAATAGTGTTCTCACCATCTCTAATCGTAACTATTTGACTTGAGGGATTTGTCCAGCCTGCTATATCTTTAAATTCTAACGTATGATTTCCAATGCTAAGATTTGAGATTTTTACTCCGCTATTCTGCCAATCTCCTCCGTCAACTCTCCACATAGCACCTGCATTCAAAGCATCTTGAGGCGAAATGGTTACTATCAAAGAGCCGCCAGACACTTGTTGAGTATAAACACCTGCAACAGTTGTTGTTTGACCATCTACAATCACAACATTTTGACTCAAAGGTGCAATCCAACCTGCAATATCATATATATCGTAAAATTCTAAAGAGTGATTACCAATATCAAGATTTGAAAGTGTTGTACCGCTATTTTGCCAATTTCCTCCATCAACACGCCACATAGCACCTGCATTTATGGCATCTTGCGGGGAAAGATTGACTGTCAATGAACCGCTATAGACCCGCTGAGTATAAACACCAGCAACTGTTTTAGTTTGACCATCTACAATCACAACATTTTGACTCAAAGGTGCAATCCAACCCGCAATATCATATATATCGTAAAACTCTAACGTATGATTTCCAGTGCTAAGATTTGAAATTGTTACTCCGCTATTTTGCCAATTTCCTCCATCAACACGCCACATAGCACCTGCATTTATGGCATCTTGCGGGGAAAGAGAAACTGTAAGCGAACCCCCAGCAGGTTGAGTAATTGATGAACGAACGGAACGAGCACGGTATTCCCCTAATTTTTCATGATACCCTTCCGCACCGTCATAGAAATTAACTTTCCACGCTTGTTCAGGATAGTCTGATACAGTAGTTGCTGTCCAATAGTAATCCGATATAGTGTTCTTAAAATATGCAGTATTAACAGTAGGGTTGGCGACACTATAATCAACAATTGATAGAAGTTCATTTTTTGTTGGCATCCGCCAATCTGTAAATCCACCAAATCTATTATTATTAAGGGTAGTTATAAAATATTCTGTATCAGTTAGCTCTCCATTTATACCCGCGTCTCCACCATTTGTAGCAGGATTGCTGTCATACCATGTATAGGTGTTATCTGGATCATGGGGATCATTGTAATTAGGTTGATCGTCACTTGAGCTTTTAACTTCCCAAATAAGACCAGTATCAGTATCTTTAACCATTACCCATTCCCTTGCATTATCGAGGAGAGCATTACCAAAAGAATCTAATTTGGTAAAGGAAGAGAACGCTGGTTGAGCAAAACAAGTTATTATAAAAGAAACAATTAAGCTCTTAAAAAGATTATTACTGTGTGCCATAAATCCTCCTATCTAAAGTTAATCTAAAAATTCCACTGTAATCCAATGGTTGCTAATGCTCCTTGCCAAGGAAGCTGCGACATTTCTGTTATGTCAGAGATCAAATATCTATATTTTTGATCAAAAATATTTTCCCATTTGGCAACAAGAAGAAGTCGTTTGTCAAAAAGAGATTTTTCAGCAGATATACTCGCTATTATAAAATCCTCATCAACGGGATTTATATAACCGCTCTTTTCGTTTTGGTTCATGTACCACCAAGTATTTTGCAATCTCAAGCCAGATGGGTGAACCCATGTAAAGGCTGCACTAAAATCGTTATCTACACGATTTCTATCAAATCCGCTTTCTGTGTTATGGTCTGTAAACTGATATGTAAGAGCCATAGCTAAACGGTCAGTTATCAAATATTCAAGCGTAAGTTTAGCACTATCATTAGATTCATCACTCCATGCTATATAGTGTTTATCAATAGCACTGGCATTTTTAAACTCACCATAATGAGAGGAGAAAGAATCAGGAAACTCTCTGTTTTTATGATAGATTTCTGCCCTAGTAAAAAATTTAGAAGACCATTGCCTATCCCACCCAGCTCCATAAAATTCTGTAAATGTGCCTTGCCATGAACCAAATATTTTAGAAAAACCTGCCATTTCAATTGGATGTAATGTACCACTACTATAATAAGGCTCTAACTCTCTGAAATATCCACTTCTAATTGTATCATAAGGAGTTAGCTGCCACATAATACCGACATGAGGCAGCCACTCATCTCTCTTTTCGAGTTTTGTTTGAGAATTTAAGATAACATTGTCAATATCACACCAGGCGATACCTAAATCAAATTTAAAGCTATCTGATAGAGACCATATATCTCTTGCAAAAAAGCGTCTCTCTTGTTTCTCTGGGGTATCTTGATTAGATTTATTTAAAGAATGTTGTGTAGTAGGGGGCTCATAATACATTATTGATTCTAATTTTAATGAGCCTTCTATGTTTGAATTAGATATACCAACAGACATATTATGATCGCCGATTCGATTATTATCTAATCTAAAAAGCTGAACAATTTGAGCACTCAATGCTTCATTTTCACCCATATTAAAATCTTTTAGATAACGTATTCCATTATAATTTTCTCCACTTACCAATTTACTTTTGGTTTTTATGCTATCGCTATTATATTTACTATATTGAATAAGAGCTATTGTATCTGAACCAGCTCCTTGATGCCAGTGATAACCAACTGATCCTAATTTCCGTTCATCACTAATATCTATATCTTTAGGTTTAATCTTACTATCATGCCATGGATCGTTATCTTCATAATCTCCTTCGTAGTAGAGCATATTACCAACTAATTCATTATTAGGCATAATAGATTGTTTAAAACTTAAATTACCTTCATAAGATGACTTTCCTGTACCATCAACAGGTCCATCAGTTGTGTTATAAAGTGCTGAACCATTAAATGCAGTTCGTATATTTCCGCCTCTTAAGTTTAAAGAACCGTTTCCAGTATTGTCATTGCCAGCATTTAGAGTAATAGAGCCTTTAATTTCAGGAGTTTCGAGAAGATTTTGATAATCATTGTAACTTGTATAAGTATTGGCATTGACAGGTTTTAACAGTTCTGCACGTTTCATATCGCCGATTGTGTCAGCATCAACCTGACCCAAGATTTGTGCCCGAGATGCTCTAAAAAGATAGGCACTGCTGTTTGATTCATCATCCCAGATAGCCTGATCTCCTTTTGCATCTGCCCATTCATAAAGTCCCATTGTGGTAAGCGACCATGCAAGAGAGATATTTTTAGATGCCCTGTCTTGATCAAGCAAATAACGTGAACGGCTCATCAATTTATTGTTGTTAAGAGCAATCGATTTTTCTAAAGATTTAATACCTTCGCCAGGTCTATAGGTATCAGAAAGAATTGTAGCAAGATACATGTGAGGGGTTGGATCGTAAGGATCAAGTGTTACTGCACGTTTCAACTCGACTTCTGCCTCATATCGCTCTCCAAGTTCATACTGAGCTTTGGCAAGATAGGTGTGAGGATATGCTGCAAGAGGTTCAATCAGACACGCTTTCTCCATATTTTCAAGACCTTCCGCTCTTTTTTTCTGGTGATAAAGGGCAAGCCCAAGTCCAAGGTAGGCTGGAGCAAGATCATTTTTTTTCTCAATCACCTGTCTGAACTGTTTTTCAGCACTTTGAGAGTCAAGTTTTATAAGTGAGATATAACCTTTGAGCATATCAACTCTTACATCGCTTGCATCTTGAGTCTTAAATGATGATATTATCCGTTCAGCTTGAGCAGCCTTATCAAGACCTAAAAGAAGCTCAACATTTCTTATCAAAACCGGCACAGAAAGCGGGTCAAGAGCCGCAGCTTTTTCTGCCTCTTGTAAAGCCTCTTCAAATTTTCCTTTTGATTGAAGAACAGTTGCCAATGCGACATGGGTTGAAGCTCTTTCTGGTCCAAGGTTCACAGCGTGTTGTGCTGTTTCAACTGCTCCATCTTCCCCCTGAACGAGAAGTTCCATAGCCTTTTGAGCAAGATTAATACCATTTGTCTCAGCACTGTTACTCTTTAAATCATTGTTTGAATCAACCATACTATTTTTAACGGCATCAGACTTTTTTACAAAATCAGCATCAGCGGGTCCTATTATGTTAGGAGTGAGCAGAAGCCATTGAACGCTTTTTTCAGGTTTCAGCAGTTTTATTACCACAGGTGCAGAACCTCTTTGTGCTTTTACACCTTCACCTCTTGCAATGACTGCCTCTCCATGCGGGTTAGTGCACTGTACATGTCCCTCAAGAACTGTAATATCGGACGTTCCATCATCAGCAACAATAATTGCCATCTCTGTTCCTCTGATACTTGCTGAAACCACAGGAGTTGCAAATACAGGCTTTGAACCTTTACGTTTATTCCTAAACCAAAGTTTTCCTGAAAATATTTCAAGAATCCCAGCTTTATTAATCTCTTCACCAGGAGCAGAACCTATTTTTTTCAGATAGAGCACAGAACCTGCGGAGAGGCGTATCTGTGATCTGTCATTCAGCATCAAAGCTGCCTCTCCATCAGATTCTACTTTGATGTATGCTCCTTCAGGAAATTCCATTGCAGGTGTAACTGATGTCCACGATTTACCCTTATCAATTGAAAACAAAACTGTTCCTTCTGAGGAAACTAATTTGCCAGCGGACTCTCCTGCCGAACAGATGCTATCTCCGATAATAAAAATAGTGAGAAATATAACGAAAAGTGAAATAGTAATGAAAAATTTTTTAGGAAAGCCTATTTTAGATCGATTCATACTAAGAGAGCAGCTTAAAAGCTCTGTAAAACGGGATACTGAGTGTTGTAATGCTGATTTTGTATCCATGAAAATCTCCTTATGTAAAAGATTCAGCTATGTTTCAGCAAAACATAAATTACAATGAGTAATAATTCTAATAAGATATTTAAAGATTAACACCATTTTTTTTTAATTTCAATTTTTTATACAACAATTTACTCAGCATAACTTATTGATATCAGAATTATCGCTGGTTTCAACAAAAAGATTGTGAATTTATTAAAAAAACACTATTATTAAAAAATCTTAGAGTAGTTTTAATTCATAACGATATTATCAATATAAGGTTACACAATGTCCCAAGAAAACCATGAAATTACAGCCGTTAATGACAGCATATCACCCGCAGTAGAAACATCTTCCACTGGTTTTGAAGCAATGAACCTCTCCAAAACTGTATTAAAAGCCCTTAACGACGTAGGGTATGAAACACCCACATCAATTCAATCATCAATTATTCCACATGTTCTTGCTGGAAGAGATGTAGTCGGACAGGCCCAGACAGGAACTGGAAAGACAGCGGCATTTGCATTGCCACTTCTCTCTCGAATTGACCTTAAAAAGAAAAATCCACAGGTGCTTGTAATCACCCCGACAAGAGAACTTGCTATTCAGGTGGCAGAATCATTCAAAGGTTACGCTGCCCGTATGAAGGACTTCCATGTACTCCCCATTTATGGCGGACAGTCTTATGAAATACAGCTCAGGCAGCTCAAACGTGGTCTTCATGTTGTTGTCGGTACTCCAGGAAGACTTATGGATCATATGAAGCGAGGAACATTAGATTTAAGTGAACTGACCTGTTTAGTGCTTGATGAAGCAGATGAAATGCTCAGAATGGGCTTTATTGACGATGTAAAATGGATTCTTGAACAGACCCCCTCTAACCGTCAGATGGCACTTTTTTCTGCTACCATGCCTCCAGCTATTCGAGCCATTGCCCGCCAATATCTAAAAAACCCAGAAGAGATTACAATTCAAGTTAAAACCATGACAGCGGATACAATCCGTCAGAGGTTCTGGATGGTTAAGGGAACTGACAAACTTGATGCACTGACACGAATTTTGGAAGCTGAAGATTTTGATGCAATTCTTGTTTTTGTCCGAACTAAAACCGCAACTGTAGAACTTGCTGAAAAGTTAGAAGCTCGTGGGTATGCAACAGAGGCACTAAATGGTGATATTGCTCAGAAATCAAGGGAGCGGACAATTGAACGTTTTAAAAGCGGCAAGATTGATATTGTAGTAGCAACCGATGTAGCTGCCAGAGGATTGGATGTGGATCGTATCAGCCACGTTATAAATTATGATATTCCTACAGAGGCAGAATCTTATATCCACCGTATTGGCAGAACTGGAAGAGCGGGCAGAAACGGAGATGCTATTTTATTTGTATCTCCTCGAGAGATGTGGATGCTTAAAGTTATTGAAAAAACTACCCGTAAGAAGATTGATGTTATGAATCTTCCAACTACCAAAGCAATTACAAACAAACGTATTGCTGATTTTAAGCAGCGTATTACAGCTGCATTAGCTTCAGAATCGCTCTCTCGATTTCGCGATCTTATGGATGAGTATCGTCAGGAGAATGATGTCCAGCCTTTGGAGATCGCGGCTGCCCTTGCAATTCTGCTTAATGGCGGAAAGCCGTTATTTCTTCCTGAAACAGAAAAAAGAACTGCTGATCATATTGACATCTCTGAAAAAGAGCCTGCTCTTCCAAAAAAGAGAGTCCGGGAAAAAGCTAAAAAACCAGAGTTGCGAGAGTCTCCCATAGAAACTAAATCAAGAAAGAAAACAATAGAAACAGATTCAGAAAACATTAACGCAGAGCCTAAAAAAAAGAAATCCAGTTCAAAAAGGAGCGAAGAGATACCTCAAAAAGCTGTAATACGAGAGAAACGTGATAATAAAACACCGCCTCCTGCAAAAGGGATGGAACGTTTTACGCTGGATGTTGGTAGTATTGATGGTATAAAAGCTGGAGATATTGTTGGAGCAATAGCAAATGAGGCTGGGTTAGACGGTAAGTTCATCAGCAATATTGTGATTCAAGATGAAAAAACCACAGTTGACCTTCCAGAAGGGATGCCTGAGGATATATTTAAACTCCTTAAAAAAGTTCGAGTTGGAAAAAAAAAGCTCAATATTGCAAAAAAAGGCTCTTGATACGATATCGAGTTGGAGGAAAAAAACTCAACATTACAAAAAAAGCTCTTGATACGATAACAGAAGGATAGTGATTATGAAAACAACTGTATTACAGGGAAGTCCCAGAAAAAAAGGGAATACAGCCCAAATTATTGAATGGATTGAAGATGAGCTAATATCTCTTGGACATGAGGTTGAATCTATCTATCTTAACTCAAAAAATATACACGGCTGTCTTGCATGTGGTAAATGTAAGGAAAAAAACAAGTCTATCTTTAATACTAAAGATGGAATAAAAGCAGATAAAGCTGGCAAAAACGATATTATTGATCAAATTGGTTGCGTTCAAAAAGATGATGCTCCTGCAATCCTTGAGAAAATGGTTGGTTCAGAGCTTGTTATTTTTGCTTCTCCCCTCTACTTCTGGGGATTTACAGCCCAGCTAAAAGCACTGATTGACAGAACTTACAGTCTTTACACAAACTATCATAAACCAGATCACGCTTCTCTTGTTAAAGGGCAGAGACAAGCTCTGTTATTGACAGGCGGAGGCTCTTACGAAAATAACGCTGAAGCTGTATTTACAGCATTCAGCCGTATGCAAAATCCCCATAAAGCTATCAAGTCTGGTGAACTGTTTGTTGGAAACTGCACCACTGCCGATATGCTTGACATATCGGTGAAACAACAGGCAATTGAGTTTGCCAGAAAAATTACAGCTTAACTGGAAATCATAAGCCATGCTGATGACAAACGACTCTGAACTTGTAAATACCAATACCATTAACAAAGAGAGAAAACTTGCTGCTATCAGGTCAGAAATCATTGAGATGCCTGCAGAAAAAGCTCTTGATGTTATACTTGATTCACCTTTTCCTGCAACTTTAGTTCAATCATTTCCAGATCAGGATTTACATTTTCTCATGTATAACATTGGTAAAGAAGATTTCATTCCTATTCTATCTCTCGCATCTTCCCAGCAGTGGGAGTATATCCTTGATGTTGAGGTTTGGAATAATGACAGACTGGATATGACTCAGATGACCAATATTCTCTCTTTGCTTTACAAGGCTGATCCTCAAAGACTTTTACGCTGGACACTCAAAGAGAAAACTGAATTTCTTGAGTATTATCTATTCAAAAACATGGAGATACGAATCAGGGAACATGACGAAGACCCGTCTGACTTTGGAGATGATTTTGCAACTATAGACTCTATTTTCTATTTCAGGTTTCCACATTCTAAGGATAAAATAGAGACAAACGAATCTGACGAGCTTATGATATCAGAAGTCTCAGATACAGCAGAAGGTTCAGGCAATAGTGATTCATATGGCAAAGAGACCGAAGACGAAGATTCAGAGAATGTAATTTATGATGACACAGAGATAATCGGACCTGAAACTACAGAAACCCTGATTACCAATATGCTCAACACTTTGGCAGATATGGATATGTCGGTTTTGTATGGAATGTTGCTCGAAACAGGCACCGTTATCCCTGCTGAAACCGAGGAGGAGGAGTTTCGCCTTAAAAATGTACGGCTTGCAGAAAAAGGATTTCTTCCGCCACATGAGGCTGTTGCTGTCTATCAGCCGTTGAAAACAGAGGATTTAAAAAAACGTCCGTCCATATTTTTAACAAAGCCGTTTGTCGATTCTGATCTGCCTTATCCACCACTTTATCCAGGTTTGATGTTGCAAAAACAGGGTATTTTAAAGCAGTTTTCTACAAATAGGGGGAAAAATCTATTTGCATCTGCTCTGGAACATCTTAATAAAAATGAGGATATCGCGATCAACCTTCAATCTGAACTTGCATTTTTGATCAACTCTGTTGTCTCTGCTGATAAAAAGATCGTCCGTTCTCGGGAAGAGCTTGAAAATATTGTTGAAAAAACATGCTGCTATCTAAATCTTGGAATGGAGTTAATCCATTCTGAACTAACAATTAGCGGCATACTCAACGGCAGTGGCACACTCAATATAAAAAAAAATTCGGGTTTGACACCTGAACAAGGAGCTTTCATTCTGAGTAATTATACACTCAAAGATATTTTCAGAGTTGGCTCAGGTGCAGGTATAGCTCTCAAGGAGAGGGCACGGAATTGGTATACACAAAGTTATATCGCTAAGATAGGATTGGCTCTTGCCTTTCTTGATGAGAGCTGGTTCGCTGTTGTTGGCGGGTTGTTTCTTGATAAACCTCTATTTTTTGATAACTACAAAAATGGCGTGCTTTACAGACCTTTTACATCTATTCAAGATATTGAATACACAACTAACATACTCGAATCAATCATTGAAATTGACAAAATGACAAAGATTATAGAGCCTGATCCTGACCTGATTTCAATCAAGTTTTTAACATGGAAGACTCTTTTTATGACTCTATGGGCTATGAAACGGATGGGAATAGAGAAAAGCTCTGACGGATATTTCATACCGTTAAACAAATTTAAACCGTTTTTTGTACAGCTTCTTAATTTAAAGAGCGGAAAACAAAAAAACGTTTATAGTGGGGGAAAACCTGACAAGAAAGATGAGCAATCTGAACCTTTTGGCAAAATAGCGAAGGTTGCAAGGGATGATTTTTTCATCTGGCTTGGTGAGGCTGGAATTGTTAAAGAAAATGATGAAATTAGCACCATTTCGGGCAGTCTCCTTAAGTCCACTACCCGAAAGATTTTTAATGAAGTTTTTGATGAAATTGAAGATGAGTATGGTTCTATTGTATCAGAAGACGTTGATCCCAAAGTGATTTACCATTTTATTGTTCAATAAAAGAGGGAACATAAGCAACTTCGCTGCAATTATTTTTGGATTGAAATTACTGAATAACAAAATATTCTCATAAAAGAGTAAATTCCATACCGCCAGCCACCCCAAAGCATGTCATTGGAGAATTTTTCTTTCTGATAATATCCTGACACAAATCCACCATCTGATCCATTGCATCGTCAGTTCTCTCCTGATTGATATGAAAAAGCCCAAGCTGTTTTACATTTGCATTTATTGCAAGCTCAATTACATCGGTGCAAGAAGAGTGCCCCCACCCCTTTTTGGATGGATACTCTTCAGGAGTAAACTCCATATCATGGAATACAAAATCAGCATCTTTGCAGAATAAGGTGTAATCTTTAATAGCCATTCCTCCAGGGTGAGGATGCGTCAACTCATTATCCGTAAGAAATACAAATACCCTGCCATTTTCAGAGAATCGGTATCCAAGACCTCCGCCAGGGTGACTAAGAGGGATGGTTTCAATATCAAGAGAGCCTATTGTAAAAGTTGGCTGATCGCTCTCCTGATAGATAACATTAGCCTGCATCTCTTTCATGGTGATTGGGAAAAATGGGAGAGCCATGATGTTAGCAATTATCTCTTTTACGGAAAGTTCATAAAAACGGCTGTTATGAATAGTTAGAGTAACATTAGAATCTTGCAAAGGTTTGAAAAAAGGAAAACCTGATATGTGATCCCAGTGAGTATGGGTAAACAGCATATGATAATTTGAGTTTATGTTTGAGGGCAGGTCTAAACCAAGTTTTCGCAAACCTGTGCCTGCATCAATAATAACAGTCTCTCCACTCTGTGCTCTTATCTGGATGCAGGTTGTATCTCCGCCATATTTATTATACTCTTCACCTGCTACAGGAATTGAACCACGAGAACCCCAGCATTTAATATACATGAGCTATCCTTGCTATTATCGTTTTTTGTGAATAATAATACTTTAACTGGCTACCATATCAGAGTCTGATAGTCCATAAAAAAATGAATCAACCATAATGTTGACTTTCCCTGTTTATTATCTTAGGAAAGTGATGATTTTAAGGCTAACGCTTTAAATAAGAAGCTATTGCTTTGTGAATCATCAAGCGGCTAATCTTGTAATAACGTATCGACTGCTTTTTTGAATCAGAAAGTGATTATTTAATGTAAACTGTTTTAATAAGATTTGTAAAGATTAACTTTTAGAGAAAGGAGAATTTAACAATTTATGGCACAGTTAATTTCAGACAGAAGAGATGTGGATTTTGTACTGCACGAACAGCTTGGAATGGTTGAACACAAATCGTTTGCTGAGTTCAATAAAAAAACCGTTGATCTCATAGTATCTGAGGCAAGAAATTTAGCAATCAAGGAGATTCTGCCGACTCAGAAACCAGGAGACGAAGAGGGGTGCATTCTTGAAAATGGAACAGTAAAGGTGCCTGAATGTTTCAAACGTGCATGGGAGCTTTACAAAGATGGTGAATGGCTTGCCATGACCGATTCTCCTGAAGTTGGCGGGCAGGGTATGCCCAAACTCGTTGGACTTGCTGCCAGCGAATACCTTGTTGGTGCAAACCCAGCTTTCATGCTCTACAGCGGCATGACTCATGGTGCTGCAAAACTTGTTGAGGAGTTTGGTACAAAAGAGCAGAAAGCCATTTACATGAAAAAGATGTTCTCTGGTGAATGGGGAGGCACAATGCTATTAACCGAACCAGAGGCTGGTTCTGATGTTGGTGCATTGACCACGAGTGCAAAGCTAAATGATGACGGCACATACTCAATTACAGGAACAAAGATTTTTATCTCTGCTGGAGAGCACGATCTTTGCAAGAATATCATTCATCCTGTGCTTGCCCGTATTGAAGGTTCACCTGCTGGTACAAAAGGAATTTCACTATTTCTTGTTCCCAAATATCATGTAAATCCTGACGGTTCACTTGGAGCATTTAACAACGTTGTCTGTACAGGTATTGAAGAGAAGATGGGTATTCATGGCAATGCCACCTGCACCTTATCACTTGGAGAAAAAGCTCCAAGCATTGGAACACTTCTGGGTGAAATAAATCAGGGTATGCCTGAGATGTTCAGAATGATGAACGAAGCCCGTGCCTTTGTTGGACTTCAAGCGTTCGGTGTTGCTACAGCTTCCTATATGTATGCTTTGGAGTATGCAAGAACAAGAGTTCAAGGACGTAATATTTCGGCTGGCAAAGACCCAAACGCAAAGGGTGTTCCAATTATCCAGCATCCTGATGTGAGACGCCAGCTTCTTAATATGAAGGCGTGGGTTGAGGGAATGAGAAGCCTGATTTACCTGAATGGTAAATGTGCTGATATGAAAGCTGCTGCATCAACTGATGAAGAGAGGGAAAAATACAGCGATCTTATTGAGGTTCTAACTCCACTTGTCAAAGGATATGTTACAGACAAGGCTCTTGAGGTTTGCAGCCACGGAGTTCAGGTTTATGGCGGATATGGATATATCAAGGAGTTTCCTGTTGAGCAGCTTATGAGAGATTCTCGAATCTTCATGATCTACGAAGGTACAAACGGAATTCAGGCAATGGATCTTTTGGGAAGAAAACTTGGTATGAAAAAGGGCAAATCCTTTGGCTATTTTATTGAGCTTATCCAGAACACCATTAAAGAAGCAAAAGCGGTTGAGGGCATTGAAGCAATAACAGCAAAGACGGAAAAGGCTCTTGATAAACTTCTGTCAACTGCAAAGATTATCGGGGATCGCTCACGGTCAGCAGATATGGTAAACGCATACTCGTTTGCTCATCCATTTCTTGAAGTTACAGGTGATATTACAATGGCGTGGATGTTGCTGTGGAGAGCTTCTGTTGCAGCACCAAAACTTGCACAAAAGGCTGGTTCGCTTGATAGGGCAGTTATTAAAGAGAAGGCTGATAAAAACAAGGATGTTGCCTACTATGCGGGTCAGATTATGACAGCAGAGTTCTTTATCAACACCATTTTGCCCTCTGCTATTGGCAAGATGGATGCAATTGTAGATGGGGACAGGTCAGTTGAAGAAATGCCTGAAGTTTCATTTGGATCGAAATAATATGCAAAAACAATATTAAGGATTGCCCCTACAAAAATACATCGATATTTACCTGTCATTTTGATATGGATACCAGTCTGATCTCCTTAAAGTTTTAACCTTCAACACCGCAATCTCAAAGGTTGCGGTGTTGAAGATGATCTTTCTACCCATCTCTCCTCCCACATCTTCAGATATAATTTTAATTTTTTTGCTGCTCAAAATTTTACGGGCTGTTCTGATATTATTTATTCCAACATTCATATTTGAGACCTCTGGATTGTAGGCACCTCCAAATATCTGAGCCTCAATATGGCTGTTTTTAGAACCGTTGGATAACATCATTTTTATCAAGGTAAGAGTTGCAACATTTCCGTATATTGCAGTTGCTTTTTCTCTCTCGTTTGTCTCTGGAAATTGGAAATGGTTCATTCCCCCAATTTTTTGCTTTCTATCAAACAGACATACAGCTACAGAAGAGCCAACCACTGTAGATATGGATATCGGCTGGTTATCTGACATGTAGATATAACCCGGCTTTAACAGGTAATCCAACCTTATGGGAGTATGATCGTTTTTATCCATGAAGTCATCTATAAGTTGTTATGCTATATGTTTGGTTAAAGAATGAACTACCCCTCAACAAGCGGCGAAAAAAATTAGACCCTAAAAATATTTAAGGTTTACGCTCCCCATATTTATACAAAAAAGTGGGGTGGGTATGAGGTTGATAGATTCTTACTTAAAAGTATTATATTAAATGTACAATTTCAAGTTATTAAATATGAATTTAATCTCCAATTTTTGTAAAAATAGAACTTTGATTATAACTTTATTCTTATTCCTGGTTATAACGGATTTGGGGGAGATGCAAAACCTACTGAATTCATTCGATCAGACTAACAGGTTATTTTACCAAATTTGGTGTTGATGATAAACAATAGATTCAAAGACATTCAGTTAAAGTGAATTTAAATATGTTCTGTAACCTATTGGATATGGTCTCCCCCAAATCCGTTATAATCAGCTTTATTCTAAGTTTGTACCGACAAACCGCCAGAATTGCCCATTGACACTCGCATAGCTTTATAATAATATGCGTTTTTTTAAATAAATTAGACGGTTGTAACAATATCGCATGAATGAAAAACAGCAAAAAAACAACACCGATATCATCATAAACAGACGAATCAAGACAGATACAATAATAACAAGCCATGTCAATTCTGATTTTGATTCAGTGGCATCCATGCTCGCTGCCCAGAAGCTCTATCCAGATTCTATTGTTATTTTTCCGGGTTCTCAAGAGAAGAGTTTGAGGGATTTCTTCATAAGCTCAATGAGCTATCTGTTCAATATGGCAACTCCTTCTGCTATTGATTTTTCCAGCGTAAAGACATTGGTGATTGTCGATACAAAACAGAAACATAGAGTTCCAGCAGTAATAGAACTAATAGAGCGGAGCATCAGCGGTCTTGATGTTGAGCTGCATATCTATGACCACCATCCAAACCAGGAAGATGATCTTAAAGGCTCCTTTGAGGTGTACTGCCAGACAGGTGCAACGGTTACTATTTTAAGTAAAATTCTTCGGGAGAAAGATATTGCAATAACCCCTGAAGAGGCAACTGTAATGGCCCTGGGCATCTATGAAGATACTGGCTCATTCACCTACTCTTCAACCACAGAGGCAGATTTCATAGAGGCAGGATATCTTGTCTCATGCGGAGCATCAATAAATACAATTGCTGACCTTATTACCCGCGAAATCAGCACAGATCAAGTTACATGGCTCAACTCTCTTCTAAATGAGATAACATGTCACAGAATCAACGGCTTTGATATCCACATATCAACAATCTACTCTCCTTCATATATAACTGACCTTGCATCAATTGTGCAAAAACTTGTAAAAATTGAGGATATCAATGTCTTTTTTGCCATAGTCCTTATGGAAAATAAGATAACTATTGTTGCAAGAAGTAGAATTGAAGAGGTTGATGTTGGGCAGATACTCTCATCTATGGGAGGCGGAGGTCATGCCTATGCTGCATCTGCCAAAATTACAGATAAAACTTTAGCACAAGTAGAGCTTGAGCTTTTAAATATAATTAAAAATAGAGTCAGGATAAGACAAATTGTTTTAGAGCTTATGTCGTCACCGCCAATTATCATTGATGCTATGATGCCATGCAGCAGGGCAAGCAGACTTATGACACGCTATAACATCAATGCACTGCTTGTCTCAGAGGGAGAGCGCAATAATCTGACAGGTTATGTTTCACGTCAGGTTATTGAAAAGACCCTTTATCACAATTTAGCTCACCTTCCTGTAAAAGAGTATATGACAACAGAGATGTCAACTATATCACCTGATGCAGATATATCGGAAATTCAGAGCAAAATTATGGAGGGTAAACAGCGTATTTTGCCTGTTATAAGAAAAAGCAGTCCGAATAACAGTGATGTTGCAGCAACTAATAGTGAATCTCTAAACTTAATAGACAAAAAAGATAGCATATCTGACAGTGAGGTTATAGGCGTTATAACACGTACCGATCTTTTCAATTTTCTTATTTCTTATGATAAAAACAGCAAAATAGCTCACCATGAAACAGCTCATGGTAGAGAAGATAAGAGTGTCCGCAATGCAAGAAAACGGAATATAGAACCTTTCCTAAAAGAGAGGCTCGATCTTAAGATACTTGAACTCCTAAAAGATATTGGCATGGTGGGCGATAAAATAGGCGTTGAAGTCTTTGTTGTTGGCGGATTTGTTAGAGATCTCCTTTTATACCGTAAAAGTGATGACATAGACATTGTTGTGGAGGGAGATGGCATTGCTTTTGCGAAACAGCTTGCTGAAATGAAATCGGGAAGATGCAATACGCATCCAGAATTTGGAACAGCAGTGGTGATTCTACCATCTGGATTTAAAATTGATGTAGCATCAGCCAGACTTGAGTATTACAAAGCACCAGCAGCACTGCCAACTGTTGAGATGAGTTCAATTAAATTAGACCTTTTTCGTCGTGATTTTACAATAAACACTCTTGCCATAAAGCTAAATCTTGAAGAATTTGGCACTATTATTGATTTTTTCGGTGCTCAGCGTGATCTGAAAGATAAAACTATTAGAATTATCCACAACTTAAGTTTTGTTGAAGACCCAACAAGAATCTTCAGAGCCATCAGATTTGCCAACCGTTTTAGTTTTACAATAGGAAAACTCACCTTAAGCCTTATTAAAAATGCTATTAAACTTGATTTTTTTAAAAATTTGAGCGGCTTGCGGGTTTTTTCCGAAATCAAGCAGATTTTAGAGGAGGAAAATCCAATACCTGCAATTGAGAATATAAGGGAATATCAGCTTGACAGGGTTATTCATCCTGAGTTTTCAATAGATAGGGAGACTATTGCAATTCTATCATCTGTTAAAAAGACCCTTGCATGGCACGATCTTTTATATCTTGATGTAGAATATTTAAGATGGTCTTTATATTTTATGGTGATGATGAGACGTACACCAATAAGGGTATGTGAGGAGATATGTGAAAAATTTCAGTTGCCTCCACGACAGCGAAGTATCGTGTTACGCGATAGACTTCGGGCAGATGAAAGGCTTTATCTCATGGAAAAGAGCATGGCGGAAAAAAGTGCTGACGTAAAAAGCCAATCGTTTAGAAACAGTGAGCTTTACAATCTTATGTCACCTTTCAGGATAGAACATATTTTATATATGATGGCAACCTCAAAAAAAGAGGAGGTCAGAAAGTCAATATCATGGTTTTACACTCAGTTAAAAGATACTGCTGTCTCAGTAAGAGGCAGAGATTTGATTGAAATGGGCGTAAAACCAGGACCTGATTACAAGAATATTATCCAGTCTGTGCTTGAGGCAAAACTTGATGGTCAGTTGAAAAGTCGTGAAGATGAGTTGGATTTTGTGAAAGCGATACTAAAAAAACATAATTAATATTACTAATTTCTTATCCGCCCTGCTTATTACAAGGAAAGGTTAAATAGGAAAAATATTTAAGGAACGAAAATAAATGAAAAATGCAGATATTTTAACAGGCATCACCACAACAGGCACACCACATTTAGGAAATTATGTGGGTGCTATCCGTCCCGCGATTGAATCAAGCAAGGAGGAGAACAAAACATCATATTATTTTCTTGCTGATTACCACGCCATAATCAAATGCCAAGAGCCTGAACGGATAAGAAAATCAGCCCTCGAAGTTGCAGCAACATGGATTGCAATGGGTCTTGACACCAATAGATCAATATTTTATCGTCAAACAGATATCCCTGAAATCCCTGAACTGACATGGATTTTAACCTGTGTTACTGCCAAAGGTTTAATGAACCGAGCACATGCCTACAAGGCATCTGTTGCAGATAACGAGACAGAAAATAACGATCCAGATAAAGATATCACAATGGGACTTTTCTGCTATCCAATACTTATGGCAGCAGATATTTTGATGTTTAACGCTAAAAAGGTGCCAGTTGGCAAGGATCAGATTCAACATATTGAGATGACAAGAGATATTGCAGGCAGGTTTAACCATCTTTACGGAGAACACTTTGTGCTTCCAGAAGCGGCTTTAGATGAAAAGAGTGCTGTACTGTCAGGTCTTGACGGCAGGAAAATGAGCAAAAGCTACAACAACACTATTCCTCTGTTTGAGTCTGACAAAGCACTTCGCAAGTTGATAATGAAGATCACCACCAACTCCCTTGCACCAGAAGAGCCAAAAGAGCCTGAAACCTGCACATTATTTGCAATATACAAGGCATTTGCAACTGCTGATGAGGTCAAGGCAATGGCGACAAGATACAGAGAAGGAATAGCGTGGGGAGTGATGAAGCAGGAGCTTTTTGAATATCTGAATGAAATCTTGAGAGAACCAAGAGATACATATAACAGATTAATTAAAGCACCTGGAGATTTGGATGGGATTTTAAAACATGGTGCGTCAAAGGCAAGAGAATACTCTGTGCCATTTTTGGATAAAGTTAGAAAGGCTGTTGGGATCAACAGATTGGGTTAGTAGCCTCAATTAAATCTAAAGCTATAAGAAGTTTGACGCAATAGAACATAAACAGCTTCGCTGTAATTATTTTTAGATTGCAATTCTTAAGCAATAAAATAGCGAGAAGGATTATGATGGAAAAAAAACAGCTCATTTTAAGAAAGATAACTCCTATTCTTGTTTATGGGCGTCCTATTTTAGTTTTTGCAGGAATGGTTTGTGCAATGTCGGTTATGCTCACCCGTAACTCCTCAATATACCTTGCTGGAACGCTTCTTCTCTTTACATCAATGGTTTTTGATCTTGTTGATGGCTGGTTTTCTCAACGTTTTAGCCCTAACCCCACATTGGCTGAACTTGCTGATCTTATTATGGACAGAGTTGTATATTCTATAGTCTTTCCTTTAGTTGCTGTTGGCATGATGTGGAGACTGCTATTTGTCTCCCCTGCCCATAGCCGTTTAGAGCTTTTACACGCCATTTTTGTTCTGATTATATGCGTTACTGTGTTAGTTAGAAATAATTTTGCCCATTTTATGAGAGGGTTTGCATTACGCTATGGGCAGGAGCCTGAACTTCGAGAACTTACTCGCCTTCGTACCATTGTTGCAGCCCCCCTTGGGCTTCTTATGTATATTCACGCATTTTATGTGCCTGCTTCAGGAGATGGATCGATTATTTATGATGCTGTCTTAAAGTTTGCCAACCTGCCGCTGCGTAATCTATTTATTATTGAGATAATATTTCTTATAATCAATTTTGGTTCAATCGCAGGCTACTGCCGTAAATATGGTACATACTGCTTAGATGAAATCTGCCTTGACGATAACCTTTTAAGACGCAAAATCTTGTCTGTATTTCCAAATACTTTAACTGCCATGAATGCAATCATGGGACTTTTAGCGGTCTTTTTTGCGTATCAGGGAAAAATGACAGAATCGTATCTGCTGGTAATAGGGGCTGCTGTTTTTGATAAATTAGATGGAGCAATGGCAAGAAAACTTGGTTTAACAGAGCCTCTGCCCGGAGTAATCAAAGGACATATTACATTTGGTGGGCTTATGGACGATATTGCAGACGGGATAAGTTTTTGTATTGCACCTGCATGGATATTTTACATTGTCCTTGCAAAGTATCCAAACCCTGATATCAATTCACTCCCTATCGGAACTGTAGCCATAATATATGCATTAGCAGGGTTTATAAGGCTTGTCTATTTTACTTTAGATAAGAACTCCATTCCGGGTATGTTCAAAGGTTTGCCAACGCCAGCAGCAGCACTTTTTGTTATATCTCCTCTTGTAGTTATCGCCCATACCGCACCAGTAAATCAGGAGTGGATAAAATTGACTGCTTTTTTTACATTTGGACTTTTTATCTTCACTGCTGTTCTTATGAACTTCTACCCCATAAAATATCTGCATATGGGGCGATTTATGGATAGAAATCCACGATTTATGTGGAGTAATCTTACTCTTATAATTATTTTTGTATTCACCCCATGGTTTGGATATTTTGTCTTTTTCCTCATGCTGCTTTACATCTTCTCCCCTATTGTATCGTGCAAAATGGACCCGGCAGAAGCTGCAAGAGAGGGTAGAAAAACAGCGACCAAAGTTTAGTAAATAACGATAGAAAAAATAGTAAAATCACAACCCATATCGCATGATTATCCGCTCTATTATTGTTGTGGTGGAAATTTCAGGCACAAGCTCAATCCTCTCAACTCTTCCGCCTCTGCTTTTAACAAAATCAGCACCAATAATATTCTTTTCGCTCCAGTCAGCACCTTTTACAAGCACATCAGGAACTACATCTTTTATAAGATTTTCAGGATCAGGTTCGTCAAAAAGCACAACATAATCAACACATTCAAGTGCTGCCAACACCTTTACCCTCTGCATCTGCCCAACAATCGGTCTTTTGTCCCCTTTTATCTGCCTAACTGAAATATCTGAATTTAAACCGATAATCAGTATATCTCCTTGATTAGCTGCCTCTTGAAGGTATGTAACGTGCCCCGCATGAATTATATCAAAACAGCCATTGGTAAAGACTACGGTTAGAGCTTTATCTCTCTCCAGTTTAATCAGATGCTTTATCTCTGACCGTTCTACTATTTTTCTGTTGTTTATCTTTTTCATAATAACCTCGAATCCTTAACTGATAACGACCATCAAGCCCGTGCAGCCACAATAACTCCTACAGATGAAGCACCAGATTCAATAAGCATCTTTGCAGCTTCGTTAGTGGTGGCTCCTGTTGTATGAACATCATCAACAATAACGACATGTTTTCCTATAAGTTTGCCGTTTAGAGCATACCTTTTTTTGACAGCAAAAGCTCCCCTGATATTATCCCGCCGCTCTTGCCTGTTAAAACCAGTTTGGGACTTTGTATTGCGTCTTCTTACAAGAATTTCGGGCATAATCTGCCACTCTGGAGAAGTTCCCTTCCATTGTAGCCAGTAATGGCTGAAATTTCTTATCAAGAGAAATGACTGGTTAAATCCACGTTTCACCATTCTCCAACGATAAAGAGGAATAGGGACAATAAAATCCACAGGTTTGTTATCATAATGTCGGATAAACGTATGAAATAGAAGAAGTCCAAGAGGATTTGCAAGTGCGGTTTTTCCGTTATATTTGAGCAGATGAATTGACTCTTTTACAACTCCATCGTAGAGTGACGCAGCCTGCACATTAATCTGATGATTTTGTTGTGATAAATTATAATCTTGCTGTGATAAAGAGTCAGAAGCTGAATATGAAGAATCAACACCTTCTTGTGGCTTTAAGCAGTCAGCACAGAAATATTTTGAGAATTGGTCAAATGGGTTGTTAAGTGCTGACCTCAAAATTTCTATCTCTGCTGATGAACCAATATGGCAACTATCCTCAGCAGTCAAAAATCTACCACATTTTAGACACTTTGGCGGGAAAATAGCGTCTGTAAGATTTTTTAAAATGGTTGGGAGTTTCAAAATCTTTTTCATCAGAATCTGGAAAATATTCGTCTGTAACTGAAAATGTAGTCGTCTCTATATGTTTGACATCTCTCTTTATTGCTTATTTGTCGCACACTTTTAATCTGTCTTAGATTTGATTACAACAAAAATCCTCTCATTATAGTGATATAGCCACAAATTAGCTCTTTTAATAGATATCCTTAAATTATACCGTAAAAAACTAAGCTGATACTTATGGACAAAAGCACAACAGAGATAATTTTAGAAAGCATATCTGATGGAGTCTTTACAGTTGATCATAACTGGAAGATAACATCGTTTAACCGCGCAGCAGAAGAGATTACAGGGATAGATAGAGAAGAGGCAATCGGAAGACACTGCTGGGAAGTATTTCGCTCAAATATGTGCGAACATGAGTGTGCTTTAAAAAAAACAATGAAACAGGGCAAGCCGTTTGTCAACAGCACAACCTACATTATTGACAGCCAGAAAAGGCCTATTTCAATTACTGTATCGACATCTCTATTAAAAGACAGCAACGGGAGTATTTTAGGAGGCGTGGAGGTATTTAGGGATCACTCGCTTGTTGAGGAGTTAAGAAAAGAGCTTTATGCCGGCTTTAAAATCGGCGACCTGGTGAGCCGCAGCCAGGCAATGAAAAAGATATTCAACATTCTTCCGTTGATTGCAGACAGCGTCAGCACTGTGTTGATTCAAGGAGAGACAGGCACAGGCAAAGAGTTGATGGCAAAGGCAATACACAATCTAAGTAGCCGTAAAGATAAACCTTTTGTTGCCATAAACTGCGGTTCGCTGCCTGATACTCTGCTTGAATCAGAGCTTTTTGGATACAAAGCTGGAGCTTTTACCCATGCTATTAAAGATAAGCCGGGGCTTTTTGCTGCTGCAGAAGGAGGTACAATTCTTTTAGACGAGATAGGTGATACAAGCCAAGCCTTTCAGGTCAGACTTCTTCGGGTGCTTGAAGAGAGATATTTTCAACCATTAGGCTCTGTAAAGGCAATTAAAACCAATGTCCGCGTGATTGCAGCAACCAATAAAAATCTTTTGCAGATGGTAGAAGATGAAAAATTTAGGATAGACCTTTTTTACAGGATTAATGTTGTTAAAATTGATCTGCCTTCTTTAAGAGAGCGTATGGATGATATCCCAATACTTATTGACCATTTTATTGAGCGGCTGAACAAAATTCAAGGCAAGTCAGTTGAGGGGATAGAGCAAAATGCACTTGAATCTCTTATGTCTCACAATTTTCCCGGAAACATAAGAGAGCTTCAAAACATTATTGAACACGCATTTATTCTATGCAATCATGGAAATATTGCTCTTAAACATCTTCCTGCACATTTGAATCAAACATCAGATTATAGTGTCGCTAATATTTCAGGCTTTAATAATATTTCTGATTCTAAAGCCTCTTCTGACTCCAATTCTAAAATTAATCCAATCAGATCAGCAGAAATAAAAATGATTGAAGATGCCCTTAGGATGAACAGCTATAACCGTAATGCTGCTGCACGAGAGCTTGGCATACACAAAAGTACCCTTTTTAGAAAAATTGCTAAACTTGGCATTGTGCTTCCAAATGGAGTTGATGGTCGGTCGTCACATCATATCTCTCCCACTTTTTCTTCTTTTTAAGAGACGCATAGTCTCATTATTACTACTCTTATAGTCTCTTCTATGCGTCTATCCATTGCTTTATAAAATTAAACCGACTGAAATTGAGCATAAAAATAATAAGATAAATATCTGAATTAATAATAAATTCATATCATTAATTATATTTTTATTTTAATGGCATGATGTTTGCTTTTTTAGATAGGCAAAGAGACGGGTTAAGGCAGAATCCTTTAAAAAAATTTAATTAGATAACAGGATTGGAAAAAGAGATGAATATTGCACTGACAGCATGGGAAGATAGAATTTCTCCAGTTTTTGACTCTGCCCGCACTCTTCTTGTTGTAGAGATAAAGGAGCAAAAAGTTGTCAGCCGTTCTATTGAACAGTTTAATAAATCAATATTATGTAATATTGCAGAGATGGTGACTCGTCTCAATCTGCTTAAGATTGATGTTCTGATTTGCGGTGCGATTTCCGAGATTCCTTCCAATATCATTCAATCAAACGGTATAAAACTTATTCCATTTATCAGCGGTAATATTGAAGAGATCATAGCAGCTTATGCAAAAGATGAGACGATTATTTCGATGTTTTTAATGCCAGGCTGCGGTCTAAGGCATCGTGGAAATAATAGAGGAAAACATTTTAGAATAAATATAGAGGAGGTGAGAGCAATGCCAAGAGGAGATGGAACAGGTCCACAGGGTCAGGGACAAGGAGTTGGTAGAGGTACTGGCGGATGTGGAAAGAAAGGTGGCAAAGGTTCAGGGCAAGGTCAGGGTTGTGGCAACAACAGCGGTCAGGGTCAAGAGCGTGGACAAGGTGGCAGCGGTAGAGGCTTAGGTCAGGGCGGCGGTGTCGGAAAAAGCCAGGGCGTCGGTAGTTTGGGTCAAGCGGCTTATTCCGCAAATAGTGGTGATGAACTAACTGTTTTAAAACAACAGGCACAAGCTGCTAAAGATACCCTTGATTCAATCGCTGCAAGAATCGCTGAACTTGAGAAAATCAAAGACTAACATAGTAACAAACTAATTGAGCTGAATTGACGCTACTATCAATCAATAATAAACAAACTAAATTTAAACTGATGCAGATTGCCTTACATTTAAAAAAACAGTGCATTCAAACGGCTGCTAAAAATAGATATGAGATGTTGACGCGGTCATATTTCAAAAAGCATAAAAGCCGTTTGACTGACAAAAGCACAGCATCAGACAAAAACATTAAATCAGATAAAAACAGCATAGGGAACGACAGCATAATAGAGGAAAAAGATAAGATAGACGCAGAAATGCAATATCTTCTCTTTTTCCTTGAAAATGCTGATTTTGCATATTTAAGACACGCTTATCCACAACTTAGTGGTGTAGAAGATATTTCAGTTATAATTCAGATTAACCATGACAGTAATCGCAACAACCTCAATAACTATGCCCAAAATGGTGATTATCGTGATAAAAATAATAGTGGCGATAGTATTATTGATAATAGCAATATAAATAAAAATGAGGCTTTTGATTCAGATATTAATGATTTCACTATAGTTGTTGATAAGCATGTTTTACCTGTCAAAAATAAACAAAGCAAACCAGATAATATTTTGGTTCTCCGAGATTTTCCGTGGTTGTTATTTTCAACAAGCTATTTATAATGACTCTCATTTATCCATGAATGAGGAGAGATATGGGATTTGAATTAGATTTAGAAATACCAGGGGTTAAAATATTGAATGTATCTCGTGACGCAAGAGGTGATTATGTCATTGAGCTTCATAGCACGAAAACAGCCACATTATGCCGTAAGTGTGGAAAAACAATCAGTAGTTTAAAGGGATATGGTGAATGGATATTGATCAGACATTTGCCTGTTCTGGGTAGAGAGGTGTATTTGAGAATACGCCCGAAACGTTATCAATGTTTTGAATGTGATAATGACCCAACCACAACTGAGGAGTTTTCCTGGCGAGCCCCCGGTAAGTCCTATACAAG
>JADFZJ010000044.1:28039-32539 GCA_015232555.1 Desulfamplus sp. | reverse complement strand
AAATCTGATGTATATGCGAGCCTTTGCCGATGCCTGGAGCGGAGAGCAAATTGTCCAACAGGCTGTTGGACAATTACCATGGGGTCATAATCTGGTATTGCTCAGCAAGTTAAAAACAGCAGATGAACGGTTAGCCTATGCTGAAGGTACACTTGCCCATGGCTGGTCCCGCAACATATTGACAATTCATATTGAATCCCGTTTACTTGAACGAACTGGTAAAGCCATTAACAATTTTGAACAAAATCTACCCAAACCTCAGTCTGATTTAGCAAGAGAGTCTCTTAAAGACCCTTACAAATTTGATTTTCTTGGTATAGGCGGGGATGCAGCCGAGCGGGAAATGGAACTTGCTTTGGTTACCCACATCACTCAGTTTCTTATTGAATTAGGTGCAGGCTTTGCTTATGTCGGGCGGCAGGTGCATCTTGAAATAGGCGGAGATGACTTTTTTATTGATCTTCTATTTTATCATTTAAAGTTACGCTGTTATGTGGTGATAGAAATCAAGGCTGCAAAGTTCAAGCCGGAACACCATAGTCAATTCTCTGCCGGAAGAACTCAAAACAAGTCTGCCAAGTATTGAACAGATAGAAAAAGAGCTGGAGGGCAAAGATGACTGAACCGCTTGGACTATTACAAAAAAATACTTCGACACTGCTTTAGGAAGCCCCGATGGAGTAAATAGAGCGGCTAATCAGTGTTTGTGGCTGCCATATGCTTGCTCGTTGTAGTTGTTAGAATAAGATTAGTTAGCTCAAATGTTTTGCAAATTCAAACCTTAACCTAAACCCTTGACACACTTTTACCAAAGTTAATGAGTGGGTAATTAGAGGTGAAATTATGAGCAACAGGTCTATTATTTGCAACAAATTTCCGATAATAACACTTGAAGGAGTAGGCAATGTCTAATAAAGATTTATTCATAAGCGGATATCTTGACCGGATCAGCAAGCAGTTTAAACAAACTGATGATGAAGTAAAAAATAGAAATCTTGCTTTTGAGATATTTTCGATTTCCGCACTTCTGGATAAACCTTTTCAGGAAGTTTATGACAATATAATCATTAAAGGCTCAAAAGACGGCGGAATTGACGGTATATGGTTTCAAGATCAGGGCGAATATTTTGATATGCATGTTTTTCAGTGTAAGAACCAACAGGGTCTTAAGCCGAATGAAATTGATAAATTTAGAAATGATTTTAAAGAATTGTTTATAGACGGCAATAAAGTCGGCAAACAGAATGTTAATGATTTACTACCCAAAATTGATGAATACAAGCAAATTACAGAACAGGGGATTATAATAGAAACAAAACTTTATTTTGTTTTTAATGGGTTAAAAAAAGATCCGCAATATTCAAATAATGAAAGTGCGTACACTACTTACCATAGCCCTGATAGTAATTTTTTCATTAAAGATTCTGATGATCTTTATAATAACATTGCAAATCTTGCCAAAAAGAAAAGAAATGAAATCAAGTTTACCTTTCATCCTGAAAGATCAAACATTTCCCCCATCGACACACAGGGACTTTATTCGTATGCAATTTTAAATGTCAAAGCAGCTAATTTTAGAATAAAGGCAAAGGAATTATGTGAACTGATGGTTCACGAAGAGAAGGAGAACGGTTCTGTTGACATGCTTTTTGAGGAAAATATCCGTTCGTATTTGGGAGTAAAAGTTCGTGCTAACAAACGAATGCATCAGACTATCAATAAAAAAGAAGATTCATTATATTTTTCATTTTTAAACAATGGGGTAACATTGATATGTGATGAATTGAAGATTCCTAAACAACCTCAGAATAATATCTATTTGCTTCCTGTTATCAACCCACAGATTGTTAATGGACTTCAAACATCATGGGTACTTTTTGAGAATTACAAGAAAAATCCATCATTATTAGAAGATGTGTATGTAAATGTGAGGATATATGAGTCCAGAGATAAAGAATTAATTGAAAAAATTACTGATGCAACTAATACACAGACACCAATTAATTACAGAGACAAAATAAGCAATCGAGATTTTAACAGATACACAAAAGAAATCTTTGCAAATAATGGTATTAATTACATTATTAAACGCGGTGAATTTTTTAACAGGGATAGCGTTAAATATTCTGAGTCAATTGAAAGTGAAATGGTTTTAAAATTTTGGTATGCGTCGTTTTATGAAGAACCTGAAACTGCTAAAAATAGCGTTTCCACAGTTTTACAAAGAATTTTTGATTCAACGTTTATTGAAAATCATCCTCTTGAAAAGTTGTTTAACGGAGACAAAAATTCACCTGTGTATAATCAATTATTGAGTGGATATAAAATATATAAGTATATACAATCACAAAAGCGGATTTTTGCCGTAAAATATGACTTTATCAATTATGCAGATGAATTGCTTTGTTATTCTATATATAAAGAAATTGATTCCGCCTCTTCTTCTGATTACAAAGAAGAAACGCTCAAAAATGTTTATAACAAATCATTGGAGAATATTGAATCTATTTTAAAAACCGAAAAAGATAAATATGACAAAGCTGGTAAGAATTTTTCATATAATAGTTATTTCAAAAAACCTCAGTGCCGTATTGATTATAACAATTTGGTGGGAATCTTGGAAAATCAATCAATTATCGATTATTTAATGAGCAAAAAATGAATTTAATTACCGAAAACGAAATAGTATAATTTCGTTACACACTTAAACAATAAGGAGAATAAAAAAATGGCTTACAATTTTAACGCAGATGAAATTTTTGCAGTAGCAATCAAAATTGAGGAAAATGGAGCAGCATTTTACAGAAAAGCTGCAAGCCTTCAAAAAGATGAGGAAAACCAGAAGTTTTTGCAGCAGATTGCAAAGATGGAGGATAACCACAAGGTCTCTTTTGAAAAGATGAGAAAAGAGCTTTCTGAAATGGAAAAAAGCGGAACAGTGTTTGATCCTGAAGATGAGCTTAATGTTTATCTTGCTGCTATGGCTGATGCTCATGGAGGAGAGGGTGACCCAAAAGTTATAGCAAGCCTTACTGAAAATCAACCCATGAAAGATATTTTAAATATTGCAATCTCTCTTGAGAAAGAGTCAATTATATTCTATTTGGGACTTAAAGACCTTTTGCCTGCTAAATATGGACAGGATAAAGTAGATGATATTATCAGAGAAGAGAGAAAACATATTGCACAGTTAAATACGTTTCTGAAAAAACTCAATTAACACTTTTACCACTTCCAAATATTAAACATCAAAGAGTTAAACAATAGATTTGACAACTTTCAAAAAGTTGTCAAATCTACCTCTATCGCTTCAACCACTTTTCTCTACAGTTGGCTATAAAAATCATTTCCCTTGTCATCAACAATAATAAATGCAGGGAACTCCTCAACAGTAATCATAAAAACGGCTTCCATACCCAACTCTTCATACTCCACAAGCTCAACTTTCTTAATGAAATCTTTGCCTAACCGTGCCGCAGGTCCACCCGGAGAACCAAGATAAAATCCACCAAACTCCTTGCAAGCGTCAGTAACCTGTTTTGAACGGTTACCCTTTGCAAGCATAATCATGGAACCACCCTCTCGCTGGAACAGAGGAACATAACTATCCATTCTTCCAGCAGTTGTAGGACCAAATGAGCCAGATGCCTCACCTTTTGGAGTTTTGGCAGGACCTGCATAATATATAATATGATTTTTTATGTAATCAGGCAGTCCTTCACCTCTGTCAAAGCGATCTTTGAATTTGGAATGGGCTATATCCCTTGCTACAATAATTTTTCCAGATAAAAGAAGTCTGGTTGATACTGGATATTTGCTGAGCTGAGCAAGTATATCTTTCATCGGACGGTTAAGGTCAACACGCACTGCTTCTGACATTTCAGGCTCTTTTGCTGGAAGATATTTTGCTGGATTCTCCTCAAGCTGCTCTAAAAAAATTCCATCTTGTGTGATTTTCCCTTTTATCTGGCGATCTGCACTACAGCTTACGCCAATTCCAATCGGACATGACGCACCATGTCTTGGCATCCTTATTACTCTGACATCAAGTGCAAAATGTTTGCCGCCAAACTGGGCACCAAGCCCAAGTTTTTCAGCACGAGCCATAACTTTTGCCTCTATTGCCTTATCCCTGAATGCGTGACCGCTCTCATCCCCCTCTAAAGGCAGCGTGTCTAAATAACGAGCAGATGCAAGTTTTACAGCCTTAAGGTTTGCCTCTGCTGACGTACCTCCAATAACAAAAGCGATATAATATGGAGGACATGCTGCTGTTCCTAAAGATTTCATCTTTTCGGTCATAAAATCCAAAAGAATATCTTCGGAGTTCAAAACAGCCTTGGTCATTTGATAGAGGAAGGTTTTATTGGCAGAACCACCACCTTTTGCCATAAATAAAAAATGGTATTCATCACCTTGTGCAGCATAAATTTCTACCTGAGCAGGAAGGTTATTTTTAGTATTTTGTTCTTTGTACATGGTAAGTGGAGCATTTTGGGA
>JADFZJ010000044.1:0-27945 GCA_015232555.1 Desulfamplus sp. | reverse complement strand
TACGCTGAAGTTTTTCAAGATGCTCTGGTCTGTAAAGGTGGGCAACATCTTTAAACGCTGCCCTTGAAAGCTCAGTCAGGGCTTCAGGTTCAACAACAAGTATTGTTTTACCATTAAATTGACTTAATTTAACATGCTCTTTTGTGATGAGTCTGTATGGTGTGTTCTCTTTCCCAAGTGGGAACATTGTTGTGTATTTAAATTCTGTCATTGTGTTCCTCGTTAAAAAATCAGTGCAATCCGTGCAATCAGGTTAATCCGTGATTCTGAATCACTGATTAAGACAGATTAAAGGATTTCACGGATTGAAAAAGTCAGTTCAATCCTATTAATCCTTTAATCTTGAAAATCCTGATTCAGACAATTAATCATTTCACAAGTGCCATTCTTCTTCTAAGATATGCGATTTGTGTCTGATGTGGCAGGTCTTTTGGGCAGTAATCTTGACAGCCAAGAAGGGTCATACATCCAAAAACGCCTTCATCATCGCCGACTATCTCGTAAAACTCCTCATCTGATCTTTTGTCTCTGGGGTCAAGTGCGTAGCGGGCAAGACGCATAAACCCAACAGCAGTCAAAAATCCATCACGCATACGTTTGGTAGCACAGGCAGATACACAGCAGCCGCACTCAACACAACGCTCAAGTTCGTAAATCTGATCTGCTATATCAGGGTCCATTCTCTCTTCGAGTCTGTCCAAATCGACACTATCAGCATAAGTGTCATGTATCCAGCTCTCTACTCGCTCACTCATTGCACGCATGAATTTACCTGTATTTACTGACAAATCTCCGATAAGCTCAAACCCGGGAAGAGGCAGAAGTTTTATCTCTCCATCTGGAAATTTAGAGGTCAAAGTACGACATGCAAGGTCAGGGTGTCCATTGATTATCATTGCACATGAACCGCAAATTCCAGCTCTGCATATAAAATCAAACTGCAATGAGGGATCGTGATTCTCCCTTATGTCATTCAATGCAATAAAGATTGTCATGCCCGGTGCCTCTTTGACCTCATAAGTCTTCATGGTCGGAACATCACCTTTCACTTGCGGGTTGTATCTTAATATATGAAATTTTAATATTCTTTCATCACTCATTATATAAATATCTCCATAAATCTGTATGGTAAATGCCTGTAGGGTTATTATTAAATCTTCCTTTCACGCATATATTCTATTTACTGGTGGATTATTTAAAACCCCTTCCGATTCTCTCGTTTTTACCTCTGAACTTTTCAGGAATCTCTATTGGATTTAAAAGACGCTGCATCTCAAAACGGTCTGCTGATGGATTTGCCTTTTTAACCTCTTCTAACTGTGCAACCCTTTTTTCTGTGTCAGGATGGTGAATGGTGTTGTCAACTCCATACCCTCTTGAACCCGGTGGCATTTCCATCCGCATAACATCAAGCTCTTCATACTGAACCTCTGGCAAATCTGCGTTTTCGTCTTTCCAAAAGGTCAAAGTTCTCTTTAGCCAATCACGGTCGTTTCTCTCTGGATAATCTTCTCGTGCATGTGCTCCACGGCTCTCTTTTCTAAGCATCGCACCGTAAGCAACGCACTGGGCAAGGCGTATCATCTTTGGAACTCTTATTGCCTCCACAAGTTCTGGATTAGAAGATGCTATTTTATGTCTAAGTGCTATATTTTTTGATCTCTGGTGCAGGACTTTAAGCTCTTCAACAGCCTGAGATAGATCAGCCTCGTTTCTGAAAATTCCAACCTTGTCCATCATAATCTGCTGCATATCTTTTTTAAGTGCAAATGCACTTTCACCTTTTTCGCGGCTTAAAAGGGTTGAAATTTTCTCTTTTTCACGATCCATAAACTTTTCAATAAGTTTTGTGTCAATTTTAAGAGGATTTTCAGCACAGTAATCAGCAACATATTCACCAACAATCATGCCAGCAACAACAGTTTCAGCAACTGAATTGCCACCAAGTCGGTTAAATCCGTGCATATCCCAACACGCAGCTTCACCAGCAGAAAAAAGACCTTTCATGGTCGGGCTTTCACCCGTGGGTTTTGTTCTAACTCCACCCATTGAGTAGTGCTGTGTGGGTCTGACTGGAATGTAATCTTTAACAGGGTCAATACCAAGAAAGTATTCACAAATCTCTTTTACTTCACGTAAGTTTTTTTCAATGTGTGCTCTTCCAAGCAGAGTGATGTCAAGCCAGAGATGATCACCATATCTTGATGGAACGCCTTTGCCTTTTCTTATATGTTCAGTCATGCGGCGAGATACAACGTCTCTTGATGCAAGCTCTTTTTTACCCGGCTCATAATCTGGCATAAACCTGTAACCATCTTTATCAAGCAGCAATCCTCCATCACCACGACAACCTTCTGTGGTCAAAATTCCAACTGGAACAATCGCAGTAGGATGAAATTGAACTGCCTCCATGTTTCCAAGCGGTGCCACTCCAGTCTCAAGTGCTATAGCATTTCCAATACCTTCAGATATAACGGCATTTGTTGTAACTGCATATAAACGACCATAACCACCAGTTGCAATTACAGTAGCTTTTGCAACGTATGCAATCAACTCACCTGTAATAAGATCTCGGACAATCACACCATGACAAACTCCATCTTCATGAATAAGGGCAATTGCCTCTTTTCTCTCATGCACTTGGATTCCAAGCTGGATTGCCTTGTTATCCATTGCATAAAGCATGGTGTGTCCTGTTCCATCTGATGTAAAACAGGTTCTCCACTTTTTTGTGCCGCCAAAGTCTCGTGATGTTATCAAGCCATGTGCTTCATCTTTTTCTGTGATGGTTACTTTCTGACCATTGATTACAACTTCACGATCGCCTTTTCTAACGCGGCTCCAGGGAACACCCCACGCACAGAGCTGGCGGATAGCTTTAGGGGCAGTGTTTACAAACATTCTTGCAACATCTTGATCGCAGCCCCAGTCGCTGCCCTTTACAGTGTCCTCAAAATGGACATCCTCGTTGTCTCCTTCACCTTTTATACTTGCTCCAAGACTTGCCTGCATTCCACCCTGTGCTGCTGCTGAATGGGAGCGTTTTGCTGGCATGAGAGATAAAACTATGCTGTCATAACCCCGCTGCCGTGCTGCTATGGCGATTCTAAGTCCCGCAAGACCACCGCCGATTATGAGTGAATCTGTATATATTACTTTCATTTATTCTCCTTATATTACAACCTTATCCCAATCACAGTAAAAACTAACCAAGCCAAGAGTCCAAGTGCTAAAAAGAATATGGTAAGTCTATTTTTCAACACTTTAAGATATTTTCTTGCCCCCCCGCGATCTTCTTGATTAAACCACTCTAACTTGTCAAACCAACCCCATTTCATAGCAAGTCTGTAAAGCCCGATTGTTCCATGAAGCTCAACGGCAAACAGGAGAACAAGATAAAGAGGCCACATATTATGGGTTATAAATCTTGCGGCTGATAGTTCTGCATTAATCTGTCCGGGATTTGTCAACATAACGTAAAGATGGACAGAGCCAAGGAAAAACATGATAAATGCGGTTACAACTTGAATATACCAAAGATTTGTATCTTCATGCTTCATCATTCCCATCTGGTTTCTAAAAATTGCATGTTGTTTCCACGAAATTGGGAATTTCCTCATGCCAAGTCCAGCATGGATAATAAATAGTGTAAATATTACAAGAACAGCAAAAAACACTGCTGCTGGATAGCCGTGTCCCGTACTTGAAAGAAAAGAGAGTTCCATGGTTTTTGCCACAAAGTTGAAAACCCCTTTTCCAAGCACAATGCTTCCAACAAGCATCATGTGAACCCACATGAAAAGCCCAAGAATCAAGCCTGTTCCACTCTGAATGAGATCAAGCCTTGCAGGCAATCTGCTTTTTTTGATCTTTTCGTGAATAATTAAACTCTCCATTTTACCTCCGTTTGTTTTATTGAAATATTTGTCTGAACTTTAAATTATTCAAACTGTTATTAAAATACCTTTTTGGCTATCTCACCTATTTCTCCGAGATTTTCGCACACATGGATACCATTTTTCTTCATAGCTTCAATTTTAGCCTGACCCGTTCCGCTGCTTCCGCTTATGATTGCACCTGCATGACCCATTCTGCGTCCAGGAGGTGCTGTTAATCCTGCAATAAATCCGACTACAGGTTTGGTAAGATTGTTTTTGATATATTCTGCTGCCTCTTCTTCTGCATTTCCTCCAATCTCTCCAACCATTACAATTCCTTTAGTATCAGGATCGTCTTGAAAGGCTTTGAGAACATCAATAAAATTTGTGCCATTAACAGGGTCCCCGCCAATGCCTATACAAGTAGTCTGTCCAAGTCCCTGTTTGGTCAACTGATCAACAACCTCATAAGTGAGAGTTCCAGAGCGTGATACTACGCCGACCGGTCCGCCTGCTTTATGGATTTTTCCGGGCATAATTCCTATTTTGCACTCACCGGGGGTTATTATTCCCGGACAGTTTGGACCAATTAAGCGGCACTTTTTTGTGGCAAGAAAGTTTTTAACCTTCAACATATCAAGCACTGGTATCCCTTCAGTTATAGCAACAATAACATCAACTCCTGCGTCTGCTGCCTCCATAATAGCCTCTGCACAAAAAGCAGGAGGAACAAATATAAGGCTTGCATTTGCTCCCGTTCCCTTGACTGCTGATTTAACACTATTAAACACCGGAATATTATCCATCTTCTGTCCACCCTTACCAGGTGTAACTCCTGCTACAACATTTGTGCCATACTCTACACACTGTCTTGTGTGAAACTGCCCTTCTTTCCCTGTAATTCCCTGCACAAGAACCCGTGTGTTTTTATTAACAAATATGCTCATATAATACTATTCTCCTTTAAAAAAAACCGTGCCATCTGTGCAATCAGGTTAATCAGTGATTCTGAATCACTGATTCCCACAGATTAAAAAACAATATAATTAGGATAATCAGATATCAGATATTCACACTGCTGCTGCAATCTTTGATGCTGCGTCTTTTAGATCTGATGCACTAATAAGATTTAGACCTGATTCCGCAAGAATCTTTTTGCCTATTTCAACATTTGTGCCTTCCATACGAACAACCACAGGAATATTAATACCTGTTTTTTGGGCTGCTTGAACAACACCTTCAGCAAACACATCGCATCTGAGGATACCGCCGAAAATATTGATAAGGATCGCTTTGACCTTCTTATCCATCAGAATAATTCTGAGTGCATTTTCAACCATCTCAGCAGTTGCACCGCCTCCAACATCCATAAAATTGGCAGGCTTGGCACCAGCATTTTTGATAATATCCATTGTTGCCATTGCAAGACCAGCACCATTTACAATATTTCCAACATTGCCGTCTAAGTTGATGTAGTTAAGGTTATATTTTGATGCTTCAACTTCCTGCGGGTCTTCCTCGTCAAGATCACGGTATGCAAGCAGGTCTTTGTGTCTAAACATGGCATTTGAATCAATATCAACTTTGGCATCAAGAGCAAGAACTTTATTATCAGTTGTCAGAATAAGAGGATTTATCTCGACAAGAGAGCAGTCATTGGCAGCAAACAGAGTATAAAGCTGTTTAACCATGCCTGTAAACGGCTTCATTGCATCAGCAGGTATATCAAGCCCAAAGGCTAAATCTCGGATATGGTATCCCTGTATTCCGCAGAGAGGATCAACATACACCTTGATAATCTTTTCAGGAGTTTTTGCTGCAACTTCCTCAATGTCCATACCGCCTTCTTGACTTGCCATTATAACAATTTTGGCTGTCTGGCGATCAACTAACATACTAAGATAAAGCTCTCTTGCTATTTTCTGTCCAGCCTCAACCAGAATCTTTTTTACCTCTTTGCCAGCAGGTCCTGTTTGATGTGTAACCAGAGTCATTCCCAAAATCTGACTTGCAAGAGTTCCTACATCTTCTCGTGAAGGAGCAAGTTTTACCCCACCTCCTTTTCCACGTCCGCCAGCGTGTATCTGGGCTTTTACAACCACAGGATAACCACCAAGTCCATCTGCAATAACTTGAGCCTCTTCTTTGGAAAAGGCAACCTTTCCTTCAGGAACCGGAACATCATATTTTCTGAACAGCTCCTTTGCTTGATATTCGTGTATTTTCATGAAATATCCCTTTTGTTTGTTATTTTATGTAGGAGTTAAATGATGTAGAGACGTTTAATTATATCGCTGCTACAGTTAATCTTTTGTTCCTACGGGTTTATACGGTTAAACTTAACAATATTTGTGCTGCTGCTGTCGGCGAAATCATCTGCCGTTCAACCTTGATTGCGATTTCTGGTAGATGTTCTGTAACATGCCTGTTTTCCTTGAATCTTAATCTTAAACCTTCATCAATAAGATGCCACATCCACTCTAATGACTGCTTTTTTCGACGCTGGTCAAACTCTCCACTCTCCATCATTTTCTGACGATGCGATAAAACTGTCGCCCACACATTGTCTGTGCCGTTTGGAACAACTGAACTGCATGTCAAAACCGGAGGTCTCCATGTTGGAGATTCAGGAGTAACTATGTGCATAGCAATCTCGTACTCATGGCGGGCTTTTATCGCACGTTCAAGATTATCCCCATCTGCCTTGTTGATTACAATTGCATCTGCAACCTCTAAAATTCCCTTTTTTATCCCCTGAAGTTCATCTCCAGCTCCTGCTATCATCAGTGCTAAAAAAAAGTCAACCATTGTAGCAACGGTGATCTCTGACTGCCCAACTCCAACAGTCTCAACCAGAATAACATCAAATCCAGCAGCCTCGCACACGAGCATTATTTCACGGGTTCTTGCTGCAACTCCTCCTAAAGTTTCACCTGACGGAGATGGTCTGATAAAGGTATTAGTATGTGCTGAGAGCTTTTCCATTCGGGTTTTATCGCCTAAAATACTTCCGCCGCTCCGTCTGCTTGACGGATCAACTGCAAGAACAGCTACTTTATGACCTTTATCTGCAAGGGTAAGTCCTAAATTCTCAACAAATGTGCTTTTCCCAACACCAGGAACACCTGTAATTCCGACACGGATCGAATTGCCTGTATGGGGAATAAGTGCATCCATAACTCGGGCTGCAATACCCCTGTGAGATGGAAGAACGCTTTCAATTAATGTGATTGTCTTGGCAAGAGTGCGGCGGTTACCTTCGAGGACACCGTGAATGTAATAATTATATGAATATGACATTAATTTCCTTTTGTCTAAAGCACAGATTGGTATAATTCAAAACAAATCTAAGAAATTTTTTAAGTCTATTAATCTATGCAGATCAGTGATTCAAACAATTTAGAATCACTGATTCAGACAACAACTCTAATTTACAATTTAAGCATCAATAATATTTAAAGTTCTATTAGCTGATTCAGTAACCACAGTCCCTGGACCAAAAATCTCTGATGCACCAACCTGTCTAAGAAACTCATAATCACCTGGCGGGATAATTCCGCCAACCACAACCTTTATGTCATCAGCACCTTGATTTTTAAGAGCCTGAATCAAAGCAGGTACCAAAGTTTTATGCCCAGCAGCAAGACTTGAAACTCCAACCACATGGACATCATTTTCAACAGCCATACGTGCAGCCTCTTCAGGCGTCTGGAACATAGGGCTGATATCTACATCAAAGCCAAAATCAGCATAAGCTGTAGCAATAATCTTAACTCCTCTGTCGTGACCGTCCTGCCCCATTTTGGTCAGCAAAATTCTGGGGCGTCTACCCGTCTTTACCTGAAAATCTGCTGTTCTCTTTCTTAATGATGCAAGAATCTCGGAATCTCCAAATTCTGACGCATAAACTCCTGAAATACATTGTGTTGTTGCCACAAACCGCCCAAATACCTTTTCCATTGCATCTGAAATCTCTCCAACCGTTGCCCTAAGTCTGACGGCTTCAATTGTAGCTGCAAGCAAATTACCGCCATCAGCAGCAATACGGGTAATATTTTCTAAAGAAGCCACAACAGCACTTTTGTCTCTTTTTGCCTTAATCTCTTTGAGCCGCTGAATCTGCTCTTCTCTAACAGCATCAGAGACCTCAAGCACTTCAATTGGAGGCTCATCTGCAATTTTATACTTATTAACTCCGACAATAACATCTATTCCCTGATCAATTCTTGCCTGACGTTTTGCTGCAACCTCTTCAATACGCATTTTCGGCATACCAGTCTCAATTGCCTTTGCCATGCCTCCAAGTTCTTCAACTTCTTTCAGAATCTTACGTACCTCATCAACAATGTTCTGAGTTAAAGATTCTACATAGTAAGAGCCTCCAAGTGGATCAACCACAGAGCAGACCTTTGACTCTTCTTGAACTATTATCTGGGTATTTCGAGCAATACGTGCTGAAGTTTCAGTTGGAAGCCCAACAGCCTCATCAAATGAGTTGGTGTGCAGAGACTGAGTGCCACCAAGAACTGCTGACATGCACTCAAGTGTAGTTCTGATTATGTTGTTGTAAGGGTCTTGTTGAGTCAGACTCCATCCAGATGTCTGGCAGTGGGTTCTAAGTATCTTTGATTTTGGACTTTTGGGGTTAAACTTTGACATAAGCTCTGCCCAGAGGAAACGTGCAGCCCTAAGCATAGCAATATCCATGAAAAAGTTCATGCCAATTCCAAAGAAAAACGACAGACGAGGTGCGAAAGAGTCAACATCAAGACCAGCGGCAATTGCAGCTTTGACATATTCAACGCCATCAGCAAGTGTAAAAGCTGTCTGAAGAACAGAATCAGCACCAGCCTCCATCATGTGGTAACCGCTAATGCTTACAGTGTTGAATTTAGGCATATACTGCGAACAATAGCCGATAATATCCGCTACAATTCTCATTGATGGAGTTGGGGGATAAATATATGTATTTCTGGTAAGATACTCTTTTAAAATATCATTTTGAATTGTGCCTGTAAGCTGCTCCTGCTTAACACCTTGCTCCTCTGCTGCAACAATATATCCAGCAAGAATAGGAAGAACTGCACCATTCATAGTCATAGATACAGACATTTTATCAAGAGGTATCTGGTCAAACAAAATCTTCATATCTTCAACAGAATCAACAGCAACGCCAGCCTTTCCCACATCGCCAAAAACTCTTGGATGATCAGAATCGTATCCTCTGTGAGTTGCAAGGTCAAAAGCAACTGAAAGACCTTTTTGACCAGCAGCAAGATTTTTACGATAAAAGGCATTTGAATCTTTTGCAGTTGAAAATCCTGCGTATTGACGGACTGTCCAAGGCTGGTAGGTGTACATTGTGGCTCTTGGACCTCTGACAAAAGGTTCAAATCCTGGCAGAGAATCTTTAAATTCAACTGATTCAAGGTCTTTTGGAGTGTACAGGGGTTTTATTGTGATGCCTTCAGGGGTCTTTTTATGTAGAGAATCAAGCGGAACATTTTTAAGCTCTTTTTCAGCCATCTTTTTCCATGCGTCTAAATTTGACATTTTAACAAATCTCCTGATGTTTTTATAATGGTCATGCTCTGGCTAAATAACAAAATATTAAATCACAGAGGCACGCATTCATGGTTGTTATATCAAGATATAATTTTAATCACGTTGGCACAGTTCAACCAAAACGCCTGCGGTTGCTTTTGGGTGTAAAAATGCAATCTTTGCACCACCTGCACCAATTCGTGGAGTTTCGTCAATCAGGCGGATGCCCTTATCTTTTAACTCCTGCAATGCATCTTCAATGTTTTCAACCCTGAAAGCAATGTGCTGAATACCTTCGCCTTTTTTCTCAATATATTTTGCAACAGGTCCGTCTGGAGATGTTGATTCAAGTAGTTCAACTTCACTCTCTCCAACTGGAAAAAAGGCAGTGGTAACCTTCTGGGTCTCTACAGTTTCAGCTCCTTCAAATTTTAGCCCAAGCACATCTGACCAGAAACTTTTTCCATTTTCAATACTGTTTACAGCTATACCGAGATGATCTATTTTTGTTATTTTCATTCTATTCCTCTCTGTTGTTTTGTCAGTGAAAATGTTAAAAATATAAACTCATTATTGATGCTCTAAAGAGAGATCAATGTCAACCACAAATGATGTTTACAATGAAAAACAGTTTATATTTTTATTATTCAGTATTCAGGAATTTCAATCCAACCAATCCAATAATAATTGCAGCGAAGCTTCTTATGTTCAGAGAATGCAGTTATTTTAATAAATCACTAAAAACAATTAAAGGAGCTGTAAATGAAAGAGATTCGCGACAAAGCAAGAGATCTAATGAAAAATTTTTGTCATGTCTGCACCCGCTGTGACGGGCGAGCGTGCAGCGGTCAGGTGCCAGGTATGGGCGGAATCGGTACAGGTTCTTTGCTGTGATGATAGGCAGACCATTCTCGGTGGCAGCAGTTGGCGGACTGCAAGAGGGAGTTGAAAAATATATAGAGACTATTCACAATGAACTAAAACAGAGCATGGTATTGACAGGAACTGCTTCGCTCAAAGCTGTAAGCAGATCAATTATAACCTATAGAACATAATCAGCTTCGATGCAATTAGTGTTGGATTGAAATCCCTTAATGATAAAAAAATTGTATTTCTACCCTTGACTACTAAAAAATATTCATTACTTTTTGTCTAAAATTTGGGTAAGTAATAAAAAGAAGCGAAAATCAATTAAAGATAGAATATAAAATGGGAAACCCCAAAAAGATAAAAATAAAAGATCATTTGAATAAAAGAACTTAAATCAACAAAAAGAGACAAGGAGGAACAGCCATGATAACAAGAAGAATGTTTAATTTACCAGCAGCTAATTTTTCAGGATCAAACTGGAATCATCCATTTTATGAAATGGATGCACTGAAAAAAGAGATGGATAAATGGGCAAGCCTTATGAGCGGCAGAAGAACTTTTGGAGGTCGAAATTCTGGAGTATTCCCTGCTTTGAACATCACTGAAGATAAAGATAATTACTATATTCGTGCAGAACTTCCAGGAATCAAGTCAGAAGAGATTGACATTCAGCTCAACGGCAGAAGCCTAACTATCTCTGGCGAAAGAAAATTAGAACAGAGTTCAGATAGCGTAAAATATCATAGAAGAGAACGCGATGCAGGAAAATTTTCAAGAGGCGTAATGCTTCCTAATGATATTAACGGCGAAAATGTAAATGCTCAGATGGTCAACGGAGTTCTTACTGTAAAAGTTGGCAAAGCTGAAATTGCAAAGCCTAAAAGAATAGCTATCAATTAAATAAAAAAATCTTGAATATACTTGAATATAAAGGAGGCAAATAAAATGGCTGAGACAAAAGAGTTACAGGTAAAGGAAAAACAGGAGGCAGCAGCTCCAGCAGAGCACACAAAACCAGGTCTTATCTTTACTCCAGCAGTGGATATTTATGAAAACGACAATGAAATTATACTGCTTGCAGATATGCCAGGAGTCGCTACAGACGATATTACAATCGATTTAAAAGATGGAGTTCTAACCTTAACAGGCGATGTAAAACCTTGGGAAAATGATGACGAGTCAGATGTGATGGTAGAATTCGAGATTGGCAAGTATTACAGGCAGTTTACATTGTCAGAAGCTATCCATCAGGACAAGATTAAAGCAAATTTCAGTGATGGTGTACTAAAACTGACTTTACCAAAGGTTGCAAAAGCAGTTCCAAGAAAGATTACAGTAAATAACGGCTAATTCAAATCTCTCTCCCCTGATTTGATCAATAACGGGCAGGCAGGCTATCACTATTAAGCCTGCCTGCCCGTTATATTTTACTGTTTGTCATCTTAAACTTACACACCCCAATAATCAGATTCCTCCGTGCGGCTCTCCTCTATACAATCTTCCATTTCTGGTTTTGAAAAAATCGCTCAAAGAGATATCTTCCTGCTTTATAAACCCTTTATCTGGCAGTATCCCATTGCTCACCATCTCTATAACTGCACATGCAGAAGCAGCAGTTGTCCAAGAAATCGCACGCCACCATTGACCATCAATATTTATTGGATAATAGGCATTTACAAACTCTTCACGAAATAGATAGGTCTCCTGCAATCCTTCAACAGAAGCATGAACATACACAACATCTTCATTTACCGGAGGTTTTGCATTTGTAAGAATTCGACCCGCTAACTTGCGGTCTTCTCTCATTAAAAGTTCATGGAAAAAAAAGTTCATCTGTTTTACATGTCCCGGATATCTTATGGTCTTATAATCTAAGTTTTCAACCTTTCCTAAATACGTTTCACACATGGTTCCAAGCCCGCCAGATGTCGTAAAAGCCTCAAGATGGATACCATTAATAAATAGCTGCTCAACCCATTCCATAGGAGATATCCATTTGTGCTGACCATTTTCAATAACTTCACAGTCGTTGAGATATTCGTTCACAACACCCTCTGGCGACCAATTAAAAGCATATCCAAGAAGTCCAGTTGGATTCTTAGGAAGGGCACCAACACGAAGTTTAATACTTCTTATTTTTGTAAACTTAGAGGCTAACGATGCCCCGACAATCGCTATAAATCCTGGTGCAAGTCCGCATTGAGGTGCCATAACAGAATTGGCTGTTTTGCTCATCTGAATAATGGCTTTTGTGGTTGGAACATCTTCCGTCAAATCAAAATAGTGAATGGCAAGCGTATGAGCAATTTTTGCTAAATCAATATTGTAAGAGTATGGCAAGCATGACATTACAGCATCAAAATTCTTTATCGCATCAGATAGACTCTCCGTATCTGCCATATCAATTGTTATTGCAGGAAACGGCAGATTGTCTTTTGCATACCTATCTGCACCAGTAACCTCAAATCCAGTTTTATGAAGAAGCGTTGCAACAAGGCTTCCAACTTTTCCCAATCCTAATACGATGACAGACTTTATTTTCATAAATTTTGTTATCTCCTCTATATAAGTTATAAAAAAGAATGGCTAACGGATTATATCCCATGCCCGCCACGTATGGCATCTGCTGCAAGCCGTCCTTGAATATATAGAGATATAGCAGCAATTGCCCGATCGCAAACCGTAAAGACAGGGATACCATTATCCATAAGTACATCTCTAAGCGGTTCGTAGAGTCTGCCGCCATCAACAACAGTAACAATAGGGGTATCGCTCTTGCTGACAAGATTAGTTATACGGTTTAAAATACTGCCTGCATCATTCATGTCATACATTGGCAGTTGCCTATCATCAAGAGTTTTTATGGAAGGAGAGAGGGGAGCTATGCTTAACACAATTGCGTCAACATTTGAATCATCAACAAGAGCAGCAGTGATTTCAGCATGAGCTTCATCGTCAGCAGCAGGGTTAATATCCAGAGGGTTGGTAAGAGTTACAAAAGAGGTAAGTTTTTTAGCTTCAAGTATCTGTTTGATTCTTTTTTTAGTTTTATCTTCAAAACGGGCAAGCTCCATCGTAAAATCGTCTGACTGTATAGAGTCTGCCATGCCTACAGCTTCAAACCCCGCACTGCTCACTGCTGCTAAACGATTGCCTCTTATCTTCTTTTGGCTTAAATTCTCAGCAAGAAAGAAAAGCTCCTGAAACTCTGTAAAATTTCGAGCCACAATTGCACCAGCTTGACGGACGCAGTTTTCGCACACCATATAATCACCAGCAAGCGAAGCTGTATGTCCGCTTGTTGCAGCTTTTCCTTCTGGTGTTCTGCCTGCTTTGTAGAATACAACCTCTTTGCCAGATAGCACAGCATGATGAATCCCTTTGCAAAGCTCAAGCCCGTCAAAATCGTTAAAACCTTCTGCGTAAATGGCGATAACATCAACTTTGTCAGAATCTTTAAAGTAGTGGACCATATCGCCAAGCGTAAGGTCTGTCTGATTGCCCATTGAGATCATGTATGCTGGACGAAGCTGGGGAAACTGGTGAGTTCTGTGGAGCATGAAAGCCCCGCTCTGGCTGATAAGAGCGGCTCTATGAAAATGGGAGTTTCTATCATTTGAGTATTTTATTCTCTCTTTTGGCAGCTTCTCTTCTGGAATAAACCATGTGTCATAACCTCCTGGACGAGAGATAACACCCATGCAGTTTGCACCAATAAATACTGGTCCTCCATTACCTTTGCGGTCTCCATGACTAAGATAAATCTTCTCTATCACATTACGGGCACGCTCTTTACTCTCTTCGGTCTCACCCATACCCCCAGATATCAGCATTACGCTTTTAGCAGCGTCTAATTCAATCACCTGTTCAACAATATCAGATACTTGGGCTGCACTAACAGCAACAATAAACAGATCGAGTTTATCTGTTAAAGATTTAAGATCTGAAACAACATTAATATCAACATTTGCTTTAGAGTCAGATGATAACTCTATTTTAGCGTTTTTATGGTCAGATGGAGATTGTATTTTAATATTAGATGAAGATTGTATTTTATCTGCTGAGCTATTTTGAATCGGTTTATTGATTGGAGTGCCTATAACAACAACCTTATCAGAAGGAAATCCTTCAGTAAGAATATTATCTAAAATTATACGTCCAAAATTTTTGCGTGTTGATGATACTCCAATAATTCCAATGGTTTCAGGGTGGAGAAGATTATCAATTTTATAAATAGGACGGCTGTTCTTTTTTTGGGAGGGCAGAGAAAAACGGCACATGCCGTCTAACGGCACCATAAGATAATCTGTGAAAGCAAAAGGATTTATCTCAAGCTCCTCAATAACAAAAGGGGCATCAGAGCGGGTTGGAGAGTAGTAGTTTGCAAGGGAGATAAATGCGTCAAAGCACTCAATAAGCTGCTCGTCAGTAACGATTCTTCTCTGTCCGCGGCTCAGACCAGCAAGTTTTATGTAGGAGATCGTCTTTTTGAACATCTGAAAAAACGAATTTCCATCATTAAGCTCAGTTGAGCCAGCCACAATTGCCTGTCCTTTTCTAAATCTCTGTCCATAGAGTTCAGTATCAGTTCCCCCGAGTCCAGCACTTAAAACTGTACCAAATTCGCGTGTGCAACGAAGTCCAACGATTAACTCATTGCCAAATGCAGATGAGTCAGGCGGCATGAACTGAACTTGAAGCACTCCTTTTAAATCTCGGCTGATTGCCGCTATTAGTGCTTCGCCTGTTAAATCTTTATATTCTGGTGGAGATGCTGCTCTATTTTTTTCGCTTCTCTCGATCCATGCAGCATAGTTTTCAGGCACTTCATAAAGCATACGCCTGACAGCAGAACGGATACGGCTGCTCTCTTTTTGGACAATTTTAACTCCGCCCACTTCAGTTTTGTGTATGATAGTTGGAGAGACAATTTTAAGAACAGCTTTATCACCCGGAATTGCATTAAATTCATCATCAGAGGGTCTTGAACCACGAGGGATAAAGCTGCATTTTGGAGGGGTCTCTGCTCCTGAGTATTTCAGAAGAGAATAGACTTCGTATTCGTAGAGGAAATTTCTGCCGCTGTCTTGTGCAGACGAAAAGAGTTCAGTTATTCCGTTAAAATCAATAGAGAATTTCATTAAATATGCTCTGCTTAAAATTGTTATGTCTTGTTATTCGCTGCTCTTTTTTTTGCCTGCTCAATAAGATCATAAAGAGTAGTTATTTTACTTGGTGGTTTTTCTATAATTTTTTCTATCTCCTCTTCTGAATAGTTTGATTGCATGTAATCGGCAATTGGAAGTCTATCAAACCAGCAATCCATGATTTTAAAGCAGGGCATGTTATTTTTTGCTATTCTACAATAAGAAAACGACACTTCATGTCCGAGCATCCTGCAATATCCAGATTCTGAATCAAATTTATCGTTATCTATCTTTTTATCAATCATGGTTGAATATCCATTTTTGTAGAGACGCACGGCTGTGCGTCTCATAATGTAATCATTGCATTTTCTTAATACAATCGATACATGACCACTACGTTTTTTTAATATAATCCTGTATTTTTTAATATAATCAATATGTTGTTTATAACGCTGGAACTGGATTTCCTTTAACGCTTCTTTCTAAAGTCTCATCAAGCTCTTTTTGCGATAGTTCTGCGTTTTTAAGCTCGCCTTTCATAAATTTGCTGTAACCAGCCAAATCCATAAGACCATGACCGCTTAAGTTAAAGAGAATTACCCGCTCTTTTCTCTCTGCTTTTGCCTCTAACGCCTTTCTGATAGTTGCTGCAACTGCATGGCTTGATTCAGGAGCTATGATCATTCCTTCAGTTTTGGCAAAAGTCATTGCAGCTTCATAGCACTCAAGCTGCTTAATAGCCATTGGAGCCATTAATCCATGAGCAACTGCCTGAGATACAAGAGGTGACATACCATGATATCTTAATCCTCCTGCATGGATTGGAGCTGGAATAAAATCGTGACCTAATGAGTACATCGGCAGCATTGGGGTCATCTTTGCAACATCTCCATGATCGTATATATACGGACCACGAGTCAATGTTGGGCAGGATGCAGGCTCTACAGGAATAATCTCAATATCTGCACCATTTATCTTATCTAATGTAAATGGGAATGCAATACCAGCAAAATTACTGCCGCCGCCTGCACATCCGATAACTGTATCTACCTTTTTAATTCCAGCCTTTGCAAGCTGCTTTTTTGCCTCAAGCCCAATAATTGTCTGATGCAGCATTACGTGATTAAGTACGCTTCCTAAGGAATAACGAGTCTGACCAGTTGTGTCAGTAACAGCAGCCTCAACAGCCTCGCTTATTGCAATTCCAAGACTTCCAGGGGTGTCAGGATACTTTGCAAGTATATCACGACCAGCAGCGGTCTCATTTGACGGACTTGCGATACAGGTTCCGCCCCATGTCTCCATCATTGATTTTCTAAAAGGTTTCTGGTCAAAGCTGATCCTTACCATAAACACCTTGCACTCCATTTTAAGAAGGCAGCAGGCGTAAGAGAGAGCACAGCCCCACTGACCAGCACCAGTCTCTGTGGTCAATTTTTTTATACCAAACTCTTTATTATACCATGCCTGAGCAACAGCAGTATTTGGTTTATGGCTTCCTGCTGGAGAGACACTTTCATCTTTGTAAAATATCTTTGCAGGTGTCTGAAGATATTGTTCTAAATAGATAGCTCTTCTCAATGGAGATGGTCTCCAGCGGTAAAGAAGATCAAGAATTCCCTCTGGAATATCAATCCACCGCTCTTGGCTCATCTCCTGCTCAATCAGGTTCATAGGAAAAACAGGTGCAAGCATATCTGGTGAGATTGGTTTGCCGTCAGGTCCAAGCGGCGGATTCATAGTGCCCGGAAGGTCTGCTGCAATGTTGTACCACTGTCTTGGAATCTCATCTTCATTTAAAAATATTTTTACTGCCACAATAATCTCCTTTTTGTTTTTGATTCAATTATCATTTATGTAATTTATAAAATTTCGTATGATTTATAAACATTGGCTTTGTTCTTTATCAATTTTAAATCAGTTTTCTTGTAATCAATTTTAAATCAGTTTTGAAAAAAACAGCATGACAATATCTGTTTCTTTTGATAGAAGCAAAGTCTCAGTTTTTCGGTTTTTTGTCAAGGTGATTTAATTAAACGCCCAGCTTAAAAATCGATCTGACAAATAATAGATAACACCAATAAATACTTAATTTAAAAGGAGATTAAAAGATGAAACTTTCTAAAAAGTCAGTTGCGAACTTTTTTTTGCCAGCAGCTATTTTGTTTGCACAGGTCTTGATGTCAATAACCCCAATTATACCAGCAAAGCCTCTTTACGCATACGATCTGCCATCAGTAAACCTTGGATTTACAAGTTTTCTTGATGGAGGACCACCAGCCGGACCAGGCGTATATTTTACCCAGTATATTCAAAACTACACTTCTGACAAACTTACTAACTCAAATGGCGGTGATGCTCTTCCCCCATTTGCAGACGAATCTTTAAATGCTTGGATTGGTCTTACTCAGCTTCTATATCAGTCAGATAAAGAGCTTCTTGCAGGCGGTAAGTGGGGAGTTAATGCTATGCTTCCAGTAGTTGGGCTTGATATGGATTATGAAGTTGATAATTCTCAATTTCCTCAGGATAATGGCAGCGGAGTTGGAGATATCTTGATAGGTCCATACCTTCAGTGGGATCCGATTATGGGTAAAAACGGTCCCATCTTTATGCACAGAATAGAGCTTCAGATGATCTTTCCAACTGGCGAATATGACGAGAATAGAGAGCTAAATGCTGGCAGTAACTTCTTTTCGTTTAATCCTTATTGGGCGGCAACCTTGTTTATTACACCTAAAATGACAGCCTCAACCCGTATCCACTATCTATGGAACGCTGAAAATGATGACCCGGGCAGAGGATACAAAGCACTTGGAGCTGATGATACTCAAGCTGGTCAGGCAGTTCATGCAAATTTTACTGTTGCTTATGAGATAATTCCAAAAACTATGAGGCTTGGTATAAACGGATACTACTTAAAACAGATTACAGATACACAAATGAATGGAAATGATGTAGAAGATAGCAGGGAGCAGGTTTTTGCAATAGGACCCGGCATGGTCTATCACTTCTCCCAAAATGATCATCTATTTTTTAACGCCTATTTTGAATCTTCAGCAGAGAACAGGTCAGAGGGTGATAGATTCAATTTAAGGTGGGTTCACCATTTTTAATATTTAATTAAGGAGAAAAAAATATGGCAGGCAGATTCATAAACATGAAAAACCTTAAGTTTACGCTCCATGAACTTATAGATATTCATAAAACTCCAAACCTTGACCCTTTTGCAGGAAGAAATAAAAAATCTATTGATTTGGTTCTTGATGCTGCTCTTGAGTTCTCTAAAAAAGCACTCTATCCAATATTTGAACTAATGGATCGCAACCCTCCTGAGCTTAAAAACGGAACAGTTGCTGTCAATCCTGAGGTGAGAAACATAATGCAAACCCTTGGGCGTGACGGTTGGATTGCAGCACCGTTTCCTGAAGAGTGGGGAGGAGAAGAGATGCCTGCCTCTATTCTCCATGCAGTCTATTTTATCTTTGCAGCAGCAAACTACTCTGCATCTGTCTATTCTGGTTTAACTACTGGTGCTGCAAAACTTATCTTCACCTATGGATCAGATTATCTTAAAAAAACATTTCTGCCGTCTATGCGTGATGGAAAATGGCAGGGAACAATGGCATTGACAGAACCAGAAGCCGGCAGCTCTTTAGGTGATCTTGTAACTTCGGCAAGACCTATGCAGCAAGATGAGCTATCCACAGATGAACCGGCTGGCAAGATTTTTCTTATCTCTGGAGAGAAGATATTTATTTCAGCCGGAGATCATGACGGAGTTGATAATGTTGTGCATCTTCTGCTTGCAAGAATTGAAGGGTCGCCTGCTGGAGTTAAAGGGATATCACTCTTTGTAGTTCCAAAGTTCAGACCTGAAAATTTGATGTCTCCTAAAAATATGAATCAAGCAGAAACATCTTATCAGCAATCAAAAGAATATACTAAAATGGTCGGCAACGATGTTACTGTTACTCAAACTTTTCACAAACTCGGATACAGAGGCGCACCTATAACAGCGTTGAGCTTTGGAGATAAGGGCGACTGCTGGGGGTGGCTTGTTGGTGAACCTAATAAAGGGCTATCTTATATGTTTCAGATGATGAACGGTGCAAGGCTTGAGGTTGGAATGGGTGCAACATCTATTGCATCAGCAGCCTATGAAGCAGCCCTTGATTACACTAAAACACGTAAACAGGGTAGATCGCTTTCTGGAGATAAACAGAATAAACGTAAAAATCAACCCGTTCCAATTATTGAGCACCCTGATGTAAAGCGTATGCTGCTTTTTCAAAGGTCTGTATGGGAAGGCTCGCTCTCTTTAATACTTCAATGCAGCATTTACGAGGATATTGTTAAAAGTTTATCCCGCGATCTAATGAAAAATAGTTCTGATTTAAGTGAGATAGAACTCATTAATATAAAAGATGAAAAGGAAAAATATCATCTTCTTTTAGAGCTTCTGACACCTGTTGCAAAAACATTTCCATCTGAAATGGGGATACTCTCCACAAGCCAGAGTTTACAATGCTTTGGCGGATATGGATATTGTGAAGATTTTCCTGTGGAGCAGCACTTCAGAGACATGCGTATCCATGCTATCCATGAAGGCACTACAGGAATTCAAGGTATGGACATTTTGGGAAGAAAAGTTGTGATGCAAGATGGAAAAGCCTTAAAGCTCTTTTGTCATGAAGTTGAAAAAACAGTTGAAAAAGCACTCTCCCACAAAGATTTGGATTCAATGGCATATGAGATGAGACAAGCACTTAAAACAGTTACAGATACCACTCAAACTCTTGGAATTATGGCAATGCAAAAAGGTGCCGAAGCCTTTCTTGCAAATGCGACTCTCTATCTTGAGATGTTCGGATATGTGGTGATTGCATGGCAGTGGCTATCTCAGTCTTTAATGGCAGTGAAAAAACTGTCTGACAATCCAGATATTTCAATTTTTAATACAGACTATTCGAGTAGTGACACAAAAAAATCAGATGTTATAAACAAGTCAGACAGGCTTTTTTACGAAGGCAAAATTATGGTTTGCAGATACTTTTTTTACCATGAGTTGCCAAAAATAAAACATTTAGAATACACTCTGACAAGAGATATCCCGATAACGATCTCTATTCAAACCGACCATTTTACAAGTTAGCGAAAGTAGCTTGTTATTCAGGAATTTCAATCCAACAATAGTTGCAACGAAGCTGCTTATGTTCTAAAAAAGCGGGATAATGACAGAATTTTATAAAAGGTGGGATAATGACAGAATTTTATAAATTTAAGGCTAACACACTTGGCAATAAAGAGATTTCAATGGAGAGTTATAAAGGCAGAGTGGTTCTTGTGGTTAATACGGCTTCTAAATGCGGTCTTACCCCTCAATATAAAGGTTTGCAGGCGTTGTATGACAAATATAAGGATAAAGGGTTTGAGATATTGGGATTTCCATGTAATCAGTTTGCAAATCAGGAGCCAGGAGATGATGAGTCAATTAAACAGACCTGCTATATCAATTATGGCGTTACTTTTCCCATGTTTGCAAAAATCGATGTCAATGGAGAAAATGCACATCCTCTTTTCAAATATTTAAAACAGGCTCTTCCAGGTTTGCTGATACCTCAGATTAAATGGAATTTCACAAAATTTCTTATTGATTCAAACGGTAATCCTGTTAAACGCTTTGCCCCTAAAGACACGCCTTCTTCTATTGAAAAAGATATTGATATACTGCTCAAAGTCATAAACTGAGTTTTAGCTAAACTGTAGAGATGCACGGCTGTGCGTCTCTACTTAGATATAAAAAGTTCAATTTATGCCCGCTTAGAGTATAGTTTTATAAATTTTTAAGATAAATATGGATTAACAAAAATGGAAAATTTGATATTTAGCAAAGATGGAAAAATCGGACGAATTACTTTAAACCGTCCGCTAAAGTACAATGCTTTTGATTTGAAGATGGTTCAGGAGTTTGAGCAGCTTATGAATCAACTAAGATATGATGCTGAGACAACTGTAGTCATACTTGATGGAGGCGATGCAAAGGGTTTTTGTGCAGGGCTTGATATGGAAACTTATGGACCTGAAATTTTTGCAATGATGCCAGTAAAGGCATACGAAGCTCAAGCCAGAATGAGCCGACTCTTTCTGGCAATGCGTCAGATTCCTCAGCCTGTTATCTGCTGCGTTCACGGTGCAGCAGCAGGTATTGGATTTTCCCTTGCAATGACTTCAGATATTAGGATTTTGTCAAAAGATGCCCGTTTTTCTGCTGCATACATCAATATTGGACTTGGGGGAGCTGACATGGCTTCAAGCTATTTTCTCCCGCGACTTATAGGCTCAGGAAGGGCAAACGAATTTCTATTGACTGGTAACTGGATGGACTCAAAGACATCTATGGAACTTGGTTTTGCCTCAAGGGTTGTAGAAAAAGATGAGATTATTGATACTGCAATGGCTCTTGCCAAAACGATGACAGAGAAGAATCCTATGGGCATACGTATGACAAAAGAGGCGATAAATTGTAATTTAGATTGTGCAGGGTTAGAAGCAGCTCTTCAGATGGAAGATAGAAACCAGATGATGATCGCATACACATTCAGGATGAAATAGACAGACTTTAACTATTTGACTACGCCCAATGAACGTAAATGAACGTAAAGATGGCTGTAAAAGTGATCGAAATGATCACGAAAAAACTACTCTATAAAATTTAACCAGCGGACAGCATCCATGAGATCGTCCGCTGTAAAATCAGGTTTTCTAACGTTTTTCTCCCTTAGCTTTTTCTCCGATTTTTTCCCGTTTCCTGTTCTGACAAGCACACTATAACCGCAACCTGCATTTTGGGCACACTCAATATCTTTTATGCTGTCTCCGATCATGCAGGAACAGACAGGATCAATTCCATATTTTTGAATTGCCTGGAAAAGCAATCCTGGCAGAGGTTTTCGACATGAACAGCCATCTTCTGGAGTATGTGGGCAAAAAAAGATATCTTTGATAGCTCCGCCTGCATCTGCTACTCCTTTTTTCATCTTATCAAAAATTGCATCTAATGCCTGACGGGTAAATATCTTCCTTCCAACTCCTGACTGATTGGTTATGACAATTACGTCAAAACATTTTTGTGTCAAAAGTGCAATTGCTTCGGCACTTTTGGGTATAAATTCAAATTCTTCGGCACTCTTTATGTAATCAGGAGAATCCACGTTGATAACTCCATCTCTGTCAAGAAATACTGTAAATTTTGCTGTTTTTTCCAATAGCAACCCCCTTCAAATCCACTTTTTCAGCTTAAAATAGACGAGTAGTCCTATTCCAACAGCCAGCATAACACCCCATATCATATAGTAGCCCAAATGCCATTTCAGTTCAGGCATGTACTCAAAATTCATTCCATACACCCCTACTATGAATGTCAAAGGTATGAAGATTGTACCAATGATGGTTAGCACTTTCATAATCTCATTCATTCTATTGCTTATACTGGACAAATATGTGTCGTGCATACCACCGATAATATCTCTAAAAGTATCAAGCATATCGATTATTTGGATAGTATTGCCATACAAATCACGCCAAAAAACTTTGGTTTCCGAACATATCATATCCGACTCACTCTTTTCGATTACCCCGATCTCTTCACGAAGGGGCCATACTGCCTTGCGAAGAGTTAATATATCGCGTTTGAGACGATGGATTTCCTTGATATCTTCCTGTTTAGGCTCGGTCAGAATCTGATCGTCTATATCCTCAATTCGATCACCGATTCGTTCAATGGATAAAAAGTAATTATCCACTACAGCATCCATGAGGGCATAGGCGAGATAATCCGATTTCATCGAGCGGATACGCCCTTTGGCAGCTCGGATTCGATCCCGTAGTGCATTAAATAGTTCTCCCTCTTTCTCTTGAAATGAAATTACGTAATCCTTTCCAAGTATCAGGCTAATATGTTCGATCTCTACGTTATTTCCAGCTTCTTTGAATTTCATCATTTTAAGAACAATGAATATATAGTTAGAAAACTCCTCTATCTTAAGCCTCTGAGCAGTATTCACAATGTCTTCTAAAGTAATTGGATGAAGATCAAAGCATTTTCCCAGTGCTCCAATAAAAGCGATATCATGGATGCCATTTACGTTGATCCATGTTACACTGCCGGAAGACTTGGATAAATCACAGCATTGATTTACAGATACATCACGTAATTCATTAAGAGTGGTATCGCTATAATCAATAACATCAATGCTGGTTTTCTCCTGTTTACGTTCTCCTATGAAAACCATTGTACCCGGAGCCATACCTGTCTTGATGCCAATTCTGTAAGGGTTTCTTTTTTTCTTTTTTGTTGGTTGCGACATTCTTATCTGTCCATGTTTTCATTTTAAGAGTATTTTCCAGTAATATCAGCATAAAATGACTTTATATGAACCATATCTGCTTCAATGTTCCCTGTAGGATTTATAGAATGTCCAAGTCCGCCTGCCTTGCGTCTATAATCTATATATCCCATGACGATAGGGACATTTGCACATCTTGCGATATGGTAGAAACCGCTTTTCCAATACATTACCTTTTTTCGAGTGCCAGATGGTGGAATTACAACAACCAGCTCTTCATGTTCATCAAATGCCTGCACTATATTAGCAACTGTATTGTTTGATTTACTCCGATCAATGGGAATAACTCCAAGCCATTTTACAATCTTGCCAAACGGAGGTTTGAACAGCTCTTGTTTACCCATCATATAGATTTTAATCTTTAAAAGAAACGCTACAAGCAGGGTGTAAACAAAATCCCAGTTAGATGTGTGGGGAGCTGCTATCAAGACATATTTTTTGAAATCGGGCTTTGTCCCCTCTGCCTTCCATCCTGTAGCATAGAAAAAAAATCGGGCTGCCCAATAGATAACGGTTTTGAGCACTGGCGTATCAAAAATGGTGTAATTCATCAAAAATTTCTCCTTTATTATCTGCTTGTTATTAACGCCACTCAACCCAACCCTTTGTCAGAAGAGGGAGGAAAAAAGTGGTAAAACGATCATAATCATCTTTACTTAAAGAAGAGTGAACAAGTGGGAACTAAAAATATTAAAAATAGCACAACAGCCATATATCTGAAAGGTTGAATACCGATTCTCCCCTGCTTTTGCAAAAGTATTACAAATACCTTTATTGTTCTTTATAACAGACTCTATTCCAGACTATGATTTTCAATTTTACCTGAAATGTTGATTTTAACAATGATTTCAGGTAGAAACTCTTAAAATACTTTTTAATTACCATAATTTATTAATATATCAATATTTTAACAAGATAGTAATAATCAATGACCACAATCAAAGGCACGTTACATAGAATAACCTACAAAAACGAAGATAACCACTACACCATAGCCCGCCTAAAAATCCATGATATCAGAGAGCCTGTAACCATTGTCGGACACCTTGCAGGAGTTGCAGAGGGAGAGATGCTTTTACTGACAGGCAGATGGGTATCCCATCCAAAGTATGGCGAGCAGTTCAAGGTTGAGAGATTTGAGGTTACTCTCCCATCTACCTTAGCTGATATCAGAAAGTATTTAAGCTCTGGTATGATAAAGGGAATTGGCGAGTCAATGGCAAAAAAGATTGTGGATCACTTTAAAGAGCAATCTCTTGATATAATTGAAAATGAGCCTCACCGTCTTTGCGAGATAACAGGCATCGGCAAAGCAAAAATGACAACCGTATCTCGTGCTTGGGATCAGCACCACGCCGTCAGAAAGGTGATGCAGTTTCTTCAAGAGCATGGAGTTGGAATAGATCACGCATCAGCAATTATAAATTTCTATGGAAGAGATGCACTAAAAGTTCTCAAATCAAAACCATATCAACTATCAAGAGATATTCCAGAGGCTGGATTTGAAGTTGCTGATGCTATTGCTATAAAAACTGGAACTGCTCCAACTGACCCTGAGCGGATCAAAGCATCAATAATCTACCTTCTTCTAAAAAATGAGTCTGATGGTCATGCGTGCAGCCAACAGACAGATTTAATAGATCGGTGTATGCGTCTTACAGGTGCGAGTAAAGAGAGTATTGAGCTTGCATTTGTAAATCTTGAGCATGGAAAAGAGATAGTAATTGAAACTGATTGGCAAGAGAGCAGTCAAGATCGCAATATATCTGTTGTTTACACCCGAAAAATGCACAAGGCAGAGACAGGCATTGCTCAAAAAATTAAGGCAATGCTATCAATTTCTGTTCCAAATTATGAATTGAATGAAGATGAAATTGAAATAGAGATATTAACCCGCCTTGCAATTAAACTTTCTGACGAACAGAGCGATATTGTCAAGGAGCTTCTGTCTCACAGAGTAACAGTGATAACAGGTGGACCAGGAACAGGCAAAACCACACTGATACGGGCTGTATGTGCTCTGTTTGGCAGACTGCATCAGAAGGTTATTCTTGGTGCACCAACTGGGCGGGCAGCAAGAAGATTATCAGAAGTGACTAACAGAAAAGCCTCAACACTTCACAGAATGCTTTTATACGATCCAGATACCGAGCTGTTCGGAAGAAATCAAGACAGCCCCTTAGATGCTGATGTGGTTATTGTTGATGAGTCTTCAATGGTTGATACTCTTCTTATGTATCATCTTATTATGGCAGTGCCTATAAATGGAATTTTAATTCTTGTAGGAGATATTTTCCAACTCCCTTCAGTAGGTCCTGGCAATGTGCTTTCTGATATTATAAGTTCTGGTGTAGTAAAAACCTTTTTGCTCACAAAAATATTTAGGCAGGCAGAACTAAGCCCGATTATCATTAATGCCCACTGCATAAGAAATGGACAAATGCCTGTTCTTGAAAGAAAAACTAAAGAAGATGGATTATCAGAATTCTATTTTATCGAAAATAATGATCCAGAACGAGTTGTAAAAACCATTACAGAACTTTGCAGCAACAGGATAAAAAATGCGTTCAGCCATATTCATGAAATTCAAGTTTTAACACCAATGCACAAAGGAGAAGCAGGCACAATAAATCTAAACCAGAAACTTCAAGAAGCATTGAACAAAACAAGCGGCGGAGTTGAAAGCAGAGGATTTGTATTCAAAACTGGAGATAAGGTTATGCACCTTAAAAACAACTACGAAAAAGATGTATTTAACGGAGATATTGGAGTTGTAAATGAGGTGGTAAAATCAGAAAACCGTATTGTTGTCGATTATGATGGAAGGCTGGTGGATTACGATATTTTAGAACTTGATGAGCTTACCCTTGCCTATGCAGTCTCTGTTCATAAGTCTCAAGGTTCAGAGTATTCTGCTGTAGTTATTGCTCTCACCACCATGCACTACCCTCTTTTACAGAGAAATCTTCTATATACAGCTATAACTCGGGGCAAAGAGCTTGTAATTATTGTGGGATCAAGACGTGCATTTGAAATTGCTTTAAACAATAACCGCACAGATATGCGTCTGTCTGGTCTTAGAGAGAAGATTCAAAATTGAGCTAAGAATCATGTTGACAGTGCTTGTTTAATATGAATATCCTGCAAATTCGATATTTAGTTATTTATACTATTTTTTTTGTGTAGCAAAAGAAGCGTAATTTCAATATCAACTCTATAATATCTAATAACTTTTAAGGAGATAAATTTAAATGAAACAAGCAGTTATTGTAAGTGCAGTCAGAACACCTTTAGGAAGTTTTGGAGGAACTTTAAGCAAAATAGGAGCTACTGATTTAGGTGCTCATACGATTAAAGAGGCTATAAAACGTGCAGCAATTGATCCAAAAGAGATTAATGAGTGCATAATGGGAATGGTTCTTCCATGCGGTTATGGGCAGAATCCTGCAAAACAAGCTGTTGTAAAAGCTGGGCTTCCTTGGGAAGTGGAGTCAATTACAGTAAATAAGGTGTGCGGTTCATCTCTTAAGGCTGTTATGCTTGCAGCTCAGGCAATTCAGTGCGGCGATGCTGATGTTGTTGTTGCAGGAGGAATGGAAAATATGAGCATGACACCATATTATATGGAAAATGCACGCTGGGGACACCGTATGGGTCCTGGTAAAATTGAAGATCATATGGTGCATGACGGTCTTTGGGATATTGTAAACGATTTTCACATGGGTATGTCTAACGAGCTTTGCTGCGAAAAATGGGATGTTTCAAGAGAAGAGCAGGACAGATTTGCTGCTGAGTCATACAAAAGAGCCTGTAAATCTATTGCAGATGGACGGTTTAAAGATGAGATTGCACCAATTCTGATTCCTCAGAGAAAAGGAGACCCAAAAATCTTTGATACTGACGAGTGCCCCAAAGAGACAAGTTATGAGATGCTCTCAAAAATGAAACCCGCATTTAAAAAAGATGGTGGTGTTGGAACAGCCGGCAACGCCTCAATAATCAGTGATGGTGCATCAGCCGTGATTCTTATGAGCAAAGATAAGGCACAAGCTCTTGGCTGCACAATAATGGCAGAGATAGGTGCTAAATCGGAAGAGC
>JADFZJ010000043.1 GCA_015232555.1 Desulfamplus sp. | reverse complement strand
ATCAACACCAGCTATGTTGAAAGTCGTAATGGCAACTATCGGAAAGATAATAAGTGTCTTGCGAGAAAGACACAATGCCACTCAAAGAGAGTCGATATCCATGATGCCCAGATTAATTGGATAACGGTAATTTACAACTTTGTTTATGAAGCTCTAAATCAATGTGACGATCTTGTGCTGATGACAGAGTGGAAGTCTTTTAGGCAGATTAACTTTAAAACTTTATCTAAATTAATGAGGCAAAAGATAAGATAATTTTTGATGGCAGAAACCTTTATGATCCAGAGGAGGTTATTGAGTATGGGTTTGAGTATCATGGTGTTGAAGGGGAAATTTCCCAAAATCCTGTTTAATTATGACTTATAATATTTAGAAATGAGGTGAATTATGTACAAGTATAAAGTGTTTTTTTATTGTATCTTGATATCTATGTGTTTAATTGATCATGTTTACAGTGATATAATTATGATAGTAGATAACAATGGGCAACTATTGTCAACATCAGATTCGGTTAATAATAGCACTGTTAACAATATAGCTAACAGTGGGACAGTGACGCTCGGTGGTACGTATGAGTATAATCCTCCTGAATTAGATAAACCAGTATTTAATCAGGGATGTGGTTTGACCTACCCAACATGGATAGGAGATTGGTCATTATATGAATCTATTAAACCTTATACAGATATTGCATATTCAAGATTCACATGGGATCAATTGGAACCTCAGGAAGGAGTATACAAATTCGATATTATAAAATCCTGGATAACTACTTGGAAAGCAAAAGGTTTCAATAGATTTGCATTTGGCGTAATGTCAACAACAATTGGTAGCCAAGCAACACCGTTGTGGGTGTTTGATTCTGGTGTTCCGGGCGTTTCTCACATGAATGGAAAACAAATAGATCCTGTTTACTGGAATGAGCTGTACTTACAGAAAATTCAAAATTTTATAAAAGCTATGGGGAACGAGTTTAATCAAAATAAAGACATTGAGTTTTTAGATATGCGTAATATTGGGGTATGGGGTGAGATGCATTTTGGGAACGGGGCAAGTGGCATGTGGACAGATGAAGAGTTACTTAAAAATGGTTACTCTGGAGAGGTTTTTCTGAAAGCATATCAGTCAATGATTTCGTCTTATCAAAAGTCTTTTCCAAATATTCAATTATTTCTTAATATTGCTCCATATCAGAATACAATTGTAAATTATGCGACAAATGGAAAAATTAACCTCAGGTATGATGGACTAAATTTGGCAGATGGAAAATCAATGGGTCCAATGTCAAAATATTTCATCAATTATGGATATCCAAGAGTTGCTGTATCAGAAAATAAGTACTCAATGGAAACTTCTGTAAACCAAGTTTTAAACCCAAGCGGAGAAAAATCTCTTGACGGTTGGATTAGCATGAATGGAATAAATTTAAGTCAGGCACAAGATGAAGGTGTAAAAATTTCAGGTGAGCAAAATGGAGATTGGAATTATGCAAGAATAAAACTTGTTGATGAAAAATTAATACCGGGTGAAAAGTATCGTATAGAAGGGCTGATAAAAGTAAGAACTATCAGCAACAGCCTTATGAAACCTTATCTCAAACTTCAAGCCAATAATAGCAACAATCAGTTTGTAAAAAATTACTTTTCAAACAAATATGATGCATTGGCGATGAATACATGGCAATCATTGTCGGCAGAATTTCAGGCTGGATCAACAGAAACAAAAGGACTACTTGGCATTGAGAAAGGAATAAAAGAATTAATGTCAATAGAAATGTATGCGAAGAATTTCAGTCTAACCAGAATTTCAAATAATGACTTAGTTGCTAATAATAATGTTGAGGATGCAACGGAAAATAACGGACTTTCTTGTAGTTATGAATTCGCAGGTATTGAAGATAATATTATAAACATACAAAATATTTTTTCTATAGGGTTAGCAGATCCTGTAAGTTATATTAATTTGAACTACCTACCTCGAAACAAGGGACTAAGTTATGATGCAACTAAAATAATTGAAGATGCTGCAAAAAAAATTGGATATCGTTTCATCTTAGAAAAAATCAGTTGTCCTGCGGTTATCGACGTCAATCCAAAAAATATGCCAACAATCTTGGAACTTGAGCAAGTATGGAAAAATAAAGGGAATGCTCCCTGTTATCGAGATTATGTACTGAAATTCACTATTACTGATAGTAATGATAATTCTGTTTTAGAATTTCAGGAAACACCTCAAGTTCCGACATGGAAATGGTTCCCAGAAAAACAGATAAGTATTAAATCATCAATTAAAATTCCTGTTGACATTAAGGAAGGACGTTACGTGTTGAAAATTGGTTTATTAGATCCATTAACATCAAAGGCAATTATGCTTCCATTAGATGGTTTTGATGGTAAGGCATATTATAAGCTGATTGAATTACAAGTTAATGGAGGAAAAATGTTGGTGAGTTCTGCTATACAATAGTGGTTATTGTCAGGAAAGTTGTCACTTAAACGCAGGTCAATTGCATGAAATTTTGAGCATTCTTCGTAAAATAGTTGACACTTTATGAAGCTATTATCCCATTTTAGGGTTATATGAAGGATGCTACCAACCTGAAAAATCAAGATTCTAAAGGTTACCAAACTTGTCTATCATAAAGCAAGTATACGCAAAAATTATTCCCCTGATAAAAGGAAATAATCGCAATTTTAATACATTGATTTTCTTAATAATTGTCAATATGCTACTTGCAGCAATAGGTTTTGCAACTAGGATTAAGATGGCAAATATTTTAGGATCACTGAATTACGGAATTTTATCTTATAGTATAGCTATATCATCATATATCGAAACAATTACACGCTACGGGACAGATAAAACTTTAATCAGAGATATTGTTCAGCAGGAACACAGAATGGCTGAAATTGTCGGGATTACACTACTACTAAAGCTTATATTACTTTTTACCTGTCTTATTATTCTATCTATTTATATTAAAATGTATCCAAATAAAGGAAGTGACCTTGTTCTCTGGGTTATTATTGGAAGTAGCCTGATTTCACTTGAAGCAAAGGGAGTATATGACGCAACAAATAATATTCGCAGACACAGTATATACTTTGCTTTTTATCGCATCATGTTTTTTGTTTCTATATGGAGCTATATCCTAATTTTTGATAGCCAATTAACAGTAAAGTATGTAGGGATATCTATGACGGCAACTGCATGTATTTATCTTGCCATACAATACGGTTGGATATTTTCTCAATACTTGAAAAAAATCAGGATTAAAACACTTATTCTTGGGATATGGGAATGGTTGGCACGCAATTTTTTCCTATGTTTTTCTGCTTTATGTGGACTTGGATTTACTAATTTTAATCAACTTATACTAAAAAACTACTGCGGCTCAGAAGAGCTGGGAGTTTATTCTGCTGCATGGCAGTTCTTCTGGGTAGGCAACATTTTTATTGAGCAGATATCCCGCATTGGACAGCCCATTTTTGCCAGAAAACTACAAATGGAAGATACCACAGAATCTGGGCTTTTTATGTTTGTGGTTAAATATCTGGCTGTGATGGTGATGACTGTTTTGCCAATAGCGGTTCCAATGATTGTATTTCCAGAGTTCATAATTTCTAATTTTTTCAGTCACGAATATGCTCAATCTATCACTCCTCTACGCTTTATAGGTCTTTATATCTTAATGTTAAGTTGTGGGATTGTTTTTTCACAATATGTCATAATCTCCAATAAAGATAAATTATACATGTATTCCGTATTGGTGACCGGACTATTAAGTATGCTTATTGCTTGGTTGTTTATCCCTAAATATCAAGCCACAGGGGCTGCTATAACTTTAGTTGTGAGCCACGGTTCCGCCATTGTTTTATACGGTATAATCACTTTTTACGATATTTTGAGAAAAAGGCATAAATTCATAATATGAACACAAAAATTAATGTTATTAGTGAAATTGTCCAGCATAATCTTTGTGTAGGGTGTGGTGTATGCACTGCTATCTGCCCACAGAAAATCCTTTATATTCGCTTTTCCGAGCATGGGGAGTATTTGGCAGATATCACGGAACAGCGAAAGTGTGGTGACAAATGCTCATTATGCCTTTCCGTATGTCCTTTCAGCGACTCTTCACCAAACGAATCAGAAATTACGAATTCCATTTTCATGCAAATTCCTAATATAAATTATGACTCTTTAATAGGATTTTACTTAAAAACTCTGGTTGGCAGTATTTTAAATGAAGACAAACGGATAGAAAGCACGTCAGGCGGACTCGCAACCTGGATTCAGGAAAAGCTATTATTATCAGGTGCTGTTGATGCTGTGATAAATGTTCAGCCTGATACTGACTTACTTTTTTCTTATAAAATATGTAATACTGCTGATGAGATTAAAACAGGAGCACGTTCATGTTATTATCCTGTAGAATTATCAAAGCTTTTAGATACGATAATTCATTCCAATAAACGCTTTGCAATTATTGCCCTACCATGTGTTTGTAAAGCAATCAGAAATCTTCAACAAAAAATGCCTTATTGCAGAAAAAATATTCCATTCATACTTGGCTTAACCTGTGGACATAATGTTTCAAAAGGTTTGATAGAAAGCGTCTGTGCACGGTTTGGCGGAAACCCTCATAATATAACCAGCGTCAAGTTTCGTAAAAAAGACCCTATGCGTTATACATCTGATTTCGGAATTGAAATCAAGTATGCTTCAACTGCGGGAGATGAACATTCTTTTACCACACACTGGACGGACGGATATGGGAAATACTGGACAAATCGTCTGTTTGCTTTACACGCCTGCAATTTTTGTGATGATATTTATGCGGAATGTGCCGACGCATCGTTCATGGATGCATGGCTCTCTCGCTATAAAGAAGATTGGCGTGGTCATACTATTATGGTGTCTCGTTCAGAAAAAATTAACAAACTCATAGAGCAATATAAAGAAGAAATTTCTCAAACACCAATTTCAATTAAAGAGGTTATTCAATCACAATACTCCAATCTGATATTCAAAAGATATAAGCTAAAACAAAGAATCAAATATCTGAAAGGAACTGGTTTACGGATTCCCCAAAAAAGGGAATCTGCCTTACATTCCATATATGAGATTGGTGACCAAGAAGAAATAGCTCTCTTATATGAAATCTCTCTTGCAAGCAAACATCTGTGGAATCAGTGTGACAAAAATTATGAACAGTTTAAGGGTAGAATTCAGACTTATTTTGTAGAAGTTGATAGGGTAGAAAAAAGAAAACGGATTTACAGATATCTTAACGCTATACTTAGAAGACTGCAATTATTACTTTGGAGGTTACAATCATGAATAAATGTCCCACTAAAATATTATTCGTCGGTAATGGTCCTAATTCCAATCGTGGGTGTGAGGCTATTATTCGAGGAACAAAGGAAATACTTGAAAAGACTTTTAATAATATAGAATGTACGAACATTTATAATGTCATGAATAATAATGAATCATATCGGTCAGATATTGAAGACACTATTAACCATAAAGCCTTACCAATTTCTTACAAAAGCTTTTCAGATCGTATAATAAAGACAGCTTCTCTTCGTTACGCTACTCTCATTTGGGATGAATTGTGCCTTAAACAGATATTGCCAGATATTCGTAACAGTGACATTGTACTGTCGGTTGGAGGTGATAACTACTCTCTTGACTATGGTATTCCCAGAAGGTTTATTCAGTTAGGTAAATTTGTTAAGAAACAGGGTAAACCTTTTGTAATTTTTGGTGCATCGGTTGGACCGTTTGATAATGCAGGAAGGTATAAAAAGACAATTATAAACCACCTGAGTAAAGAAGTTGATCAAATTCATGTCCGTGAAAAACTCTCCTTTGACTACCTTGTTGCTCATGGCTGCAGGAATGTCTTTCTAACAGCAGACCCTGCATTTCTTATGCCCACTCTTAGACCAGAAGGGCTTGAACTGAATGAAAACTATTTAACTTCAGCCATTGGACTTAATTTAAGTCCTCTTATTATGAAAAGAATAAAAACCGACGGTCTTGATCCTAATAGCTGGGTCAGACAAATGGTGCTGCATATCCGAGATCAGATAAAACGACCCGTTGTTCTTATTTATCATGTCACATCATCACATACAGATGATTATGAACTATTGGCTAATATCAAAAACTCTCTTGGCAATGATACTAACGATATCCATCTTTTAAAGGAGGGAATGAGTGCACCAGAACTGAAATGGGTAATATCAAAATTAAGTTGTTTCATCGGTTCTAGAACCCACTCAACGATAGCAAGTCTTTCATCATGTGTACCAACAGTCAGTATCGCTTACAGCCTTAAAGCATGGGGTATAAATGAAGAACTTTTTGGACATACCGAATATGTCTTATCCTCTGAGAATATGACCATTGATAATCTTATAAAGACTACGATGAAGGCACTCCATGAGCACTCTATCATCAAATCTACTCTGAGTAACAAAATGGAAGCAGTTAAGTCTAAAGCATTAGAGGCGGGTAACCATTTACTTAGTTTGCTTTCAAAATAACACTACAGGATTACAATATTTATGGAGCAAAAACAAAATATAAAATTTAGCATTGTGATTCCTCTTTATAACAAAGAAAAAGAGATTAAACGTGCTATAGATTCTGTGCTGAATCAGACATTACAAGAATTTGAATTGATAATTGTTGATGATGGTTCGATTGATAAAAGTGCTTCAATAGTAAGACAATACAACGATGGCAGGATAAAGTTTATTCAGCAAAAGAATGCGGGAGTTTCTGCTGCAAGAAATACAGGGATAGCAAATTGCCGCAATGATTATATAGCTTTTTTGGACGCAGACGATGAATGGAAAAACAATCATTTAGCTATAATAAATAATTTGATACATCATTATCCTGATGCCGGTGTTTATGCAACACTATATCAAGTCCTAAACTCAAAAGGTAGAAAATCTATTCCAAAATTTTCATCAATACCCCCCTTTCCTTGGGAAGGGATACTACTGCCCAGCTATTTTAGTGCGGCTCTTGAAGGAGAGCCTGTATGCTCTTCAACAGCTGTCATCCCAAAATCAGTACTGTTAATTGTAGGAAATTTTGCCACAACTACAAGCATGGGAGAAGATAAAGATTTGTGGGAAAGAATAGCAATTAAATATCCAATTGCTTTCAGTAATCAAATTGGTGCAACTTATTTTTTGAACAGTAATAACCGCATAAGTAAGATTTTTTTTAATATTATAAGCAAGTGCCCAAATAATCTTTGCTCTTTAGTAGAAGAAAGAAGCCCCCGTTTTTATAGAACAGCTCAAGAAGCAATTTTACGTGATGAAGTTTCTCGTGATGTTTTGCCTGATCTTATAGAATATCTTAAAAAATACGCCTTAATTTCGGCTGAATTTTATATAAAATTTGCTGGAAAGCCTCAGATTGCCAGAAAGATTTTAAAGACAACATATCCAAAATCAAAAACGCTATTAAAGAAAAAATTTATGCTCTATACTTTAAGCTTTTTACCATTAAGCATTCTTAAATTAGCTATGGCAATTAATACAAAATTAAACAATAAAAAGCATGCCTAAAATTTTCAAAATATATAAACACATTACTAAATGAATAATCGAAAGAATCTTTTTAATAATAAGTCGGCTGATAATATAGTATTGAGTTATTTCATCTATATCGGTTTTTTATTGATTAATGGCTTATTCAATATTTTCCCATCGTTTGTTGGGGCTATTATTTTTCTTGCTTTTGTTATAATTCTTAACTTCAAGAATTTTCGGTATGTAAGAATAAATATTATCACTGTGTCTATCTTCTATTGTTTTATTTTAAGTATAATCCCTGCTATTTATTATGATAAGTCTATGTTCATTTCTACCTTGCAGGAGTTGATAAAGTATTACTCTATTCTGTTTGTAATATTGATCGGAATGTATCTGAAGTTAGGGCATTTACAAGAATCTATATTATGTAAATATTTATATCTTTTTATTTTATTGTTTTTGGCTCTTGGATGGTTATTGTCGATTGTTCGAGAAATACCACAAGAGCGTGTTAGTGGTTTTTTAACAAACCCCAATAATTTTGCCTTAACAGCTATACTATTATTTTTTTTAATTGATTTCAAGGGTTCCAGTTTTTCAATTAAACTACTCACCCATATAATCGTAGTATCCATAATATTGGCATCCCAAACGAGCGGTGCTGTATTGGGATACCTTGCAGGGATAGGTTATTATTCTTACTCTTTTAAAATAGAGGCACATAAAAAAATTCTAATTGTTTTGTTATTTTTATTATTTATTATTACCTGTATTGTCACACTATATTTTAATAATAAATATATAAAAGCAATAGATTCTACAGTCAAAAAAATTGAAGTGCTAAAAGAAAATTATGATACACTAATATCTGGAAAACCAGTAAATTACTATACAAGTGTTTTAGAAAAAAAAGGAGACTATACCTCGGCACTATGGCGTTTAAACCATTGGGCTAATATTTTGAGATTATTTTTTAATTCATCATATATTAAAATTTTTTTCGGTTATGGAGTCGGTTCAACAGATCAACATTTCGGTATAAAATCTCATAATGACTATTTACGAATTATTTTTGAAGGGGGAATCATATCGTTTTTATTAAACATGGTAATTTGGGTTTCTCTTTATAGGCAGATGGATATAGAAAGCAGATGGATAATTGTAATAATTGCCGTATATTCAATAACAGAAAATAACTACGATAATTTTTTAGTAATGAGCATGATTGCGTTTTATATGATTGGAAACAGGAAACCCAACGAAAAGTTAAAAAATGGAATAGATGCTTAATGAGTATAACATAGAATATTTGGATCATTTTGTAAAAACATATATAAAGCACAAGGATACTCTCACTAATATTATGAATATATTATTTTTGAATAACTACCATTACCTTCGTGGCGGTTCTGAGCAAGTTTACTTTGGCGAGATAGAACTGCTCAGAACTCATGGTCATCTTGTCCACGCCTTTGCCCGAAAAACTGAATCTGATTTTCCATCAAAGTATGCCCCTTTTTTCCCTAAAGACATAAAAACCGATTCTTTAAGCTTTGGTTTTAGTACATTTAGAATGGTAAAAGAGATTCTATATTCGTCAGAATCAAAAAAACAACTCGAAAAAATATTAAAAAAATTTAAACCAGATGTTGTACATGCACATAATATTTACGGAAGACTTACAACCTCAGTGCTTGATTTGCTTTACGCTAATAATATTCCGATTGTAATGACACTCCATGACTACAAGCTGATATGTCCAAGTTATAAAATGATGTTTAATAATAGGGTATGCGAAGATTGTAAGGGAGGCAAATATTATCAGGCTGTATTAAACAAGTGCCACAAAAATAGTATGGCTGCATCAGCCATATATGCCCTTGAAACATGGCTTAATGATTATTTTCAAAAATATAGACTAAATGTCTCTTTTTTTGTAGCTCCAAGCCTTTTTTTAAAGGATAAATTGGTGGATTTTGGCTGGGTATCTGAACAAGTTATTTATATACCAAATTATATTGTTTCAAAGGTTTTTGAGCCAAACTATGATTCTAAAGACTATCTTTTATATTTAGGTCGTCTTTCTGCTGAAAAGGGAATATCTACTCTTATACAGGCTTTCTTAGAGGTAGAATCCAAAAGTATTAAATTAGTTATTGCAGGTGACGGTCCAGAGCGGGGATATCTTGAATCAATATCTAAAAATGACAACCGTATCAAATTTACAGGGTATTTATCAGGTAATGAACTTAGAGAGGTAACACGTAACGCTAAAGCTGTTGTAATACCTTCTGAGTGGTATGAAAATGCACCAATTTCAATACTTGAAGCATTTGCTTATGGTAAGCCTGTTATAGGGGCAAGAATAGGCGGTATTCCTGAGATGGTTGTTGATGGTAAAAATGGTCTTTTATTTGAATCTGGTAATGTTAGAGATTTAACAGCAAAAATCAGAGATTTTTTAACGCTTTCTGATTCTCGCATTACCGATATAGGGAAGGCAGCAAGAAAAACTGTGGAAGAAAAATATAACCCTGAACTGCATTATGATAATCTTTTTACTTTATACCAAAAGGCAATAGATATGAAAGAGGGTAGTAAATGAAAATTGCATTTGTTGCAGTAAAAGGTATCCCTATTGGTGGAGGTATAGAAAAGCTGACCGAAGAAATAGGTTCACGCCTTGTACAAAAAGGACATGAAGTAATCGTTTATAGCAGCAGAGATTATGGTACATCAGATTGCCATTATAACGGCATGACTATAAAGACTGTCCCCTCAATTAACACCAAAAGCCTCCACAAACTATCCATCTGTTTTAATGCCACTCTGGATATTCTAAAAAACAGGGATTCTGATATTGTCCATGTCCATGCAATTGGACCATCTTTATTTTCAATATTTCCAAGAATATTAGGTATTCCAACTGTAGTACAGACTCATGGTATCGAATGGCAAAGAGATAAATGGGGTGTTGCAGGCAGAACATTTCTAAAGTTAAGCGATTACACAGCTGTTTATTTCCCCAATTCTACCACAGCGGTTTCAAAGGTTCAAAAAAAGTATTTTGAAGAAAACTATGGTTGCACAGTGGATTATATTCCGACTGGTGTGAATAGGGTTGAATATCGCAAACCTGAAAAAATACTTGAAATGGGACTCGAAAAAGATCACTATATTCTATTTGCCGCAAGACTTGTTGAAGAAAAAGGACCCCATTTCTTAGTAGAGGCATTTAGAAATATCAATACTGATATGAAGCTCGTAATTGCTGGAGATGCTGCTTATGCTGAAGATTTTAAAGCAAATATCCGAAAAATTGCTGACAATGATGATCGAATTATTTTCCCTGGCTTTGTAACTGGAAGAGTTTTGGAAGAGCTTTTTAGTAATGCATACATTTTTTGTCTACCATCAACATTAGAAGGTCTCCCCATAGCTCTGCTTGAAGCTATGAGTTATGGTAACTGCTGTCTGTCAAGCGATATACCTGAAAACTTGGAAGCAGTGGAAGGTTTTGGATATACCTTTAAAAATAGGGATTCTAATGATTTAAAAAAACAGCTTGAGATGTTAATTAAGAACCCCGAAATGGTTAAAGAAAAAAAACAAGAGGCAAGAGAACATGTGTTGAAGAATTACTCTTGGGATAGAATCACAGACCAAATGGAAAAACTCTACTTCTCAATAATTGGGAGATAAAATGGAAGCCTCAATAATTACAACTTATCGTTGCCCCATGCGTTGCAAAATGTGTGATATATGGAATAATCCTACTGAGCCGTCTAAAGAAATCTCCGCACGAGATTTGGAAAAGATGCCTCAAGTTAATGTGACTAATATAACTGGAGGTGAACCGCTTATCAGGGAAGATATTGATGAACTGGTAGAGGTTATTTTCAAAAAATCAAAACGTGTCTGTATATCTACAAGCGGGTTTTATACAGAAAGAATTTTCAAACTTTCAGAAAAGTTTCCTGAGCTTGGTTTTCGTGTCAGCATAGAAGGGCTGTCTCGTAAAAATGATGAGCTAAGAGGGCGAGATGGTGGATTTGACAAAGGGCTGAAAACCCTTCTTGGATTAAGAGAGATGGGACGCAAGGATGTTGGTTTTGGCATTACGGTATCTAACAACAATTCAAAAGATATGCTATGGCTATATGAACTTGCAAGACAGCTTAACATGGAATTTGCTACAGCAGCGTTTCACAATTCTTTCTATTTTTGTAAAGATGATAATGTTATTACAAACAAGGATGAAGTCATTGCTGATTTTAAAGAGTTGATAGATAGGCTTCTGAAAGAGAACAAGCCTAAAAGCTGGTTCAGGGCATTTTTTAATCTCGGTCTTATCAATTATATTCGTGGAAATAAGAGAATGTTGCCATGTGAAGCAGGCACAGAGAACTTTTTCATTGATCCTTATGGTGAAGTGCTACCTTGTAATGGTATGGAGAGAAAATACTGGTTTGAAAGTTTTGGCAATATCCAAAAAGCAGACTCTTTTGAAGAGTTGTGGAAAAGTCCAAAATCCGCAAAAGTCAGAGAGCTTGTTGCCAAATGCCCTAAAAACTGCTGGATGATCGGTTCTGCTTCTCCTGTCATGAAAAAATATATAAAACAAATCTTACCATGGGTTGTTATGAATAAAGCTAAAAATCTTGTGGGTCAAAGTGTTAATATAGATTCTATTCCTCACTTTGATGTTGGTCAGGACAAGAGACAGGGTGAGATGGGAGGCTACAAAAATTGAGACAAATTTTCAATCAAACATTTTTGAACCCTGTTGTTCAGAGTTCTTTATTATTAATAGCTTTTGTTATTGCCTATTTTGTTCCTTTTAAATCTCTTTATAATACATGGATGACTAATGACGACTATTCTTATTGCATACTTATACCTTTTATATCAGCATATTTGTTGTGGGAGCAAAGAGAGCATTTAAAAAATATACAGATTAAAAGCTATTGGCCTATTTTCCCGTTACTTCTAATTTTTATTTTGATCTCATTATATGGTGTTCTTGGTTCAAGCGGACATATCTCAAGACCCGTATTACCAGCATTGATTATTCTATTCACTATTTTCTGTTTTGGTATTAATTTGAGTAAAAAAATTGCTCTTCCGTTGGGTTTTATCTTTTTTATGATACCATTACCAAATATTCTTGATAGAACAATTGGAGTTTTTTTGAAATCATTGTCATCACAACTTGGAGGCATAACTCTAAGGTATCTCGGCTATTCCGTTCATGTATCTGGGAATATTATAGATTTGGGTATTACAAAATTGCAGGTTGTTGATGCTTGCAGTGGGCTAAGATTTCTTTTTCCTCTTATTGCACTGGGGATTATATATTCATATTTTTTTGAAAAAGTTATGTGGAAACGCATTTTATGTGTTGTTGCCACCATTCCCATTGCAATATTAAGTAATGTATTGCGGATTGTAATCACAGGGATACTAACCTATAGATATAGTTCAAAAATGGCAGAAGGTTTTTTTCATGATTTTCAGGGCTGGACGATTTTCATGATTTCGTTTCTTTTTTTATTTGTTTTTGGCCGTTGTCTAAGAATATTTCCTTCTAAAGCCATAGAAATTAAGGAAAAGATAAAGACAGATATCCACAATAAACCACAAAAGCCGAGAAATTCAGGTGCAATACTTATGTCTCTTTCCCTTTTGCTTATTGTCGCTGGTTTTTCATGGAGTACAAGCATAATGCCTCCCATTTTGTTAAAAGGCGGGATCGCAAACTTTCCATTGAGCTTTTCTGATTGGAAAGGTCAGCAGCAAATTGTTGAGCCAGAAATTATTGAAGCATCTGGTGCAGAAGAATCTTTCAGTGGTTTCTACCAGAACAAAACATTTGAAACAGTCTCTCTTTACATGGGTTATAGGAGCAGTGCATTTCTTGAGAATACCAATTTTTTTCATAGTCCAACGGTTTGTTTACCATCGTCTGGCTGGAAAACAATAGAGCAAACCAAACATATAATCAAAAATATCTCTATATTTACAACCCTTGCTGTAACAAAAATTGTGATGTCTGATGATATGGGAAATCAACATTTAGTTTATTTTTGGTTTCAAACCAAAGATAAAGCAACTCATGATAAAAATATTAATAGATTTCATCTTGCCATTCATGCCATCAAAAGAGACAACACTCATGATCTATTTATCAGGCAGATAACAAAAATAAAAGATAATGAGACTATTCAATCAGCAGAGGAACGACTGGATAAGTTTGCTAAAGAAATGATAACTCCTCTGAATGAATTTCTTAAAGATAATCAGTATTTACCTAAATCTGAAAGCTGATTTAAAATAACTGAGGGAGCTTTAGTTCGGGTGATTGCACCTGTAGGAGCAGATGAAAAACCAGCAGATGCAGAAAACAGGCTGCAAGAGTTTGTAAAAGAGATTGTGCCTGTTCTTACCGAATATCTTCCTGAATGAGAACTATATGGCTGGATGGGTGAGCCTGTATATAACCCGTACGATATTCTTCTGTTTATCCATAAGGGGCGGCTATAATTGAGAGAAATTTGGTCAAGGCAGATTGGCAATGTATATATTTATAGTATTTAGTCTCTCACTCTTTTTAACAATTGCACTCATACCCATTATGAAGCGAATGGCATTTAGAATGAACCTTGTTGACGAGCCTGACGAGCGTAAAGTTCATGTTCTGCCTATGCCGAGAAGCGGCGGAATCTCTATGGCTTTGGGGGCAATTGTTCCTGTTCTACTTTGGATACCCATAGATGACACCCTACGTGCCGTAATTATCGGCTGTGCAGTGATTGTTGTGTTTGGAATGGTTGATGATATTAAAAATTTAAAATATACACATAAGCTCATTGCCCAAATTGCAGGTGCTCTGGTGGTTATTCTCTGGGGTGGTATCAAGATTAGCTACCTTGGCAACTTGTTACCCAGCAATTTTGTATTTCCTTTTATAATTTCGGTTCCATTAACATTGCTGTTCATAGTGGGAGTTACCAATGCAATTAATCTTTCTGATGGATTAGACGGTCTTGCAGGTGGCATATCAATGTTGAGCTTTGTCAGTATTGGCTTTATGGCATACCAATCTGGAAATATGCAGCTTGCCATTATGTCCACAGCAGTTATTGGTGCTATTTTGGGATTTTTACGATATAATACACATCCAGCAGTCGTATTTATGGGAGATGCAGGAAGTCAGATGCTCGGCTTTTTGGGTGCGGTCTTTACTTTGATGCTTACCCAATGCAGCACTCCATACAGTCAGATAACACCTCTGTTTCTTATAGGATTTCCTATATTGGATACACTTACTGTAATGGTGGAGAGAATTGTCAATGGAGTCTCACCATTTAAACCAGACAAAAACCATTTTCATCATAAACTTATGAAGTTAGGGCTACACCATTCTGAATCTGTGGCAACTATTTATCTTCTTCAATCAATGTTTATAGGATTTGCTTTTTCACTGAGATTTCACTCGAATGGTACAAATCTTATAGCTTTTATTCTGCTCTCATGGATTACTATCTCTCTATTTGAAATTGCAAGAGCAAAAAGGTTCAGGTTTAGAACGAAGGGAGAAAAAATGTCTCCTTCTCAAAGCATATTTTCCTTTCTTGGCGGTGATAAGTTTTCAATCCGTTTTTTCTTCAACTCACTCAAATGGGGATTGAGTATTCTCCTATTTTTGCAGTCTATTATATCCAAAGATATGCCTGAATATATGACTGCTGGTGCAATACTCTTCATTGTGATGATTTTGGTGGTAAGAAAGATAAAGCCTACCGCAAAAAAAGAGGTTTTAAGGGTAGCACTTTACTGTACAATTCCTCTTTTGACATATTTTTCCACAACCAATGCATACGACTGGATTACACCTAATATGGCAGTTATTAACAATGGTTTATTCATAGTTATGGTTTTTTTTGTGATTGCTACGCTTAACCTTACAAAACGTCAGAAGGGATTTAGAGTTAATCCTCTTGATTTTCTTATTTTTATCGTCATCATTGTATTTCCCAATCTTCCGAGTATCCACATGCAGGATACTCTGCTAAAAGTAGTTGTTGCGAAAATTTTGATTCTCTTTTTCAGTTATGAGGTCCTTTTAGGAGAACTTCGCCAAGAAGATGTTTTTGTTGACATAAGTTTGATGGCAACCTTTGCTGTTATTGTGGCAAAAAGTTTTATATAATTATTAAATGATGTTACGCAAAGCCCCTCCCCGCAGGTGAGGGAGAAATATTATTCCCCCCCCCCTCTCTCTTTATGGGGAGAGGTCAAAGGGGTGGGACAAATTAGTGCATAACATTTATAAGGAGTTGTTAAATGAAAAAGATATGTCTCTATCTGCTCTCTTGTCTATTGTTTGTCTCTATTTTTAGCTGTGGCTCTCCAGAAGAGAAAAAACAGGCTTTTTTCAAAAAAGGACAGGCATATTTTGACCAGAAAGATTATGTAAAGGCTGGTCTTGAACTTAAAAACGCTATACAGATTGACTCTGAATTTGCAGAGGCGTATCTCCTGTTAGGAAAGGTAGAGCTTGAAAATCGTAATTTTGAAAAAGCATACAGTTTTCTGTTAAAGTCTGTTAAGTTGGAGCCAGAGAGTATTGATGCGAGGGTTACGCTGGGCAGACTGCTGATAGGGGGCAAGGGCTTTGAGCAGGCAATGGAGCAGGCTGAGGAGATACTAAAGCGAGAGCCTGACAATGTTGATGGATTGATGATAAGAGCATCTGTCTATATGTCTAAGGATGAGCATGATAAGGCAAAAAAAATTCTGACAGATTTAAAGGCAAAAGGTATTTCAAAGCCTGATATTTTCCTGATGCTTGGAGCTATTGCCAATACAAAAGGCAAGAAGGAGGATGCTTACTCTCTCATTCAAGAGGGTTTAAAGTTAAACAGCGATGCTCTACCTCTTATTTTGACTCTTGCACAGATGGAGGCAGATAGAAAAAATGACGAAAAGGCAGAGCAGTTGCTCAAACATACCATTCAGCTTGAGCCAAATAATGACGGATTCAAGATGAACCTTGCTGGATTTTATATCAACCGAGGCAGGCAGGAGGATGGGGTTAAGGTGATGGACGATATAATTAAATCCTCTCCTGAGAGTGAAGATAAAAGAAGCATAGTGGCTGCGTTCTGGCTTAAAAACAGCAGGGTTGATGATGCTATACGTATTTTAGAGCAGGGCATTACGTTAAAACCCGAGACTGTAGAGTTGAGAAAGATGCTAAGTGAAATCTATCTTGCTACAAAAGAGTACAAAAAGGCAAAACAGGTGCTTTCAGATGGTATTGCTCTGCATGAAAAAACTGCTGAACCAAAGCAGATAAAACTCCAAACCGCTTTAGCAGAGATTTTGTTTCAGGAGAGAGATATTATCGGGACAAAAAAGCTGGTTGATGAGGTTCTGAAAAATGACCCTAAAAACGTGGATGCCCAGATGATTAAGGGAAATCTTCTGCTTGTTGAAAAAGATTTTGGAGGGGCTGTTTCATCATTTAGAATTGTTGTAAATGATCATCCTGAGATGATTGATGCTCATATTGCACTCGCACGGGCACATGCCCTTAACAAAGAGTATGAGCTTGCACTTGATGTCTTAAGAAATGCTTTGAAGAGAGAGCCTGACTCAGACAAAGTTTTGAAAGCTATGGCTGAATATCATCTGCTCAAGGAGGATATTGCGGCAGCTAAAAGTGTGATGGAAGAGCGAATTAAAAAGCATCCAGACAACAAGGAGGCTGTCGTTGATCTGCAAAAGTTTACAGCGGTTCTGGTTAGTTACTATTTTTCCAAAGGTATGGCTGATAAAGCTGACGCTATCTGCAAAGAGAACCCTCAAAATACAGATGCATGGATAGCACTTGGCAGCATGTATGAACAGAAAAAAGATTATAATCGGGCAATGGATATTTATGAGCAGACTCTCAAGAACAATCCAAACTCTTGGGATGCTGCAAATAACCTTGCATTTCTGCTGGCAGAGACCGATGGGCGAGCCCAAACACTTCAGAGAGCATTTGATTTGACACAAAAAGCACTCTCTCTAAATCCTGGTTCTCCCTATATTTTAGATACTTTAGGGTGGATTGAGTATAAAAGAGGGGCTGTTCCAAAGGCAGTTGAAAATATTGAAGCTGCTATAAAAAAACTTCCTGACCATCCTGTTCTCAACTACCATATAGGCGTTATTTATCATAGTATGGGACGAATGGCAGAAGCTCAAAAAATGCTGAAAAAAGCTGTTGAGAATCCTTCTAATTTTCCGGGAAAAGATGATGCAAAACGGTTACTGAATTTAATTAAGTAACTGTAAATAACTCTAAGCGGGCATGAATTGCACATAAAATTATTTTAATGGAAAGGGGAAAATAGTATGAAACTGTTAAGAAATTATTTTGTATCTATTGTTGTTGTATTGTCATTTATTGTTGCTCTTAAATCACCTGCTTTTGCTGGCAGTGAATCTGTAAATGCTGTTATAGAGGATTACCGAATCGGTACTGGTGATATTCTTGATATCTCTGTCTGGAAAGACCCTGCATTGACAAAACAGGTTATTGTACTTCCAGATGGTAAAATTCACTTTCCCCTTGTGGGAGAGCTGATTGCAGAGGGGCGTTCTGTTGCTCAGTTAAAAGATGAGCTTGAGTCAAAAATTCGCGTTTACATGCCTGACCCTGTACTTTCGGTAAGTGTTACTCATGTCAATAGTATGCTTTTGTACGTAATAGGCAAGGTAAACAAACCCGGACATTTCATTCTCAACAGCAGAATCAATGTGCTTCAAGCCCTCTCAATGGCAGGGGGGCTTAACCCGTTTGCAGAAGAGAAAAAGATCAGGATATACAGGCAGCAAAACGGTAAAACCATTCAGTTTCCATTTAACTATAAGGATGTTGCAGACGGAGCAAACCTTTCTCAGAATATTTTACTTCAACGCGGCGATGTTATTGTGGTGCCGTAATTATGATTATCTACTTTACAAAAAATATTTCCATAACTATATTTTCAATATTAGCTCTCTTTTTATCACTTATTGTCACTACAGATGGTGTGACCGATACCTTGCGGTTTCAGCCATGGCTGACAGTGGAGCAGGAATATACTGACAATATTCTGTTCGTTGAAAATAACCCTCAATATGATTATATTACTACAGTGTCACCTGCGTTTTCAGTAAAAAAGAAAACTTCGCGGTTTGATGGAGATATTACAGCCGCATTAGACACCTCCTTTTATCAAGAGTCGGATGAGCTTAATGCAGTGGATAATCGGAGTTCTGGATCGTTGAGTTATCTTTTTACTGAAAGGCTTAAACTTGGCATATCAGGAGGATATATTCAAGATTCCAGGTCTGACAGAGAAGTTGGAGAGACTGGACTTATATTTTCCGGAGATCGGGAACAGATGAGAGGGAACTTTTCAGGGCAGTATCAGTTATCTGAAGTTACAGTTTTGGAAGCATCTGCTGGTTATCTTGCAGAGGATATTGACTCTTCTAATAACGAAACTCTATTTTTAAATAGTGAGCAAAACAATACTTTTACAGTTGGCTTTTCTCTTTCACATAATATCTCTAAATTGATTCGTAATACGAATGCTCTATTTGATATAAAATATATGAATTATCTGTCTGAATCTCCAGATGTCAGGGCTATTGCATACAGCGATCTACCTGAAGAGATACTTCTTGTTATTGCTGATCCAGAAGACGGCAGTTACCCTGAGCTTATTCGGAATTCTTCATCTGAGTCAAATTACGATGTATTTAATATATCTGCTGGTTTTTCAAAAGAGATGACTGAGAGGCTCTCCTTTTTTATCAAGAGCGGTGCAAGCTGTGTCATGTCTGATGAAACTGCAACTCTCTCTATAACATCTTCTGACACTACCCTTTATGATGCTGCCTCATCGTTTGACGGCGGAACTACCTGGGGATGGCTTCTTTTTAGCGGAGTCAGTTACAGAGGAGTGTATGACCGTATTGATGTAAATATATCTCGTGATGTTAAGACTGCAAGCGGTCTTAACGGCACTACAGAAAGAAGCGGTGTTTTAGTAAAATATACCCGTAATCTCACTGAAAAACTGAGCGGTCAGATATCTGGAAACTTTTATCTTAACCAAAGTGATAGAGTTAGCCGTTCTGACATTGATGAGTTGACAATAAATGGTAGTGCAGGTCTTACATATAACTTTTCACGGCTCTGGAGGGGTTCTTTGGACTGGAATTATACAAATGTCGAAGAAAGAGAGCGTGATTTTGATAGAGATAGAAACAGGGTTTATGGACGAATTGTGAGAATTTTTGATTTTGATTTAATAACTCCTTAAATAAGAACATCATACGAATCCTAATTCTGACAATCAACACAAGGAGAATTAATGGAAGAGAATACACTGGGGATCGGAGATATCATTGCAATTATCAATCTTCGCAAATGGTTTCTGATACTTCCTGCACTGCTCATAATTACAGCTTCTGTCTGTATAGCACTGCTACTGCCGTCAATTTATAAATCTGAATCTACAATACTTATCAAAGAGCAGGATATTCCAGGGGATTATGTTAAAACCAGCATGACCTCCTATGCAGAGCAGAGGATACAGAGTATAAATCAGAAAGTTATGACATCTTCAAGACTTTTAGAGCTTATTAACCGTTTTGATCTCTATGCGGATCTGAAACAGAAGAAGACCACTGATGAGATAATTGCCATAATGAGTAAAGATATCAAGCTGCAACCAGTTAATGTAGAACTGCCTGACCCTAAAACTGGACGGGAAAAGATTATGACTATTGCGTTTTCAATCTCCTATGAGGGTAAAAATGCCGCAAAGACACAGCAGGTGGTATCTGCAATTACATCATTTTATTTGAGTGAAGACCTGCAAGACAGGGAACAGCAGGCATCAGAGACTGTAACTTTTCTTAATGCTGAGATTGAACGGGTAAAAAAGAGCATGGACGAAAAGGAGTCTGTTCTGTCTAACTTCAAGCAGGCAAATATACAGAGTCTGCCAGAGGTCTTTCAGTTGAACATACAGACATTGAATGCTGCTGAAAATGCGATTGAACGTGAGCAGGAGAGACTGCAAGGTTTAAAAGAGAGGGCAGATTATTTGCAAAGCCAGCTTGCCACTTTAAAGTCTAATGTTGAGATAGAGGAGGAGATTCGTCTGAAACAGCTTGAGATGCAGCTTGCCAACCTCAAAAGTCAGTTCTCAGACCAGTATCCAGATGTTGTGAACGCTAAAAAAGAGATTGAGAAGATACGTTCTGTTGTTAGAAAAAAGAAGGCAGAGAACAAGGGGCAGCCTGATAATCCTGCTTATATAGCGATCTCTTCTCAGCTTGCGGCTACCCGTTCTGATATGGCATCGTCAAGAGAGCAGATTGCTCAGTTAAAACGGCAATCGGATCAATACAGGGTAAAAGTTGCTGCTACACCCAAAACAGAAGAGACCTATAACCAGATGGTTTCAGAGATTGGTAATCTTAAATATAAATATAATGAACTTCAACAAAAAGTTATGGAAGCTACACTATCTCTCTCTCTTCAGACAGAACAGAAAGGTGAACGTTTTACACTTATTGAACCTGCAAGGCTTCCTGAAAAACCATACAAGCCAAACCGTCTTGCAATTATACTTATTGGGTTTGTGCTCGGTATCGGTGCAGGTGTTGGAATGGCTGCCCTTGCTGAGTTTGCAGATACCTCTTTTAGAAATGCCGAATCTTTGGAACGTGCTACAGGCTTTCCTGTATTAGCAGAGATACCAAGGATTATAACTTTTAAAGACAGAGTGCACCGAACATTAAAATGGAGCATTGGTGTTGTTGCCCTTGTAGCAATCATAGCAGGAGGGCTGGCAGCTTTTCACTTTTATGTCATGGATCTAAATGTTTTGACAGTTAAAATCATGAACCGCCTTTCATGATATAAGGGACTCTTGTAATTATGAAATTAAGAAAAGCATTGGATAAAGCACGAGATGAAAGAGAAAAAAGGATTGACGAGAAAGAGACATCTGAACCTCTCTTTGATAACGAACTTAAATCTTTACCTGATAAAACAGATGAACCTCTCTTTGATAACGAACTTAAATCTTTACCTGATAAAACAGATGAACCTCTCTTTGATAACGAACTCAAATCACCAGAAGAATCTCTCCATGACAAACCGCCTGAATCTTCTGCCGACAAGGTTAATAAAAAGGATGTTTTATGGAAAAAACCTGTATATTCTGATTCTCATATTTACAGGATTGATCCAGCAGTTGTGGCTGCAAACAGAGGAGTTTGTATTAATCCTAATTCTGAAGAGATACAGCGTTATAAAATTCTTAAAACCCGTATTCAGCAGCACTTAGGGGTAAAATCGCTCAACACAATTATGATCACAAGCCCCCATAAAAGAGAGGGTAAAACTGTAAATGCAATTAATATGGCTTTTACATTTGCACGGGGAATGAATCAGACAGTTTTGCTTGTAGATTGCGATTTCACAGGTCAGGATGTCCATAAATATTTAGGAATTGACAGCCGTGTCAGTCTGATTGACTATTTTATTGAGGGCACCCCTATAAATGAGCTTATCATCTGGACAGGTATTGATAAATTGACCATTATCTCGGGTAACAGAACTTTAGTTGACGGCTCTGAGATTCTCTCCTCCAAACCAATGGAAGAGCTTATACAGGAGATGAAACACAGGTATGATGACAGATATATTTTGTTTGATGCCCCACCAGTTCTTGAACATGCAGAAGCCATATCTATGGCTCCTATGGTCGATGGAATAATCATGGTTGTTGAAGCAGGCGTTACGTCAAAAAAGGATGTACAGAGGTCTTTGTCCATGCTGCCAAAAGAGAAGATTATTGGTTTACTATTGAATAAACGGGTTTAAACAGACGGATTCTAAAAAGCCTTAAATATTTAAACAGGCTAAAGAGGTTAGATGTACACTCAATTTTACGGTCTTAATGCAAAACCTTTCAGACTGGTTCCCAATCCAGCATATATCTATCTTAGCTCACGCCACCAGAATGCTTTGACCTACCTTGAATACGGATTGACTGAAAATGTAGGTTTTATTATGCTGACAGGCGATATCGGGATGGGTAAAACAACTCTGGTTCGGCATATTATCAACAATATTGAGTCAGATGTTGAAGTGGCGGTCATCTTTAACACCATGATATTCTCAAATGACCTTCTGCTTATGATCCTTGGTGAATTTGATATTAAATATGATCCCTCCATTACTAAAGCCGCTGCTCTTGAACTTCTATACAACTTTCTGATTGACTGCTATGCAAAAGGAAAAAAGGTACTTATCATAATTGATGAGGCACAAAATCTGACCAATGAAGTTTTAGAGGAGATAAGAATGATCTCCAATCTTCAGACAGATGATGAGATGCTGATTCAGATAATGATTGTTGGACAGCCTGAACTAAAAGAGAAACTCAAATCCAGCTCACTGCATCAGTTTGCCCAGCGGATTGGGGTAAGTTACCATCTCTCCCCAATGGACAGGGACGAGACTTATAAATATATTACGCACCGCCTCAAAATAGCAGGCGGCTCAGAAGATATTTTTGATAACAGTGCTGTTAATATGATTACAGAGGCTTCAGGAGGTATTCCAAGAGTTATCAATCTGCTGTGTGATGCCTGTTTGGTTTATGGATTTGCCGATGAAGTAAATCCTATTTCTGCCGATATTGTTGAACAGGTGCTTGCAGATAAAGGAGGAATTGGGTTATATACACATTACAACACCAATATTGATGATAAACAGCTTCCTGACGCACAACTCTTGACAGGAGAGAGTGATCATTCAGAAGAGGAGAACAGCATCATAAATCTCATCCCATGTTCCATAAATGAAAATAATTATTTAGCTCTCTGCCACAGAGTTGACACATTGGAAAAGAGTGTGCAGATTTTACAGACAGAAATGCAATCACACATAAATGAACTCAAATCAAGAGCTGAATTCTGCAGAGATGAACTGGTAAAAAATCTTCAGAAGCTGCTTCTCGCTGAAAAAACTCAAAATCTGAAAATTGCCTTTGACTATGTTTCAAGAATGAAAGAAAAACATTTACACACAGATACCAGCCTATCTTTTGATTTAGATGAATAGGACAAGAGAGGTATAACATGGAAAGTTATAAATATAATATCCATGATACCAGTAAAGAGGCATCATTTTTATTTCACATCAGAAAGGTTATTCCAGTGACAGAAAATGAGATATTGCTTGAAAAAGAGTTAGCAAGAAGAAATAGAGAAATTGAAACTCTTCAACGCATCCATAATTCAGTAAGCATGGAGCTTTTAGAAACCAACAAAGCAATCTCAGTTCTTGCAAGAAAATATGAAAAGCTTAGTCAAGATAAAGAACTCAACATTGCAGAACAGATTGAGCAAAAAGTCCTTCCCACTATTCTCACAATAAAAGATGCTATAAACAACAATGTCTCACTTGAAATTGAGCTTGAGATTCTAACTTCTCAGATCAAAGGACTCATCAGGGCACTTAAAAATGGAGATGATAATTTTAATCAGTTGACCCCGACTGAGATGAGGGTCGCAGTTATGATTAAAAACGGTGTGACATCCCAAGATATAGCTAACAATCTTTTTATTTCTGAAAGTACAGTCAAGACACATAGAAAAAATATAAGAAATAAACTAAATCTTCAAAATAAAAAATTAAATTTGGCGACCTGTTTAAGCAAAATTATGTGAAATAAAAACAGTAAGATATATATAAAGTGGGTATATGAATATACCCACTTTTTTGCGTTAAAAATCCCCCTTTTCTTTTTTGTTTTAGTGTATTAAGTTAGAATCAAAGCTAAAGATTAAATAAAAAAGTTTTTATTAAGATTTAAAATAAGTTTTATTAAGATTTTTTTTATTGGAATATTTTCTTTGACAGATTGTTTTTGAAAAAGCCAAACCTGTTGCGAAGCAGGGACGGAAAGCCACGGATCTCATGAAGATAGCCGAGTTGCCTTAAATAAGGTGCTCGGCTTTTTTGTTTTTGGTTCATAGCGTTTAGGGGTTTATTGCAATGCAATAAACAAATTTTACTTACTCAGTAACAGAACAGTGAAAGGAATGGTGATAAAATGGAACGAACAGGGATAAAAACAGCCGAGATTAGAAAGCATCTAAGAGTTACACCAAGCAAGGATGTGTATGCAGTATTCGGGATGGAAAAAAACATAATTGGTAAGTTGTGTGATATCAGCATGGGGGGAATAGCCTGTAAACATTTCACTGACTCAGACAAAGGTTATGATTACTCATCTCTTGACCTTTTTACTTTAGACAATCAATTTTATATGACCAAAATACCTTGTTCAGTTGTTTACAGTGTTAATGTTGATGAAGAGAGCGAGATGAAAGACAAAATGGCTGTTAAAAGCCGCAGGGTAGGGGTTAAATTTGCAAGACTGAGTTTTTTGCATAGAAGCCAATTAAAAGATTTTGTAGAAAACGCAACAAGATGGAATTAAAAGATTGCTCTAATGGTGCCACCTAAACAGGTTCAGATGACTATTAGTAAAGATTGAATCTGTAAATATATTAATAAATAATAATTTTAAGGAGAAAGACAATGAAAAAGAATTTAGTAGCAATAATGGCAATAGGAATGTTGATTTTTGGATTATTTGGAGTGGCTCAGGCTGCCCCAATCACTTTCAATGATAATTTTGATACAGAAAATTCTGGTGTGGGCATATTAAACTACAACAAATTTCAAAATTGGACGGTTTCTGATGGAACTGTAGATTTGATAGGTAATGGCTATTTTGAATGGTTCAATAAAGAACATGGACTTTACGTTGATATGGATGGCTCAACTGGCAATGCTGGAAAGATATCCACAAATCTTACACCCGGCAACTACTCGTTGAGTTATAGTTTGGCTGGCAGTCAAAGGACGGGAAGTCAAAATGATTCTGTAATAGTTAGCTTAGGGAATACTACTTTAATAAATCATAATATGGCTTACAACGAAGGCTTTCAAACATACACTACAACTTTTTTAGTTGATTCTGAAACAACTTTGAGCTTTGAAGGATTAGGCAATGACAATATGGGATTGCTTCTTGACAATGTTGTTTTGTCAGGAACTCCCACTCCAGTTCCCGCTGCTGTATGGCTTTTAGGTTCAGGTCTGGCTGGATTGGTTGCTCTGAGACGTAAAAAAAGAGACGCTTAATCGTTTCGTTTTAAAGTAAGTTTCATAATAAAAGTAAATGGTTCAGTGAGGCTGGTCTCGCTGAACATAATCAACTTAATAGAAGGAGAAAGACAATGAAAAAGAATCTAATAGCAATAATGGCAATAGGAGTGTTCATGTTTGGGATGTTAAGCACTGTAGAGGCAGCAACAATAGGATGGACAGATTGGACATCTAAAACTGCCGGTAATCCAGGTTCGGCTGCAGGAACTATTACATTGCCTGATGGTAAAAGCGTAAACGTAAGCTATACAGGTGAACTTTTTAATGCCGGAGATCAAGGTAATTGGAATCAATATGAAACTACCTACACGAAGCCTGGAGTTGTAGATAATTTACCAAACCAGAACCTCGTCAGCATTCAGCTCAAAGGTGGAAACGCTATTCTCAATACGATTACATTCTCTACACCACTGGTTAATCCAGTAATGGCGATACAGAGTTTGGGATCAGGTGATACTGCAAAGTATTCTTTTAACCAATCTTTCGAAATTCTGAAACAAGGAAAAGGACATTGGGGCGGAGGAGTTACATCTTTATCACAAAGCGGTAACAACTTAATAGGTAATGAGGGTAACGGAATAATACAGTTTACCGGAACATACTCATCAATAAGCTGGACTGTTCCTGACGGAGAGAATTATCATATGTTTACAGTAGGTGCCCCATCAGCAGCAGTCCCAGTTCCCGCCGCTATATGGCTTTTAGGTTCAGGCCTGGCTGGATTGATAGTCACAAAAAGAAGAGCTAAGAAATAATTACATCGAATAAAGCAGATAAATAACTCTCCGACTACCTGTCGGAGAAGTCCCAAATGGCTAAAACTTCAAGTGAAGTTATTAAGATTATGAACATGCATAAACCTATAAATATCAAGGAGGCATATTATGAAAAAAACACTATTTCTCACAGTCTCGTTTGTTGCATTTATTATTATGATGCAAACTTATGCATGGGCAGCTTCAACTTCGCATAAATTTGATTTGGGCACAATAAGTAGCAACTATTCTTGGTCAAACGAGCCGTTGAATGATTATAGCCTTACTTTTACTGTCAACAATGATGCTGGTGTCAATGTAAAAATCAATTTCACATCAAATCAAATTATCTGGTTCTTTGACGGAAAAGAGAAAAAATGGTCATCAAATACAGACTCAGATAAAGACTCAAATTCATGGGTTGGTCATTTTGACACAGGCTCATACACTCTGAATATTTACGGAAAGACGGTAAGTACACAGATGCTCTTGTCTGGTGCTAATGGACGGAAGATAGAGAAAGATTCTGATAATCCTGTTCCTCTTCCAAGTGCACTTATATTTTTAGTCTCTGGAATACTTGGATTGTTTACAGTAGGTCGATTTAAAAGAACATCTGCTTGAAGCAGTTTATTGAAAAAAATTTAAAAATATTGATATGGAGGTTATTATGAAAAAGATATCATTAGTTTTAATAAGTTTATTTGTGGTGTTGAGTTTTGCTGGTGCTGTTAATGCAGCAACTACAGGTTGTTTGATAGGAACATACTCACATCAGGATTATGATCCTACAAACGGAAGCGGTACGGGGATCAAAAATATTGTTAATTATCTTAACGCTAATGGCTTCACAGGTATCACCAATTCCTATATTTCTGTAGTTGGTCAGGCAAATGAGGAGAATGATTGGCATCAAAGAGAAGGTGGTGTTACGATAGCTCAGGCTACAAAAAATGATGGTTCTCCTATTACAACAGCGGAAGAAAAGAGCGGCAAATGGAATTTTGGAACCGCAATTAATTTCTATGCTATTAAGGCAGGTAATGATTACCTATTATATTATGTTGGAGATACAGGATTATTAAATGGAGACTGGGAACAGAATATTTTAAAAAATAATAAAGGTAAGCTACTCGGCATGTCTCATATAACAGGTTATAGATTTGATCTTCCAAACACACCTGTCCCTGTTCCCGCTGCTGTATGGCTTCTTGGTTCTGGATTGGTTGGATTGGCTTTTACAAGAAAAAGAGTAAAAAAATAACGTTGCTGAGATTTAGATTTTAACTCATAATTGATAAAATACTAAATGGTAAAAGCATAAAAAGCAGGAAGATATTTACACTTTCCTGCTTTTTTGTTTATGCTCTTTGTGGAAACAACTCAATGCAAATTCTGAATATTTGAAAATGATAATTTGATGCCAGTTTATAAGTGTACCATTATAAATGCAGAAGGTCATGCTCTGAAAAAAAACATTGTTGCAGCTTCGGTTGCAGCGGTAAAAGAGCGAGTAGCACAAGAGGGTGATTTTCTTGTTGAAGTGGAAAAAAGTGCAGGTTATGCCTCTTTTTTTTCATTTTTCGATGTCAGAACTTTAAAACCAAAGGCTTTTATCTCTTTTAACCATGAGTTTGCAGTGCTTTTGCGGTCTGGTATGCCGATTGTAGCCGCACTTGATATGCTAATCCAGAAAGAGACAAATACACACTTTCAAGCACTTTTAAATGAGATTAGAACAGATATCTCTAATGGTGAGTCTCTATCTGGTGCAGTTTCAAAACATGAGCATATTTTTTCACCTATGTATGCTGCGGCGTTAAAAGCTGGTGAGAGCAACGGCACAGTTACACAGGCAATTACAAAATATATTGATCAGCTTAAACGGACAGAAAGCATCAAGCAAAAGGTGAAAGCTGCATCTATTTATCCTGTTATTCTGACAATTGCCTCTCTTTTTGTTGTTATTTTTCTTCTGATATTTGTGGTACCAGCAATAACAGCCTCTTTCAGTGATTCAGGAACAAAGCTGCCTTTTATTACTCGTATGCTTCTTTATGCTTCTGATATTCTTAAAGAGAAGTTTCTATGGATTTTGTTAATTCTTTTGACCTGCACTATACTTTTACGGCTGTTTGTTAAAAGTGAGTATGGAGAAAAGAGTATCCATAAAATGGTTTTAAATTTTCCTTATCTTGGCAGCATTATCAAAGCGTATTCAGTAGCAAAATTTACATCAACCCTTTCATCTCTTCTTTCGAGTGGATTTACCTTAAATAGTGCAATTATAACCTCTGCTGGATTGATAAAGAACAAGCATATCAAGGCTGGCATTATGACGGTTGTTGATGAAGTTGAAACAGGTGAGAGTTTTTCAGACGGAATTAAGCATTCAGGAGTTTTTCCGCCTCTTGCTGTAAGCATGATTATAGCAGGAGAGCAGAGCAGCAGTTTGGAAGAGATTCTTATGGAGTTATCGCAGTTGTACGAAAACGATGTTGAAAATGGGCTTACCACAATGACATCCATGATTGAGCCGCTTTTAATGGTAATGATGGGTTTTATAATTGGTTTTATTGTTTTAGCTTTATATATGCCAATATTTCAGTTGGCTGGAACGATTTAATTTTACGAATTAATTTTTTTAAAAGGAGATTTACCATGGACATTTTTCTTCCAGAGATATTTTACAAGACACTGCCTTTGTTATGTATCGTACTTGCGATATTTTTTGCATTTATGCCTGCAAGTACTGTAAAGATGGTATGTATATCATATCTTCTTTGCTATGCTGGATATATTACATTTAAACGCAATTTTTCATAAAGCATAATCAGCTTCGTTACATTCAGGCAACCTGAAGTTGAATGTTTTTACCTACAGCCTGAGCATAGTTCACAAGTGTTGATAGGCGGATATCCTCTGCATGATTTTCGATTCTGGATATGGCTGATTTTTTTGTATGCAATGCAGATGCAACCTGCTCTTGGGTCAAACCAGCTTCAATGCGTGCCTGTTTAAGAAGGACACCAATTTTGAATTGTTCATACCCATTGTCAAAGTTTTCTGCAAATTGAGGACTCCGTTCTTTCCGTCCTGCAATGTATTTATCAAGGTCGTCCATTTAGCTACCTCCTACTGAGATGGTCTTTTTTTCTCTGTTCTGCTAACTGGATTTCATTCGGAGGAGTTTTTTTACTCTTCTTTTGAAAGAAGTTGGTCAGAATAATCAGCTCTTTTTCAGATAAGAAACCAAGAATACGGAAAGTATCTTTGCCAACATCAACTCTTACTTCCCAGATACCGTCTGTATTTACCAGCTTTTTGAAATAATTGGCTGGAACATGGTCAATCTCCCGAATCAGTTTCAATACCCACGCTACCTTGGTTGCCTGGATATCTGTCAGACTGTCAAGGGACTCTTCAACAGGGCATCTGCCTGATTCAGTTTTATAAAATGAGATTGTTTTCATGTTTCCAAAATATACACATATATGTGAGCCTTGTCAAGGTTCGCTGGCTTTCAACAAGGCAACTTAACAGTTAAATAATTGTTTTTTTATCGTAACCATGATATCTCTGATATTAAGTATCCTGAGTCAGAGTTAAGGCTTAAATAATGGCTTACTTCCTCATTTTGTATGGATATGGGGATGTAAGCCATTGTTTTATAAAACAAACATCAAAATAAGGGGCAGAGGAGATTTTATAAACTCCTCTGTTAAAATTATCATGGCAAACAACATATATATTACAGCAACAGGACCAAGAAGCGGTAAAACAGTCGTTACACTTGGAGTGATGGAACTTCTTTTAAGAAAGATGAACAAGGTTGGATTTTTCCGCCCGATTGTTCATGAAAGTGATGATGTTGATAAAGATATTACTTTGATATCAACATATTTTGATCTCAAAATTCCTGTCAATATGATGTATGGTTTTACAACTGACGAGGCAACAGAACTTGCATCCCGTGGACGGCAAGGAGATGTTATTGAGGGAATTATAAATAAATACAATCTGCTTAAAGAAAAATGTGATTTTATTGTCTGTGAAGGGATTGAGTCCATGAGTGCATCTGCATCATTTGAGTTTGATATTAATGCAGAGATAAGCAAAAACCTCTCAAGCTCAGTGCTGCTTGTTGCAAGTGGACAGCGTAAAACAGTTGATGAGACTATCCAGTCTGTTGAGACTGCATTGACATCCTTGAAAAGACAAAAAGGTATATGTCTTGGAATTATAATAACAAGAACAGACCCATTAAGCGGTAAGGAGATTATAAAGAGACTCTCAGATACCCATAGTGATGAGGCTCTGCTTCTCTATGCAATTCCAGAGGATACATCTCTTCGCCGTCCCAGCATAATTGAGATTGTAAAGGAGCTTGACGGAACTGTGCTTTGGGGGAAAAACCATCTTAACCGTCATGTTCACAACTTCAATGTTGCTGCAATGCAGTTGAGAAATCTGCTGCCCAGAATTGAGCATGGTGATTTGATTATAACCCCGGGTGATAGAGCGGATGTGATTGTTGCGTGTCTTGCATCTGCATCATCAACTTCACGCAAGAACATAGCTGGCATTCTTTTGACAGGCGGACTTGTTCCGTGTTCGGCTGTTGCAGAGCTTATAAATGGTTTTTCAGATACTCCGCCCATAGTTAGTGTAGAGGACAACACATTTCCAGCAGCCACAAAGGTCAACCGTATTCAAGCTGGTATCTCTCCTTTTGACAAACGTAAAATTACGAGAATCCTTGCTGCATTTGAAAAGCATGTTAATACAAAAAAACTTGCCCAAAGAGTTATAAAAACAAAAACAACCATCAAAACTCCTAAGATGTTTGAACTTGAGCTGATACAAAGAGCAAGAGCGAGCCGTCAGCATATTGTATTGCCTGAGGGAGAGGAGGAGCGTATTTTGAGAGCTGCCGAAATTTTGCTTCGCCGTGAAGTTGTTGATATTACCCTTCTGGGAAATCAGGAAAAAATATATAAAAAAATTAAGGAACTTGGGCTTATTATGGATTCTGTCCATATTATTGACCCTCCAAAGTCTGAATTTTTTGAGGAGTATATTCAAACTTACTATGCTTTGAGAGAACATAAAGGGATAACTCCAGAGTATGCCCATGATACTATGAAGGAGGTGAATGAATATGCAACCATGATGATCTTTGCAGGTCACGCAGATGGAATGGTTTCAGGTTCAATTCACAGCACCGCAGCTACTATCCGTCCAGCACTCCAGATTTTAGGGACAAAGCCTGACTGCTTAATTGTCTCAAGCGTGATGTTTATGTGTCTTCAAGATCGTGTGCTGGTCTATGGAGACTGTGCTATAAATCCTGATCCAAATGCCGAGGAACTTGCTGAAATTGCCATAAGTTCTGCTCAGACAGCCATTGTATTTGGTGTAGAGCCTATAGTTGCAATGCTGTCATACTCAACAGGATCTTCAGGAACAGGCAAGGATGTTGACAAAGTGCGTCAGGCAGCAGAGATTGCACGTAAAAAAGCAGAGACAATTTTGCCCGACCTAAAGATTGAGGGTCCGCTTCAGTATGACGCAGCAGTTGATGCATCTGTAGCAAAGACCAAACTTCCCAACAGTGAAGTGGCTGGTGTCGCAACTGTATTTATCTTTCCTGATCTCAATACTGGCAACAACACTTATAAGGCGGTTCAGAGATCATCAGGTGCAGTTGCTGTGGGACCTGTGCTTCAGGGGCTTCGGTATCCTGTAAATGATCTGAGCCGCGGCTGTACAATTACAGATATTGTAAACACAGTTGCAATTACAGCGATACAGGCACAATCTCAAAAGGGTGTAAAATATGATGATTAACGATTTTAATGAACTATCTCTAATTAAAGAAAAAAGGTAAAATTAAAGGGTATCCTTCATTTGCCAGTTGACACTTCCATTTGAATAGTGAAATAAAAACAAATTAACGTTAATTCACCATATTCTATTTATAGCAACATATAACGATATGTAATCACTCTCAATTTTATCGCTACTCTTCAT
>JADFZJ010000042.1 GCA_015232555.1 Desulfamplus sp. | reverse complement strand
CACAGAAATATGTCTAATTGCGGCTTCAAATTCACGAACGCTTGAAGGTACAAGAAATACTTGATCAAGAAAATCGCCCAAATATTCGTCACCGTCAGCAAAAGTTGGTCCCCAAGTATTATTTGCTGAAACAAGTGCTTCGTATGTTCCTCCATTCGTATTTCTTGCAAGATCAGATGTAAACATATATGTGTAGTTATCACCATTAGCATCAGTCTGATCATTAAGAGTTGAATTTTCAGATGTTACAATAACACCAGTATCTGCAAGATAGTTGTCAACACGATGAAGTGCTCCGTCTGTTCTAAAATTATCAAAAGCTATTGCATTGTATGCCATGCCGCTTCCATATTTGGTTTCCATAACATACATCTTTCCAGAAAGAACATTTGGTACATCACTCAATGTGTTACCAGCTTTGATATACTGAACTGTATTTGTGCAGCCGCCAGGGGTAAGAAGAGCGGTTTTGTTCAAACCCTGATCAAAAATAGCTTCACCAATAACTTCAATATATCCATAGCGTTTGTTTGCTTCTATTCTGGGTCCATCACCGAGAATCTCTGCACTTGCAAGTGTTGCATAATCATTTTTAAGTGTACCCATATCAACAAGAGATTTTACAGGTGAACTATTGATTCGTACATACTGGAAGTTATGAGGATCAATAGAGTAGTCTATACGCCACAGACCATCTGCCTGACCAACACGAGTTACCTCAAAAATCGCCATATCACCAGGAGATAGAATAAGTGGGAAGTCTTTTCCTTCTATACTATCACCAGCAGTTCTTAATCTTACATGAATCTGAACCCAGTTGTTTGCTTCATTTGAAATGCAAACATAGTTAAGAGCATCTGCATCAAAGAATGGGAAGAGAAGAGCATCGCCCACTCCATTTTCCGATCTTTTAATTACTGCATTAGCATTAGATGCTAATGTAACAAAGGCAAACAGAGCCATAACAAACATCATACTAATTCTTTTTTTATTCATCTTTTACCTACCTCTTAATTCAATTAAAGTTAATCTTAAAAAAAAACAATCTCACTAAAACGCCTACTTACTTTTTTAACTAAAGGTTTAAATCACCCCCCCCTTAAAAATATTGCTTTTTTAAAAATCAGTTAATCTTTTACAAACTAAAGCCAAAGTTTTTCAGAATCAAATTACATATAGTGACTTGTATGTCAACAAAAAATATAAATTTAAAGCTTAATTAATTATTCTAAGTGTATTACCAAGCTGTTTTTATATGCAATTAGTATTCCATGCAACTACTCTTAATCTATTCAAAATAGAGGTTCTATTTTACACCGTATTAACAAAAAGTTAAGGGTTCCTTTTTAATAGCTCAATAATGGCAGTATGTTTAGTAATTTAATTGCTTACATTTGCCCCAATCTGGTCATTTATAGCCATAAGAACTATAAAGTTATTGAAAAATCTTCCACTGTTTTGGACATAAGAGGATGATACATTGGATCACCACTGTTTATAAAAGCCCCGTGACGTTTTATTATTATATCTTCCTCATTCTTATCTCTTAACTCTTCAAGAAAATGGACAGATCGATTTAATACTGCTGAAATATAAGGTGTGTAAAGGTTTTTATATCCTTTTTTAACAAGTTTCAAGCAAAAATCAACATCGCCTAATTGATTTAACTCAGAATCAAATCCTTCGATTTCATCAAATTTCTCTCTTGCAACTCCCATAAAATCCCATGATACAGCACTGTAGTTTCTTATACAGGCTGCAAAGTTCCAATGTCCAGGGCTTTGCCATATATTTCTGTGGGCGTATCCTCTAACACCATTAACTCCTAAAATCATTCCTGTATGGTAATAAAATCCATTCGGATAAATAATTTTAACTCCAACAGCTCCTATCTCGTCCCGCTGAGTGTGTTCAATTAAACCAAATGGATAGTCACTGTCAAGAAGATCGATATATTTCGAAGAAAAAATCAGATACTCTTCATTAGAATAAGATGCACCTGTGTTGTAAATTTCGGATAGTGTAGCATCTTTTTGACATGTAACTATTTTTGCCTCAGATTGGATAGTTAGATTATCAAATAAATCTCTTTCACCTTCACGGCAGACAACAATGATTTCAACAGGAAAATTTGATATGTTTCTGATATTATTTATCATTGAGACAACATGATTTGAGCCGCCTTCAATAATATGTGTCACAGAACTCTTTTTGACCCTTCGTTTTACTCTATAAACACCAAGTCCGGTACCCGCGGCTTTTAACACAACTGCATCTTCTTCTCGCCTTTTAATTGCTGCCTCTAAAGCTCTTTTTCCTGCATCATAAGCGTATATTTTAGCACAGGCATCTAAGGCAACTGAGCCTTGAACTGATCTCCATGAGTAGAGAATTTGTGGTATATGACCAACATTGTTAGCTTTTTCTGTAAGTCTGAGAAAAAAATCATAATCTTGAGCACCATCCATATCTGGATTAAATGGAGATAATGTTGATACTGTTGCCTGAACTCCATGTAAGCTAATAGAATCAATATTATTTTGTTCAGAAAGACTCGGTTTACATATTTTATTTAAAACTTCCCGTTTAAAAGAGACTATATGAGGGCAATACATGTGACTTAAAAGCATATCAGGATTCCAGTCTGGTTGAAGCCTTGGAGAGTGTCTCCAGCCTTTTTGATCAATCATATCCTCATCAGAGTATAAAACATCAACATCTGGATTATCATTGATATATTGGGCGATCATCTCAAGGGCAAAAGGCTCAACAAGATCGTCATGGTCGCACAAAATAAACCACTCTCCTTTTGCAATGGCAATGGCTTGATTTGTATTTCCAGCAATTCCTCTATTTTTCTCTGAACGTACAACATTAATATTGTCTGATTCAGCTTTAAGTTCATCTAAAAACTCAAGAAAATCTCTGTTTTTAGATGCATCATCGCTTATGCAGATTTCAAAATATTTGTATGTTTGAGATTGAAGCGATTGAATAAGCTCCTTGAAAAATATTAGCTCACTGTTGTAGGTAGGTAATATAATAGAAAACAATGGTTTATATTCTAGGTTTGCAACCCTTTGTGGTGATTTTTTTAAATTTAGTGAATATAAAGCTATCCATTTATGGTAAAAATCATCTCTCTTTTTTTTCTCAAACGCTATTTGTTCTGCCTCTTTTTCGGAAATTTTAAAGCTCTTTTTTTCAAAATATGGTGGGATAGATATTCGTTTGTCGCTTCCTTCATGGTTAGGTGTATCAATTAAGTTTAAGTTAAGGTATGGGTCTTGAGAGATATTATATTTATCAGCCAAATGTTTCACATTAAACATAGAAGAGCCATGATATTTCTCAATAGTACCTTTATAAAGCAGAAAAGCATTTGGATTGAAGACTATCCTGCTGTAACAGTTGAAGGAGTTATTGATGTTTGAATTATTAATAATTCCATTTATCTGCCTGTTAAGACGTAAGCATATCTCCACATCCCACATTGCTTGATCTAAACCGCCTTCATTCAATACGTTTTTGAGCTTTTTTGAGGAGATAACCATTGCAGCACCAGATACAGAAATAACATCTCGTGTCCGTTTAGCATGAGAGTTCTTCTCTCCTGAATCATATCCAAAGAAGTCATTTCTCATCTCTCCCCAAGGCATAAGGCTTCTTCCGGCTGCAATTATCTTATCATCACCTGAATAGATTAGTGCCCCGACAGCACCAATATGATCACGCAACGCTAATGGAACAGTCTCCTTAAGGAACTCCTCCCATGAGTGAGGAGTAAGCTGGCTGTCAAGAAAAATAACAACATCACTATCTGTATCTGCAATTTGCATTGGAAATGGGTCTGATGGATTCCAAATAGTGAGTTTAATATCAATGGATTGTTTTATTGATAAGGCAGTTGATGATAATGGCTCATAAGGATTAAACTGTAAACTGCTTGTACAAATCTGAACAATAAGAATAGATATATTATCTGGCATTAAAAAGCGTGCTCGATAGAATCCTCTGATATTTTCAAGATAATCGTTTATATATTCAACGTTATCCCCTCTCCTTTTGTAGTGCTCTTCTAATGCTTTTTTACCTGTTTGAAATATTTCGGGTTTGAGCATTCCACCTAACATAGATGTCTCATTCTCTCTCCATGAGTAGAGAATATCTTGAACGTGTACGAACTTTTCTCCCATATCCATCAAACGCAGTAGAAGATCATAATCTTGAGAGCCGTCAAACTCTTTTCTCAACATTCCAGCTTTAATGAAAATCTCCTTTTTTATGCACATCAGATGGAGAATGTAGTTGTGGCTCTCAAGAAGAGATGGAGAAAAATTTGGCTTGAAATTATAGGAGTGGCGGTATCCATCTGAGGAGATATAATCTTCATCTGAATAAAATAGGGCTGCATTAGGATTAAGATCAATTGCCTGATTGAGTTTTAAAAGGGCATCTGGATAAAGTTCATCATCATGATCTAAAAACAGAATAAAATCACCTTTTGACTGCTCAACACACGCATTGGTTGATTCTGAAATACCGCTATTTTGTTTATTGGTGATTATTGTAATATTTTGAGTGCCACCAAAGTTATCTTTAAGATGCTCAAGATATTCTAAAGTCTCTGTAGAGTCTGATGCGTCATTGCAGATCACAATTCCCCAATTTGAATAAATCTGCGTCATAACTGAACGAACAGCCTTTTCAAGCAGGGCAGGGGAGGTATTATAAACAGGAATAACCACTGAAAAAAGAACGTTTTTATTGTTCTGATATGTTGGAATCATAAGCGTTGAGAATGGCTCAACTAACTTATGACGGACAAGCCATGCAAAATAGTCAGGGTCAAGAGTTTTAAGATTGTCAATCTGTTCAGATATAGGGATAATCCATCTATTTTTTGACAAAATGAGATTGTGCAGCCATCTTTTTATTCTGTTTAATATTTTAACTACTAACCTGTTTTTCATTAAAACTACCTAATATTTATTTGATTTTTGATAAAAATATAAAAAAGTTGATATATAAACATAGCACCCTCTCCTATTTACAGTTTTATATAAAACTCTTCGAGTTCTTGAGCATGTTGATCAGGAGTTTTCATTGGCACTATATTTTTTTTAAACTTTGACTCAAACTCTCTGTTATTAACTACCATTGAAATTTTTGAAGCAAGGTCAATCTTATCGCCGGGCTTAAACAGAATACCGTTATCCATATCTTTTACAAAATCAGGAATACCTCCGATATCTGCACCAATTACTGGAACTTTCATTGCCATCATCTCAAAGACAACCTGCGGGGCGTTGTCATACCATAAAGGGGGTACAACACCGTAATTCATACTATAGAGAATATCTGGCAGATTGTGAAAAGCGTATCCATCGTGAATTTCAAGTAAATTTAGTTTTTCAGATAGAGGTTTTATAAGATGAGAGAGCGTCCACACTCCTCTTGCATGGATATACAGATTTATCTGTTTTAAAATAAAACTTCCCTTTAAAACAGACAAACTATTTTTTGTGGCGGTCTGCTTCTGTTGATTGGCTTTTTGGTTGTTATCATCATTTTTATCCATACAAAGCAGTGTCTCAAGTAGAAATGGAAGACCTTTAGGTTGTGATGAGATACCAAGAAAAACAATATTTAAAGGCTTAGTGTAATCTGTTTGTTTTCGTTCTATTTTGTTTCCAATCTCTGCCATTTTATTTCCAATATGGCAGGTGGTTACAATCTCTGGCTTTATTCCCTGCTTTATATAGAAATTTCTTACAAATTCAGAGACAGCATGAATCTTATGAGCACGGTTTAAACCATCAATTATCATTTTACGGCGGTTGGCATAAAGAAGATGCCGATTATCTGATAATAATTCTTTTGAGATTTGCTTATTTAATAACCGGCTATTTGCGGGCTGGTTATCTGATATTTCTTGATTATCGTTCTGTTTACCAATCAATCCCCTAACCAAACCTGCAACACGTTGCCCTTTTCTCCATATTCTATCCCCCAAAGGCAGTCTATGAACATGAAAAGCTGCTCTTCTTCTAAGAATCTCTTTAGAGTATGGAGGGGGATTGATGCACTCTAAGCATTTACGACCATTATCAAAATCTTCACAAATGGTTTTATCCTTATATAAAAGATAAATCTGATTGCAGACAGGGTGGTAATTGTGAAGAGAAAAGATAGTCCTGCAACCGTTTTTTACAGCAATATCAATACATTTGACAGAAAAGCCTTCAATGTTTTGAAAATGGACAACATCAGGTTTTATGTGTCTTATAAAATTTTCAAAAAGCTCCTCAACAACTGGCTCTTCAATATCCTGCATGGGATTTTCATAATTAAAAAAACCTGGAGCTATGTTTGGGGCATTGAAAATTTCATAGTTTTTTACCCCCATAAAATCAGGACCCTTTTTAATATAGGCTCTGTTTTTTAAATTGTATGCAAAGCCCGATGAAATTGAAAATAGAGTATGACCCAATTCAACAAGTTTTACAGCCATTGATTGGGAGTAAAGATTTACTCCGCCCCCCACTTCTGCACCACGCCAGAGAGGTGCCCAGTTTACATAAAGTATCTTCATATATATTTCTTTTCTATGGAATTGTTATGCGTTCAAGATTTGAGTAGCTGCTTGTTATGCCTGTCTTGCTATATGCAGTAAGTGAGGCATAGTAATCAAATCCATGAAACAGGTCTAAAGGCAATAGAGCTGTTTTTCCAATATCGATAGAGCCGATATAACTTAAATCCGCTGGTGTATAATAGAGAATCACACCATCTGCACCAGCAGGAATTGTCCATTTTAGATCAACATGCAGCCCTGATTTTGAGACGGACAATACAGGAGGAGCAATTACTAAAGGATTAACACTCTTTTTTAGTGAAAAGGCTGTAAAATAGTCTCTCTCAAAAGGAGGCATTGCAAATGTAAGAGTCCTGTTTTTAGATTCTACAGATTTACGTAAGATTGTCTGATTATCCGTTCTTGTATCCCAAATTTCAACCATGTATTCTCCATCTTCTGAAAGATTACTGATCTCAACAGAGGCATTAATGATCACATTTTCCTTAGAGTTGAATAGATAAACAACTCCAGACTTACCATTTGATGATGCAAAAACCTTTACAACTCCCTCAGATAGACTCTTTATTTCACTGCCTGATATAACTCCTTTTGAGCTGTTATCAGTTACTTTTATATGGCGTTCAAAAGGAAAAGAGTTAAGATTTTTAAAGTCAATCTCTGTCTGATTAAAATAGTCTGCCATATTTTTTTGATAATTAATCATATTATCAGACAGCCTTGGACCTTTATGCTCAAGTGTCTTACCAGGCCATCTTAAGCCCATTCCAGCAGCTCCTGATGCAAATTCCGACCAGATTATATTGTGAAATGTCTCTTCATCATCTTCAATAGTGTAATCTTTTGAATAGGTCTCAAGGCTGATAGGTCCAAACTCTAAATCAAGAATAGGGCGTGAATCAACAGTATTTCCTGTCATATATTGAATAAGTCGTTTTGAATCCCATGCAGGTCTAATAGAAAAGTTTGAATCTCCAGATGATGTAGGGTCTTTGACTGATTTTGTGTAATTATGAATACAGACAAAGTCAAAATAGTCGCTAAGTAAAACAAAATCTTTAAGTTCAAACTGAGGCTGCCATATTACTGATGATATAAAAATCATATTGTGTTTATCAATTGTCCGCAGATATCCAAGTAAATCTTTTATCCATTCAATCCTTGAATTTTCCCAACCTTGCGGTTGTGATGCAAATGTATTGTTGTCCCACTCGTTCATCATCTCCCAGCCAAAGAAATTATGATGTTTTTTAACTACATCATATAAGACTTGCAGCCGCTTTTTTTGGGCAGATACAGCTTGTGTATCAGTAACAAAATCATCAGGTGAAGAGAGCATTCCGCCATTTTGGATATTGTAGGGGTTGTAATCCCAATAATCTTTATAAAAATAGGTGTCAAATGGAGTTATGGTAATATATATTCCATTATCTTCGCATAAACTCATAAAATCATCTAAAAACGCAAGAGTCTCATTAATATATTTTTTCCCTGTCTCTGTTGCTGGAAATTCTAAATATGATACACCCTTTTCAGGTGCATGAGGGTTGCCAGAATGGGCAAAAGCTAAATCCTCAATAAAAATTCTTATAAAATTAATACCTTTTTCACTAAGAGATTGGATATAATTTTTTGCAAGTTCAGATTCCGCTTCAATGCTCTCATGCCAGTTGATAAGTTTTTTGAATGTGTCGTCCCACAAAGGAAAATCATACAAATCTCTGATACCAACCCATGTTATACCCGCTGGTTCTGTTACAGGAACAAATGGTGTTCCATCTTCATATATGAAAAAACGTCCAGCAGGAGATGGATAAATCTTTCCTTTTCCATAAGCTGATGGAGCCTTTGATGTTTTGCATGAAAATTGTGTTAAAGCTGTACTACTGGTTGGAGTAATTGCTGCAAGCGGAGATAGATTTCCAGCACCATCTTCAGCCCTTACAGCAAAGTAGTAAACAGTTTCAGGTTCAAGACCAGCGATTCTTAAAGTTTCTCGTTTACCCCCTATTTTAGGTATAAATCTGTTCTCAAAAACTGTTGCAAATGCCCACGCCTCTTCTGTTGAGATTTCATCATTGTTTGAATATCTTATGTGATATTTTACAGCAGCCCCGCCAGATGCAGCACTTTGACTCTGTACAGATATGTAGTTGTCAGCGGGTGCGGTAAAAGACATGACAGCAGAAAAAGGATTTACATCAATAAAAGAGATATCGTTTATTGCAGCGGGCGGAAGATTATCAGCGTCAGCAGAGGGAAGAAGATAGATTTTAGCATAGTTTTCAGGTCCATTAAGCCCGTCTCCAAACCATTTAAAGTATCGGTCAATTTCAAATGGCTCGTTCCATCTTGTCTCATCGTAATTGACATTGAGCGAGCCGCCATCATCATCTTCAACAACAATTATGTTAAGTGAAATATAATCTTTTAAAGACGTGCTTACAGAAGAGTTGGCTCCAATAGTCTCAGTCGCACTGCTTCCAACTACAGCGGGCAAAACTCCGCCAAGATGACTCCATGGAATTGCAACTTCGACCACATAACCAATATCTGTATTAGATGAATCATTTACACTCCCCTTTATTCCAACTGCTTTTTTTATTTGAGAAAACTTTCCGTAATACTCTGTTGATCCTGCGTTGTTGCCCTGATCAAATCTGTATTTTTTACCAGTAACTGTAAAGGCAACCACTCTATCATTTTTTGTCAGAACATTATCTCTCGAACTGTCTGGATCAATGTATATCTCAACTCCATCATCTTGATTAGTCTGCCACACATCTCCTGGTGAATCGTCCCAGATTTTATCATCATCAACTTCAATAAGAATATAGAGATTAGATGTATCATACTGAAACATATACCTGATACGATTATCGTCTCTGTCATATTTATAAATCTGTCTGCTGTAAGAGCTGTTCCACTCATTGTCTGCAATATTTCCATCAATAACAGGAGTTCCGTATAGAGCCATAGCATCATAGAATGAAAAATCGCTTCCTGTGTTTTTGTGGTAGTATCCGTTATAAGCTGATGCAATTGCCGTTGATGGAATTATAATCAGTAAGGCTGCAAAAATAGAGAGCATTTTTGTAGTATGTAACTGCAAGTAAAACAGCGATTCTAATTTTGGACGCACATAGAGTCTCATAATATCCTATCCTTTATGATTTATGTTAAAATTAAGTTCTTATGTATTATTTATGTAAAATTAAGTTTTTATGTTTTGCTTAATGATTTTCAACTCATCTATTTTTAACATTCTGATTTAATTTTCTATATCCAATTTTTTGACAAGGCTGTTCAATAAAAAAATAGGTAAGGGCAGCACAGATAAATATTGATATTGTTGATACCACGCCGATTGTTAAAACTATAGATGGTTTATCAATCCAATCAGGATTACGTTTAACCGCATCTTTAAATATGAGCCACACTGGAAGATGGCAAAGATAAACAGAGTAGGAAAATTCACCAAGCCAGTAAATAGGCTGCTTTAAAAATTCCGGTATGTAAATATAACCTTCATTAAGAACAGCCTGAGAGACTAAAATCGAAGATAACAGAGCCACAATTGACCATGTAAGAGGAGGATAAACGCCTATTGAATTTGGAACTGATGGTATAGCAAGACATAAAAAAGCTGTCATAATTAATCTTCCAGTTCGTGTTTCAGGAGACATAAACCTTACAGCATCTTTAAATGCATCTATTCTTGTCAGCTTGTATATCAAAAGTCCCATTAATAAACCGTCAAACCTGAAAAGCCACCACTCATTTCCGCCGGGTCTCCAAAATATGCAGATAATGCAAATCAAAATAACGCCTTTCCAAAACCACTTTTTAGGAACAAAAAACCACGCAAGAGGCAGTAGGAGATAAAATTGATTCTCTACCGACAAAGACCAATAGTATCCAAGATGCGTAGGGTGGATTGACTCTTGAAAATTTCTAAAGCACAATACAGAAGCTATCCACGCTTTGTAGAGCCAATCATTAGTCAGCCATATCTCATGATCGCCTGATATCACTCCAACTATAAGAGTAACAGTTATCCAGAAAAAAGAGGCTGGAAAAAGCCTCCAAAATCTTCTTAGATAAAACCTTGCTGTAAGTGATATTTTCTCAGAAAGAACATTCTTATTTAAATCAGCACTGTTAAAATTACTGTCGGCACTGTTCAAATTACCGTCAGTGCTGTTCAAATTACTGGTGTTGTCAAAATTTGTTCTATTCAGTTCTGTCCTATGCAGAAATGTTATCCCCATCAAATAGCCTGATATAACAAAAAAGATATCAACCCCAACTGCTGGGTGGATAAATGCCATAATAGTACTGAATTTTTCAGCATATTGATGGAGCATTCCAACTGGAGCGTGCATAATTAGAACCATTACAATTGCAATAACACGCAAAAACTGTATTTCAATATTCTTCTGATTCATCTAAAAGCTCACATGAGAGGCTTTGGGGTTAAATTTATTTCTGACGATTTTAAGAGCATTTAAAGAGCTTTTCCAGAGTATTTTCAAAGTATTGCCAACAGCTTTAATGCGATTTGCCTTATAAAGTGAATACTGCCCATTTTCAAACACTGCTGTATATTTTGCAATGTTGTTAGGAATAACAGACTCACTCCAAAATGGCAGTATAACAATACCCTTTGATGGAAAGAAAAAAGCTATAACCATCTTTACCATGACCACCATTTTTAACAGAAACGGATTTCTGATATTGTGATGCGTTGATGCTTCCACAATAACAGTTTGCGGAGATATCTCTCGTATTTTAGATATTATATCACCTTCATAATCAACGCCATCATTCATATATCTGTTTATCTCTCTTACGATAAAGGCTTTTTTAGGATATCTGCCTCTATTGTTTTGATCATTTTTATATTCATCAAACAGAGATTTTATATCAGGAAAAAATAGAGCAGAGCGTTCTAAAGGCTGTTTACCAAATCTGCCTTCAAAAAAATCATCAATCCCTTTTATGTGAAAATGGCAAAGATCATCTCTTTTAATTACAAGCTGTTTTAGACCCATAAGCGTTGTTTGGATCATAACTTTCAGCAAAGGCTTTTTATCTACATATTGAGATTTATCATATTCTGAGCAGGTAGGCTCAGTCAGACTAACTCCTGACGGAGTATTATCTAAGTAACTCGTTTCTACGCTTTTACAACCTGAAAAGTAATCAAGAAAATTTCTTGTTTCATAGTATCTTAATGTTGTAAACGGTTTTTTTGACCCTTGAAGAACATGCCAGATAAGAGAGTCAAGGGCAATAACAACCCTTTTTCCTGTAAGTCGTTTAATTCTCAAGCTCCATTCACAATCATCTACATGTAAAAAATAGTTCCGCCAGATGCCGACTTTATGGATAAGTTCTGTTCTAAAGAGCAGTGAATATGCTCCAGCATAACCAGATTCCCATGTTTTTTCATTAACGTGCAGTAAATTTGAAGCATCTGTATGTAAAATATTTGCATTCCAACCAAAACTATCCTTAAAAAGATCACCGCCAGCTTCATAAACAGTAGATGGGTTTTCTAAATCCATCATTACAGAGCCTGCAACTGCAATTGAATCATCATTTATAATTGTTCTTACAAGATATATCAGAGTATTCTTATCAACCACTGCATCATCATCAATAAGCCAGCCAAATGGGGGAACTTCTTTATCCATACTTGCAAGGTGGGTGAAAAATCGGTTAAAACCTCCTGAACCGCCAAGATTTTCGCTGTTTTTTAATACATTAACTTCAGGAAACTCTTTTTCTAAAAGGGTATCTGTTCCATCTGTAGATGCATTATCTACAACAAAAATTTTTAGTTTATCTGCAGGATAGTTAATGCTCTTCATCTGGTTCAGAAGTGCTGAAATATGATTTTTTCTGTTATATGTCACAATTCCAACTGCAATCTCTGGAAGATTTGAATCGTTAGGTGTTGCATTTAACCCTGATTCTATATCTATTTTAACAGTTTCTATATCTTCATGCCTTACAAGAAAAAGCTCTGAAATCTCAATAAATTCGCCCCCAGTATCAGGGATTATAATCTTAAGGTGTAGAGGTTTTGAATTAATATCAATCACATTAGTATCAAAATTATCCTGTATATAAAAATAATCTTTCCAATCTACTGCTTGATTATTTAAATTATCTAAAGATTGATTATCTACAGTAGGATTAAGAACCCAATTTTTTACAGGTATATTTGAACCGTGATAGTATAAACCCATATATAGACGAATATTTGATCTATATTTAATACCAATTGAATATAGCTGTTTAGGTTCAAGAAAAATCCTGCTTCCCCACAATCCGTTTCTTATAATAATAGGTTCATGGTAGTAGTTGTTTATCTTTAAAACCTCTTCACTCTTTATAACTGTATGAAATGGGTGGTTTGCTTCAATACGCCAAAAAAGAGATTTATCACTTAAAAAAGCGACATCAAAATTTGGATAGGCAATCATATTAATCCATTCATGATATCTTTTAACCACTGTTTTTTGCTCCCTATTAAAATCAGCTTTGAAATTCTCTTAAAAATAGAATTTCAAAATTAAAGTAGTCAAGAAAAGTTAAACGCTCATTTCTTCTTTATTAAAAAGCACTTTTGATATATCTTTAGTCCTTAAAAATCAAGTATATAAAAAAACTTACATAATTTAAGAAAGAGAATAAAAATGAATATTATTATAATCGGAGCAGGACCATGCGGGCTTGGTGCAGCGTGGCGTTTAAACGAACTTGGGCATAAAAATTGGTCTGTTTATGAGCAAAATAACTATTACGGCGGACTTTCAGCATCATTTAAAGATAGCGAGGAGTTTTGGTGGGATATCGGCGGACACGTTCTGTTCAGCCACTACCCATATTTTGACCGTGTGATGGATACGGTTATGGATAAAGATAAAGAGTGGCTATTCCATGACAGAAGTGCATGGGTCTGGATGAACAATCGATTTATCCCTTACCCTATTCAGAACAATATCCACAGACTGCCGAAAGAGATTTTCAGCGAATGTCTGCATGGTCTTATTGATATTCAAACCGCACCTTTTTCTACTCAAAACAACCAACCTTCATCAACATCAGCATCTCAATCAAAATTGACGGGAAACCTACCTTTACAACACTTTGGAGACTGGATTGATGCCAGTTTTGGCAGCGGTCTTGCAAAGTATTTTCTGCGACCATACAACTATAAAGTGTGGGCATATCCTGTTGAGGAGTTAAGCCATAATTGGGTTGGCGAGCGTGTGGCAAAAGTAGATATAAAACGAATTATTGATAACCACATATTTGATAAAGATGACATAGGCTGGGGACCAAATTCACGCTTTAGATTTCCAAAATTCGGCGGAACTGGTGCTATATGGGAAAAGGTTGCACAGCATCTTCCAACAGATAAAATTCATCTAAACGCTGGACTTAAAACGGTCAATGTTGATGAAAAAACTGTTGAATTTAACGATGGTTCAATAGAGCATTACGATATTTTAATCAGCACAATTCCCTTAACCTCTCTTATCTCAAATTTTATTTCAACGTCAGATTCAGCAGGCAAGTTTGAGATAATATCCACGACAAATGCTTTGGAAGAAAATATTAAAGATAAAAATAAGCAAGTTGCTGAAGTGTCTCCAGCGTTAAAACACTCATCAACTCATGTTGTGGGTCTTGGATTAAAGGGCAATCCTCCTGATCATCTAAAAGATAAGTGCTGGATATATTTTCCTGAAAACGATAACCCATTCTATCGTGTTACTGTGTTTAGCAACTACTCACCCAATAACGTGCCAGACATCAAAACATCATGGTCATTAATGTTTGAAGTGAGCGAAAGCCCAATGAAACCTGTCAATCAAGAAACCGTAATTCAAGATGTCATACAAGGAGCAGTTAATACACGGTTGATTAAAGATAAGAGCCAGATAAACCACACATGGCATAAGCGGGTAGAAAAGGGATATCCCACACCAAGTAGCGATAGAAACAGAGTTCTTTTTCCAATGCTTGCAAAATTAGAGGAAAAAGGGATTTTATCCAGAGGAAGATTTGGGGCGTGGCGTTACGAGGTCGGGAATATGGATCACTCGTTCATGCAGGGCGTGGAGGCTGCTGGTAAGGCTGTTTATCAGGGAGAGGAGTTGACGATTTGGTACCCTGATATCGTAAACTCACCGCACCCATCAAAGATAAAATTTTGATAATTGTAATTAGAAATGAATAATACCGAGGATGAATAATATCGAACTTCTCAATAGATAACCATTTTGTGTCAGAGTAGAGACGCACACCATCGTCTCTACAAAATTCTATAAAGATAGAAATCAAGATAAAAGCCTATTAACCATTTTTTTACCTGTCTGCAATAATCCATGATTTTGGACATGCCTTATAAATCTAATTAATAAATTGTCATTTGATAAAGATAAATTGTTATTTAAAATAACCTGTTCACAATTTACGTTATTATCACTATTTTGAGATAAAAATGTATTTGGTTTATTACAGCGGCATTTATCAACCATCTCTTCCATCATCTGCCGTGCATGATAATTGCCATCTTCCACACGGCGACTATACGCTTTAGAGCATTTGAAAACATCATCTAAGGCAAATTTTCCAAAAAGAGATACCTCGTTCCACAGGTAATCACGATACCCCATTATATTGCGAAAAGGGTCTTTAAAAAGTTGAAAAATCTCCTCATCAGCTCTTTTTCTCATAGATTGGACATGCTCTCTTTTTTCACTCAATGCCTTAAAACTGGTAAATACATCATCAAGAGCAGCAATATGAATACAAGCCTCTTCATAGTTATCAGGAACGTTTTTATTAGACAAAGCTTTATTAGAGAGGTTGTCCGCTTTCTGTTCAAAAATTTTACTACTATTATCAAGCGTGCTATCCTCTAAATCTGCCTCCCAAAAATAGTATGATTTTTTATTTATTCCCATGAATAGAAGCGATCTTTTAACTGCAAATATTAAGGCAAGAGGAAGAATACGATTCAGATTTTCATCACTATAATTCTTTATTAAGGTCATCATGGCGTTACGGTGCATAAGATACCGCTTTTTTGACTCTTTTTTTGTATCAAGCGTGCCGTGCCCTTTATGATAAACAATTGAATTTGTTGCCATCACAACACGATATCCCATAACCCACAAACGCCAGCCTAAATCAACATCCTCAAAAATAGCAAAATAATCCTCATCAAAGAAGCCAGCCTCAATAAAAACATCTCTGTAAATAAACATTGAGCCGCCGCAGGGAAATAGAATCTCATCTCCATTTTTAATACTATCATCATGAAACTGATCTGCAAAACCAAGGTATTGAAGAGTTCCTCCGCAAAAATCAATACTATCTCCTGTCCAGTTCATAATTTTAGATGAGACGCATACAATATTTTCTGAGCTTTTGAGCATTGAAATCCCATTTTTCAACCAACAGGAATCAACTTTCATATCGTTATTCAAAAATGCAAGAACATTACCAGTAGCCTCTTTAGAAGCTATCGCGTGAGGTTGAGCAAAACCAGTATTGCAGTTGCTTCTTATAATTTTTGCATCTGGATAGCACTTATTTATAATTTCAATAGAGTTATCTTTTGAGCCATTATCAAATACTATTAATTCAATATAGTCTTGAGGATAATCAAGTTGTCTCAAAGAGAGTAGGTTCTCTTCTAAATGCTGAGCACCATTATAGTTAATTATTATGATTGAAACTCTATCCAAAATAGTTACTCCTTTTTACATTACTATTTAAAACGATCTTTATGACTAATCATTGGAAATTGAGGTTGCAGCCTTTGCATAGTAGGTATCAAGAATAAATCTATAAAGATCATGGGAAAGAGGAATTGATAATAGATTATCCAGTAAATTGGCAATGTTTTTATAGATAGCAGCTTTTATGTATGGCTTTGCATTATTTTCTAAAATAGCCTTATCTCCTAAAAACCACTCAAGTTCTGGGTGTTTTTTAATGAAAATATTGGATGCTTTACCTACATTTTCCTGACGTTTGCAAAAAGAGGATACAGTGACAGGGTGATAGTGGTATGCTAAAGCCTTACGATTGAAGAATAGTTGAGCACCACTATTTTCAAGCCTGTAGCCAAATTCGATATCTTCCCAACCATATACATCAAAATCTTCATCAAAAAAGTAATCATGTTTTGCTAATACTGATGAAGGGATTAGAAGATTTGATGTATAATAGAAATTAAACCTGAGAGGACAATTGCCATTGATAAGAGAATAACCAAATTGATGTCCAAATTCTCCTATATAGTGCATGAAAGGTGTAACTTTTATATCTTTAGGCCATGTAGTGTAACCAATCACGCAGCTTTGGGAAGGATTTTCAAGTTTTTCGTGAAATGAAAGGTGAGATTCAATAAAGCGTATATCAGGAACAGTATCATCTCCAATAAAAATAAGAATGGGCATCTCTGCATGTTTAATTGCAAGGTTTCTTGCAGCACCTTGTTTTTTATTCTCTTGAAAAAAATATCTGATATTAATTTGGCTATTAACTGAAAATTCTCTCACTATATCGGCTGTATCGTCAGTAGAGCCATCATCAACAACAATAACCTCAAACCTGTATTTGTCGATAGTCTGCTGCTCAAGTGCTTTAAAAACTTTATTAAGTATATGACATCTGTTATATGTTGGAATGATAATGCTCACATTACTGTTTTTCATCAAGCGGCTTCCTTCCTATCAATAAATTATGTGTAACTTATAATTAAATATTATACTGTTAAAGGTCATAAATTGAGTTTCACCTAAGCTGTAGAGACGCACGGACGTGCGTCTCTACTCTAAAGGTAATGAATTTGAGCAGAAGCAATACCAATTCCCAATCTTCGGTAGTCTCTGTTATTAAATTTTTCATCAGGAGACCATAATTCTGCAACTGAAATCAGAACTTCAACAGCCCCTTGCTCCCCTGAGAAATGGGCTTCAAACTGTTCCCACTGATCAGAATGGATGGTAAAGTTATGCGTATATATTTTTTTTTCTGATATATTTTGTTCAGAGAGTTTTAATTGAACCGTAAAATATCTTGGTTTTCCAAGCAAGCCTGAAAGACCTAAAATTTTTAATCTTAAAAGAGCATCTCCCCCATGATGCCAGAAAAAGAGCTGTGACCTCTGCTGTGTCCATCTATACAAAGTATGACCATCTCCGAAATAGACCTCACACGGATGCCAGCCATATCCAAGATTACAGTTTGCGTTGCTAATAATATCGATAGGAAACTCTAAATTATTATCACCTTTGTTAGTATTTAACTTTCTATTATTAAAATCATTTTGGTTATTTTTATAATGTTCAATAAAACTACTTATCTTCTGTATTTGGTAATCGGGAAATTGAACAGGAAGGAACACGTCCTGCCATATAAGATATGAAATTTCATTATCTGTCTGTTTTCTGGTTCGCTGTACCCTTACTCTGTTGATAATAGTGTCTGGCAGCATCACAATATTCCAGAAAATAGCCCTGAAAAAACCAGTAGGAATACCAGCTCTAAAGTTATTAATGCCTAATTGACAGAAGATTGGAATAACTTTTTTTAAGGTAGTAATCTCATAATTTTTAAGAAGGCTTCTTAATGCGTGTCTTAAACCTAATCTGTTTCTAAAGTGCATACTGCCTGATTTAAGAGAAGTTCCCCCAAAAGCATGAAACACAACTGATTCAGGAACATATTTTATAGAGTATCCTTTAAGGTGAAATCTCCATCCTAAATCAACATCCTCATGGTACATAAAAAACGATCTGTCAAATCCGCCGATATCATCAAATGCAGAACGCCTGACAAGACATGCGGCAGCAGTTGGAAAAAATACAGTATCAATTTTATTAAGATTTGATGAATCAGGCGTGTAAATTGAGAAGATGTTATGATCATAGCCATAACCAACAAAATTCATTCCTCCACCAGAAGCATTCATAACATCAGGATTATCCATAAACATAAGCCTTGAACATGCAGCAGCACATTCAGGCTCTTTTTGCATAACCTCAACAAGCGGCAATAACCAGTTTTGGTCGACTTTAGTATCGTTATTAAGAAGTGCAAAAAAAGGAGAGTTGCCCTGTTTTATACCTTTGAGGTTAGCTCTTCCAAAACCCTCATTACTCTTGTTCTCAATAACAATTACATTGGGATAATTTGTCTTTATCCAATTAACGCTATCATCTGCTGAATTGTTATCAACAACAATTACTGAAAAATTGGGATAATCAGATGCAAAAAGAGTTTCAAGACATGCTGGCAGATATGAGAGACCATTATAGGTTACAATAACTATATCAATGTGTGGAAGCTGGTAAGATAGAAGCTCTTTTCTTGTTTTGTTCAACTCATCAGATAAATATCTATTTGTTTCAGATAGTTCAAAATTATATTTTATAATATTTTCATGTTTTTCTTTTAAATTCTCATATTGATATTGTGAGTTATCAAGTTCTAACTTAAGAGAAACAACCCTATCTTGATTGGATTGTGCAATAGATTTATGGTTATCTGATTCATTTTCAATCCTTTTGATATTAGCTTGCTGCCACTCTATATGCTCTTTATGACGAATAAGTTCTACCTTATATCTTTCAAGCTCTTCTTGATATTGTAAAATCTCTTTTTTATGCTTCTCAAGCTCTTCTTCGTATTCTCCTACTTCTAATTTATATTTTGATATCTCTTCTTTATGTTTTTCTATTTCTTTTTTATAGTTTTTAATTTCGTCTTTAAGTGTAACTGTCTCATTAAAATAGTGTTTTGATTCAAGTTGAAATTTTAAACTTAAATCTTTATGAGTGTTGACTATTTTTTCTTTTTCAATAACAGATGTATCTATGGATCTCTGTACATGCTCAAGGATTAGCTTTGGAGTAACTTTGTCCTTATGTTTTTCCAAAAGCATATTTTTATATTTTTTATGATAATCAGCCCCTCCTTTTCCAGTTAAAGTAGTTGACTCAAAAGCTCTATATTCTGCAATGCGATTATCAGTAAAAATAGGCTTATACAAAGATGCCATTCTAAGAATCCAATCCCAATCTTCAAATATCTCAAAGGATTCATCAAATTGACCAATTTTTTGTGCAATTTTTAGAGGTACAAGAAGTGCATTTGTAGCAATATAGTTTTCAAATACAAGTTTTCCAAAATCAAACGGCTCTCCAAGCTCTTTTGTCTGGATACTATTTTCGCTACATACCACCCTGCCATAAACAGGTAAAATATCGTTTTCAAGTGATGTTTCAACTAAATATTTAATCCCATCTTTATAAACAAGATCGTCATCGTCTAAAAAATATATAAAATCTCCATCACTATTTATAAGACCTGAATTCAGTGCTCCACTTCTGCCCATGTTCTGCTCATGCTCAACATATATAAAGGGTATATCTTTAAGTATAGAACGTATTGTTGCATATTCTATATGAGCACCCCCGTCGTTTATAATTAGAGGTTTTACAGGTCTGTAGGATTGGTCAACAATGCTTTGAAGAGCCTCCAGTAGGAGCAATGGTCTATCTTTTGTCCTGACAATTATATTTACAAGTGGTTTCTCCATTATCATTTAAGACTCCAGTCTTCTTTATATATTGTAAGATTAGGATTATAGAAAGGGTCTCTTTCAAGAGAGTTTCCCCATTTACCATTAATGTTATCCGTTGCTGTCTTATCAAAAGAGTAACCCCTACTGTAAGATTCATAATGATAAAGCTCTGCAAACGGAGTATATATAATTTTATAGCCTCTTTGCTGTATCTTTAGGCATAAATCGAGATCATTATAGCTTACCTGAAAATTTTCTTCGTCAAAGCCTCCAACTTCATCAAAGACATAGCGTCTAACCATCATGCAAGCACCTGTAACCGCACTTACATTTCTCACCATACAAGGCAAACCATAATAATAATCTGTCTGATACCTATTAACATGTTTAAAAGCGTGCCCCGCAACTCCAGCAACACCGAACACAACTCCTGCATGTTGTATTGTGTCATTGACATAGTATAGTTTTGCTCCAACTGCACCTACATCATTACGGCAAGCGTGTTCTAACATTGCGTTGAGCCAATCACTTGAAATAACCTCTGTGTCAGAATTTAGCAAAAGCAGAACATCTCCTTTTGTGTGTTTTACCGCAAAATTATTGATTGCTGAGTAATTAAAAGGCTTGTCATAATCAAGAATAGTAAGATTTATATTAGTGAATGAACTATTTAAAAGAGATTTTAACGAGTTATTCTCAAATCTATCTCCTTCTAACTCTAAAAACTTTTCTCTATTTTTGCTCTGATTATTTACGCAGATAATTTCATAATTTCTATATTTTGTTCTTTCTAATATGCTTTTGATGCAGGTATGAAGAACTTCGTGGTTATCTTTAAATGGAATGATTATTGAGACAAGTATATTGGTATTAAATCTATATGAGACTCTGAACGAATTTTTTGTCAGCCCAGTATAAACATCAGCCTCAATTCCTCTTCGTTTTATCGCGTTTTTAATGACATTATGAGATGTAGCGTAAAGCCTCTCCCCATAACTTACAGCAGAGGAGAGAGTGATATTATTCCCATTCTCTAAAGAAAGCTCTCTTTTGTGGTATAGTATTTTTGGAATATGGACAATATTTTGTGTCAACTCACTTATCTTCAAAATTGTGTCATATTCAATATCTGTTTGAAGCTCTTGAGAATAACTGCCTGATTTTTGAAACATCTCTTTTTTGTAAAGAACCAAATTCCCGATGTACATAAACGACAAAAAAAGGTCTGGAGACCAATCAGGCTTGAAAAAAGGAGCGAGACGAATAGTCGTATCTGAATCAGGGTTATCATCAGCACCATCACCGCCAACAACATCATCATTATGAACATCAATATCACGATTATTAGATATTTTATCTTCATCACTATAAATTAAATCTGTATCAGGAAATTGATTCAAAATCTTTATGCACTCATCAAGAGCGTGAGGTGCAAGCGTGTCAAAAGGTTTTAGAACAAGAAAGTATCTGCATTCTGAGCTTTCAATGGCTCTATTCAAACAATCAGAAATATTCTCATCTTTTAAATTATAATCAACAGCAACCCTTGGGTCGTGTGTATATTGAGAATAAAAATTTTTTGAGTCTGATTCTCTATCAGCCAAAATTATCATCTGCCATTGGGGATAGGACTGTTTAAAAACTGACTCAATAGTTTCTGAAAACATTTTAATATTGTCATGCGATGAGTAAAGCGAACTTGATGAGTAAGGTGAATTTGATGAATAAAGCGGACTTAAGACTGGCACAATAATCGCAATATAAGTATTATCTCCAATAGATATTGATGAGTTGATAGAAGCAATTGATGAAGTTGATTTTTCATGTTGTTCAATCCACTTATGATATCGTTGAGCAGGAGTAATATTTAGAAATGTATTTGTCCAAAGTCCTAAGCAGAAATCCTCAACTCCATCTGTAAGAGATAAAGTAACATAGAATGTTTTAGCATGAGAATCTTGAATTGGATCAAACTCAAAAGAGACAAAGCTGTTATCCATAATTGCAGGAGAGATTACTCTACAACTACGTAACGGCTCTTGGTTGAGTATTGGATTATTTAGATTAGTATTATTAAAATCGATATTCTCATTAAGCATTCGATTATTTATATTGATATTATTAGAATCAATATTCTCATAATCTCTATTTTTGTAATTATCACCCCTATTTTCATAGATGGATAATATCAAAACCCCTGGATTTATCCTCATGTAAGTTGCCATAAAAAGATCAATACGGGCTAAATTATCTTTACTGCACTCAACTAAAAATCCAACAGGCTTATTGTTGAAAAGAGGAACAATTTTATTATCTTCGTTATGTTCAGATATCAATATTGAGTTGTCTATATTTATGCTGCTATCGCAAATATTAGAATTAACAGCATCAATAATATTAATCGCATCAATCTGATCGTTTGAGTGCAATCTGATAATTGGATATTTTATATGTGTAATATTTAAGTCTGGATTGATATTAACATCTTCTGTTTGCTCTAAATCCGCAGCTTTTAGAAACTTTGAATCTAAATTTTTAGAAATTTTATAGACAGATAAATTATTAAGATCAGGAGATGATGAGTCAATACAATTTCTATCTTTCAGTTTACTAAATTTTCTAAGTTTTCTAAAAAAGTTACGCAGCTTTGTTATGGATTTTATATATTCTGATACAATTTTATGGGATTTTGACAGAGATATTTCAGATATCTGTTGTTCAAACTGATGGATAATAGAACGATATTCATCTTTTTGCTTTTTAAGAAGCTCTATTTCTCTATTGTTATCATTAATATCTTTAGCAAGATATTCAGAAAAATTGCGGTATTGTTTAACAATTGCGGCGTGGCTGCTTGTTTTATCTCTTAAATGCCTTAATTCATGATTTGAATATTCACTATTTGGTATGTTTGGTATGTAATTTGAGAAACGGCTAAAATAGTACTGCTCAGGTGATATTGATTCTGCTGCATCATGACACCAAAAACCTTCTGCATAGTTAGTGTTTACATCAAGCGTTATGCTTCTCATAAAGTTTAGACAAAGTGCATGAACCTTGTAATCCAACTGCTGAAGCTGGCTTGCGTAGCACTCAATTGCCGACTCCTTTATCTCCAGCATAGAAGATATATCAATCAGCCTGTTTATTTCGCCTTGTCTGTTAATCTCGTAAAACCATAATTGGAACTTCAACTCTTCTGTAGAATTATTAGGAATACAGGGCTGTAAATCTTTAGAGGGAGATATAATTTTAAATCGGTTGAAGTTTTTAATCAGAGACAAAACACGATTTGTAGTTGCTCTGTGATCAGGGTGGTTCTCCTGAAATGATGGAAGAAAAATTGTCTTGGGTTTTATCTGTTCCAAAATTTCGACAACAGCCTGATCAGGAAAAGGTATAAGAGAAACCTCTCTGTCAGGCATATTCAGATAAAAAATCTTTTTCACTCCAACTATATCAGCGGCTGCTTGAGCCTCTTTTTTTCTTATATCAGGGTCTCCGCCCTTTCCTCCGTCAGTGATAAAAACAACATAAACATCAATCCAGGCTTTAGCCGCAAGGGCAATTGTGCCGCCCATACCAAGAGTTTCATCATCTGGGTGGGGAGAAAACACAAGGTATGGTCCTGCAGGGATAGGAGACTCTTGATATGGAATCAACTCATTTTCATTTATCATTGTTCTGTTTTTCTGCTTCATTTATAATTATTTTTGTTTTTTCTGCAAAAGAGAGAACCTTTTTTATTATTTTACCTCTGTCAGCAGCAATACATTCACCACTCTTTCCGACTTCCTCATATACCGCTCCATATTTTGTATGAAATACAAACAGATAGGGAGACCTGAACTCTAATTCATCAATTTTTTCTGCTCCCCTTTTTTTCAATCCTTGAATAACAGATTCTGGAAGATTGGCTTTAGCATCATCGTGCACTGCAACTGCAACTATCATATCAAATTTTGAAGTATCACTTGCAAGAGCTTTAGCCAATTGCTCAGAATCTTTATCAGACTCATAAAAATCATAGTTTAAATCGGCTGTAAGCTCCCATAAGTTAGAAAATATCAGCAGATTGATTCCTCGTTTTAACTCTACTGGTTCGTAAAAAAAAGAGAACAAACTTGCTCCTCTGCCAAACCCACAGATATTTATATTTGCCGCTGCATTTCTGTATATAGAATTTTCGTCATAAATTAACATTGAAATAAATTTAGGATCATTCCATATATTTTCTTTTTTATCCTTTGGAGATATCAAAGTAAGCAATCCTTTAAAATCATCAAACATCAACTCTTTTTTTAAAGTATTACCTTCTTGATTATCGCTACTACTAAACAATGTATTATCGATAGACCTATTATCATAAGATGTGCAGCTAAAAACAGCATGATATGGATCAGAACCATGCCTTGAGATAAAAACAGAACTCGTGCCGCCAAGCAGATTCAGCGGTATACTCCAGCCCATTCTCTCTAAAAGATAATGAACAGAAGCCGGCATTTGTCCTAAAATATCGCCTTTATGAACCATAAACAGCCAATCTCCAAATGTTAAATTTTCAAGCATATCTAAAAAATTATCCATGTCTAAAGGCTGGGTTACATCGTAAAAACTTCTCTCTTTTACCTTTCCGTCAGAAGCAAGTATTACGCAGTAAATTCCATTATGGCTTAAATCGTTTCTGATACCATCTTTAGAAATATATTCAAGCTGCTCTATGTCATCTAAAAAAATAGAAGGAGCTTTATCTTCTTCTGTTGAAGAGAGCAACACAACACGCTCAAGTTTTTGCACAATTGACGGCTCTGCTCTTCTAAAATCTGATAGATTATGATCTAATATTGATATCAACCTCTTATACTCACATGGAGAAAAAGAGGCAGTATCTATTGGAAGCTCAATATTGAATGGATCACAGTTTCCAGCATTATTTTGCATATCCCTATCAAGTATAAAACGATTTTTAGAAATAGGTTCAAGCATAGACTGCCCAATAGAAAACTCAATATTGTGTTCTACTCCTAATAGTTCAGGTATGGTTGATGCTATATCATAAGGTGCTGTTCGTTCATCAATGCTTTTAGGAAGATTATCACCAGGGGAGTGGATCATGCCGAAGATTCTCTGATCTTCTATCTTATCCCCAAGAATTTCACTTGTAACTTCATGGTTGAACATCTTATGATCACCAACAATTACAATGGTTGTGTTCTCAAAAAAGCCCTTTTTATCTAACCAATCAAGATATCTTCCTAATGCTGCGTCAGAGCAGTAAATGGCATTAAGCATATCGCTGTTTGTGCTGTTTGGAGCATCGTCAAAATAACCTGAACAGCTATTTGAAAAGAAACCAGGAAGATGTGTATTTAAGGTTAAAAGGGTAAAGTTAAAAGGAGATAGGGATTTTAACTCCTCCATTTTATTTATTGCCTCTCCAAAGAGATCAGAATCGTAAAGCCCCCAATATGAATGCCTATCATCATCTTTGTAATGATCTTTGTTTTTCCAATATTCCCAGCCTATGATCTCGTGGTATCCATGCTGCTTTAAAAAATCCTGCTTGCTGGCAAACGAGCTTTCTGCCCCGCCCATATAGACCTGATAATATCCTGCGGATCGCAAGATATCAGTAAAACAGGCAAGATTTTTATATACTGACTCCTCATATACTAAGGTGTCATTCCCCATTGAGTAGTCTGGCACAATTCCGCATAAACTTGAAATCATCGCTGGAAGAGTCGCATTTTCTGTACTTATGTGATTTTTCAGCAGTGTAAATCTATCTGAATAACGATTCAGCGATGGGGTTAGATTTGGAAAATTCAGATTATTTACAAATTGAAAATTCATGGATTCAAGAAAAATTAGAATTAGATTTTCAGGTGACGGCGGAAGAGAGGCAGCTATATTAGATTTGTCTTCTGAAATTAAGCGGACTCCTATATTTGAGAGTATTTTTCTATCATTACTGTTTGCTTTAATTTTGATTCGCTCAGCAAAATAGTATTGCCATAGCCCCTTACTTAAACCCCATATTGGCGTATTGGGTAGAGATAAAAGGATGATAGATAAATATATCAATATCTTGCTTTTTTTAAAACCAGTCCTGCCTACGTCAGAATAAGCGAATTTATTTGTATTTTTGTTTTTTTCAAACTCAAGATATTTTTTTAGTATTAGAACAGATATAGATAATGATATGACAAGAGCGGCTGGGAATAGTTTATAAGTGTTAAATGCAATAAAAGAGCTGTGCCAGTTAAGATGATAAAAAAAGGCGGGAGAGAAACCTTCTCCAGTAAAATGAATTAGTCCAGCCTCTATCCATGTTGTAATAAAAAAAAGGATAAAAAAAATAGAGCCGATAGCAGCAGAAAGCCTTAAATTTTTAGATGCTAAAACAGAAAGCAGAGATTGCAATATCCATATTACCATTAAAAATATAAAAGTTTTAAGTGTAATTTCGTAAAAAGAGAGCCTTGATATTATTACAAGATATAGCAAAGGCATCAGCAGCAAGGCAGAGATTGCAGAACATACCAGCAGCTTTAGTTTTATCGGGCTGATAATGTTTATTTTAAAGATGTTGAACATAAACTATATTCTTTATGATACTCTAAAATAGATATCTATCTTACATAGTGTAATAGAACTTGTTTTGCAGACACTTTTAAAATAGATCCCCATCTCCCATAGTGTAATAAAAATTCTGGTTGACCCAATTAATATCAAACGTATTCTCAAAAAGTCTGACTGTTGGAATAATTCCAATAGGCTCTTCAGCTTTCTCAAACCCATATTTAGAAAAGAGCGAGCAGAGGAAATGGTTATCTGAAATCCATGTTTCAACAGTTTTTATGCCTCTTTTTATGAGCATTGAGGCGACACTTCCCATAAAATCACGAAATACTGGTTCAGAATCTGGCATTAACATATCAACAATAACAGCCTTCTGAGCGGTTCTCCTAAAATTTGTTTTATCATTGGTTTGAGTTATTCCATCTTGTTTTGAAATTGCTTCACTCTCTATTGTGACCACTTCGTCTTTTATCTGAATCACCACAAATGCCTGCCACTCTTTATGAAATAGACCTTTATAGCACCACACCTCATATTTTCTAACAGGATGCTTAAAGTATCGCCATGCCATATAGGCACTATCTCTGACTACACTCAATGGATAGATTGTTGAAAGATTCTTCCATATATAATCAAAACATGGATCAGATGCTGGAAATAGGGCAATGGTTCCTGAAACTATCTGTTTAAATTTCTTTATATTTTCGGATTCAGCTTTAAAAAATGCTGCACCACTTCCAAGAGGAGAGTATTGAAGATACTTTGCACCTATATCAAAATGAAATTTTCCCGGAAATCCGTACATAATGCAAATATCATCAACACTTCCAAAGGTATCAAAATAGGCATTTGCAGTGTGAATAAAAAGTCCGCTGCCTCTGTAGTCAGGGTGAGACATAATATCTGAAAGGTGAATCATTACGATCTGTCTGCCGCAACATGTTGAAGCAAATGGAACTCCTCCATAGAAAACTACAGGCAAACTTTTAGAATTTTCACAGATCATAATGGCTGTTCTATATGGGTTTTCAATATATTTCCACTGCCACAGCGATGGGGGCATCTGATTGTTGAATGCTGCCCGCCAAAGTTGAAGAACGTTTGCTTCATCTCTTTCATGATTATATTTTCTAATAATTAGGGTCTCATTATTCCATACTACACTTTTTCTAATTTTCATATTTTCAGAGTCCATTATATTATGCTTTTTCTAACTTCCATACTTTTAAAGTTCCCTTAATGCTATCACGTATTCTTGTATAATAGAGACCTTTTGCGAGTTTTTCCCATATAGAATCGTCAATCTTGAACATACCAATACCATAACTTTGCTCAGATATCTCTGTCTGGGCAAAAGGAACAAAAAAGGGATTTACGCCAATCTCAAAATAGATATTACCAAAATATTGTTTACACTCAGATTTATTAACTCCAAATCCTTGCATAACAGCAATATCTAAAAACCTTAAATCACAAGAAAAAGGAGCAGTAATCTGTCCGATATCTTCAATTTCAGGCAGATAATAGTCTGTTATGCTTACTGGTTTATCTAAAGTATAACGAATATCTCCATAGTATTTTTGAGCAAACAGTGCGTGGGATTTTGCCATAAGCGAACCTTTACCCTCTTCAGGCTGCGGAGATTGATCGTAATGGTGCAAAGCCTCTGCATCAGGAACGCATAGAGGAAGTTTCCCCTCAAAATAGGCTCTTAAAGAGATATCATTATCTTCAAAATAGAGAAAAAAACGCTCATCAAATACAGAAGATTCTCTATTATCCAGATTAGAACGATTATCAAATATTGAAGATAGATTTCTGCGGACTGCCCATTCGCGGTTAATCAGAACGCAGGCACCTGAAATAAATAGCTCTGCAAACGGTCGTGTGCTGCTCCAAAATCTTTCATGCCTCATCTGCCAATAAAATGAAAGATGCTCAAACTCAAGGCGGTTTTTGTTTGCAGCTTGAACAGCATAATCTAAGCTGGAGGTTGAACCTTGACTTGGTGGAAGTCTGTATTTTTTATCGTTGTCCCAAAAAAATCTTGGACCAGTCAGAACAGAACCATATTTTAGGGCAGCATCAAGCAAGTGTTCCAAACAATTCGGAAATAGCCTTACATCTGGATTGATTACAAGAAGATGTTCTGACGATGCCTTGGAAGCTGCAAGATTAACACCAGCTCCAAAGCCTAAATTCTTTCCTGGTTTGATGATTTCAATTTTAGATGATTGCCTATCTAATGAATAATCAATATCACCACTGTTATCAACAATGAAAATCTGTTCAATATCTTTAAGGGCTGCAAGATCGTTTAAAAGCTCTGGCAAATAAATAGATGTGTAGTAGTTCACAACTATTGCAGATACACTCATCTTTTCCATGCCCTTATGTCAAATTGGTTTGTTAATAAATTCATCTTTTCCATGCCCTTATGTTAAACTGGTTCGTTAAAAGTGATATGCGATCTCCCATACCATTTTGGCAGAGTAATTTTAAAAAGCTCACTCCCTTTGGTGTAGGAGGTATCTGTTCTCGCACAAAAAGCTCAATCTCAAATCCTGCATCATAAAGAGCCTCTTTTATACTCTCTTCTGTAAACCATCTTATGTGAGTCAAACAGAGCAGACCTACAGGAAGATATTGAAATCTGCCTTGTGCAAGATCATTTACAATAGTCCAATGTCCTGCATTTGGAATACTTATAACAAGAGAGCCATTTTTTTTAAGCAGACTGTGAAATAGTTTAATCATCTGCCAAGGTTCATAAAGGTGTTCAATAATATCACCGCAATTTATGTGATCAAACTCTGTCTTAAAATTGACATCTTCAATTTTCATATTGTAAATTTTATCGTAATGAAGAGATGCTATATCTGCCATTACGCTGTTCATCTCAACGCCTGTAAGATGAGTGTCAGGTCTCTTTGTTTTCATAAGCTCTCCAAATCCGCCTTTCGCACACCCCACATCAAGAACGTTTGAAGCAGATTCAGGCACAAGGCTTACAAGGTCTTCTCTTTGTCCGCCGTAGTATCTGCCAAATGAATGAATCAGGGCGGTTGTATCAATAAGGCATAAATTTTGAGATACAAGAGAGCATACAAAAGCTGTTAAAACATCTTGAAATGATATTTCACTATTGTGAAGGAAGGTTTTGCTATTTTGCAAAGAGTCTGAACTGTTTTTACAAGGTTGCTTTATGCTCTTAAAAGGCTCTTTATTATTTACAAATAATATAAAATTTTGCACAAAATCTCTGTGAATCAATACGCAGGAGCAGTCAAGATCTCCACTTGCCAAAATTGGTGGTGTCTCATTTTGCATAAGGTCTGCAACTTCAAGATATGTAGATAAATTCAAATATATTGCAGGAAGATTTGCCGCTTGAACTGGATTGGCTGTTTCATTAAAAACAGGCAGAACAGCACCAGCACTACTTCCTTCTAAAGTTTTTACCATCTTTTTGACTGCCTCTGGACTGATTACAAGCTCTGGGTTTGCAACAATTAGCAGAGAATCTGCATTTAATTGATTATCAATAAGACATCTGCATATCTGATCGTAAAAAACGGGTTCATGCCATGATATAATCTCCAACCCCAATTTGTTTAACTCTGATGATTTACATAACTGCCGACTTGTCTTTAGACAGTAGTTATATGAAAAGATAGATTCAACAATATCAGGAGGATGTCCACAGCCCCATATAATATCAAGTGTCTTTAACTTTTTACCGGTTCTTAAATTTATAGTGTTATTTGGGCTATTCATATTTTACGATATACCTTTCCTGAAGGGTAAATTTCACAACTAACTTTCATATTCCCAATCTGTTTTTGCTGTGATTCAAGTCTGATATGTGCACTCCAAACATCACAGTCAGAACAGAGTTTTAACTGCTCAAGCTGTGACTTATGATTAGAAGAGATTATACTATCTCTATTTTTTTCATGTATATCTCTATATCTATTTAAAGTTGGACTGCTGTTATAAAGCGTTAAAAGCTCATCTTGCAGCACGTTTCCAACCTTAACATCAAGATTTATATCTTCACAGCAAAGCCCCATAAATCCATCAATTGAGATTACTGTCTGATTATAAAGCAACGGACAAGGAGTAAATGGTAAATCATCGTTTGAATCCCAAAGTTTTCTTGATCCAACTGGTCTAAATTTGGATATCATTACTACATCTGCATGAGGAAGCCACTTTTTAACATAACCCTCTTCTTGATCTAAAATATCAGGATATCCAACCATATTAAATGTCAAGGCTGGATAGTTAGAATCAGACCGCTCTTTTTCAGATATTAGATACTCAAGATTTTTCTCAATTAGCTTTAAATCAGCATTTTTTCTAAAATGGTCATGGGTTTCAGGTATGATTCCATCAATACTGAGTGCAAGGCTGTCAATTTTAAGTGATACAAGCATCTTTGAGATATCAGAAGTTAAAAGCATTCCATTGGTCATAAATCCGACACCAAGTTTAGGGTTCTTTTTTGCCTGACTTAACAAATCTTCAAGGTGAGGGTATAGTAATGGCTCTCCAGCTCCATGAGTTAGGATGGTACAAGGTTTGTTCCAGTTATCTATCTCATTTAGAAGTTTTTTCCATATTTCAGGGGGCATCAATCCAAGTTTTCTTCTGTTCTGTGCATCTTCACCATGAAAGTGGCAGAACTTGCACTTGAGATTACATAAGTTTGTCACCTCTAAAATAATCTCTTCTGGATATATAATCTTATCAACCATTTATAAAACCCAACCTTTCGCTAAGATATATTTAAATCAGCATAAATAAACGTCCTAAGTCAGCTTAAAACCTGTGATAAATACCACATAACCTTTTAAAAGGCAAAAAACTTAAAAGTCAAAAAACAGTTTGAAACAGTGATATATTTTGTGTATCTATCCTTTTTTAACATACCACAAGGCTACTTTTTAACATACCATAAGGGCATAAATGGGTTTAGCTTTTTCAAAACAGAGAAGTCACGCTTTTGATCTTTACCGTTGTATAGCTGTTCTTGCTGTAGTTATAGGGCATATAGGACTTTATATGGAGAGTATAGACGGTTTGTCTAAACTCTTTTTTGTAACTCCTATAAACTATGGAGTGCCGCTCTTCTTTATAATAAGCGGATATCTGCTTGCAGGCTCGATCTCATCTTTGAGAGCAATCGCCCACACTACCTACTTGCAGAGCCTTAAACGATTTTACTATTTAAGAGTGTGCCGTATCTATCCTGCCTATATATTTTGGTTATTTATCATCTGGGGACTGAGCAATAATATTTTGAGTAGTAATATCTTGAATTTTAATAGTAATATTGAGGGTACCAATATCTTTGTACAGATAATGGATTTGGTAACGCATATTTTTAATATCCATAATATTTTCCCGCAATACTGCCGCACTATCAACCCTGTATTCTGGACTTTGGCTGTGGAGTTTCAGTGGTATCTGCTCGCACCAGCTCTTTTCTATCTTATGCTGGACAAATCAAATCGTAACATGCTGATAACATTTTTTATAATCTTGATTATCTCAATTTGCTCAAGAAACTGGATTATCTGGAGCTATTTTGCAGAAAAAATTCCTATTGCAGAGTTGTGGCGTTTGAGCAATGAGCAGATATATGTGGAGCTTTATAGTTTTGCACTTGGTATAATAATTTGGAGATTTAGACGAACAGAGTGGAGGCTATCAAACATGGGTATGATATTGATATGGGCAGGGTTCTTGTTGATTGCATTTTATACCTACAGTTTTTATTTTGCCATTGGAAGTAATAGTAATAATGTAATAGGAATTGAGCGATTGAATACGAGAGATGGTTATATTCAATTCATGGTAATTACAAACATGAAATATATATCTCAGATTATTTTAGCATATATTGTGTTTCATTATCGTAACATCTCATTGCCTAAAATTTTTTATCTTCCAGTTCAATACATAGCAACAATAAGTTACAGCATGTATATTATTCACTATCCGATAATGAACAATTTTTTTTCTCCATCACAAAATTTTATATCTGCTTTTATTAGTTATCTATTTATCACTTTTGCAGTGTCAACGCTCTCATACATGTTTATTGAAAAGCCATTTATTGCCAAATCGAGGAGAGAATCTTTTACAAATACAAAAACTATCCTGGTTATAACGGATTTGGGGGATGAGAACGACACCCTCCCAAAGATGCCGAAATTAAAAGATTATGTAACCAATTGTCATGATATCTGAATCCATTCATTTTTTCCGCAGGACACATATAATCCTT
>JADFZJ010000041.1:29717-33209 GCA_015232555.1 Desulfamplus sp. | reverse complement strand
ATTTTAGCAACTTAAAAACTCAGGCTCTCCGAGATTTTCCGTGGTTGATTTTTTGTATATATTTTATCAGCTTCTTCAAATTTGTATGACCTTAAGAATCTTTCTATTTGTTTGTTAAGTTGCTTTTTAATATAAATAATTTTTACTCTACTAAAACTATTTTCAGAAAGGCATTTCCGATTTTGTTGATAAATTTTTTCGGCTTCTTCAAATTGGTAAAAACTTAGTAACCTACCTATTTCATTTCTAATATCTTTTTCATATTGACGTATATAAGGGGCTTTTAAGTCGCTAAACTCTTGTTCAGATATATGTCCCTGATTTTGTTCATAAATGTTTTCAGCTTCTTCAAATTGGTAATTCATACAAAAATCTTCTATCTGTTTTATTAACTTTATTTTGTGTAAAATTTCATCCATTTTTAAATTTTATCAAACCTATTATCAGATATTTTTTCTGTTATCGCAGAAGAGATAAGTTGATTAACAGATACACTTTATATGTATGTTTGTTGATTCAGGTAATTTAAGGCTTACATCAAGCTCTTCAATTAGCTTTCGTAGTGTTCAAGAATATCATCAATATTAAAATTGATGGACTTGTAAAAAATCCTGAAGTGTCTTATTTTAGAGTCATAACTATTTGATTTTATTTATGACGCATTTTAAGAAACCGACTTTTTACGAGACCATCAAAATTATCCTCTAATCCTGTTATGTCGCGTATCGGCTTGCTATCAAGAATTAGGTTGAATTTGATTGGTTTGGTCATTGTTTATGTTCCTTCCATTTGCTCAATTTGATTTAAAAAGTTTGTCAGAATCACTGATTATCACAGATTGCACAGATTAAAACATCAGCTTAATCAGTGATTCAGAAATCAAACAGCGTTGCTATTTTACGTAATACTTCAACTATAGTTAAATTTGGTAACTTGCATATTAACTCTGTATTTCTGGCTTTCCAATCTAAATTTTTTACCTGATCTGATAGTATGACACCATTTACTTTCAAGCCTGTTGGAATCATTACTTCAAAAGGATAACCTTTGATTTGGCTGGTAATTGGACAAAAAATTGCCAATCCAACCTTACCATATAGGCTTCAGTTGATAAAACTAATGCGGGTCTTCGTCCAGATTGTTCATGCCCCACTTGTGGATTAAAGTTAATCCATACAATATCACCACGATCGGGAATATATGTCATAATCACCACGCTTCATTACCTACGGAAATGCCAGTGTCTGTTTCATGGTGAATATTATTGTTATTGATGCCTGCTAATAGTTCATCTAATGTCAATTTAGGAGGAGTTATTGGTTTTATGGTAATTTTTCCATCTGCAAACAATACTTCAACAACAGAATCATTTTTTATTTGAGCATCAACAGCAAATATTTCTGGAATTTTAAGGGCAAGACTATCACCCCATTTTTCTACTTTTGCCAGCATGAGTTATCTCTCCTTTAAGTTATCAGACTAAATCAGTGATTCTGACGATTAAGCTGTAATACGCTTTGCTGCCTGTTTTAACTTGTCCGTTATTGAATCTTTAAGTTTCCCTACATTTTTTAGAAGCCCCTTGACACCTTTACCAAGCAGTTGAACCCCTTTTGCAGCATATTCACCAGCAACTTTGCCTGCTGACTCCCCGACAATTTTACCAATCTGTCTCGCTGTATCAATAGCAACAGGATTTTTGAAATAACGGCTGATTCCTATTGCAACGCCAATTTCACAAGCTAAAGCCACACCTTTTTGCACCACGCTTTTTACCAGAGTTGCCACTACAGCAGTTGCCACTACAGCAGTTGCCTTATCAACCATGTAATCAATGGCTTTCATCTCGCCAATGCCGACTTTATAGGCAGCCTTTACGCCGGTAAGCCCATAATCAACAGTTGCGGCAATCTCCTCATTTGATCTTTCGTCTAAAGATTTGATAAAGCCTTTCTCTTTTGCAATAACCGTTGCTGCTGCAACTGTTTTTTTGATGTTCAAATCTTCTGGAGAGTCAAGCGAAGTTTTGAAAAAATCCTTTACAGAGCCTAATTCAGGCTGTTTTAAGTTGTCGTCAGTTTTAGAGATTACCCCTGTTTCGTCTTGATCAGCTAAATCAACTAAACTAAGATGTGCGAAGTTGCTAATCTCTTCATTAAAATCTTTAGCAGCTTTACCTTTATTAAGTCCTTTGAAATCAAAATCTTCGATAAATTCAGCCTATTGCCGCAGCTGACTTTTTACAAACCCTTCAATATCTGATTTATCTTGCAGATTATCGTAAGTTTGCAAAATTTCACCAATGATTTTACGTGCCTCTATTTCCATATCTTCACCCTTATAATTAGCATTATAAACAGCTTATATCTCCCTGAGCATATTGGCAATAGCATCACCCATCTGGGCAGTTCCTACAGCTTTATCTCTGTTGCTGTTGTTGGTAAGGTCTGCGGTGTATATCCCCTTGTCAAGCACAGCAGAGACAGCATCAACAATGCCGTTTGCAGCTTCAGACATATCAAGGCTGTATTGAAGCATCATGGCAGCCGAAAGAATCTGGGCAATAGGGTTGGCAACTCCTTTACCTGCAATATCAGGGGCAGAACCGCCTGCTGGTTCAAACAGCCCGAAATTTTTCTCATTAATGCTTGCAGAAGCAAGAAGCCCCATAGAGCCTGTAATCATTGCACACTCATCTGAGAGAATATCCCCGAACATGTTGCCGCAAAGAAGCACATCAAACTGATGCGGATTTTTTACAAGCTGCATTGCTGCATTATCAACATATATGTGGTTGAGCGTAACATCAGGATAATCTTTAGCAACTTCAACGACAACCTCACGCCAGAGCACCATTGAGGATAGAACATTTGCTTTATCTACAGAGGTTACAAGATTGCGTCTTTTGCGTGCAGCTTCAAAGGCAGAACGGGCAATTCTATCAATTTCAAAACGGGTATAAACAAGTGTGTCGTACCCTTTTTCCTCCATTCCAGACCCTTCACGCCCTTTTGGTTTTCCAAAATAGATGCCGCCTGTCAGTTCACGTACACAGAGAATATCAAATCCGTCCTTTACAATCTCAGGTTTCAGAGGAGATGCAGATGCTAAAGATTTGAACACCTTGGCTGGTCTTAGATTGCAGTAAAGTCCGAAATGTTTTCTTAAAGGCAAAAGTGCCCCGCGTTCAGGCTGCTCTTCAGGTGGTAATGATTCCCATTTAGGACCGCCGACTGATCCAAAAAGAATGGCATCACTCTGTTCGCATAAAGATAGTGTTGACGGAGGAAGAGCTTTGCCGTGATTATCAATTGCAGCACCGCCTACATCTGCATGTTCATAATTTAGATTGAAACCATACTTTTTAGCTGCTGCGGCAAGTACCTTTAGTGCCTCTTTCATAACTTCCGGTCCAATTCCGTCACCAGGAAGCAGTGCAATATTTTTTTCCACAAATAACTCCTTAATATAAAATTAGTCTGCCATTAATAT
>JADFZJ010000041.1:0-29699 GCA_015232555.1 Desulfamplus sp. | reverse complement strand
CAATAGATAATTATTTAAAAATATTGATAAAACTGGTATACTGTTCCAAATATTTTTTAAGGTTGATATACCATAATGAGACTAAAAATAAAAGATGAACGTCTGCTTAGAGCGTTAACAGGAGTGGGGAAAAGATAGTGGCTCCTTCCATATCGGATAACTGCTTGGCATTCCTGAAAAATTTTTCAATAACCCACCTGTAACTATAAACAGAGATAATCATGGTGATTTCCCATGTAAGTTCATTGGTGATAAGATATTTGACACTCTTATAAGGCGGGATAAAGCAGAATCCTTTAATTTTGGGCATCTTGATTTTGACAATAATGCGGTTATGTGTCAGAATCACAGACTGTCACGGATTAAAAAAAATATAGAGAGTGAGGAATAATTAATATTTTGATAGCGATAAAACATTGATAAACTATAAAACAGTTAATGATAACAAGTGCCTTGTTATAGAGATATCAGAGGACTTTATAATTGACAATTCTGACAATATAAAGTTGAAAGATGCGATTAACAAAATAGAGTCTCTGCCTGAAATTGCAGAAATTGATTTTGATACAACTGCCCTTAAAAGCTGGGACAGCTCTATTCTCACCTTTTTAAACCATATTAAATCCCACTGTTTAAAACATAATATCGCCTTTATTAAAGATAGCCTTCCAGGAGGAGTCCAAAGACTTATTGCTCTTGCTGAGGCTGTTCCAGAGCGTAAAGGTGTAAGGAAAACAGAGGTGAACCGCTCATATCTTGCCTCCTCCGTTGCTGCTATTGGCGAAAAAGTAGTCAATTTTACCAAAACTTCAAAAGATATGCTTGCATTTTTAGGAGAGACAACTATTGCCTTTGCAAGACTCATAACTGGCAGATATAAGATTCGAGGCTCAATATTGATGCCCATTATCCGTGAGTGCAGCGTTGATGCTCTTCCGATTGTATCCTTGATAAGCTGCCTTGTCGGGCTGATTCTTGCCTTTGTTGGTGCTGTGCAGCTTGTTATCTTTGGGGCACAGATTTATGTGGCAAGTCTTGTTGGTATTGCTATGATTCGTGTTATGGGAGCTGTAATGGCTGGAGTTATTATGGCTGGCAGAACTGGAGCTGCATTTGCTGCACAGCTTGGCACAATGGAGGTAAATGAAGAGATTGATGCACTTAAAACTCTTGGAATATCTCCTGTTGAATTTTTAGTGCTGCCGCGGGTACTTGCCTTGTCAATTATCATGCCTCTGCTCTGTGTTTATGCTGATTTGATGGGCATACTTGGAGGTATGATTGTTGGTGTATTCATGCTTGACCTAAATGTTATGGAATACTACAACATGACAAGAGATTCTGTATCGCTAAATAGCTTTTGGATTGGGATTTTTCAAAGTTTTGTGTTTGGGATTCTTGTGGCTCTTGCAGGCTGTCTTAGAGGAATGCAGTGCAAAAGAAGTGCATCTGCTGTTGGTGAAGCTGCAACTGCTGCTGTGGTAACTGGTATAGTCGCTATTGTAGTTGCAACGGCTGTGATTACAGTTCTGTGTAATGTTATGGGGATTTAAACATTTGGATATTAAAACAGCTTCTATCACGCTTAAAAACCTGACTGAAAGAGAGATAGGCGATATCAAAGTTCCTCCTGATTTAACGGTTAAAAACTTGCCTGATAGTATGAAAACACCTCATATTATAGTTAAAAATATCACTATGGCTTATGGTGATCTTGTTATTCAGCAAAATCTCGATTTTACAGTGAATAAGGGCGATATTTTTATCATAATGGGAGGCAGTGGCTGCGGTAAAAGCACTCTTTTGAGGCATCTTGTGGGTCTGCAAAAACCAGCCAAAGGTGATATTATCTATAATGTGTTATCTAAAAATAGCGATTTAGAGCAAAATAGACAAAAAGAAATCAATTTTTGGAACACATCAGCAGAAGAGCAGCGGCTATTGATGAAAAATTTTGGTATTTTATATCAAAGTGGTGCATTATGGAGTTCCATGACTCTTGCTGAAAATATTGCCTTGCCATTGGAGGCTTATACTGATTTGAGTTCGTCCCAGATAATGGAGCTTGCATCTTTAAAACTTGCCCTTGTGGGGCTTGCTGGATTTGAGGGCTATTATCCTTCTGAGATAAGCGGAGGAATGAGAAAACGTGCTGGCCTTGCCCGAGCAATGGCTCTTGATCCAGATTTTCTCTTTTTTGACGAGCCATCAGCAGGTCTTGATCCTGTAAGTGCAAGGCTTTTAGATGATCTAATTTTAGAGTTAAGGCAGAGTTTTGGCTCAACTATTGTGGTTGTAACTCATGAGCTTGCAAGCATGTTTGCCATTGGAACAAATTCTGTATTTCTTGATCCTGTAACTAAAACCATGATTGCTCATGGCGATCCTAAATATCTTTTAGAGAGTTCAAAAGATGAAAGAGTTATCAATTTTCTCACGCGTGGGGAAGGCAAGCAGATAGTATGAAAAAGAAAAATAGATAAAAACCGTAGAGGAGAGTAATTTTATATATGGGTAAAAAACCTGATAATATTTTAATAGGTGCTTTTGTTGCAGGGGCAATTGCTCTTGTTGTTGCAGCAGTTTTAGTTTTTGGTTCTGGCTCTTTTTTTGAAGATAGAAATCTTTTTATACTACACTTCAAAGGTTCAGTAAAAGGTCTTGCTGTGGGATCTCCAGTTGTATTGCGTGGTGTGAAGGTTGGTTCTGTACGGGATATCAGAATTAACGCAACCGCTAACAGCCGTGATTTTTCTATTCCAGTTTTGATAGAGATTGGAAAAGAGCTTCTTATTATTTCTGATAAAGAGAGTTCTGGTTATGATTTATCTATTGAAGAGAATCTTAAGAGGCTTATTGCTCAAGGTCTTAGAGCACAGCTTGAGATGCAAAGCATGGTTACAGGGCAACTGCTTGTAGGGCTTGATTTTCATCCTGACAAACCTATAAAATTATCAGAGCACAATTTACCTTATCCTGAAATACCAACTATCCAGACAGATATTGAAGAGCTTGCTCAGAAGATTAAACAGGTGCCGATTGAAGATATGTTCAATAAGCTCTTTTCTATTATCAGCAGTGTTGAACAATCATTTAATAAAGATTCAATTGGTCAATTGCTAAAATCTCTATCTTTAACATTAGAGAGTCTTAACAAAATTTCAGGCAGTTTAGACGATCATCTTCCAGCTATTGCTGCTGATATTCAAGATACAATTAAACATGCAAAAGTTCTGATGCACAATTCAAATAATCAGGTTTCAGCAGTGGGCGGTTCATTAAATCAGGCAATTGCAGACACTCAAAAATTAATATCAACGGCTACAGTCCAGTTAGAGACCACGGGAAATTCTATCAATAGTACTTTAGGTAATGCAGATAAACTTATTACAGATATTAACAGCGAAGTTAAACCTATCTCTCAATCTGCAAGAGAGTCCATGATAACCCTTAAAGCAGCCTTGAACAATGCAAAAGATGCTGTAAATGCTGCAAAGGCTGCCTCAGAACAGGCTGGTACTATGTTCAGAGGTTTTGATAAAATTACAGGCAGTGATTCAGTTATAATTAACAATCTAAATAACACCTTGAACGATCTTTCTGATGCTGCACGCTCTTTGCGTCTTCTTGGTGAATATCTTGAGCGTCATCCAGAAGCATTGATACAGGGAAAGCGGTAACATATAATATAATGATGTTAATAATCATTATGATGTAAAAGAAAATAATAGTAGTATTTGATTATCTTATTTAAGATAGTAACCACTGATATGGAGGAGTTTTCAGTAATGAGAAAAACAGCTATATTGATAATATTTGTTTTCACTTTTATGATATCCATTCTATTTATGGGGGGCTGCATCACAAGCAAACCGTCAAAATTTTATCTACTCACACCTGCTTCATATAATACAGGTAAAAATGCTGTTGATGCAAAAAATGTGATTCGTGATACTAAAAATCTTACAGTAGGTCTTGGTCCTGTCTCTATTGCAAAATATCTTGACCGCTCACAGCTTGTGGTTAGATTAACTCCAAATCAGATAAGGCTTGAGGATTTTCATCTGTGGGCAGGCTCTCCAAGAGATGATATTCCAGCCATTCTGTTAGAAAATCTCTCTTCACTGCTTGGTATTGACACAATTTATAAATATCCATGGCAAAGTTATGCTGACATTGATTATCAGATTGTTGTGGAGATAATACAGCTTGACGGCAGACCTTATGATAACGTAAGGCTCGTTGCTCGGTGGGAAATTTTAAAAGGTAATTCAAAATCAAATAGTAAGGGCGGAGTTGTTAAAAGCGGCAAAACTGATTTAACAGAACCTGTTTTAGTCAGTGGAACGGAATCAGAAAGCGGATTGGGAGCAGTTTCAGCCAATCCTTTTGACTCTTTTGCAGCAGCCCAAAGCCGTGCAATCGGGCAACTGAGCGTTATAATTGCAAAAGCTTTGATGGAGTTGCTATAATCTTGATTTTTGTTATGCCTTTACCCAAATACACTTGTTCCAAAATAATTGTTAGTGAGAAAATAAGTTTCCATCTTGTTTAATAGAAAAGTTTCTGGTACACAGGTTTTTTTATAGAGAAAATATGAGCTATTGCACATTTTGTGAATAGCTAACTGGTATTAGTTATATAGGGAATTTAGATTAGGAGGTTAAAATGTTTAAAATTATCAATCGGGAAGAGATGGCTCAGGGAACCATTGTCCTGAATGAAATTGAAGCACCAAGGATTGCCCGAAAGGCAAAACCAGGGCAGTTTGTTATCCTACAAGCCAATGAAACGGGTGAGAGAATCCCCCTTACAATGGCAGATGTTGACCCTGAAAAGGGTACAATTACAATTATTTACATGATAGTTGGTAAATCGACTACTCTGTTCGGAAAAATGAAGGTGGGCGACGAGTATTTTGCAGTTATAGGACCACTTGGCAAGGCAACCCACATTGAAAAAAAGGGAAAAGTTGTCTGCGTTGGCGGTGGAACAGGAATTGCGGTTCTCCATCCAATTACAAGAGGATTGAAAGAGGCTGGTAATGAAGTGATCACCATACTTGGTTCAAGAAACAAAGACCTTCTTATTCTTGAAGAGAAGATGGCAAAAGTTTCTGACACCCTCTATATCTGTACCGATGACGGATCAAGAGGACATCATGGTTTTGTAACTGATATTCTTAAAGATGTACTGGCAAAAGAGGATATTCGCCTTGTGGTGGCAATTGGTCCTGTTCCCATGATGAAGTTTGTCTCAAAAATCACAAAGGAAAAAGGCGTTGAAACCCTTGTGAGCCTGAATCCTATCATGGTTGACGGAACAGGTATGTGCGGTGGCTGCCGCGTATCTGTCGGAGGAAAAACAAAATTTGCCTGTGTTGATGGTCCTGAGTTTGATGGACATGAAGTGGATTACGACGAGTTGTCTAAACGGCTTCAGGCATATCAAGCTGATGAAAAACTCAGTCTTGAACAGTGCAGACAGAGCTTATAGGGAACTGCAACTATTTGAGAGCAATGATTTTTTTAAGAAAATATATAATACAAAAACGTCGGAACAAAATTTAATAATAGAGTCGTTTTTGTATAAAAAAAAGGAATTTTGTGTAAGATAAAGGATAATACTGCAATGGTAGAGACAAAAGTCAAAAAAGAACAGACACCAAGGGCAAAAATGCCTGAACAGGCTCCTGAGGTGAGAAAAAGAAATTTTATGGAAGTGCCGTTAGGGTTGACACCAGAGATGGCTCAGGCTGAGGCTTCAAGATGCCTGCAATGCAAAAGCCCCGCATGTGTAGAGGGGTGTCCAGTTTCTGTTAATATCCCAGGGTTTATTAACAAAATCGCTCAGGGTGATTTTGAAGGTGCTGCCATAACAATTTGGGAGAGAAATGCTCTTCCAGCAGTTTGCGGACGGGTATGCCCACAGGAGATTCAGTGTGAAGGTAGATGTATTCTTGGCAAAAAAGGGAGTTCAGTTGCAATTGGATATCTTGAAAGATTTGTGGCTGATTATGCAAGGGAAAAGGGAACAGTTGAGCTTCCCAAAATTGCACCAAAAACTGGTAAGCGAGTTGCAGTGATAGGCTCTGGACCATCTGGTCTTACTGTGGCAGGTGATTTGATTGTTAAGGGGCACGATATTACGATATTCGAGGCTTTTCATCAGCCAGGTGGAGTTCTTGTTTATGGTATTCCAGAGTTCAGACTGCCAAAAGCAATTGTTGGCTCTGAAGTATCAACTCTTGCAAAAATGGGAGTGAATATAGAAACCAACAGCGTTGTTGGTGCTACCGTCACCATTGATGAGCTTTTTCAAGAAGGGTACGATGCAGTCTATGTTGGAGTTGGTGCTGGTCTTCCAAGATTTATGAATCTTCCCGGCGAAAATCTGATCGGCGTATTTTCTGCTAATGAGTATTTAACAAGAACCAATTTGATGAAAGCATACCGCTTTCCTGAGTATGATACTCCAGTTGCAAGAGGTAAAAATGTCGTGGTGCTTGGTGCAGGCAATGTGGCTATGGATGCAGCAAGAACTGCAATGCGTCTTGGTGCAGAATCTGTAAAAGTGGTTTACAGGCGTTCAAGGGCAGAGATGCCAGCAAGGGCAGAAGAGCTGCATCATGCGGAACAGGAGGGTATTGAGTTTGTTCTGCTGACCAACCCTGTGCAGTTCTTTGGAGATGATAAGGGCAGACTCTGCGGTATGGAGTGTCTCAAGATGGAGTTAGGCGAACCTGATGCCTCTGGCAGAAGAAGACCAGTTGCAATTGCAGGATCAGAATATCGCATAGAGTGTGATCTTGTTGTTGTATCTGTTGGTGCACAGCCAAATCCACTTCTTACCAATGCTACACCTGCGATATCTCTTAACCGCTGGGGAAATATTGTAGCACATCCTGTAACTGGTAAAACAACTAAAAAAGGGGTTTGGGCAGGAGGAGACATTGTAACTGGAATGGCAACTGTTATTCTTGCAATGGGTGCAGGCAGAGAGGCTGCCAACTCAATCCATGACTATCTGACAATTGGTTGGTAATAATTTACTAGTTTTTAATACTTAATTATTCAGAAAATTCAATCCAACAATAATTGCAGCGAAGCTGCTATTAATTACGTTGGAATTTCATTGAGTGAAGTTTCTTATTGCAGTTTAAGTTGTGCTGTAATATATGAGTTAAATATGTCGGTTGCATTGTTCAGACTGACTACTGATTTTTTATTTACAGTGATATTTTTGAAAGGGAATTAAGAGCCTTAAATTAATTTTTGTAAGACTTGCCGTCGGGCTCTTTTCCCTTTCTGCATTACACGGACTCCGTCCTCTTCTGGTATGACCTTGTCAATCGCCTCCATAATAAGGCTATGATTCTCCTGTTCTGACTCAGTTTTTCTATCTTCAATTAGGTAAGCATTTGATTCGCACATCTTGATTACTCCTTATTATCAAATAATATATTTTTTATATTGTTGTTTTTTAGCCGCTGCTTTGATTAGTTTCAGCTTCCGAATAATTGTCAAACCGATTTTCCTCCCTTGTCCATATATTACGAATTGCTTTTGATTTTATTATCCACAACGGAATTTATTATCTTTGATACTATCTGATGTCAAGTTCTATATGGTTTTTAACTTTATACGAGATCATAAATTTTCTATCGACAGATGGATATTTTTATGCTTTAGAATAATCTTCATTTATAAAAGGCTCATCTCACAGCCTTTCTCTTTATTAACAATCATCACAAACCAAAAACATTTAAGGAGAACAAGAACAGATGGAAATTAAAGAGCTATTAGACAGGCTCGAACAGAAAAACAGGGACGCTACTGAAGGCGGAGGAGCTGATAAGATCATAAAGCAGCATGAAGCCGGAAAACTCACTGCACGGGAACGCATCTACATGCTTTTGGATAAGGGGTCGTTTGTGGAGATTGACCGCTTCAAAGCCCATCGTTGCACTGACTTTGGAATGGAAGAGCAGAAGTATCCAGGGGATGGAGTGGTTACAGGCTATGGGCTTATACACGGAAAGCAGACCTTTGTATTTGCTCAGGATTTTACAGTTCTTGGAGGCTCGCTATCACTTGCCCATTCAGAGAAAATCTGCAAGGTTATGAAAATGGCAATGAAAGTGGGTGCACCTGTTATTGGCATGTCTGATTCAGGAGGGGCACGTATTCAGGAAGGCGTAAACAGCCTTGCCGGTTATGCTGATATTTTTCTCCAGAATGTCATGGCATCAGGAGTTGTTCCCCAGATTACCGCAATCATGGGACCATCAGCAGGCGGTGCTGTCTATTCACCAGCATTGACAGACTGGATTTTCATGGTCGAAAAGACAAGCCACATGTTTATCACAGGACCTGAAGTTATCAAATCGGTGACTGGTGAAGTTGTGGGTAAAGAGGAACTTGGCGGGGCAATGGCTCATAACTCGGTCAGCGGTGTTGCCCATTTCGCCGCACCTGACGATAAGACATGCCTTGAAAAAATCAGAGAGCTTATGACCTTCCTGCCCCAGAACAACATGGAAGAAGCCTCAATCATGGCAACAGATGATGATCCCATGCGGATTGATGAAAACTTAAGAAACATAGTTCCAGCAGACCCAAATCAGCCTTACGATATCCGTGATGTTATCTGCTCAAGCATGGACAACAACTATTTCTTTGAAGTTCAGGAGCATTATGGAAAAAATATTGTTGTGGGTTTTGCAAGAGTTGAAGGCAAATCTGTTGGAATTATAGCAAATCAACCGGCTGTAATGGCGGGTTGCCTTGATATAAACGCATCAATCAAAGGAGCAAGATTTGTCCGTTTCTGTGATGCCTTTAATATTCCGCTCATAATTTATGAGGATGTTCCGGGATTTCTACCCGGCACCAATCAGGAGCATGGCGGGATTATCAAGCATGGTGCAAAGCTGATTTACGCATTTTGTGAAGCCACGGTTCCACGTATTACCATCATTACAAGAAAGGCTTACGGCGGTGCATATTGCGTAATGAGTTCCAAGCATATCAGGGGTGATATAAATCTTGCCTATCCCACGGCTGAAATTGCTGTCATGGGGGCAGCCGGTGCGGTAAATATCATTTTCAGAAACGAGATCAAGAATGCTGAAGACCCGGCGGCTGAAAGGAAAAACCTGATTGATGATTATCGTGAAAAGTTTGCAAATCCGTATAAAGCAGCAGAGCTTGGATACATTGATGCTGTTATCGATCCTGCTGAAACCCGTCCCAAAATTGTTGAAGCATTAAGAATGCTTAAAAACAAACGAGATACAAATCCACCAAAAAAACATGGAAATATTCCATTATGAGAAGTAAAAATCCCGTTATAACAACGAAATATCTGATTGTTAAACGGGTTATATACCGTCATAACAACGGAATGTTCCAACATAACAACAGAATGTTTCAATTAAACTATAACATCCCCTTATAAAAGGAGAAAAAATCAACATGTCCTGGAGTCAAGTACTTGAGCTTATCCAAAACATTCTTATCACGCAGACCGGTATCCCGCATGTTACATGGGGACAGGCAGTAATGCTACTTATTGGTCTGCTCTTTCTTTACCTTGCGATTGGAAAAGAGTTTGAACCGCTTCTTCTTCTACCAATAGGTTTTGGTATATTTCTCGTGAATTTTCCCCTTACGCCGCTTATGGGTTTTACTGAACACGGTACACCTGAACTTATCCGTGTGTTCTACAAATATGGTGTGGAGTGGGAGGTAATACCGTGCGTCATCTTCTTAGGTCTTGGGGCAATGACCGATTTTGGACCACTTATTGCCAACCCCAAAACCTTGATTATCGGTGCTGGTGCCCAGCTTGGAGTTTTTGTAACTTATATCGGGGTGCTCTTCTTTGGTTTTACCCTCAAAGAGGCTGCATCTGTAGGAATTATAGGTGGTGCTGATGGACCTACCACCATATATCTGACGGCAAAACTTGCCCCCCATCTTTTAGGAGCAAATGCTCTGGCTGCCTATTCTTACATGGCAATGGTGCCGCTCATTCAGCCTCCAATTATGCGTCTTATGACCACCGAAGCACAACGCAAGATTAAAATGAGCCAGCTTCGTTATGTATCTCCTCGGGAGAAACTTCTTTTCCCATTGATTGCCATCACCTTGATTGTGCTTTTGATTCCGGCAGTTGCCCCTTTGATGGGCATGTTTATGTTTGGAAACCTTATGAGAGAGAGCGGTGTAGTAAAACGTCTTTCAGATACTGCCCAAAACTCTCTTATGAATATTGTAACCATCTTTCTTGGTTTATCAGTAGGGGCAACCATGCAGGCAGAAGTTTTTCTTAACTGGAAACCTCTTCTTATCTTCGGTTTTGGATTGCTTGATTTTGTAATCTGCACATTTGGAGGAATTCTGACTGTCCATATTATGAATCTGTTTTTAAAAGATAAGATGAATCCGCTAATCGGTTCCGCAGGAGTTTCAGCAGTGCCGATGTCCGCCCGTGTATCCCATGTTGAAGGGCTTAAGGCAGATCCTAATAACTGGCTTTTGATGCATGCAATGGGTCCAAATCTGGCTGGTGTAATCGGTTCAGCCGCAGCCGCTGGCATGTTCATTGCCATGTTTCAATAGGAGGAAGGCATGATAAAAATATATAAAAAAGGGGTTCATGCAATACTTAACATTAAAGTATTGTCTGCTTTGATGATTTATTCTTTGGTTCTTTTTTCGATTACATTAACTACAGTTTATGCAAGCTCAAATGATAAACAAAATAAAAATAGTATGGTTTCTGGTCAAGAGCTTGAGAAACCAAAGCCAGTTTTTACCCGTAACGGAGGCGAAATTTCGGCAAAACTTATTCCCCGTGCAAAAAGCACAAGCGTTATTTTGAATTTTAAGGTTACTAAAGGCGGTAAACTTCTTGATGTAAAAGGTATGGATTTTGAAAAAGCCGCCCGCCCCGAAGTTGACATTAAAAATTATAAATCAGCTCTTTTTGTTGTTCAAATTGGAGATGTATCTCCTGCTGGCTCAGATGCTACGGTTAATATATCATCAGATTTTTTTGCAAGTGGAACCGAATATCGTGTGTTTAATGAGAAATTGCCAAAACCGTGGTTTAATTCAGAGTGTCATAATGTAGCAAGTAAAGGTCGGGTCAGAGAGTTGATGATTACCGTAAAAGATGGGGGACCATTCGATTCTGATGGGCAGGCAAATGGTTCAATCACTTTTGTTGGTGGTCCAAGAGATTCGTTCTGGGGATATGCACTTGGAACTCTATTTATCCGCTTTTTTGGGATTTTTCTTGTTTTATCTGTGCTGATGATAGGAATGATGCTATCTGGCGTAGTATTTAGTCGAATGGAGGCAAAAAAGGCTGAAAAAGAGTCTGATGCTGCTGCCAATGATGATCTTGACACAACAACTGACTCTATTACTGAAGAAGCGGTAGAAGAGACTCAATTTGTCGAAGCCGAGGCAGATTCAGCAGATACAGGTTCAGAAGAAACAGGGTTAGACGCAGACGCCAGTATTGATACAGTTGAGGATTATGAAATTGCTGCTGCCATTACTATTGCGATGCATCTGTATTTTGAATCATCAAAAATACCAGAATATACAGAAGCACCTGCTTATGTGAAGCCACCTGTGTCAGCAGGAATGCAACCCGCAGGAGCTGGTCAGACTGCCCAGACTAACACATGGTCTAATGACGGTCGGGCACAGATGATGAGAGATCGTTTGCAGGCTTATAGCCGTGGTAACCGTTAAAAACATTTAATATTAAAAAATATCTGAAAGGTTTTAAAATGAAATATAATCTAATAATAAACGATAAGGAATTTGACGTAGAGGTTGGAGCTGTCCAAGAGGGATATGCTCAGGTATATGTTAATGATGAACTCTTTGAGGTTGGTATAGAAAACTATCAAGTTCAGCCTGCTGCAAGACGTGCACAACCTGTAATGGCAAGACGTGCTGCTCAGCCCGCAGTTGCAAGACAACCTCAGTCTTCTCCAGTTGTGAGGCAGTCGCAGCCAGTAGCAGCACCAAGAGCGGCTGTTCAAGCTGCACCGCCAAAACAGCAGTTAAAGGCGGCTCCTCAACAGGCTTCTGCTGCTGCAAAATCGTCAGCCCCGAAAGCCGCTGCTGCAAGCGGTGCAGGCTCAATTAAAGCCCCAATGCCAGGACTCATTCTTGACATTAAAGTCAAGGTGGGAGATGCAGTAAAAACAGGACAGGTGGTTGCAGTTATGGAAGCCATGAAAATGGAAAACGATCTGCCAAGCACACTTACTGGAACAGTAAAAGATATCTGTGTTCAGAAAGGGGCACAGGTTTCCACAGGTGATGTGCTTATTGTAATTGGATAGTTTTATCCCCTGACAGGCAAAATGGGTAGATATAGATTTGACAACTTTTCAAAAGTTGTCAAATCTTTTAACTATTTTATGTAAAATTATACGGAGTTTATTTCCAATGCTTGAAACAAGAATTGAAGACAATATTATGGTTGCTACATTAACTCACGGTAAAACCAACTCCATCACCAGAGAGACACTGGACAACTTAAAGGAGTGTGTGGCAAGGGCAAATCAGGATGAAACAATAAAAGGAATTATTTTAACAGGTCAGAACCGATTCTTTTCAAGCGGTTTTGATCTTTACACTTTCATGGGTTTTCAGAAACTTGAAGAGGCAGTTGAATTTCTTGGTTATGCGGATCAGGTTTTTCTTGATCTGTTTTTGTGCTCAAAGCCTGTGATCTGTGCCATGAATGGCCACTCTGCTGCCGGAGGCCTGATTTTGGCTATGGCATCTGACTACAGAATAATTGTAAACCATCCAAAAATTAAAGTTGGCATGTCTGAAATAAAAATAGGCATACCGCTTTCCGTTGCTCAAAGTGCAATTATGAGATTTGGTCTTGATTCAGACAAAAAATTTCGTGATGTTATGTATTTTGGCGAAATGGTTGATGTTACTAAAGCACTTCAAAAAGAGATTGTTGATGAGGCTGTAGAGGCAAATGAGCTTATTGCACGGGCTAAATCTGTTGTTTCAATGTGGATTGACACCCCAGGACGCCCTTTCAGCCGAATGAAAGAGGAGTTGAAAAAAGAGGCTGGTGATTACATCAGAAAACGGATGGGAGAGACAGACTGGCATTACGGTTTAAACTGCTTTTTTAATAAACAGGTGACGGATACTTTGGCATTTGTTCAGGCTGGTATGGAAAAATAAAGTTAATGCTTATCTTCTGATGATTTAATCAGATCAACAATTTTACAATCAGGATAGTCTTTGGTTTCGTATCGTGATATCCGCATCAATCTTTTTGTAATTCCAGCCATACGTTCAATCTGTTGCATTATTTTTTGAAGTTTAACATACACAGAGTTGTTATTGTTAATTTTGTTAGATGAGATATCCATCATTGCAAGTTCAGTGTAGCCTGAAATACTCATAAGGGGCTGATTCAGCTCATGGCAGACAGTCCCTGCAATTTCAAGAACTGTTTTGAGCCGCTCACTTTCTAAGAATTTCTCTTGAGCCTGTTTTTTTTCTGTTAAATCTCTTACAACACTCACCATACCTATAGTTTTTTGAGTTGATGTTTTAAGCATTGAGATACTGTGTTCACTTGAAAAGATTGTTCCGTCTTTTCTTTTTACTCTGTATTCAAATGAGGCGGCTTCTCCTCTTTCAAACGCTTGAGATGCTTTATTTCTAAATTCTATATAGTGAGCAAGATCAACATGAATCATTTCACATGACTGTTTTCGCATTTCATTTCTTGTATAGCCAAAAATTTTCTCTGCCGCAGGGTTCACATCCATTATTACTCTATCTGGATTTAAAATAATAACAGCCTCTTCAAGGGCATTGAATACACTGGTAAGCCAAAGAGATGTCTCTCTGAGCGTCTCTTCAACCTGACGTCTCTGACGGTTTTCACTCTCAAGCTGCCTGTTAAGAGACTCTATTACCTCTGTTCGTCTCTGAAGGTTTTTTTGAAGGCTGTACATTTTAAGATGAATCTGAACACGGGCAATTACGTCATCTGACAGAAAAGGCTTTGTGATATAATCAACTGCTCCTAAGGAAAATCCCTTGACCTTATCTTCAATGTTGTCTCGAGCAGTTATGAAAATAATAGGAATATCTTTAGTAACAGAATCGGCTTTTAAACAGGAACATAAATCATACCCTGACATTGTGGGCATCATAATATCAAGCAGAATAATATCAGGCGGGTCTGTTTTTATAGAACTAAGTGCCACAAGAGGGTCTGACATGGCACGTATAATATAATTAGGATTAGCTAAAATTCCTGTAAGAAGCCTCAAATTAGCAGGAAGATCATCTATAAGCACAATATTTGATTTTTCTGCCTTCTCAACGCCATTGTCCATACTAAATATGTTATCAATATTACTAATGGTGTTGACCATCTTTTGTAATCTCCAGTTGTTTCCAAATGATATCCAAAAGCTCCAAAAGCTCCATTTACCAGAATTAGTTATTTATGGAAAGAAATTTTAATTTATAGGTCAGGAGGAGTTGGTTGGCAGAGTAAATCAGGTCAGAGTTTTTCGCATCCGCAACTGCCTGATCCTATGTGATTAGAATCTATTGTATTAGACAATCCGCAGCTATTACGTGCAGATGAACAGCAATTACCACCATTTGATGAACAAGAGCACTGTTTTTTGCCTGTTATGAGTTTCCTTAAACCAATGCCGCAATAGATTACGGCACAACTTACAATAATAATAACAATAATTGATTCCATATTAAAACCCCATTAAAGAGCCTGTTTGATAGAGAATAACCGAAAGTGTAAATGCAAATCCTGTGTTAAAGAAAACTGAAAACAGTCCCCACTTCCACGAACCTGACTCACGTGATAGACAGACTACAGAGACAAAACATGGTGCATAAAACATGGTAAAAAGAATAAGGCTCAAGGCAGTCAATGGTCCAAAGTTAGACTCGCTTTTAAGACGTTGTTCAAGGGTATCAACCTCTTTAGGGTCTGCATCACTCAGTGAATAAGCTGTACCAAGAGTTGATACAATAACCTCTTTTGCTGCAAATCCTCCTAACAAGGCGATGTTTATACGCCAGTCAAAGCCTGCAAGCTGAGTTATACCTTCTATTGAAGATCCAATTCGTCCAGCAATCGAATATTTCAAAGCTGTCTCAGGAGCACTATTATCAACATTAGCAGGAGGTGCAGGAAATGTCATCATTGCCCAGAGTATCACAGATATCCCTAAAATAACTGTACCTGCTTTTTTTATATACTGCCATGTTCTCTCCCATGTATGAATAATAACACTTTTTATAGTAGGAAGACGATAAGGAGGCAACTCCATTACAAACGGTGTGGATTCTCCTTTAATTATGGTAGAGCGAAACAGCTTTGCAGCCAGAAGTGCTCCTATCCAAGCTGTGATTGTAATCAAAAACATTAAAAGTGCCCGATGCTCCTGAAAAAAAGCAGCTATTAGCAGCAAAAATATCGGCAATTTTGCACCGCAATTCATAAATGGAACAGTCAAGAGAGTGGCAAGCCTCTCTTTGGGAGATTTAAGAGTTCTCGTTGCCATAATTCCGGGAACCGCACAACCTCCTGCAATGCCGCCAGATATTATAAATGGCATAACAGAGCTTCCGTGAAGTCCAAAAATCCTGAAAACTCTGTCAAGCATAAAAGCAACCCGTGCAAGATAGCCAGAATCCTCTAAGATGGCGATAAAGAAGAACATAAACATTATCAGGGGAACAAATCCAAGAACTCCGCCGACACCATCAATAATACCTGACACAATAAGCGACTTAAGCATTCCGTCAGACAAAAAATTGTCTATCACAGATGCAAGCAAACCAAAGAATCCCTCAACCCACGAGACAGGCAGTTCGCTGTAATTAAAGGTAAAATAGTACATTGCATAGAGAATTGCCCCCATAAAAAGAGGACCAAAGAGTCTGTGAGTAAGAATCTTGTCAATTTTATCTGATGTTTCAAGCCTGTTCTGATCATAATGGTGAGTGATTACCCCCTGCCTTAAAAGTGAACGAATATAGCCATAACGCTGATCAGCTATAACAGCTTCAGGATATGTAGACGCAGTTTGTTGCAGATGCTGTGTTAGGCGTGTAACTATCTGTGCAACTTTTTGCATTAACTGTGTGTCACACTTACGTGATATTTGTTGACATGCAGGGCAAGAATCTGGATCACGCAAACATTTATCGCACAACACTCTCTCAAATAACTCTCCATGCTTTTGTGCAAGCTGGATAATCTGCTCATCATTTTCCATAAATTTAAGTGCTATCCAGCGAGTTGGATATTTGTCTGTCATAAAGCTGTAATCACAGATAATTTTTTCAATATCAAGCAGAGCACTATCAATATCAATGCCATAGGATATATTTATATTTATAATAGGTGAAACAACATCGCCGTTTTTGTGATTCCTGTCGACCATTTTATAGAGAGCTTCCACAAGCTCTGCTGCCCCTTTTCGTCCGTTTCTGGCAATAGTTGGAATAACAGGTACACCAAGAAGATTGGAGAGCTTCTCAATATCAATTGTTATGCCCCGTTTCTGTGCAACATCCATCATATTAAGGGCAATACATACAGGAAGCCCCATCTCCATCAGTTGAAGCGACAGATAGAGATTTCTCTCAAGGTTTGAGGCATCAACAATATTTACAACTATATCAGGCTTCTCTATAGCAAGAAAATCGCGTGCCACAACCTCCTCAAGAGAGTAAGCAGTAAGAGAGTAGGTACCTGGAAGATCAACAACATTAAAGGTTTTGTCATTAAATGTAAAAGCTCCACACTTTTTTTCAACTGTTACACCAGGATAGTTGCCTACATGCTGATGAGCACCAGTCAAAGCATTAAATAGTGTTGTTTTACCTGCATTAGGGTTTCCAGCAAGGGCTATTGTTGTTTGCATTATCTATTATCCTATACCTTTCTCTTATACTTATACTACCAATATATATTCTTATAGTTCATTTTTCTCAGTGATTGTTCTCAATAATAAATTGCAGAGCATCTATACGATTTTGGCCTTAAAATGGGCTTCTTTATGCTGCTGCATACTCTTTTTCTGATTCTTGCAATGTCTTATCAGATTCAGTCTCTACCATAATATAGTCAGCCTCGTTGTTTCTGAGAGTCAGTGTAAAACCCATGATTCTTACTGCAACCGGATCATAGAGCGGTGCCCTTCCCTGAATTGAGATTTCTGCACCTGGAACAAGCCCCATATCCCTGATTCTTCTACCCATTTCACCAGTTGCATTGACAGCAATTATTACGCCTCTCTCTTTATCTTTCATCTGTCTTAATGCCATTTTGCCGCCACGATGGCGTAATCTCATTTGATGATTCATAATAATCCGTCCTTTTAGTTGAATACAGTTTATATCCGCTTGAATACCGCTTTAGTTTTATATTAATCATAAAGTTTGGTCTATCAAACTTTGTTTGATAATAAAGTTTGATAGACCAAACTTTATTTGAAGTCAAGATATTTTTTTGTGTTTTAATAGAATGTCATATTGACTCAAAAGATATGTTTATGTAATGATAAAAAATTATATCAACATAAAGATGGAATAAAACAATGGTAGATAAAATGGATTTGACAGAAAGCCTTGAGGATTATCTTGAAATTATTCTGAAGCTGCAAAATGAAAATCGTGTTGCAAGATCAAAAGATATTGCAGAAAATATGGGTATTCAGAGAGGCTCTGTAACAAGTATGCTCAAGAATCTTTCAGAAAAAGAGCTTATCAACTATGAGCCTTATGGTTATATAACTCTTACGGATCAGGGTAAAAAAGTCGCATTAGAAATTACACGAAGGCACGCAATTTTAAAGGATTTTCTTGCACGAGTGGTACAGATTGATCCTGATAAGGCTAATATGATGGCATGTCGTATGGAACATAATATTGACCGTGAATCCATTGACAAATTAGTCAGATTTGTTGAGTTCATAGATCGATGCCCCAGAACAGGACAAGATTGGATCGACTCTTTTGTGCGGTTTTGTGCTTCTGATCCTAAGGATTGGCAGACTTGTATGAACTGTCTTGAATCATGCGAAATCCGCCATAATTTAAACAAGCAAGATTGACTTATAACGAAGCAATTACAAATATATAAAACTTGGAAATAACATTCTGGACTGATCTGAAATACAAGGAACTCTAAAAACAACATGAAAAAATATCTTATAATTGGAAATGGAATTGCAGGCACAACAGCAGCGGAAGAGATACGAAAAAATGATGCACAAGGCGAGATTACACTAATTGCAAAAGAGTCGCTCCCGCTATACAGCCGCATAAGGCTGCCCGATTTTCTGTGCGGAAAAATTAGTGAAAAAGAGCTGATTATAAAAAATCAAGAGTGGCACGATAAAAAGAACATCACACTTATGGCTGGTGTTGAAATTGAACGAATTGATTTTCAAGCTAAAAAAGTTTTCACTAACAGCAATGATATGAAAACATTAACCTTTGATTCGCTTTTATTATCTGTTGGGAGTAGATCATTTATTCCGCCTGTAACGGGAAATGATATTGCAGGTGTGATGGCTCTTAGAGATATAAATGATGCACGAGTAATTATAAAAAAGATAGAAACAAAGACGACTATTTCTAAAGAGATGGTTGTTATTGGAGGCGGACTTTTAGGAATTGAGGTTGGTGCTGCTCTTATTCATGCAGGTATAAAGGTAACTGTTATAGAATGCTTTAACAGACTCCTTCCGCGTCAGTTAGATTACAAGGGAGCACAGCTTCTTCAAAGACTGCTTGAAAATATGGGATTTGTGTTCAGACTTGAAGAGGCGGCAGAGGAGATTATCGGCGAAATATCACAAAATGCTCAAAAACTTGCTTCTGTTATTAAAGGTTTAAAAATAAAGCCTCAGGTCAAAGGGGTTAAACTTAAATCAGGCAGTTTAATTAATGCTGAGGCAGTTCTATTTTCTGCGGGTGTCCGCCCTGATCTGTCATTAGTTTTAAATTCTGAGATTAAAACAGATAAGGCTGTCGTGGTAAACGAACGAATGGAAACATCAACTCCTTCAATCTATGCTGCCGGCGATGTTGCAGAATATCAGGGTGTTAATTTCTGTATATGGTCAGAGGCAATGGAGCAAGGGCGTGTTGCTGGTATTAATATGTCAGGGGGCAGTGCTGAATATAAAAACATTCCTCCATCAAATATTTTAAAAGTTGCTGGCATAGCAGTTGCATCAGCAGGAGATATAGATGTTGACGGAAAAATGGATTCAGATATAGTTTCAACTGGATCTGTTTATAAAAAAATCGTCAAAGACAACAATGGAAAAATAGTGGGTTGTATCATGGTTGGCGATACAACGGATTTTAATAAAATTTTTAAGCAGATAAAAGGAGAGTAAAAATAACAATGGCAGAACTTAAAGGAAGTGAGACAGAAAAAAATATACTAAAAGCCTTTGCAGGAGAATCTCAGGCAAGAAACCGTTACAGCTATTTTGGAAGCAAAGCTAAAAATGAAGGTTTTGTGCAGATGGCTGATATTTTTGAAGAGACCGCTAATCAGGAGAAAGAACATGCAAAACGGCTCTTCAAATTCCTTGAAACTGGTAGAGAAATTGAGATCACAGCAGCTTTTCCTGCTGGAACTATTGGAACAACCAAAGATAATCTTGCAGCTTCTGCGGCTGGTGAACACCACGAGCACACAATAATGTATCCTGAATTTGCGGTAAAAGCCCGTGAAGAGGGATTTGATAATATTGCTGATGTATTTATGGCAATTGCTGTTGCTGAAAAACAGCACGAAAAGAGATTTTTAGATTTAAAGGCAAATATTGAAAACGGCAAAGTTTTTAAACGTACTCCCGCAGTTAAATGGAGATGCAGAAACTGCGGTTATCTTCATGAAGGTGAAGATGCTCCTAAAGAGTGTCCTGCATGTGCTCATGCACAGGCACATTTTGAGCTTCTTGGTGAGAACTACTAAGAATGATTTAAGTTTTATTGAAGGCAGGAGACTATTTTAATAGGTATCTTGTTCATTGTTTAACATTTTAACCTTATCAAAGGAGACAATTAAATGGCAGAAAAACTTGGAATCTATAAATGTGAAAAATGTGGAAACATAGCAGAAGTTCTTCATGCGTCACCACCACCAATGAGCTGCTGCAATCAGCCAATGACTATCCTGACTGCAAACTCGGTTGATGCTGCAAAAGAGAAACATGTTCCAGTCATTGAGAAAATTGAGGGTGGATATCTTGTAAAAGTTGGCAGCGTTGCCCATCCAATGGAAGAGAAACACTATATTGAGTGGATTGAGCTAAATGCAGATAATATGGTTTATAGAAAATTCCTCAAACCAGGGGAAGCTCCTCAGGCAACATTCCTAACTGACGCCAAGAATGTTACTGCAAGAGAGTTCTGCAATCTTCACGGATTCTGGAAAGCTTGATATTTTAAAATGTAGGGGTTCAAGATATTGAACCCCTACTACATAAATCCTGACCTGTTACATTCAAAATGCTCATCTTAAAATGTAATAATAAATCCCTGCTTCTGACACAGTGATACCCTGCCATACCATCATGATCGGATATATCCTCAAGAATTGCCAGCTCTTGTTTGGCATTCTCAGTAAACAAGCCTTGAATTTCATATCACGGACAAGAGTTATATATGACCACTGGTTATATATGCTCTTTTTATATGATTTTTAATGACAGTCCCTGAAATGATTTTTTCATTAATTATCCTGTAAAATCAGTATGATGGGTGAATAAACCATGAATACTGAGAACTCGGCACAGAGAATGCACTTACAAAAATAGTGAACATCGGCTAACGCTGATATTATTTAAATGTAAAACAACAATTGAGATGGAGGAAGCGTGTCATGAAAAAGTCCGGCATGAAACAACTGGTATTTATTTTTTTGGGGCTAATGATGTTGTCCGGAGTCTGGGCAACTGGTGCATCGGCATCTACAGCGTATTATGTATCTGACAGTAATGGAGGAACCTATTATTTTGGTCAGCGAGACTGGGTCTATACAAAGGACAATGATATTACGTGGAGAGTTTATTATTTTGATAAAAGTGACTACTTGTCCTATGGTCTCATAACTTTCAATACAAATTCCGGTCTGCTATCAATAAAAATATTTGAAAATACACGCTATACCGGCTACTCTCTTGAGGCAAATTCAGTCGATTTTTACGGATACAGTAAAAAGGTTAAGGGATATTATATCGATCGTTCGGGAACAACATATGAACAAACAATTTCTGTTGGTAATTTTCAGGAATAACAGAAGCTAATATCCTGTTTGTAACTGAGAGGTTATGGATGTTTTGTTCAATCGAAAAAGAAAAAATAGGGGTTCAAAAGTTGAACCCCTACCTGCTCACTTTTACACGAATCCTGGCTTATTAGATTCAAAGCCTGACCTTAAAATTTAAAATGTAATAATCAAAAATCCCTGCTTCTGATACCCTGCCATACCAGCGTGACCCGACATATCATCTAAAAGTGTCAACCCCTGTTTTACAGAATCGTCGAGAGTACCAAGTTTTTGGGCACACGCCTTACAAACTCCATCAACAATATTTGCATCAAGAGCTTTTTTCCACAATCCATTGAGCATATTCTCAGGTTTTACAAGCTCAGGCACCAGTTTTACAGATGCACCTTCAAGAATAATTTTGACATCATCTCCCTTTGATTTCATATCAAGTGCATTCAAAAGCACATGGATAAAGCACATAGGGTCCCCGTTAAATACAAACAAAGCGTTTTTTGACATCAATAGTTTCTCCATTTGTTATTATCTAATTGACCGTTTCGATAATTTTTTTAGCTATCTTCTCACCTAATTCAAAACACTTTTCAAGATCAGCTTTCGCAGGCACATACTGCACTTTCAAGCCATCATCAACAATTTCCATTCCCATTGCCTGAAATTCATTATTGAGTATCTTCACAGCCTCTCCGCTCCAGCCGTAAGAGCCGAACGCTGCTGCCATTCTGTTTTTCGGCTTTAATCCTTTGATATATGTCATAACATCTGCAATTACAGGAAAAATGCCGTTGTTGATAGTAGGAGAGCCGACAACCAATGCCTTGGCATCTAAAACTTCAGCCATAATATCGCTTCTGTGGCATTTACGGGTGTTCATAAGTCTTACGCTTACATTAAGAGACTCTATACCCTTAGCAACCTCTCTTGCCATTTTTGCTGTGCTGTGCCACATTGTGTCAAAAATAACAACGGCCTTTTTGCTTAACTCTTGACGACTCCATTTGTCATAAGCAGCAATAATTTTACCAGGGTTATCTCGCCAGATTATACCATGATCAGGGCAGATCATCTTTATCTCAAGACCTGATGCAGCGACACTCTTTAAAAGGTCTTGAACTTTTGAAGAGTAAGTAAGAAGTATGTTGGCATAATATTTTGCACAATGAGACATAATCTCATCACCTATCTCATCATCAAAAGCACAATCACCAGCATAGTGCTGACCAAAAGCATCGCTTGAAAAGAGAATTTTATCATATTTTAGATATGTGAACATACTGTCAGGCCAGTGAAGCATTTTTGTCTCAAGAAAAGAGAGCGTACGTTTTCCGATATTAAGCTCCTCACCATTTTCAACGCTTTTAAGATTTAATGGAGATGTAAAATGGCTTTTCAGATTTTTAAATCCCATCTTTGAACAGAAGATAGTTTTATCTTTCCCGATTCTCTGCATAACTGCTGGCAGAGCACCAGAGTGATCCATCTCTGTATGGTTGCTTATAACTATATCAATTTTTGAGGGGTCAATAATTTTGCTGATATTGTCAAGAAACTCATCAGCAAACTCTTTTTTTACAGTATCTATAAGAACATTTTTCTCATCAAGTATTAGGAATGCATTGTAAGATGTACCTTCGTATGTTGAATATCCATGAAAATCACGGATATCCCAGTCACGGCATCCAACAGAATAGATGCCATCAGCAATTTGAACGGGTTTAAACATGCTAAATTCTCCTTAAAATAATTAATATTAATCAACTGACGCTAAAGATTCAAACACCTTCCAATATCTTTAATATGATATACCAAAATATAATATGCCAATTTCTTGCCATATCTATCTGATATACCAATTTTTATTATGATATTTTTTTGATAAATTTACTATGGCATATTTTTTGATATTCTGTTAAGCATTTAGATGATCTGATTGTCAATATAATCTGATTGTATACTAACTTAATTCTCAACAACAGTAGCAATTAAAAACCGCAGTTCAGAAGTTCATCTGTTTTTTTAATCAAACCGCATTACAAACTATTATCTTTCAACTATCTTTAAGGAGAAACCAAATGAAAATCAACATTGACAAAAATCTTGTAGAGTTCACCCCTGAAACAGCAGACGAGAAGGCAAAACTTGAAGCACTCTGGAAAACCGTTGTTGACTGTGTAAGATTCAATAAAAAACTTGTTCCTGTAGGAGAATATGTTCCTGCTAAAAACACTTTTGCAAGATTTGCAATTGAAGGGCTTGAAGTTGGCTCTTCTGGATCAAAAGACGCTTATCCAGAAGTACATGTAGATAAAGATTGCAGATGCTATTGCCAGACATGTAACAAGTATGTTGAGCTTAAAAAAGGGGATAGAATTCCACCATGCTGCAGCAAGCTCATGGAAATTCTTGATTAACAGGTTTTTGTTTTTAATAGAGTCAGAAGTGTCTCACTTAAAATGTGAGACACTTCTGAATTTGACTCTATTAAAAAATCAAAAGTTGTATCCCGCATCAATTAATTCAGAGTTTAATATAAAATGATGTCCAAGTTATTTTAATCTAAAGAATAAGAGGAGGAGATACTATGATAAGCTGGATTTGCGATAAATGCGGTTATAAACTTACTGCTGAGACACCGCCAGAAGAGTGTCCATCATGTAAAAATAAATGTTCCTTTGTAGATAACTCATGCTACACACCAGATTGTGCTGGTAAAGACAATGACCCGAGAATTGGAAACAAATAGATTACAACCTCAATACTGCTCTCATTTCTATAATCAAAAGATAAATCTAAATCTTAGATTGTGTCCAATGGTATATTGTAAAGAGAGCATGTATTTTTCCATAGCATATCTGATAAAACTTGTGCATCAACACCTCTTATATCTACAAGCTTGTTAAAAACATGTTTAACAAAGGAAGGTTCGTTTCTTCGGGTCTTGTTCTTCATTGGAGCTGGTGTAAGGTAAGGGGCATCAGTCTCAATTACAATACGATCATCAGGAAGCAATACAGCAAGTTCTCTTAGCATCTCTCCTCTCTGTTGAAGCGTTACTATTCCAGTAATGCCTATATAGTAACCAAGATTAAGATATCTGAACATCTCCTCTTTTGTGCCGCTGAAACAGTGGACTACACCTTTCCTCTCCCTATGATTCATAGACTCAAGAATTTGCAGCAGCCTTCCCTCAGAGTCCCTTTCATGGAAGATCATTGAAAGATTCAAATCATCTGCTGCCTCTATCTGACGGACAAACCATTGTTCCTGAACTTCGCGGGGAGAGTGCATTCTGTTGAAATCAAGACCAGTTTCTCCCCATGCTTTGATAATAGACGGATACTTGCCTGCAAGACGTTTATAATCATCAATTATCTCATCTGAACAGTATTGAGCATCATGGGGGTGCATACCAACTGATATAAACAGATTACTATGTCTATGCGGCTGTTTTGCAATCTCCAATGCTTTTACTATGGTTTCAGGTGTAACACCAGCCACCATAATGCCATCAACCCCTGCATCGGAAGCTCTTTTGAGCATCTCATTAAAATCACCATCATAAACATTGTCATCTATATGTGCATGGCTGTCAAAAAGCTTCATTCTTGTTAAACTCCTTTTATAATTCTCTATTTTTTACAATTGATAATTTTTAGTGTCGATTACTTGACATTAGACCATAAAGTCTGTAAAAATGCAATTGACTGAGCGGTCGTTCGGTTGATATGGTAGACAAGCCTAATATGATAAATCCGCCAAAATAATTAATATGTATAGTAAAAACAGGTGAGACCGTGAAAAATAAAATAACTGCCAATCTTAACGCTGAAGGTATTCCAACTCAGATTAAAAACCCTGAACTTGTAAGAGAGCGAAGACGACAGATAGTTGATGCAACAGTCCATCTTTTTGTAGAACATGGGTATCATAAGACAACAACCCGCATGATTGCAAGAGCCGCTGGATTTTCAATAGGTTCTCTTTATGAATATGTAGGGTGCAAGGAGGATGTGCTCTATCTTGTATGCGAGGCGATCCACGGAGAGGTGCAAAGAGCAGTTGAAGAGGCTTTATCAGGCTCTGGAAACGGGCGCTCAACACTTGCGGAGGTTATACGTGAATATTTCCATGTATGTGACCTTATGAATGATCACATACTTCTTATGTATCAAGTAAGCCAGTTCCTTCCCAAACAATGGCAAATCAAGGCATTAGAGAACGAGCTTAGAATAACTGATATCTTTATCAATGCTCTGCTTAGGCTTGCAGGCAAAGGAGACATACCAGACATTGACCACAAAACAGCCTCTCTTGTGGGTCATAACATCTCTGTACTTGGACAGATGTGGGCTTTCAGAAGATGGTATCTTGCAAAAAATTTTTCCATAGATGAATATATCGCATACCAGACTAAATTTATTCTTGGTCTGGTTTTTCAGAACGGTCAGCCAAAGGAGTAATAAGGATTTTTAGATATAACGGGCATGCAATTATTGATGTCATATTATTGGATTTTTGATCACAACGGTAAGGTACATATCACCTCTTACCCCGTAAGAACCAGCTCTTCCCATACCAGTAAGTCTCAGTTGAGTTCCGTTTTTAACTCCGGGCGGAATATTCACATTATAAAGCCTTGTATAAAATCCCCACGGAATATTTACTAACTTCAAGGTTCCAGAGATCGACTCGAGAGAGGTGATCTCAATAGTGCCTGAAAGATCAAGGGTGCTCTCAATAGGCTTTGGGTGGATGTTTTGAAGTTTAGGACTGGTTTTTCTTGCCGTCAATGTTTTGAGTTTATCCTCAACAAGTGCTGCAGGCAGCTCTCCCCACATTTTGACCATGACGATACCTGCAATAAACCCCCCAATATGTGCCCACCAAGCAATTCCTGAAGCTCCGCCGCTGCCAGTTGCATTAAAAAACTGCATTAGAAACCAGAAACCAAGAAATATAAATGCGGGAATATCAACAAACCAGGGGATAATGATTATGGGAATAAGAGTTAAAATCTTTGATTTTGGATATAAAATAAAGTATGCCCCCATCACCCCTGCAATAGCCCCGCTTGCACCGATTGTCGGAACAGCAGAGAGAGGATTTAAGAAAAAATGTAGCAGTGCAGAAGCTGCTCCGCAGATGATATAGAATCCTGCAAACCGAAAGGCACCAAAATGATCCTCAACATTATCTCCAAAAATATACAAAAACCACATATTCCCGATAAAATGCCACAGTCCGCCATGTAGAAACATATATGAGAACATTGAAAATAGCATATTTAAAAAAGAGAAGTGGGTTGATATTTCAGGAACAGTCAATTTGGCAGGAACAAAGCCATAGATATAAATGAAAGCATCAAGTTCTGAACCCATTCCTACTTGTAAGAGGTAACAAATACTGTTTAATCCTATGATAGAATAGGTTGCAACTGGAATATTTGATGATGTTATGGTATCCCTTATAGGTATCATTTGATTAGTCTCAAAACGTGATTTTTCTTAAGCGAATGCCGTAGTTCCTTTAAAATAACCATTGCAGCATCTTCAATATCCATTAAATTTTTTATATTCAACCCATTTCCTTCTCCAAGCACCTGCCGGCATGATTCAAGCAGTTCATTGTTGCCTTCATCAAGTCCAAGTTTCACCTTTATGGTATCTGCAAGAGAAAAATAGAGCGAGCCAATCTGGTTATCATTAGAATTGGCAATAATTGATCTGGTTCTCAAGTGCATTGTATCTGCAAGAAACTTTACAGCAGCTTCAATTGTTGAGCAAAAAAATTCAGATTTTCGCTGCAACAGGATAATATCATCAGTTCTCAACTCCTCTGGAGAACTCTCCATCAGCTCCATATAGATGAAAGTTTCAATTATAGATTTGACAGACCTGTATATAAATGGATCTTGGCTTGCCCTTGTTCCAGCGACATTTAGTATTTCAATCTCATTTTCATCCACAAACTCATGAAGAGTAACAGCCCCCTCAAACTCATCCATCTCCATAAGGTCAATGTGATACCACGGCTTACTCCGTTTTGATGCTATTTTCTTAGTCAAAAGTGAACCACCAGTAAGCATCCCATGAGATACAATAAGAGTGCCATCAGATTCAACAACATTTTTTTCAGTTCTTTCAGGATAACTATCACTCTCCATTGCAGTTAGGTCATAATGTTCAGGAACAGTACCATCTTCTGCCTTTCTTCCTGCAGGAATCCAGCCTCCATGGCTCAGATTAAACTTTATTGCCGTGTCAAGAGCTGCTCTGTCAGCCCCTGTCTGACCACCTGAAATGATTTTTTTTAACATAAATTATCCTATCTTTAATAGCTTTTTGCAAAAGTAGTCCAATTCAACGGACTACTTACAGTCTTTTATGTTGCTATGGGCATAGGGGCTTAATATTAAAGTAAAAACTTGAATGTCCATTTCCCAATTAATTTGGATATTCACCATCAGCCGCAAGCCTTGAGAAATAATGTGGAGATTAATAGCATATATTTTTTTAAACATAAATATACTGAACTTATTAAAAAACTAAGTAATGAATAGCTTGACCATTTTCACCAACTAACGTATTTAAAATAAAAGGCTTTTTAATGATACGATGTAATCTAAAAAGCGGAGCTATATCTTTCCTGTATCCTCATTGTATAAAAATTACATCTCTTTAGAAAGTAGAGACGTACGTCCGTGCATATATATAGTTTAATTCATAGTTTTGTCTGTAATTGCCGCGTCCAGATGCCCTAAAACAAAAATTATCCAGGGAAGGGATGCCTTAAATCATAATTAAAATAATCGTAATTAGTGTGGAAAAACAAATATGAAAATTTTTCTAATTGCAGGTGCAAGACCAAACTTTATGAAAATCGCCCCAATTGCAAGGGCGTTTGATAAACATAGCAAAGAGATTAGCTACAAGATTATCCACACAGGTCAGCATTACGACCCAAACATGAGCGACATATTTTTTCAAGAGCTTAATATCAGGCAACCCGACTACCACCTTGGGGCAGGCGGCGGAACCCACGCTCAACAGACAGCCAAAATCATGACAGGATTTGAAGAGATATGCCAAACTGATCGCCCTGACCTTGTTATGGTCGTAGGAGATGTCAACTCAACCCTTGCCTGCTCAATTGTTGCAAAAAAAATGCAGATCAAGGTGGCACATGTTGAAGCAGGGCTGCGAAGCTTTGATCTCTCAATGCCTGAAGAGATTAACCGAATGGTTACAGACGCAATTTCTGACATCTTCTTCATAACAGAAGAGCAAGGAATGACAAATCTTCTGAAAGAGGGAAAATCTAAAAAACAGCTTCACTTTGTGGGACATGTTATGATTGATAATCTCTTTTTCCAACTGAAAAAACTTGAACAGATGGATACAACCATATTTCCTACTAATTCATTTAAACAAAAACACTCAAAATATGGTGTTGTTACCCTGCACCGCCCATCTAATGTTGATAATAAACCAACTCTTGAGAGTATCTTTAGTACCCTTTCAACCATATCAGAAAGTCTGCCGCTTATTTTTCCCATACATCCAAGAACTCGAAAAAACATGAAGGAATTTAACATTGAGCCGTCAAAAAATATAAAACTTATTGAGCCTCTATCTTACATGGAGTTTCTAAACTTATGGAAAGATGCAGCTCTTGCATTGACAGACTCTGGCGGACTGCAGGAAGAGACCACCGCACTTGGTATCCCATGTCTTACCATCAGAGAGAATACAGAGAGATCTATAGCTATCACATAAGGAACAAACGAGCTTGTTAGTATCTCTAAACAAAAGATATTATGAATAATAGATGGAAAACGGGACAGAGACCAAAGTTTTGGGACGGTATGGCTTCTGAGAGGATAGCAAATATTCTCCTTAGAAGAGATTGAGCAGTTTGTCTAACAAACCTTATCATGGAAATTCAGTAAATGGGACATCACGATCTATTTTTCAAAAAGACCTTTGCAATCCGTGAACATGCTATTGATTTTATTAAGCACACCCTTCCTTCCGAAATAGTTCAGGGGATTGACTACTCTACACTTACGCTTGAAAAAGGCTCATATATTGACGATACTCTGACAGAGCACTTTTCAGATACAGTATATTCTTGCAAGTTTCAGGGAACAAAGCTAAAAATAGCATTGCTGTTTGAGCATAAAAGTTCACCAGACAATAATTTACCGTTTCAACTGCTTCGCTATATGAGCAATCTTTGGGAAAACAGCATTAAACAAAAGCAGCCAAGAATGCCGGTTATCCCTATTGTGTTTTACCATGGTAAAGAGAACTGGCATCCTGGCT
>JADFZJ010000040.1 GCA_015232555.1 Desulfamplus sp. | reverse complement strand
TCAAGATTACAGGATGGAAAGGGCAACACATTTTGCGACCTCCTTATAAATTGTTATGGTTACTCACCATAACAATTTATAAGGAGGTCGCATTAGCACATGCAAGAACCTAACCGGACACTACTGAAAATTAGTCTAATTTAAACAGTTCAGACTACAATTAAATCACATAATACTTATCAAAAAGGAGTCGTAAAATGACAGTATCTTTAAGTAAAGGCGGACGTATATCTTTAAGCAAAGAAGCACCTGGATTGTCAAAAATTTATATCGGACTTGGCTGGGATTGCAGAACAACTGATGGTGCACCTTTTGATTTAGATACATCTGTATTTCTGCTCAATGCTTCTGGTAAGGTTCGCAATGACGGTGATTTTGTTTTTTATGGCAATCTCAAAGCAATTGACGGTGCAGTAGAGCATCTTGGGGATAATCTTACTGGTGCAGGTGAGGGTGATGATGAGGTGATTAAGGTTAATTTTGCTCAGCTTGATGCAAGTGCATCTGATGTTGAAAAAATTGCCTTGGTAGTAACAATACATGAAGCAGAGACGAGAAAACAGAATTTTGGTCAGGTTAATAATGCTTTTATCAGAATATTGAATGATGATAACCAGACTGAGATTGTCCGCTACGATCTTTCAGAAGATTTTTCAATGGAGACAGCACTTGTTTTTGGTGAAATATACAAAAAAGGCGGGGAGTGGAGATTTACAGCAGTAGGACAAGGTTATGCTGGCGGACTTGCTGCTGCTTGCAAAGATTATGGAGTGAATATCTAACAGGCACTTGGAAGGCACAAAGAACAATTAAGTTGTAGGGATAAAAACAAAGGAGGTAATAAAATGTCTGTATCATTAAGTAAAGGTGGTAGGTTATCTTTATCAAAAGAGGCTCCTGGATTATCAAAAATCCAGATAGGACTTGGATGGGATGCGAGAGTAACAGATGGTTCTCAGTATGACCTTGATGCTTCTGTCTTTCTTCTTAACCCGTCTGGCAAGGTACGCAGCGATAACGATTTTGTCTTTTATAATAATTTAAAGGCGATCAATGGTGCTGTAGAGCACATGGGTGACAACCTCACAGGTGCTGGAGAGGGTGATGATGAGGTTATCAAAATCAACCTAAAACAGCTTGAAATAGATGCACCAGATGTGGAAAAACTTGCATTTGTAGTAACAATCCACGAAGCAGAGACGAGAAAACAGAACTTTGGACAGATAAACAACGCCTTTATCCGTATTGTAAATCAAGATGATAACAAAGAGATTGTAAGATATGATCTGAGCGAAGATTACTCTATGGAGACAGCCATGATATTTGGTGAGGTTTACTTTAAAACAGGTGAGTGGCGGTTTACAGCAGTCGGTCAGGGATATGCAGGCGGACTTGCTGCTGTTTGTAAAAGTTATGGAGTTAGTGTCTGATGATTATGAAGCGACCAATATGTATTTTATCATTAAGGAATTGCAATCTAACCAGAATTACAGCGAAGCTGTTTATGTTCCTTATGTTTTTTATTGTGTGCTTACATTGTTTCAAAAGTAGTGATGTATATGCAAATTCACCGCCTCCTGATGCACCGCTACTTTCAATAACACTTAACGGAAACAAACTGACTGTTCACTGGAATAGTGTTGCCAATGCAGCGGGTTATCTTCTGCTATATGCACCCTACCCCAGCTTAAGTTCCATAGGACAGATCAATATGGGAACACATACTGGATTTAACATAGAAGATGCCAGAGGATACTCATTCTATGCTGCGGTTTTAGCTTATAATTTTGATCAAAATAATAATGCAATTTTTAGCGGCTACTCAAATATCAGAGCATTTTCCTCTTTCTACCGTGACGCAGACATGGATGGATATGGTGCTCCTGATAATGCTGTAGTTGCTGTGTCAGAACCATCTGGATATGTTATATATCAGCCGTCAGGTTATGTGTTAAATAACAAAGACCGCAATGACCTTCAAAACGATCTAATAACTTTGAGTGAGGATGAGATAAACAGCCGATTTGGATATGGTTTATATGCCCAAATATGCACCAACAAAGGGGTAATTATCTGTCAATTAGAATTTGAGCGAACCCCGCTTACTGTAACCAATTTTGTGGGTCTTGCCGAAGGGACAATCAACCACAGCCTTGGTTCTGGTGTACATTATTATGATGGATTAACTTTTCACCGTGTAATCAATGATTTTATGATTCAGGGCGGCTGCCCTCTTGGAACAGGATCGGGCGGACCTGGATACTCATTTAAAGATGAGTTTGTCGCAGAACTTACGCATTCAGGTCCTGGAATCTTATCAATGGCAAATTCAGGCAGCAATACAAATGGAAGCCAGTTTTTCATTACCCATGTTGCAACACCTTGGCTTGATGGACAACACTCTGTTTTTGGACATGTTGTTGCGGGTCAAGAGGTTGTCAATGCGATTGAAGCTGGTGACATAATAGGCAAAGTGGTAATAACCCGTGTAGGAGAAAAAGCACTTAATTTTAAAGCAGATCAAGTCTCTTTTGATAAATTAAAATAAGAACCAAGATATGATAATTTGTAGTAAGTTCAGATAATTGAGAGAATAAGGGCGTATTTAAGATACGCCCTACCCTTTTATAGTTTGTAATCTCTGATTTTATTACATATCCTATCACAGCACTCTCTTGTTTTATCATGGTCAGGTCCCTCGACCATCACCCGTAAAAGAGGCTGTGTGCCAGAATATCTTACTAAAACCCTTCCATGTGCTCCAAGTTCAGCTTCAACTGCTCTTATCTCATCTGCAATAGATTTAACTGCCATAAAATCAGGGCGGGACACATCAACCTCCACATTCATAAGAATCTGTGGATATACCTTCATAATTGATGCAAGCTCAGATAACGGTTTACCTGTATCGATCATAACCTCAATAAGACGCAAAGATGTCAAAAGCCCATCTCCTGTTGTGTGATACTGAGAAAAGATCATGTGTCCAGAATCTTCTCCGCCCATCACTGAACCAGACTCCAACATCTTTTGCAGAACCTCCCGATCCCCAACACCTGTTATCAGATGTTCAACGCCAAGAGATTGAAGAGTTCTTGCAAGACCGATATTGCTCATTACAGTGCTTACAACACAGTTATTATTGAGAGTTCCATTTGCTTTTGCGTGTGCAGCACAGATAGCAAGAATTCTATCTCCAGTAATAACCGCACCTGTTTCGTCAATGGCAATCAGACGGTCAGCGTCTCCGTCAAATGCAAGACCGACATCTGCACCAGATTCAACTACTTTGAGAGAGAGCGTTTCGGTATGCTGAGAGCCGCATTGCTCATTGATATTTTTCCCGTCTGGCTGGTTAAAGATAAAACTTGCGTTAAACAGCATTGCCCAATTTGGCTGCCCTTCTAAGGTATTACACCTCTCTGATTGAGTAGATAAGAAAAAAGAACCATCAAAAAGTATGGGTGCAACAGCACTTGCAGCTCCATTGGAACAGTCAACCACAATTTTTAATGGCTTGTTGTCTTGACAAGATTCTTGATATTGGCTTGAGAAAACGCTCTTATGATATCTCTTAGGAGTAAAGCCTTTTTTTAAAAACTCACAATACATCTTTTCAGCATCGCTAATAGTATATATCCTGCCTGTATCACTTTCTCCATTTTTATCATCACTGCATTCAGATAAGAGCGATAAAATAGTTGATTCAATCATCTGCTCCTCATCATCTGACAATTTCCAGCCACCTCGTTTAAAGACTTTAATTCCATTATCTTGCCAAGGATTGTGAGAAGCAGAAATAACAACACCTGCTCCTATTGTATCCTTTATATCTGCTTCCTCTGGCTCCCCAAATCTCATCTCTGATTGATTAAAACTCGATAATAAAAATGCAACAGCAGGTGTTGGAACTACTCCAGCAGTAAGCACATTGACACCTTGAGATGTGATTCCGGCAGCAAGAGCAGATTCAAGCATCTGGCCAGATAAGCGTGTATCTCTGCCGATTACAATATAATTACAGCCCTCTTTTTTTACATATTTTGCAATGGCAACTCCTGTATTCATTGCCATTGTCGGAGTCATTGGATACTTGTTTGCAATTCCCCTGATTCCATCAGTACCAAATAGTTTTTTCATCTTCAAATTTTCCCCGAATATTCAATTTAAGAATCATGGATTACAGCTTTTCTGAACCACTATTTTTTAATTTATTGATCTCATCTTCATTAAGATACCGCCATTTACCCACCTTGAGCTTATCAATTGTAATATTACCTATTCGTATCCTTATAAGCTCTTTAACCTGATTGCCAGTCTTCTCAACCATTCTTCTTATTTGGCGGTTAACACCCTGCTTCAAAATTATCCTGAATTTAAACCTTGATAAAAGCAGAACCTCAGCAGGTCTTGTTTTTTTCCCATCTAACATTACACCAGCAGCCATTTTTTCAAGAGCACTTTTAGAGACGGGCTCAACTGTGGTAACGATATACTCTTTTTCGTGGTTGTATGATGGGTGGGATAATTTATTATGCAGCTCCCCATCATCGGTTAAAAGGATCAATCCGCTTGACTCTTTATCAAGCCTGCCAATTGGATAGATTCTGTCAGGAATATTAATGATATCAAGAACTATTTTATCACCTTGATGAGAGTGAGAACAGGAGGTAATAAAACCAATAGGCTTATTGAGTGCAATGTAGATTTTCTTTTTTTCTGGAGACAAATTTACAATCTTGCCCTGAAACCTAACTTCATCTTTTTCAACGTCAATTGATGTACCAAGTTGAGTTACAACAGTCCCATTAACAGTAATAAAGCCCGCGATAATATACTCCTCGCCCTTTCTTCTTGAGCAGATTCCAGCTTGTGATAAGAATTTTTGCAGCCTCATCTGTTTTGTCTCTATCCTATTTTGATTAATTTGAGACTTATTTCCAAATTTCCATGCAGATTCTTTGTTAGATATATTTAACATTATGATCTATAATTCGCATTGATCTTGACATAATTTTCTGAAAAATCACAGAAATAGTAAAAATCACTGAACTTACCCATATTAAAATCAAGAAAAATATCAAGTTCACTTTTTTTCATAATTTGAGCCACCATCCTTTCCGCCTCAACTCCCTGCCAAACCCCTTTTTTTACTAAAACCACATCACCAAAAGCCAAATCCATCAGGTCTGGATCAACTACTGCCCCTGATCTTCCAGCAGCAGCAGTAATTCTACCCCAGTTAGGGTCTTCTCCATAAATTGCTGTTTTAACAAGATTAGAGTGAGATACAGCTTCCGCAGCTTTAAGGGCATCTTCAGCAGATGCTGCACCATTTATAACTATTTTCACAAGTTTGGTTGCCCCCTCACCATCTTTTACAATCATCTTGGCAAGCTCAAGCATCACCTCATTTAGAACCTTTTCAAACTCTAAAGCATCATCACTATCTTCAACTGCTGCATTGGACATACCGTTTGCAATAGCAAGAACCATATCGTTGGTGCTGGTATCTCCATCTACAGATATACGGTTGAACGAGCGATCACAGGCTATTTTTAAAGCAGCTTTCAGAAGAGTTGAAGAGATATCAAGATCAGTGCAGATAAATGCAAGCATTGTTGCCATGTTTGGTTTTATCATACCAGAACCTTTTGCAGCACCAGCGATTGTAAACTCTTCTCCCTTTATCCTGTGCTTTTTTACAACTACCTTCATGGCAAGATCAGTTGTCATAATAGATTGTGCAAAATCTTCAAAACCTTCAATATTTATATCGCTTGCAGATTGTTTGTTACTCATACCTTTTATATCAATATTTGATGTCAACTCTGGCATTGCATCTCTAAATTTTTCTATAGGAAGAGGTGCACCAATAACTCCTGTAGATGCAACCATAACCAACTCTTCTGAAATATGGAGTGCATGAGCTGCAAGCCGTGCTGTCTCCCGTGCATCTCTTAAACCCTGATCTCCTGTAAAACAGTTTGCATTTCCGCTGTTCACCACAACTGCCTGACAAAGCCCTGATTTAATTCGCTCCCGACCCATGATTACAGGTGCGGCTACTACCCTGTTTTCTGTAAAAAGTGCTGCTGCCGATGCTGGACGGGCTGAAAAAATAAGACCCAAATCTTTTTTCCCATCTTTTTTTATATCTGCTGCTATTCCCTTGAATTTAAAGCCTTTCATTAATGCCTCCTCTGTATTTATAATATATGAGAGTTGCTTTTTATTATTTTATATATGTTCGATCTTTGATATGCTACAAAAATTTTTACAGCCATTTTTTATCAGAAAAGATCAAAATTATAAAAGGATTATTGCTATTATGGACGAGAAAGTGAAAAAAGCCAGATGTCTTTCATGTGGAAACCCGCTTATGCTTAAAAAAACTTGAAAAAATGCCTATTTGGTATGCAGGTCATGCAGAACAAGATATCCTGAAGATAGATATAAAGACCTAATGGATGATTATATGGAAGAGATGCTCGCAAATGTTCCGTGTAACAGATTATAATATCAAAATTTTAAATAGGTGCCCAAAATAAATATGGGCACTAATTCTACTTTGTTAGCTAAAAATATCAAATAATTGAGATATGCTAATGTAACTTGCAAATAAGGCAGGGCAAGCAAAAAATTATAATAAGCTCCCACCGCAAACGGCGGAGTATGAACCCGCACTTTGCAATCAATCAATCAATATTGATAATAACATCCTTATTCCAACGAAATAGAGAAGAACCGCAAATATTTTTTTGAGTTTATCTACAGGAAGGCTGTGTGCAAGTTTAGCTCCATAGGGAGCGGTAAAAATACTTGCAATCACAATACCTGAAAGTGCGGTAAGATGGATAAAACCAAAGCTGTAAGGCGGCAGATTTAAAACCCCAATACCATTTATAATATAACCTGACGCTCCTGCTACAGCAATAGGAAAACCAATTGCTCCTGCAGTGCCTATGGCTTTGTGCATAGCTGTATTACACCATAATAAAAAAGGAACAGAGATTGTCCCTCCTCCGATTCCTACAAGACTTGAAAAGATTCCAATAATACCACCCATACTGACCATTCCTGCTGTGCCGGGAATGTTTCTGGTTGGCTTGGGTTTTATGCCCATCACCATCTGAGTGGCAACATAGATAAGAAAGACCCCTGAAAATCCTTTAAGAAAATTGGTGGACAGCATAGATGCTATCCATGTGCCTAAAAGAGTGCCAACTACAATACCCGGCGTAATACTAAATACCACAGACCATAAAACTGCCTCACGCTTGTTGTGTGCTTTGACGCTTGAGACTGAAGTAAAGATAATGCTGGCAAGGGATGTCCCAAGAGCCATGTGAAGAATGTGCTCATGGGGTATTCCCTGAGCAGTAAAGATAAACGTCAATATAGGGACAATAACGATACCTCCTCCTATGCCGAGAAGACCTGCAAGAACTCCTGCAACAGCCCCTAAAATAAGGTATAAAATAAAAAATGACATAATACTCCTTCTATTATTGAAAGTTATTGAGTATCCTAAACTCTCCATAATCTCCATTTAAAGGTTAATATTCAAAAAAAGCTACTTAACATAATCTTAGTTGAATGAACACTACATATTGTGGAATGGTAGCAAATACTAATTTTATATGCACAATATCTGTATTGTAAAAATAAAAATAACATTCAGAATTAAATAAATCGATATTTTTTTGTTCTGGTTAAGACTTGACATAGAGAAATCTATCTATTAATAATCTACATGATTTTTTAGCATTCTGTATTTAATTAACCGGTTTTGGTGTTTTTTCTACAGACACAAAAACGATTGCTTTTAGAAAATAGAGCTCGATTTAAGGGGAGGTGAATTACGTTTAACACCTTAAGTCTCATTTTCAAGATTCCAATATTTATTAAAGGATCATGAGAGTATTCGTGGCGATTCTTACAGAAAATACAGGAAACTTTAATAATAAAATTAGGACTTGTCGTCCGTTATTTTTAAGGAGTTATAATTTTTCCTTTTAATCTAAATTATATGACATTTTACTTACCATTATCCAAGTATGGATATTTATTGAATGTCAATATTTGATTCTGAAGTTTCTGTATAAGAATTTATTTCAGTAACCATAAAAATAAGGAAACGCAGACAACAATTATGAAAAATTTACTATACGCCTCTGTTTTTGTCATATCACTATTTTTAACTGCCTGTACATCTATGAACAGTGCACCGAAAATAACATCTTCAGAAACATCTGACACCTCTTCATCCAATATCTCAGACCAACAAAAAATCCCAAGCTCATGTGCCCTTGAAAAAAATTCAATTAAAGTGAAACATTCCACTGATGAAGAATCTGACATTTTATCATCAGGAGAAGTTGTATCTTCAAAAGAGATTTCTCATGCTCTTGAACTTTGCGGAGAAGCTCAGAAAGCGTGGGAAAAAGGTGCGGCAGACAAAGCGATTGAATATCTTGATGCTGCATACGCATCAATTCTTGATATTGAAACAGATGACAAAAGAGTGAATAAGCAGAAAGAAGATTTACGCTTTATGATCTCAAAAAGAATCATGGAGCTTTATACATCTCGTCAAACTGCTGTAAAGGGGAACCATAAAGAGATTCCTCTTACAATTAATAAATATGTTCAAAATGAGATTGACAGATTTACAGGAGCTGAAAAGGAATTTTTTATTCGATCAATGGCACGAGCAGCAGAATACAGACCATTTATTACTAAAGAACTTAAAGATGCGGGGCTGCCGGAAGAACTTTCATGGATTCCTCTGATTGAAAGCGGATTCAGGGTTGAAGCTCTATCCCCTGCCAGGGCTTTAGGATTATGGCAGTTTATCCCATCAACTGGATATAAATTTGGACTCAAACGTGATTATTATGTAGATGAGAGAATGGATCCATTTAAATCAACACAAGCTGCTATTAAATACCTGTCTGAACTTCACAAGATGTTTGGAGACTGGTCAACTGTGCTTGCTGCATATAATTGTGGAGAAGGAAGAGTATTAAGAACTATCAGAAGTCAAAATATCAACTATCTTGATAACTTTTGGGATCTCTATGAAAAACTACCTCAGGAAACAGCAAGGTATGTTCCACGATTTATTGCAACCCTTCATATTATAAATAACCCTGAAAAATATGGTATACCGAATCAGAAAAAAATACACCCTCTGGAATTTCAGACAGTTACTGTAAACAAACAGCTTCGCCTCAAAGATATTGCAAGAAATATTTCTATAAGCCACACTGTGCTTGAAGCATTGAACCCTGAGTTAAAATACGGAGTTCTTCCTCCTGAAGAGTATAAGCTAAGGATTCCTGCCAATACAATGAAGATTTTTCTTGCAAGTCTTGATGATATGACACCATCAGAACCCGTGCCTCCAAAAAACTATTCAGCTCATAGGGTTAGGAATGGTGAGACCCTGTTCAGTGTAGCCAAGAGCTATGGCGTTACAATGAGTGATCTTGCAGCAGCAAACAATATTTCTATAAAGCATAACATATCTTCTGGAAAAACTCTCAAAATACCTGCTGATAGCTCGTCTCAATATACTGCAAGTATTAACGGTGAATCTAAAAACAGAAACATAGATTCAACAAAAAGCAGTGAGTCAAAGAGTAGTAAATCACAAAATCGTGACGCAAGAAATAGATCATTAAGTAAAAATGAGTCTGAAAATAAGATAAATAGTTCTACTGGCAGCAAACAAGAGCAAATTGTAAATAAAAAAGTAGTTCAATCTGTAAAACCAGTTAAATATAAGGTTAAACAGGGAGATACTATGTGGTCTATTGCGAAAAGGTACAACACAACACCAGGTGCAATTAAATCTGCTAACTCTCTTTCAAGCTATACTGTCAATAAAAATAAGGAACTTATTATTCCTCAATCTGGTTTAGAGATTGCTTCAAACATGAAAGAGACAGCAACCATAAAAGAAACCAAGACGATTGCAAATAATACTATAGCATCTAACTATACTAATAGTGCTAAGTTAAAAAAATCAGCTCACTGGGTAAAATCTGGTGACACCCCCTTTACAATTGCCCAAAAATATAATATGTCAGTGCAAAATCTTTTTGACCTTAACCGTCTGCCTAAAGGAAGTAAAATCTTTCCTGGTCAGAAGTTAATGGTTAAATAATTGTAGATAATAGTTGAGTGCCCCCGTAGCTCAGTGGATAGAGCATTGGATTCCTAATCCATGTGCGCAAGTTCGATTCTCGCCGGGGGTACCACAATCTAAAGCCTTTTCCTTAATATAGCCGCTATAACTCAACAGATTTCCTTAATATCAACGCTTCTTAAATGTGTGAATATTCTTATCACAAATCAAACAAAATGCTATCCACCGAAAAAGCATCACCTCATCTATCAACAATAAAAACTGATTTGATATCTTATCCTAAAAAACCAGAATTACTGGCACCTGTCGGAAATTATGAAAAACTTGAAATAGCTATCCATTATGGTGCTGATGCAGTATACCTTGGAGGCAAAGATTTCAGTCTAAGAAATTTTTCAGGCAACTTTACAGAGCATGAGCTTGAATCTGCTGTTTACTATGCTCACAAACACAATGTTAAAGTCTATGTAACATGCAATATCTTTTCAAGAAACAGTGAGCATAAAGAGATAGCAAGCTTTCTTGAGACGATTGGAGATATTAATGCTGATGCTATAATTATAGCTGATCCTGGTATTATCCTTATGGCAAGGCAGATTATTCCCCATATTGATATTCATCTGAGTACTCAGGCAAACACTACAAATTTAAACGCTGTTAAATTCTGGGAAGAGATTGGAGTCAAACGGATAAACCTTGCAAGAGAGTTATCGTTAGATGAGATACGAGAGATTATACAAAATTCAAAATCAAATTTATCGCTATGTAAATCTCCAATTGAAATAGAAACTTTTGTCCACGGTGCAATGTGTATCTCATACTCAGGCAGATGTCTTTTGAGCAGTGCGTTGACAGGCAGAGACAGCAACAGAGGTCTTTGCAGCCATCCGTGTCGGTGGAAATATGCAGTGGTTGAAGAACAAAGACCAGGAGAATATCAGCCTGTTATGGAAGACAAAAGAGGAGCATATATTTTTAACTCAAAAGACCTTTGCATGATCGATCATATTCCAGAACTTTGCGATGCAGGGATATCTTCTCTAAAAATTGAAGGCAGAATGAAAGGTATCTCATACCTCGCCTCTGTAGTTAAAACCTATCGTGAAGCACTTGATTCCTACATAACAGCTCCTAAGAATTATACTGTCAAAGAGATATGGCACAAGGAACTTGATCTTATTTACCATAGAACTTACTGCACTGGATTTTATTTTAACAGCTCTAATGAAGTGACTCCAAATTATCTAAACATACATGGCGGAAGCATTCACAGTTTTATAGGAAAAATTATAAAATATCTGCCTGATAATAATATTCTTGTTCAAATTAGAAATAAGATTTCTGTCGGGGATATTATTGAGGTTTTACCTCCAAAAGGAGAGGCTATAAAATCAAAAATTATCGCAATATATGACATTAATAACCATCCAATACTCCATGCACAACCAAACTCGACCTCAATTTTACAATTAGAATGTTTAGAAAAAATTTCTCAATTAACCTCACTAAATATTGTCAGAAAAGTTTCATAATTGCTTTTTATGGAATGGTGTTTGACTTTTTTTTTTTTTTTTAATACTTTAGAAAAAAATTCTACTTATACCAGTTTCATACATACACAAAGAGATAAAAAGAGTTTTATCTCTTTCTATCTGACTTATTATATGAAACCATAGCATTATCCGTATATGCCCAAAATACTCTCAGGAGATACATCATGATTGAAGACGATGAAATTCTACAGATGTACATTGAAGAATCACTTGAACATCTTTCAGATATTGAAAGTGATCTGTTGACCATAGAAGGTGATGGAGAAAATATTGATATTGATATCGTAAACAATGTTTTCAGAGCTGCCCACTCAATTAAAGGTGGTGCTGGATTTATGGGGCTTACAACCATAAAGGGGCTTGCTCACAGCCTTGAGAATGTCCTTGATCTCATAAGGAATAAAGAGCTTGTTCCAACACCAAACAGAATCAGTGTGCTGCTAAAGGGTTTTGATAAGCTCGAAAATCTGATGAACGATATTCAGACAAGCAATGAAGAAGATGTCTCTGAGTACATATTAGCACTTGCTAATATCACAAAATCATCTTTATCAGAAGAGAAACAGGATACTGTAACTACTATTCTTGATCTTACCCTTGCAGATGGCAGAGTATTCCCAGCAGTATCTCAATACAGTATTGAACAGGCAAAAGATGACGGCAGATACATCTATCTTGTTGAATATGACCTTATAAAAGATATTCAGCGTAAGAGCAGAAATCCGATTGAACTTCTTGAATCACTTGAAAAAACTGGTACCATTATTGATTCACGGATAGACTTTAATTCTGTTGGAACTTTGAATGATGGTCTTATGTCAACGAGAATTCCATTTCAGATACTATTCTCATCAATATTAGAACCTGATATGGCAACTACTCTATTTGATCTTGAAGAGGATTACATCCATGTAGTTACTGATGAGATGCTGTCTATATCTAATACAACTATTAATATTGATACGGTTCCAGCCATGCCATCAAGGGATGTTGAGGTTGAATCTATTGTTAAGACACAAGTAGTAGAAAAAACTTCTACTAAACAACAAGTTAATGAATTTGATGTAAAAAATGCTGCGATTCAGACAAAAGTCCCTTCCAAAAAAGCTGATGCTTCATCTAATGTAATTGCATCTTCTGAAAACGAGGCGGCTGCTCCTTCTCAACATAAAACTACCCCAAAGGTTGACTTTGATGTTCAGCAAACGCCAACCATAAAAGCAAAACCAGCAGTTACGATTCATAAAAAACAGGAAATTGCATCAGATAATGATATCAACGACAATATTAATGCGAACGAGAGTGATTCTGGCAATGCAATGAATATGTCGAAACCAATGGGGTCACTGAGGGTCAATGTTAATCTGCTTGACACTTTGATGAACCTTGCAGGGGAGCTTGTACTTAGCAGGAATCAGTTAATTCAAGGAATAAACTCATCTAATGCTAAAGCAACTGAGCTTTCAAGCCAGCGTATTGACATGATTACATCAGAGCTTCAGGAAGCTATCATGCGTACACGTATGCAGCCGATTGCCAATGTATTCAACAAATTCACAAGGGTTGTGCGAGATCTCTCGCAGGAGCTTGGCAAATCTATTGATCTTATAATTGAAGGCAAAGAGGTTGAGCTTGATAAAACCATTATTGAAGCTATTAATGACCCTTTGACCCATTTGATTCGCAACTCTGTTGATCATGGCATTGAACTTCCCAATATAAGAGAAGCTGCTGGAAAAAAAGCCACGGGAAAAATAGTTCTCAAAGCTTTCCATGATGCAGGGCAAGTCAATATTATGATCTCAGACGATGGTAAAGGTCTTGATCCTGATAAAATTGCTGCGGTTGCTGTTAAAAAGGGGCTGATGAGTGAGCAGCAGGTATCTGAGCTTTCTGCCAAAGAGAGAATTGATCTTATTCTGCTGCCAGGTTTTTCAACAGCAGAAAAAGTTACAGATGTCTCTGGTAGAGGGGTAGGAATGGATGTTGTAGTTACAAATCTTGCTAAATTAGGCGGAATCATTGAGATTGAGTCAAAAACAGGAAGAGGAACCGATATTCAGATTAAGCTGCCATTGACTCTTGCTATTATACCAAGTCAGATCATATCTGTCGGCAATGAAAAATATGCCATACCGCAGGTAAATTTAGATGAACTGCTCAGAATCCCTGCTTCTCAGGTAAAAGAGAGGATTGAGAAAGTTGGAGATGCGGATGTAGTAAGACTTAGAGGCAATCTTCTGCCGCTTCTTAACCTTGCACAAGTGCTTGGGATTAAGAAGACATTTGTCCACCCTGACGATGGAATTGAGTATCCAGATCAAAGACAGAGCATTGCTGACCGCCGTTCAAATAAAACTGATCAAAACGGCAAACGTGAATCTGTCAACACTACAGTTGCATATGAGCGAACGGGAACAGATAGAAGATATAGAGCTGCCAGTGCAATAAACATTGCAGTAGTATCGGCTGGTACACATAAATATGGTCTTGTAGTAGATGAATTGAAAGACTCAGAAGAGATAGTTGTAAAACCGCTTGGAAGACACCTTAAAAAGTGCAGCGGATATGCAGGTGCTACCATCATGGGAGACGGAAAAGTCGCACTGATTCTTGATGTTTCCAATCTTGCCCAAATGGCAGAATTAACCACCATGGCAGAGGCAGAAAGAACGGCAAAAGCTGCAAGAGCTGCTGAAGAGGCAAGAGAAAAAGCAAGAGATAAAGCATCACTTCTGCTGTTTAAAAATGGACCTGAACATTGTGCTGCTCCTCTTAACCTTGTAGAACGTATTGAACGAATTCCAGTATCATCTATTGAAAATGTAAGCGGTAAAAAAGTGGTACAATACAGAGGAGGGGCATTGCCTCTGTATGAACTTTCGCAAGTTGCTAATGTCTCTAAACTTCCCCAGACTGAGCAACAGGAGATTATTGTTTTTACCGTTAAAGGCAGAGAACTTGGTTTAATGGTAACACCGCCGGTAGATGCGGTTGAAATTTCTCTTGATATTGACGATTCAACCTTAAAACAGACGGGTATTAACGGTTCCATGATAATAGATGGTCATACTACACTGCTTGTTGATATTTTTGACGTTGTTAAGAACCTCAATCCATCATGGTTTGAAGATGAGAAACTTGCTGCAGCAGAGATGGAAGAGGCTGGGCAGAAGGTTATTCTGTTTGCAGAGGATTCAGCTTTTTTCAGAAATCAGGTTAAGGGATTTATGACAGATGAAGGCTATAGTGTAATAACGGCTGAAGATGGGGAGATTGCATGGAATCTTCTAAAAGAGAGGCACAATGAAGTTGATCTTGTAGTTACTGATCTTGAAATGCCAAATATGGACGGTTTTGAACTGACATCAAGAATAAAAAAGGATCCTGTACTGTCACACTTTAAGGTTATTGCCCTAACCTCTCTTGCAAGCGATGCCCATGTAAAGAGAGGAAAAGAGGTAGGTATTGATGAATATGAGATAAAACTTGACCGTGAAAATCTGATGAAACTTATCAGGAGATATATGAACCTTTAAATTCTGCTTTGATGAGGAAAATTCAATATGGCTTCAAAAACAGTTACAAATACAGGAACAACTGTAGAAAATAATACAGAGCTTGCAACTTTTTATGTTGGTAAGGCTCTTTGTGGTATTGATATATTAAGCATACAGGAAATTAACAAACATTTTGAGGTTACAACAGTACCTCAATCACCTGATTATGTCGTTGGTGTACTCAACCTGCGTGGTCGTATTGTAACAATACTCGATCTTGGAAAAAAACTTGGACTTTCAGAAATTGAGAAAGATAAACGTAACAGAAATATTATTGTCCGTTCACAAGATGAGCACATTGGTCTTATGGTAGATGCAATAAGCGATGTAGTTACAGCGGAAAAAGATAAAATTGAACCCGCCCCATCCAATATCAGCGGATTGAAAGGAAGATTTTTTAAAGGTGTTATGAAAACAAAAACATCTCTGATTGGTATTTTAGATATTGAGGAAGTTTTGAAGGACTAAGGATATTTTTAGTAGAATATAAGGGGTCTTAAAACAATAAATGGGCAAAATTAAAGTTCTTGTAGTTGATGATACTATAGTCTATCGTAAGATTGTAAGTGACGTTCTTAAAGAGTTACCAGATGTGGAACTTGTAGGAGCAGCCAGCAATGGTAAGACAGCTGTTGCAAGAATAGCCTCATTAAAACCAGATATTGTGACCTTAGACATAGAGATGCCCGAAATGAATGGTATCGAAGTGTTAGAGTATATTAAAGACAACTCTATTCCAACCTCAGCCGTTATGTTAAGCACACTTACCCAAAAGGGAAGTGATATGACCATCAAAGCCCTTGAACTTGGGGCTTTTGATTTTATATCAAAACCAGATAGTGGTACAATGGCTGAAAACATGGCAAAAGTGCGTGCTTCCCTTGTTCCTATTATCAATGCTTTTAAACGTCAGAAAGGGTTTAGAAGCACATTAAAAATATCTCCGCCTGATTTACATCACGCTGCGTCCTCTTCTTCCGCCGGCTCAAGCATCATATCGTCTACCACTCCACACTCCATTTCTAATCTGTCTGCTGCTAAATCTTCATCTAAAGCTAACTTACAGAAATCGAGAGGAGACATTAAGAGTGATATCATTAGACCATCAACTATTATACGGCGGCAGACTCCGTCATCAATCATAGGAATCGGAATTTCAACGGGCGGTCCCAAGGCATTAGCAGTTATGATGCCTATGCTGACTACAAGACTAAATGTGCCTGTATTGATAGTTCAGCACATGCCCCCAGTTTTTACTAAATCTCTTGCAAAGAGCCTTAATGCAAAGTGTGCTCTTGAAGTTAAAGAGGCTGAAAACGGTGAGCCGTTACGTCCCAATACAGTTTTTATTGCCCCGGGAGGGATGCAGATGAAAATCGTAGCTGGTGCAGATGGACGAACTCGCAATATAAAAATTACAGATGATCCGCCTGAAAATAGCTGCAAACCGTCAGTTGACTACCTTTTCAGATCCATTGCAGAACATTATGTGGGAAGATCCACTGCGGTTATTATGACAGGAATGGGTTCAGATGGTACAAGAGGTCTTGAGCATATTAAAAGAAATGGCGGTGTGATTATTGCTCAGGACAAGGATACCTGCACTGTATATGGAATGCCAAAGGAACCAATAGAGTCAGGCATGGCAGATGTGGTGGCACCTCTCAATCAAATTGCTGAAGAGATAACTAAAACTGTAATCTAAGAAACAGCTAAATAAAATGATCAAAATCACACCAGCCGAGTTTGATATATTATCTAAATATATCATGGAAATCTCTGGAATAGCACTTTCCAAGGGTAAAGAATATCTTATTGAAACAAGATTGAATCCATTAATGGAGCAATTGAGTTGCACATCATATTCTGATCTTCACAGAAAGGCAAAATATGACCCTAAAAAAGAGATTGAAAAAAAAATAATTGATGCCATATCTACAAACGAAACCTATTTTTTCAGAGACAAATCGCCTTTTACCCTTATACAGCACAAAATAATCCCCGATCTCATTGACAGACGCTCAAAGAGCAGAACTCTATTAAAGCCTGCTATCCGCCTTTGGAGTGCTGCAAACTCTACGGGACAGGAGATTTACAGTATTGCAATGGCTCTTGATGAGATTGGTATTACCCCTCAAAAATATCAGATTAAACTTCTCGGTACAGACATTTCAGATGCGGCTATAGCTCAGGCAAGCTACGGCAGATACAATAAATTTGAGGTGGCAAGGGGGTTGGACCCAAAACGGCTTAATAAATATTTCACACAAGATGGAGATTACTGGAAAATCAAAGATGAGATAAGGGCTATGGTGCAGTTTCAGAAGATGAATCTTATGAAGCCGTTTGTGGGATTAGGAAAATTTGATATTATTTTATGCCGCAATGTTATGATCTACTTCACCGAAGAAGACAGGCGTAAAATATACGCTAATATTGCTAAAGTTCTTGAGCCAGACGGCTATCTTATCATTGGTGCAACAGAATCCCTTGCAAATAATTCAGATCTGTTTGTTTCTAAAAGATATCTTAACTCTGTTTTTTATCAGTTGAGTTAGCACAGACAACGATTCCAACAATTGATCAAGATTAGTTTCACACTTATCATACCACATAAACTTCAATAATATAAATAAGTTATCCATAACCATAAGTAATCCTCAAAATGACCCAACTATAAAAAGCTAAAAAACAATCCAATAATTATAAAATTATATGAGAGTGCATAATGGCAGCCATTAACCCAAAAGAGTTTTTAGAAGAGCTTATCTTCTGCCTTAAAGAGGGAGATATAGTCAAGGCAAAGGCTCTTTTACAGTTCATCACAAATCAGGAAATGAATGTAAATGTTCAGAAAAGAGCACTTCATGAGCTATCTAAAGCATCAGAAAAACTTGTATTCCCACTGCTTGAATATCTGACTACCCTTCAGATACACAATCCTGAAATAAATGAGAGCCTGTATGAGCTGATCCTTGATAAGGCTTACGGCAATACTGACCTCATTATTAATTATATAATACAAGACGACAAAAAAAATCGTATTATCTACATTAAAGTGGCAGGTGATTTTCTTATTGTTGAAGCTGCTTCTGTTCTTGAAAAAATTCTTCAGACATCCAAAGACCCTGAAATTCTTGTCCAGACTGCAATATCGCTTGGCTCACTTCGTCTGCCTTCATCTCTTCTATCTCTTATAAAGTTGAGTGAAAGTTATGATGATCCAGATATTAAAAATACTGCTGTTTCTGCAATCGCTCAAATTGGCACTAAAGAGGCAGTTGACTACCTTGTCTCATCAATTACTGGTCAGGACGATTCCGATTCGTTGAAAATAAAAGCTCTTGGTGAGATACAGGATCAATATGCACTCAATCAGCTCGCATCTCTTCTACAATCTAAAAATACACATATCAGAGATGCAGCAATTGATATGCTTATAGAAATTGGCGGCAAAGCTGTACCGATACTTACTGCTGCAACTTCAAATGCAAATACAGATTTTATGGTTCATCTCATTACCACTCTTGGATATATAAAAGATCAAAAAGCTCTACCTGTGATTTTTGATATTATGAAGACAAAACCAGAAGACCCTAATATTCGTCAAGCAGCTTACGAGAGCATGGAGAGAATACCATCTACCAAATCTGCAATTGTACTGGCAGCGGGTATTCAGGATCCAGTTGAAGCAGTGCGTATTAGTGCGGCTCGGGCAATGGACAAAAATATATCAAAAGTGCTTGTTGCGGGTCTTAAAAATATTGTAAGGGAAGGAAACGAAGATGCTTTAAATGTAGTTGGTGCTCTTATAGATTCAGAGTCTGACAATATTTTTAATTTTTTGCTTCAAGAAGAGTCATTTATCAAGTTGTCTGTTAAACATGTAACCAATAAGGCAGATAAAAAGACGAGAGAGCATTTTCTTGGTATATTAAGAAAGAAAAACTATCAAGCTCTTGCAGACAAGATTGTTCAATTGCTGCCTAAAGAAAAAGAGGAATCCTCATCTGATATTGCACAAATTTATGTTGTAGATGACTCTAAAATGATGCTTAAACTATATGAAAATAAACTCACTGGTTTTGGATATAATGCAACATCGTTTATGTTGCCAGAAGAGGCTATACGGCAGATATATACATCAAAACCAGACATTGTTATAACTGATCTTAATATGCCAAAAATAAATGGAATTCAGCTTGCTCAGGCAGTCAGAAAAAAATATTCATCAGCCGAACTTCCAATTGTAATGATAACAACTCAGAGCGATTTTGTTGAATCTGATGAAAATTTAAAAATGAGTAAAAGCCTTCTTGGTAATGCAGGTATAAACAAGGTTCTTCATAAACCTTTTTCCAACGAAGAGCTTCAAGAGACCATTGCGAGTCTTCTGCCTAAGAAATGATAAATATAGAGCATAAATATAAAATTTATGCGAGTGGATTCATGCTATGAAATGGTGATTATTATAAATAATACAATAGAGCAACGTTTATTATAAGGAGAGGTAAAATAGATGTTAAGAAAGGCAACACCAGCAGATGTTAGAGCGATCCACACACTGCTTCAATTATATGGGAAAAGGGGTGAACTCCTTGCAAGACCATTAAGCGAATTATACGACCATATCCGCGATTTTTGGGTATATGTTGATGAAGATACTAAAGAGATTTTGGGGTGCAGTGCTCTTCAATTCTGCTGGGAAGATCTTGCTGAAATAAGATCGCTTGCGGTTGTGGAAAAAGCTCATGGAAAGGGCATTGGTACTCTTCTGGTTGACAGAACTATACAAGAAGCCATATCTTACAAGATACCAAAGTTATTTGCACTTACCTACCGCCCCACCTTTTTTCAACAATTTGACTTTAATCAGATTGACAGAGCAGAACTTCCGATAAAGATATGGTCAGGCTGCATTACATGCGTAAATTTTCCTGATTGCAATGAGATTGCCATGATGAAAAGCATAGCTATTGCTATTTGATTATGTATCGTAGTTGCAGAGCAGAGGTAGCAGAGACACACAGCCGTGCGTCTCTACCTTTTATAGCCGATCTCTACTTTCATGTACAATTCCCTATCTACCCTGCCCCGCTGCAATATTAAAATTACAGATTAACCTTCTCAAGAGCTAACACACCTGGAAGGTCTTTTCCTTCCATCAGATGAAGAAATGCACCGCCACCAGTTGAGATGTAGCTGACTTTATCTTGAACATTGCACACCTTAGCAGCAAGTGCTGTATCCCCTCCACCAACAACGGAAAAAGCACCTGACTCTGCGATTGCCTGACCTACTTTGCAAGTTCCCTCACAAAATCTATCCATCTCAAAAACGCCCATTGGACCGTTCCAAACAACTGTCTTTGCTCCAGCAATCAGATCAGCAAAAAGCTGGGAAGTTTTCTCTCCAATATCCAATGCTAACCAGCCTTGAGGAGCAGATTGTCCAACTTCAACACTTATCTTTTCAGCATTTTTATCAAATTTTGATGCAAAAACAAGATCAACTGGAAGTTTAATTTGTATCCCTTTTTCTTGTGCTGTTTTTATAATTTTTTGGGCAGTTTCTAACAGATCGTCCTCAACGACTGAGCCGCCTACATCAACGCCTTGACTCTTTAAAAACGTGTTTGCCATTGCACCGCCGATTATAAGCGTATCAACTTTATTGAGCATATTTTCAAGTGCAGCAAGTTTGCTTGACACTTTTGCTCCTCCAATCACTGCAACTAATGGTCTTACAGGGTTTTGTACTGCATCTTGGTAGCATTTAAGCTCTTTTTCCAGCAGAAATCCAGCAGTAGACTCTTTTACCATCATTGGCAGTGCTGTTACAGAAGCCTCTTTTCTGTGCGATACAGCAAAAGCATCATTAACATAAACATCACATAAAGATGCCAACTGTTTCACAAAATCTGGATCACAAGATTTTTCACCTTCATGGAATCTTAAATTTTCCAGCATAAGAATTTCGCCTGCTTGCAATTTTGACACTCTTTGCACAACATCTTCACCTATGCAGTCATCAGCAAATCCAACCTTAACGCCGTCTCCAAGCAGTGCTGCAAGTCGAATTGATGCGGGTTTTAAAGACATAGAATTTACTACTTTACCTTTTGGTCGCCCTAAATGAGAAATTAGAATAATTTTAGCTCTATTTTCAAGAAGATATTTTATTAAAGGGAGGGTCTCAACAATTCGATTGTCATCAGTGATATTTAAATTTTCATCCATTGGCAGGTTGTAATCAACCCGAACCATTACTCTTTTTTCTGCAACATTAATCTCTCTTATTGATTTCATCGGCTATCTCCCATTTTGTTATTTTTTAAAGCTGCTTACCTGCTCTTTTTCTCTGTAAAGAGCCTTTTTTTTGGACCATCTTTCAAAAAAACCAATAACTCCAGCTTTTTCTCTACGCTCAACCATCTCCTCTTTAACCTCAATGCCTTTTAAACCAGACATAGCTTGTCTAAGGCATGGAGTTTTATGAGCACAAAGATACATGCAATTATCAGGGGTCTCTCTTAATCCTCTGCTGCCCATTGGAAAGACTATTTCTAAATTTCCGAAACAGTCGGGTATAGATTTAGAGCTGATCTCAACTGATTGGTTAGAATCTGAGCGTATGTCGCTTTGAGTATGATCAGCCATTTTTTTCAAACTCCCTATTAAATTCAGCAATATAGCCGTTATCTGCAAAACTATAATACCCTTCATCACCAGTAATTACATGCTCATGAACTGTAATTCCAACATGGCGGCAGGCAAAAACAAGCCGTCTTGTAATTGCAATATCTTCTGGAGAAGGTGAAAAATCTCCAGAAGGGTGGTTATGGGCAAATATAATTGAGGCTGCCCGATGCTCAAGAGCTTTTATAATAACCTCTCTTGGATAGACAGAACTCATGGTCAATGTGCCTTGAAACAGAATCTCAAGTGCATTGACCCTGTTTTTTGCATCAAGAAAGACTCCTGCAAAGACCTCTTTAGTCCGCTGCCCAATAGCATTTTTAAGATAGTGCATAAGATCGTTTGAGTTAGTTATAACATCTCTGCCAGTAACCTTTTTTTGAAGATATCTGTCCGCAACCTCCTTGATGAGCTTTAACCCAAAAATATTCGCCTCCCCTACCCCGCTTACCCGTGAAAGCTCTTCAGCGTTTGCCTCAAACACGCCTTGAAGTGTCTTAAATCTGCTTATTAGCTCTTTAGCCGTAGCTTTGCAGTCCTTTCTTGGAGTATTCAAAGTTAATAAAAGCTCAATAACCTCATAATCTAAAAAACCGCCAAGTCCATTTTGAATGAACTTTTCACGAAGGCGTTTTCGGTGTCCCTGCTTTTCATCTTTTATAGAAGTATTACTCATTTATCATCATCATCTTCTTCTACATCATCATAACTTTCATCGTCATTATCTTGGCTCTCTTCTGGATCACCATAGTCTTTTTCCAAATCGTCCTCTTCAGATGCAGATAAATCTTCTTGAGAATCATAATCATCAGAATCTTCAAAACAATCTTGTTCACTATTTTGACCATCTTCTTCTGAACATTTCGGCTGTTTATCCTCAGACTCTGGAAGTCTTGCCACAGCTATAAGTTTTTCTTCATCAGAAAGATTGATAAGACGGACACCTTGAGTAGCTCTGCTTATTGTGGAAATTCCATCAACATGTATTCTGATGAGTTTGCCTTTGTCTGTAACAAGCATCAACTCATCACTATCTTCAACAAGCAGGAGCGATACCATCATGCCGTTGCGTTTAGATGTTTTGATCGAAAATACTCCTTGTCCTCCACGACCTTGAGCATTGTATTCTTCAATTTTGGTGCGTTTTCCATATCCATTTTCAGTAACAGTAAGAAGAGTCTGACCATGGCTTAATGCCTCCATTCCAACAACTTGATCATTCTCTTTTATCCGCATACCAATCACGCCCATAGAGCCTCTTCCAACTGAACGAACCTCTTCTTCACTAAAACGGATAACCTTTCCAGATTTTGAGCCAAGGAAAATATCCATTGTTCCGTTAGTGATACGTGCTGAAATAAGCTCATCACCCTCTACTAACTTTATGCCGATCAATCCATCTGTACGGGGTCGGGAGTAAGACATAAGAGCAGTTTTCTTAACAAGCCCTTTTTGGGTTGCCATGATAACATATTTTCCCTCTTCAAACTGAGGAACAGTCAAGACAGTTGCAAGTTTTTCACCTTCATCAAAATTGAGCAGATTAACAATCGCCTTACCAAGACTTGTACGTCCTGCCATAGGAATATCATAAACTTTCTTTTGATAGACCTTTCCAAAATTTGTGATAAACAAAAATGTGTGATGAGTTGATGCGACAAATAGATGTTCAACAAAGTCATCATCTTTTGTCCCCATTGCAGTTTTACCTTTACCGCCTCGCCGCTGAATCTCATAAAGGGTTACAGGATTTCTCTTGATATATCCAGTTCTTGAGATTGTAACCACCATATCCTCTTCAGCAATCAAATCTTCAATATTTATATCCCCCGAATGCTCAACAATCTCGGTGCGGCGAGGGTCGGCAAATTCAGCTTTCATCTCAGATATCTCTTCTCTTATGATACCCTTTACAACCTCATCGCTTGCAAGAATCTTTGTGAACCACTCAATATCTTTTATCAGGACAAAATACTCCTCATCAATTTTACCTCTCTCAAGTCCTGTCAATTTTTGGAGTCTCATATCTAAAATAGCTTGAGCTTGAGATTCTGAAAAATTGAACTGCTCTGGATTCATCAATCCATTTTTTGCATCTTCAGGTGAAGCTGATGCTCTAATAAGTGCTACAACAGCATCTAAATGATCCAACGCTTTTCTAAGCCCATCTAAAATATGTGCCCGCTCTTCTGCTTTTTTCAGCTCAAATATGGTTCTTCTGGTAATTACATCTTTTCGGTGATTAATAAACTGTTCAAGTATCTGTTTGATATTGAACAGTTGGGGACGTTTATTAACTACAGCAAGAAATATAATGCCAAAACTTGACTGCATGTTGGTATGTTTATAAAGCTGGTTTATCACCACATCAGGAATCTGATCCCGCTTTAATCCAATAGCTATTCTCATTCCGTCACGGTCAGATTCATCACGAACAAATGCTGCCCCTTCAATAACCTTTTCCCGCATCAGCTCGTCAATCTTTTCAACTAACTTTGCCTTATTCACCTGATATGGAAGCTCTGTAACAACAATGGTCTCTCTTTGGGTTTTGCTGTTTATCTCAACCTCCATCTTTGCTCTGACGATTATAACACCGCGTCCAGTAGTGTAGGCATCGTAAATTCCCTTTTTACCATGAATTATACCAGCAGTTGGAAAATCAGGTCCTGGAATGTACTGCATAAGTTCAGGTATTTCCATGTCAGGATTGTCCAGAAGAGCACTTATGGCGTCTGAAACTTCACCAATGTTGTGAGGAGGAATATTTGTGGTCATTCCAACTGCAATGCCAGACGAACCGTTGACTAAAAGTGCAGGAAATTTTGTTGGAAATACAGATGGTTCTTCCATCGTCTCATCATAGTTAGGAACCCAGTCAACAGTTTCTTTTTCAATATCAGAGAGCATAAGGTGGGCAAGTTTTCTCATCCTTATCTCTGTGTATCTCATAGCTGCAGGAGAGTCACCATCTACTGAACCAAAGTTACCTTGACCATCCACAAGGGTATAACGAAGGGAAAAGTCCTGAGCCATACGGACAATGGTGTCATATACGGCTGTGTCTCCGTGAGGATGATATTTACCAATAACATCACCAACTACACGGGCAGATTTTTTGTAGGGTTTATTCCAGTCATTACGAAGTTGCCTCATGGCAAAAAGTGCCCTGCGGTGAACTGGTTTTAATCCATCCCTTACATCAGGCAAGGCTCTGCCGATGATAACACTCATTGCATACTCAAGATAGGAGTGTGTCATCTCCTTCTCAATACTGGTCACGTTTTTATCTTCTATCATTAAAGTTCCTTTAGAGCCTTTTTAAATATCAAGGCTTTTATCATTAAGACAGTGATGAGCATCAGGCAAAACTAAAAAACTCCTTCTGAGTTACTTAACGTTACGGAAGGAGTTTTATGATATGTTTATTTAGTTATTTACTTGTCTGTCTGTTTTTAATTCGCACTCCCTCATTCTATAAGGGGGGCGGCATAAACAAACTATCGGCTGATACATCCCAAAGTAGCCAGCAGCAAAAGAATCTCATAAACTATCACCTGAGTAAAGCTGCCAAAAAAATGATACACTATCCCGCCGCCAATAATTGCAGGAACCGCACTGAACACCATAATTGCAAGTTTTCTACTGATATCCATAATACATTATCCTCGCTGATAAACAACCATATATAAATTTATCTTTCAATGATCATTGCCATACCCATGCCACCGCCAATACACATGGATATAAGACCGGTAGAGTAGCCTTTTCTCTTCATCTGATTGATAGCTGTAACCATCTGACGTGCACCTGTGCAGCCAATTGGATGTCCTAAAGAGATACCGCTTCCAAGTTCATTGGGTTTTTGAACATCAATTCCAAGCTCTCTCATACAGCCGATTGCCTGAGCGGCAAAAGCCTCGTTAAGTTCAATAAGGTTAATATCTCCAATTGTCATTTTGGCACGATCAAGTGCCATTCTGACAGCAGGCACAGGACCAAGTCCCATATATGCGGGATCAAGACCGCCAGATGAAAAGTTTTTTATCCGTGCAAGTTTTTCAAGACCCAATGAATCTGCTTTCTCTTCGCTCATAAGCAGCACAGCAGCAGCACCGTCATTAATACCAGAGGCGTTACCAGCAGTAACAGAGCCATCTTTTTTAAATGCTGGTTTAAGTTTGCCAAGCAGCTCCATGCTTGTCTCCATTGGGCGCTCATCTTTATCAACAACAATCTCTTTTTTCTTGGAGGCAATGGTTACAGGTATAATCTCTTCTGCAAATGTACCGTCATGCACAGCAGCAAAGGCACGTTTATGGCTTAACAGTGCAAGTTCATCCTGCTCCTGACGAGTGATACCATATTTTGCAGCAATATTTTCAGCAGTCAGCCCCATGTGGTAGCCGTAGAAAATTTCATAAAGACCATCATAGACCATCAGATCGTGGATATCACCAACACCTGTAAGCTCCATACGGTGTCCCCATCTTGCCTTAAGAAGTGCCATAGGAGCATTACTCATGCTCTCCTGACCTCCTGCAAGGATAACATCAGCCTCTCCAGCTTTAATTGCCTGAGCACCAAGTGCAATCGCTTTAAGACCAGAACCGCATATTTTGTTGACTGTAAATGCTGTAGTGTGACGTGGAATACCAGCCGCAATCATCGCCTGACGAGCTGTATTCTGACCTTGACCTGCCTGAAGCACATTACCCATGATAACTTCATCAATATGAATCGGTGTCAGAGAATCATCATAATCATAGCCCTTTTTCTCAAGCTCTATCATACCCTGATCTTTAAGAGAACCTGGTCCGTAAGGTTTAAATTTATCGTCAGTGACTGGTCTTAATCCTGCCCGTTTCAACAGATTTTTCATTACAATAGTTCCAAGTTCAACCACAGAGAGACTTTTCAAAGAGCCACCGAAAGTCCCGACAGGAGTTCTAACACCACTTACAATTACCACTTCTTTCATAAAAAAACCTCCAATTAAACCCCGTCCTTTATGGGAAGGGAGAAATTCGTTAATTACTTTGCTAAATTAATTTTTTCATGTAAACCCATATCAAAAATCATTAAAAAATTCAAGGTTTGTTTGCGTATTTGACAGTAAGTGCAACCTAAAAGCTATTCTGGCTGTCTTTTGTCTCTCTTGCTTTTTTCCTCTCCTGCTGAATCTCACGCTCTTTTTTTCTTTTTACAGATTTACGCTTTTTCTTCTCAGCATATCGCTTATTTGCAGGAGTATCTGGGATTCTATCTGAGAAATCTATTTTACCTGTTCTTTCGCGGAAATAGAGATTTATTGGAGTCTTTTCAAGTTCTGCAACTTCACGTATCTGATTTAAAAGATATCGTTTGTAGGAGAAGTGAACAGCATCAGGATAGTTTACAAAACATACAATTGTAGGTGGTTTGACAGATACCTGAGTTGCGTAATAAAATTTAAGCCTTTTACCCTTATGAAGTGGCGGCTCTGATCTGAAAACTGCATCTTCGATAATCCTGTTCAGAAGACCCGTGTTAATACGGTGAGAGTACTCGTTGTAAATACTCTCTACCATGTCAAAAATTTTGTGTGTTCTTAAACCTGTGCGGGCAGATATGGTCATTGCAGGTGCAAAGGATAAAAATTTTGACTGCATACGCAGCTCATCCATGAATTTTTTCTGATCTTTTTCATCACTATCCACAATATCCCACTTGTTGAACAAAAACATAGCTCCACAGCCTCTGTCTTGAGCATATCCAGCAATGGTTATATCCTGATCAGTTACTCCTTCGCTCGCATCGATCAAAATAAGTGCAACATCGCACGCATCCAAACTTTGCAGTGACTTCATAATTGAATATTTTTCAATTTTTTCTGTCACCTTGCCCTTACGCCTTATACCTGCGGTATCAATTAGCTTAAAACGTCTTCCTCCATATTCAATGGTTAGCGATACAGAATCTCTTGTAGTGCCAGCCTGCTCGCTTACCATAAGCCTCTGCTCACCAAATAGTTTATTTATAAGAGAGGATTTGCCTACATTTGGGCGTCCTGCAACTGCAATGCAAATCTCTTTATCATCAACAGGAGTATTATCAAGTTCGTAATCGGGAAATGCTGCAGTCATCTCATCAAGCAGTTCATCCATTCCTAAACCATGTTCTGCTGACACAGGATAGAATTTATCAATACCTAAAGAATAAAATTCAGGGATATTGTGGTGCTGGCTCGCATTCTCAATTTTGTTTATCAAATAAAATACAGGCTTTTGACTACGCCTCAAAATATCTGAAAGATCACGATCAAAAGGTGAAACCCCTGCCCTTCCATCTAAAACAAAGAGAACTATATCTGCCTCATTGACTGCAATTTCTACATGTTGACGTATCTCTGCTGCAAAAAGATCATCATCAGAAAGAAGAAATCCTCCTGTATCAACAAGGGTAAACTCTTTTTCATTCCACACAGCATCTGCATAATGTCTGTCACGGGTAACACCGGGAAAGTCATCCACTAATGCCTGTCTGGTTCTCGTTATTCTGTTGAAAAGGGTCGATTTACCAACATTGGGACGTCCCACAAGGGCAACAACCGGCTTCATTTTATTTTAAATCTCCATAGTTTTAAAGAGTATCCTTGCCGCGACAAGGGGTCATAATTTATCGTTTTAATCTGCACTCTTCCACGTAGTTGTTAATTCTCACAAATGGAACATAAACATGATCAGTGCCTGAAATATGGCTGACCAGCCAATCTTTCAGATTGCTCACAGTCTGATATGATAAATTTTTTTTATCCTCAGAGACCTGTCTTCTCAAATTAATAGTATTTTTTATAAACTGCCGATGTTCTTTGGAGTGACAGTCAATATCAGGATAACCGCATCTTCTAAGATACTCCTCTTCCTTACTGAAATAATATCTGCTGTATTCGGTAAGTTCTGCAACCATTGCAGCAGCATCTTTTAACATTTCTTCATCTAACTCATGCTGATTGATAAGCCCGTTTAACATCATAAATACTCTTTTCTGGAGTTCATCAATTTCAGGGATATCAACGCTTAATGACTGCTCCCATTCAATTTTATATCCGCTATTTGACTGGCTATTTAAAGCCTTATTATCTTCTTTATCTTTTAAACAATAATCTGCTTCATTATCAGCATCATACTCGTCTGATTCATAGCCGTCATCTATTTCGTTATCATCAGTTGCAAACTCATCCTGCAAATCATTATCTTCAATATTATCCTCTTCTATCATAAATTTGTCTCTCCTGATTTCTCATAATTTTTTAGAATCTTTTTTTCCAAGAAACAATGTTCCAATAGTTGCCACAGATATTACTATAGCAACTAATATAGTAAACATAAATCCATTATTGCCAAATCTGGGATAAATCTCAAAAGGGACAAGCCACAGATAGAGAAAGGTGTGCAATGCACCGATCATCATTAATCGTATAACTACTCTGTTTTTCATATTTTTAGTCTATCCATAATTTTTTTAAATCTATCCACACTTTAAAAATTCTGTTGTAAATAACTACAATTTTTCAAGAAGCCTCTGGTGAATATTATCAAATCCTCCATTGGACATGATTAAAATCAGGTCACCAGTTCTGGATTCTGTAGTGAGAAAATCAATAATACTCTCTGTATCATCAAAATAGAGTGCCATGATACCTCGTTTTATAATATCTTGAACAAGTTTTTGAGTATTCATCTGTTGATATTCTGGAACTTTGGATAACATGGAAGGTTTTCTTATACAGACAATATCAGCACCATCAAAGGCTTTAGGGTATTCATCTTGAAATACATCCCTCATGCTTGAGTTGGTTCTTGGTTCAAAAACAGCAATAAGTCTGCCCTCTTTAAAAAAAGGTTTAACCCCTGCAATGGTCTCTCTTACCGCAGATGGGTGGTGGGCAAAATCGTCCATCACAGTTATGCCCCTTTTAACTCCTCTTATATCCTGTCTTCTTCTTACTCCTGCGAAAGTTTTTAGTGCTTTTACAATTACATCATCTGCAATTCCAATCCGTTTTGCAACACCAAACACAGCAAGAGTGTTGATTAAATTGTGTCTGCCCATAAGAGGGGTTGTTATTTCGACTCCATCTTCTGCTTGTAAGGAGTAGAGATTGTTACCGCTCTTTAGTTTTTCAGTATCTATTTGGGACTTATCTTTAAAAGCTCTGTTCACTGAAAAATTTGTATTTCCATTTTTAACCTCAAGGCTACTGTATGACCAATCATAAGACCTAAACCCATAATATTCAACATCGCATACAGCAGAAGCAAGGATTTCTCTTACATTGCTATCTTCTCCATAAGCCATAATAAGGCTCTTAGCTGGAATTTTTGCAACAAACTGCCTAAAAGCATCTTTTATATGATCAATATCCCTGAAAATATCGGCGTGATCAAATTCAATACTTGTAATAACCACAGCATAAGGGGTGTAGTGCATGAATTTAGGTCCCTTATCAAAAAAAGCAGTATCATATTCATCGCCCTCAATAACAATATAATCGCCTTTGCCAATTCTGTAGTTGCTGCCAAACTCCTTGACAATTCCACCAATCATAAAAGAGGGATCAAGCCCAGCTTCATTTAAAACATGGGCAAGAATTGATGATGTTGTGGTCTTTCCATGTGTTCCAGTTACAAGAAGTATTTTTTTATCTTTTGCAATAAAATGGTTCAGAGCCTGAGGCATGGAGCAGTATGGGATATTGTGCTCCATAACCGCAAGAGCCTCCACATTGTTGCATGTAACAGCATTACCAATAATAACAAGGTCAGGCGTTTCCAATTTTTTGAGCTGAGTTGTCTCTTCTATATATCCTTCTAATCGCGATTGGAGAGCTAAAAAGTTTGAAGGGCTGAATCCCTTAAAAAGGCGAATGCCTTTTTCCATCAAAAAATCGCTCATAGGAGGATATATATTCTGATCTGAACCAGTTACCTCAAATCCCATATCTTGAAGCATACAGGCAAGTGCCCCCATACCTGTCCCACATGCTGCAATTATATGGATTTTCTTCACATCTGTCGGAATGAAATTTCCTTTTAAATCCATATCAAGCAAGACCTTTCATAACCTCTTCAGCAGCTCTAATAGTTATTTCAATATCATTATCACTGTGTGCGGCAGATACAAAACAAGCCTCAAATTGAGATGGTGCAAGATAGATGCCCTTTTCTCTCATAGTTCTGTAAAATATCCCGAATCTCTCAAGGTTGCTCTTTTTAGCATCATCAAAGTTGTTTACAGACCCAGATGTAAAGAAAATTCCAGCCATTGAACCGATATGACCCGCTGTAATCTCAATACCTGCCGTTTGAGCCGCCTGTTTAAAACCATTCATAAGTTTTGCCGTCTTCGCCTCAAGAAATTCATAAAATCCTGGTTTTTTCAGCTCTGTAAGTGTAGCAATACCAGCAGCCATTGCAAGAGGATTGCCAGAAAGAGTGCCCGCCTGATAGACAGGACCAACAGGAGCAATATGATTCATAATCTCACGTTTACCGCCATAAGCACCTACGGGCAGACCGCCGCCTATAATTTTTCCAAAACAGGAAAGATCAGGAGTGATTTTAAAAAGCCCCTGAGCAGACCCCTTAGCTACCCTGAAACCCGTCATAACTTCATCAAATATGAGCAGAGTACCATACTTTGAGGTAAGCTCACGCAAAGTTTCAAGAAAGCCCTTAACAGGAGTCACCATACCCATGTTACCAGCAACAGGCTCCACAATAACGGCAGCTATCTTATCACCCATTTTTTTCATCACATCTGTGAAAGCATCGATATTATTATACTGAATGGAGAGTGTATTTTTAATAACAGATTCAGGCACACCAAGACTTCCTGGAATGCCAAGAGTGGCAACCCCTGAACCAGCAGCAACAAGAAGAGTATCAGCGTGTCCATGATAGCAGCCATCAAATTTGATGATAATATCCCGACCTGTAAAACCTCGAGCAAGACGTAAGGCACTCATAGTTGCCTCTGTGCCTGAGTTGACCATTCTAACCATCTCAACAGACGGAACAAACTCAATCACAAGATGGGCAAGTTCAGTCTCAAGCGGAGTTGGTGCACCAAAACTTGTGCCGCTTTTGAGCACCTTTTCTAACGCATTTATAACTGCAGGATGACGGTGACCAAGAATCATGGGGCCCCATGAACCCACATAATCAATGTAACTATTACCATCCACATCAAATATTTTGCTTCCATCTGCCCTTTCTATAAAAAGAGGTTTTCCTCCAACCGAACCGCATGCCCTCACAGGAGAATTTACACCGCCAGGTATAACTGACAAAGCATCCTCAAAACATATCTGAGATTTTGAATTATTCATACCAAATACATCCTTGCAATTATTTATTCGTTTTATTAAAAATAAGGTTAATATTCCACCAATTCATTATTAAACTGTTTGAATCTTCTTAGTTTTTAGAGATATATGTAATGTAAAGATTAACTATCAGACCCCATGTTCAAGGTCAATATCTTTGTTGTTTGTAATGGAAAATTAGTTTCAATATTGACAGTATCCACTATCAAAAAACAAAAAAAGTGTTTGACATGTCCCGTGATTGCTGTTAGATTCCCTCTGTTTTTTGCTCAAAAGGGGCCGTTAGCTCAATCGGTAGAGCACCTGACTCTTAATCAGTAGGTTCCGCGTTCGATTCGCGGACGGCCCACCATAAAATTTTAAATAAAATCAAGAGGTTGGCAAGTTAATCGTCAGCCTCTTTTTTTGGACTAATCAACTGTGTGAGAGTCTGTGTGAGTGTAGCGGGACTGTAGCTGTAGCGGGACACCCTATCTCATAAATTTGGACACGTAATCGCATAAATTTGTTTTTTTCTCAAATATGTCAAAATTATCATACTACAAATGTTAAAACAATCTATATAAGACACATCTTAAAATTTCCAGATCTAAGTCAAAATGCAATAATTATTACGTCAGGGACACCTAATCATAGAAATTTAGGGACACACTATCTTATAAATTTGCCAAGATTAAGAAAAATGCAATAATAACTCAAGTTTCGCATATAAAAATAGTGAGGTTTTGAGAGGATAAATAATTGATTTTATATGTATTTTTTTCTTGAAAGCAGCTCCTAAATAAGTAATATTGATATTGCTAAGATATTGAAATTACAAACAAAGGAGCTGCTCATGAGAAATAATAATACATATCCGCTTTCATTACAAAGACAATTTTAAAATACTGGTTTGGATTCAGACATAAATCAAGCACTGCTCAGTACTGACCTTGAATTAGATGCTTCACAAATCTTGACTTATTACGCAAAACGCTGGTCTATTGAGGTTTTCTTCAAAGATGCTAAACAAATGCTCTAAATGAGCAGAGAACAAAGCA
>JADFZJ010000003.1 GCA_015232555.1 Desulfamplus sp. | reverse complement strand
CTGCAGTCCCATTGAGATAGAGATTTACCGCACGTTTCAGGTCGCTCGCAAGCCATTTTCACTACATGAACACTTACTTCCGGAGGGGAAAAAAGGACGCCTGCCGCGTCCTGCTTTGTCGTTGAGTCCTTCAATCCGGTTTTTATTGAATCTCGTTGCCCATTTATACACTGGACCTCTGGCAACGCATAAAATTCTGCAAATTGTAGAAATGGACATTCCATTGCACAGCATGAGAATAATTTTTCCGCGTCTTGCAAGACCTTGACTAATTGTTGTAGATTTCTGCCATGATTCAAGAATACGTCTCTCTTCAGTAGACAGTAGTATATGGATATTGGTTTTGCGACCTTGGGTCATAGAATCCTCCCTAATCATTAGTAATTTTAGATGGAAGGGTTTTGAATTAAAATATAGCCTCAAGTCAATTATTTTATTGTTCATCTATTTGCTTGGAGCTATACTTAGACAATTTTAATTATTATGTATGTCATAGATGTAAAGGGTAGTGGAATTGGGTATTGAGATAATAAATGCTAAAACACAATGTTATTTATATATGTAATATATTGTTGACACCTAATATTTTCATATTCTATACTATCTTGAAATTAAGAGCCTATATATTAATAAAATTAATAAAAACAGTCTCTAAATTTTACTGATGTTAGTCCCAAATCTTTGCTGCAATACCCGAAAGTAGAATCAATTAATCAATATAAAGTTTAACAAATGTTATTTATATTTAGATTAATTTTCAGTATGGACATCAAACAGCATCAAGGAGGTGCCATTGAAAGAGGAAACTATGTTGTCTGAAACGCAACAAACCGCTGCAACACTATCCAGAAGAACCTTTCTTAAAGGTTTAACTGGAACAGCCGCAGGAATCGGCTTATCTCAAATCTTTAACCCTAAACTTATATCTGCAATGACAAAAGGGTTAGAGACTCACCCTGTACTCTGGATACAGGGTCAGGGTTGCACAGGTTGTTCAGTATCTTTGCTCAACAGTGTTGAGCCTACCATTAAAAAAATCCTATTAGAGATTATAAGTCTTCAATATCACCCAACCATAATGGCAAGCGAGGGTGAAACAGCTCTTGAGAACATGTACAGAGTTGCCAAAGAGTACAAAGGCAAATTTTCTCTTGCTGTAGAAGGTGCTATCCCTATGGCAGCAGATGGCAAGTATTGTATCTCAGGAGAGATGAACCACAAAGAGATTACAATGCTTCAAATGACGAAAGAACTTGGCGAAATGGCTGGCAGTGTGCTTGCTATTGGAAGCTGTGCCGCTTATGGAGGTATTCCAGCAGCAAAGGGCAATTTAACAGAAGCTACAGGAGTTCAGGGAGTTTTTAAGAAATTTGGAATCAAAACACCTGTTGTAAACATTCCTGGTTGTCCATCGCACCCTGACTGGATTGTCGGCTCCATTGCCCATCTTTTGACTAAAGGGATACCTGAAGTTGACGAAAACGGTCGCCCGTTGCTTTTCTTTGGCGAAAACATTCACGAAAACTGTCCATATCTCGAATATTTTGACAAGGATATCTTTAGTGCAACATTTACCCAGAAAAAAGGGTGTCGTATGGAACTTGGATGTAAAGGACCTGATGTCAATGCAGACTGTTTCAGAAGACGCTGGAATAACGGCTTGAACTGGTGTGTTGAAAATGCTGTGTGTATAGGGTGTGTAGAGCCAGGATTTCCTGATGCTTTTTCTCCATTCTATGAAAAAGCATAATCTCAACAGAGAAAAGCGTAATTTCAAAAGAGATATTTAAACCAAGGAGGTTTTATTTATGTCAGGTAACCAGGCAGCACCTGCTGCGGCTGTATCTACAGGCAATAAAATAAAAGTTGCCATTGATCCTGTAACAAGGATTGAGGGGCACTTGAAAGTAGAAGTTGAAGTAAGTGACGGCAAAGTTGTAAATGCAAGGTGTTTTGGCGGCATGTTTAGAGGATTTGAAAATATTCTCAAAGGGCGAGATCCAAGAGACGCTTCCCAGATTGTTCAAAGAATCTGTGGAGTCTGCCCGACAGCACATGCAACTGCATCAAGTTTAGCATTAGATGATGCTTTTAAAGTCAAACTTACTGATAACGGAAGAATTACAAGAAATCTTATTTTTGGTGCCAATTATCTTCAGTCTCATATTCTCCATTTCTACCATCTTGCTGCACTCGACTATGTAAATGGTCCTGATGTAGCACCTTTTATCCCAAGATATAAGAACAATGACATTAGAGTAGATAAAGCAACTAATGAAGTTGGAGTAGGTCAATATCTTGAGGCTTTGGAAGTAAGAAAGATCTGCCATGAAATGGTGGCTCTTTTTGGCGGAAGAATGCCTCATGTTCAGGGTATTGTAGTTGGCGGAACAACAGAGATTCCTTCAAAAGAGAAGCTGATTATTTATGCTGAGAAATTCAAAGTAGTTAAAAAATTTATTGAGGAAAAATATATTCCGCTTGTCTATCTTTTGGCAGGTCCTTATGGTGATCTCCTCAAGACTGGTGTAGGGCATAAGAATCTTATCTCTTTCGGTGTATTTCCTCTTGATGGAAGCGGTAAAAATACTCTTCTTAAATCAGGTGCTTATACAGATGGTAAAGATTCTGCATTTGATCATCAGCAGATTAAAGAGTATGTGAAATACTCATTCTTTGATGATAAAACAACTGCACTGCACCCAAGCAAAGGACAGACAGTTCCTCAAATTGACAAAGCAGGTGCATACAGCTTTATCAAATCTCCTCGCTACAACGGTAAACCACATGAAGGCGGACCGCTGGCAAGAATGTGGATGACCAATCCCGAGCTATCCGCTACTGGTCAGAAAGCTCTTGGTGTCAAAAAGATGCGTGATATTGGAGATGCTGCATTCTCTATTCTTGGCAGACATGTTGCAAGAGCTGAAGAGGCTCTGGTTGTTGCAAATGCTGTTGAGCAATGGCTCAATGAAGTAAAACCAGGAGTTGAGACCTATGTTCCAGCACCAATTCCAGAGAGTGCTGAAGGACTTGGTCTTACTGAGGCTCCACGCGGTGCTCTGCTCCATTATATTGACATAAAAAATAAAGTTATTAGCAATTATCAGATAACTTCAGCAACTATCTGGAATGCCAATCCAATGGATGATATGGGTCAACGCGGTCCAATTGAGCAGGCTCTAATTGGTGTGCCAGTACCAGATATTCAAAATCCTGTTAATGTAGGGCGGTTAATACGCTCTTTTGACCCCTGACTGGGCTGTGCCGTGCACGTGCTGCACGCAGAGACAGGTAGAGAACATGTTGTTGAATTATCAATGTAATTTATTGTTAAGTAATTTCAATCCAACAATAATTGCAGCAAAGCTGCTTATGTTCAAAAATTAGCAAAAAATTATGACTCACAAGTTATTGAAAATGTTACTCGTGAGTCATAGTTGCTACCCAAATTATGACGATGGAAAGCGTCAACTACTTTTGGGGATATATTAAGGATGGCAACTATTTGTACAGATTCTGATTATCATCTCTTCAAGCATGATAAAAGGGTCCCCGTCTGACGAAGATTTTAACCTGTAGTCCGCTTCACTTAATTCCGCCATAATTGCGGCAAGTTCATTAATAGAGAATCTGTCTGATTTTAAAAATGTCTGATAAACAGGGTAGGCACTTTTGGGGTTTGATGCAATTATCAAATCTGTAGAATTTTTGTCAGCAGAACTTTTGCTAACACTATTTTTTTTAGCAGCTCCTTTAGCAGAACTTTTTTTACTTTTGTTAAATTTAGAGTCATCATTAAAATTATCTGAATCAGATTCATAATCATCACCCGAACTATTGTCATCATGCTCCTCATCTGATTGATTTTTATCTGACTTATTTATAAGCTCCTCTCTCCACTGTTTAAGAGTATTTTCAATCTCCATATCTGTCTTAGTTATATACGGCATTGTTGTTGTGGTAAACTGCTGATAATTTTGACGGCTGCCTTGACTCCAGCAGATATTCCCTTTTTGGGCTTCTGATGCAATAAAACTCTTTACCACAAAAACTTTGCGTATCTGATTAACTATTGAGGCAAGAAGTTGAAGCGGGTGAAATCCGTTATCACAAAGAGATTTATAGTAAAATAGAGATGACTCTAAACTTTTTTGTGCCACTGCATTTGTAAGTTCAAATATGGGATCCTTTTTGCTGCGTTTAACAACAGAATAGACATCTTTTATGGTTATCTTCTCTCTGTCTCCTATAAACGATGTAAGCCTCTCAAGATTGTCGTTAAGTGCTGCTGGATCAAAGCCTGTCATCTCTTTTAGTGCATTAAAAGCATCTCCATCAATCCCTTTTCCTCTTCTATCAAGCACCTCCATCATGGTTAGACGTAAAAGCTCTGCCTGCTCCTCCTTGTCTGCCTTACCGCTTCCTTGCGAGACTGTGCAGTCAATCGCTAACCCTGATGTTTTGATGGTATTAAACAGAGCACGTCTTTTATCTGCATTTGAAGCGGTTATCACAAGATAATGATTTGCAGGAAATCCCTTTTCAATAAGTTTTTGCAAATTTTCAAGATCATGGCTGAGAAAACCAGGTTGTGCAGATGTGCCGGGAGGGGAGAAAATTGGGGCATTTTTTATAGCAACTACCTTTTTTTCCTGAAAAAATGAGTAGGTAGAGATTCGCTCCATTATAGAAGGTATTACAGCATCTTCACCCTCTAAAAGTTCATAACATAACTCTTTTAGATTATCAGGCAGCAAAAAGGCAATAACAGCATCAAAGACTTTTCTACATAAAAACTCCTCTCCCCATATAAAGAAAATAGAAGGAATTTTGTTAGAATTAGTAGAGTCATAACTTGTAGATAAATTATCAGATGTTAGTGAGTTCAGATAACTGGCTAAACCATTTTGTTTAATTTCTGCCATATTTTTGCTCTCTTTTTCCTGAAACACTCTTCTTCCGTTTAAATAGATACTTAATGAATCCTTTGTCAATTTTCCAGCAGTGCACTGCCTGTAATTTTCGAGATGGCGGAGGAAGTCAATCCAGGACACCAGGCATAACGATAGTGCTACGCCTTGTTCACTCCTGATAGTGGCTCCCTCCATGTCGCGGATAACTCTGATTCTTTGCCAGTTTGCCCGTAGGTGTAAGTTTTGGTTCTTTACAAGGTTGTCTTATGGTGTAGCTATCTTTTATTTCAATGACATAGCTCAAATGCAAACGACTGAGCTCTTTTATAAACGGTTCTTTTCTTTATATTTTACAAATCCAATAAGCAAATCTTTGACCAAAGCTGGGTGGGAAAACAGGAGTTTGTAGCCTGAGTCATGCTGTTTGTTATCTTGTTTTTGTGTCATTGGGTTTTCCGTCTGTTTTTAATGCTGCTGTGGGATCAGATGCCAGCAGCTACAACTGTCTGCATGACTCCATATAGAGCATCAGATCAAGCATACGGTTGGAGTAACCCCATTCGTTATCATACCAGCTCATAACCTTGACCATGTTTCCAATTACCTTAGTTGATGGAGCGTCAACAACAGAAGAGTGTGCATCTCCCTGAAAATCAATTGAGACCAAAGGCAGATCAGAATAACCAAGATAACGATTTGCTGCTGCTTGAAGTGCCTGATTTACCTCAGTTACGCTCGTCTCCTTTTCCACCTCCATCACCACATCAACAAGAGAGACATTTGGAGTTGGAACACGCACTGCAAGTCCGTCAAATTTGCCTTTAAGCTCTGGAATTACAAGAGCCACCGCTGCTGCTGCACCTGTTTTGGTGGGAATCATGGATAGCCCTGCTGCCCTTGCTCGTCTCAAATCGCTGTGTGGAAAATCTAAAAGCCTCTGGTCTCCTGTGTATGCGTGAACAGTTGTCATCAATCCACGTTTGATACCAAAATTGTCAAGAATTACACGGGCAACTGGTGCTAAACAGTTGGTTGTGCAGGAGGCATTTGAAACTATATGATGAGCGGTTGGGTCATACTCCTCTTCATTTACACCCATGACAAATGTTTTGACATTGCCTTTTGCAGGGGCAGAGATGACCACCTTTTTTGCACCAGCGTCAAGATGAGCCTGTGCAGCAGCAGCATCAACAAAAAGACCAGTACACTCTGCAACATAATCAACACCAAGCGAACCCCAAGGAATCTCTGCCGGCGAGCGGTGAGCTGATACAACAATATGTTTTCCGTCAACTGTTATGCCTGTATCATCTCCTTTTACATCTTTATCAAACACGCCCATTACAGAGTCATATTTCAAGAGATGTGCAAGGGTAGCGTTGTTGGTAAGGTCATTAATGGCAACAACTTCAATATCCGCAAAAGCACTGTCTTTACTGATAGCACGAAACATGTTTCTTCCAATACGTCCAAAACCGTTAATTCCAATTCTGATTGTCATTTTTCGATCTCCTTTTTTATTACTCAATTGTTTTTATCTCTTAATTAACTGTATAGGTTATTGTTCCATGTCATAAATTGAGTTCTACCTAAACTGTAGAGACGCACAGCCATACGTCTCTACTTAAATATAAAAAGCTCAATCTATGCCCGCTTATATTAAAAATTTTTGTATCCACCTTGCAAAACGGTCAAAATGGTATGTGCTGCTGTTACTAAATAATCGGTCAAATTTTTTCATATTCTCCATTACTTGCTCTATACTTTTTTCTTTACCAGATGATTTTGATTTTTTGGAATAAAATTTATCAGCAAAACAGATAATCTCCTCTTCAATAGTTATAGGCAGCATATCACGGCATGGCAAGGGCAGGTTATTTATTATTATATTTTCAGCAGTTATTCCAGTACCAGTGTGGTGTTCAGATACAAGTCCATGACGAGGAAAGCCTAAGCTGTCAAGAAGTTCTCTGCCTAAATAACCGTGACAGACATAATGGTGTTTACCCATGCAGTGGATAGATGGAGAGTCAGTCATAAATATCCCAATATCATGCAGCATTGCAGCCTCTTGAATAAACTCTGTATCAGGTTTACTATCTGTATCTGAATTTAAATGAGCTATCCTAAAAGCAATGTCAATGCTTTTATTTGTTACACACTCGGCATGTTCCATAAAAATATCATACAGCTTTGTGCCTGGTTTATAAAATTGATTGATAATATATTTTGTATCCATGTATATAAAATCCTAAAATCTGCCCGTAATTAATGCTTTGATGATTAAAATTCAGAACACTTAATTATTTTTTAGGGTCTAATTACCCGCGGTTTGCTGCGAAGTAGTTCATTCGGATTAAAATCCAGATATTTTGCCGGTCATGCTTTGAATATCAATCCTGATAACAGTAACTCCGCGAGCTGCATTGTCAGTAAATTCAAAAGTCCTATCAGAATATTGTTTCATAATTATATTGAGAGCAGTTATCTTATCGTTAATATCTTCAATAAAAACAGCTTTTCCAAAACCAATCACGCTGTTAAATTGCATTCCCCAATCACATGCTCGTTCAGCCTCTTTAACCTCAATATCTGCATCAAATTCAAAACAGACCTTCTGATTTTTTTGTAGAATATCAATCTTTTTTCCTTTCAAGGCACTGTGAAGATAGATACTATTATCTTTATACCCAAAACACAAAGGCACTATATAAGGTATATCTCCATCAGATAAACCAAGACGGCATACGGCAGATTTACGAATAACAGCTTCAATTTCAGACTTTTCTTTTATCTCTTTCTCTTTTCTTCTCATCACAATCGCTCTTTTTCATTTATTATTTAAGATTAGTTTTTATGTGAAAGTCTCTTAATTAACTCTCATTTCTCGTTGTGTAAATCATTGCATGGGCGTTATATTAAAACAGACGCGATACAACTCCTTTTACAAGGTCAATTATATCAATATCATATTTTCGAGAGTGAGAATGTGAGCCTTCCGTAGAGTAGTAATAAGATAAATCAGTTGTATCTAAATATCCTGCTCTTTCTCGTTCTCTTTTCTCCTGCTCCTTTTTTTCCATATCTCTTTTTTCTGACTCTCTCTGTTCGTGAAGGAGCTTTCCGCCTGCTTTTTTCCATTCAAGTAGATGACGCAGTTCACCAGCATTGAGCCAGATACCGTGATCTTTACACACATCAACGATTACACCGCTTTTTGTACCAAAGTTTACCCTGTTCATAAAATTTGAGCATACAGGGCATTTTATATATACAACCTTAAAGGCTCTTGGGGTCATTACAAGATTTATGTTGTCCAATTTTTTCAGATTGATCGTATAAACATTTTTTACTGAGGTATCAAGAAGAGCCTCAAGTTCTCCAGTATCAAAAAAAAGCCCAAAACAGTGCTCACAACGTTCGATCAGAAATTTCCCATCTATTTTAAGATCAATGGTCTGAAGTGTTACATTGCAATTTGGGCAAATTCGGCAAGAGTCAGGCTCTTCTGTAGTGAAATCATGGACACCTTTAAGATCAGTATCGTTACGGCTTCCACAATATTCACACTCTATGGAATTTGAGGGCAAGGGGGCAGCACAGTTAATGCACTTTGCCATATTGAAAACCTCCTGATTTGTTTATGTGAAAACTGCATGAGCAGAGATTTCACCTGCCATATTGTCCGTTATTCTGGAAGTGGTGGAGGAACACTTTTAAATGCAGATTTCATCTCCTCAATAGTGTCTGCTTTCTGCCACCCTTCAAGCCCTTGTCTCCATATCAACGTATCAGGCCTTATCTTCTCTTTTTTTATATTACTAAGAATAACTTTAAGTTCCAAAGGACCAATTTTTTCACCTTTTCCAGCAATATAATACTCCACAAAAGGTTCTGTCGCTGGAAGCGGGGGTGGTGATGACTCTGTGTTCACATAAGGTCTGTCTAATGTTGTAGAAGATTTTTGTTGTGAATCAGCCTCAGTTACAGATTGCCTTCTCATTGCTTCTGTCATCTGATTAGCCATGGCAAATCCCATACCCATTCCCACGCCAGCCCCTGCATCTCCACTCGGATTACGTGCAGCCATCTCCATTGCATTGGCACTCTGAAATTTAAAGTAATTATCTAAATTTCCAATAATTCCCATGCTGCTTCGTTTATCCATAGCCTCTTCAACTTCGGTGGGGAATGAGATATTTTCTACAAGAAGTTTTGTGATATCAAGACCATATTCTAAAAATTCAGGTGAAATGATCTTTGTAAGCACCCTTGACAGCTCATCGTAACTTGCAGTCAGATCAAGCACGGGTATATTTCTATCTCCTAAAAGATCAGAAAAACGTGTGATAATAAGATTTCTGAGCTGGTCTGTAACTTTTTCAAGCGTAAAATGCCCGTCTGTTCCGACAATTTCTCTGATAAATCGTGCAGGATCAGATATTTTAACGACATAGGTACCAAATGCCCTGAGTCTGACAGCTCCGAACTCTGGGTCTCGTAAAATTACAGGATTTTTTGTACCCCATTTAAGGTTTGTAAAATTTTTCAGATTAACAAAATAAATTTCTGCTTTAAAAGGGCTATGAAAACCATATTTCCATCCAGCAAGGGTTGCAAGAATCGGGAGGTTATCAGCATCAAGAGTGTAGTGACCAGAGGGAAATACATCTGCAATCTGTCCTCTTTTCACAAACACCGCAGCCTGAGATTGGCGGACAATAAGCTGGGCACTGTATTTAATCTCGTTGTCGTATCGTGGAAAACGGTAAACCATTGTATTAGAAGAGTCATCAGTCCATTCAATAATATCAATAAATTCAGCTTTTACCTTGTCCCATAATGCCATAATCCCCTCCTTGTTGTGTTGTTCATTCTTGTTTTAAATAATAACAGTTTTAAGGTGGCGTATATCTTAATCAATTTTCACTTTATTCAACTTTTTTTAAAATATCCAACACCATTTTTATCTGAAATAAAAAACATTGCAACATCTATGTTTTTCAAGTATGGCATTATTCCGTCTGTTTAACCATAATATTGGAATTATTAATTAAGCTGTTTATTTATATTTAATTGGTGAGGTTTAGTAGAGATTATGCGGATTGTCGCAACAATTATACCAATTTTTATGATAATTTTTATCGGCTGGTTTATCAAAAAAAGAGATTTTATGCCGCCTGCTTTTCTTATGCCTGCAAACAAGATTGTCTATTACATTGCAATTCCAGCCATGATCTTTAGTGCAGTTGCAAAAGCATCTTTTCATGACGAGTTTAATATAAAAATTCTGCTTATCACATTTGCTTCGCTTTTTTTTGTTGCAATCAGTGCATGGTTGATTACAGCCTTTTCAGGAATCCCCGAAAATGTGAAAGGCACTTTTATACAAAGCTCCTTTCATGGAAATTTTGGATATATAGGTCTTGCGGTTGTATTTTATTATCTTGGGGATTCAGGATTTGCAAATGCAAGTATATTTGCAGGATTTATAATGATACTTCAAAATATTTTAGCTGTTGCGGTTCTGCAATGTTATTCAGGCAAAGGCAACAATAAGAGAAAAAGAGATACTTTAAAATCAAATCTTAAAGCCATTGTAAGACATCCTATCATTCTATCAGCAATAGTCGGCATAATTTTTTCTCTATCTGAGATTCAACTTCCGATGATTTTGGACAGAACTCTCTCAATTTTAAGTGGTATGGCACTTCCTCTTGCACTGTTATTGATAGGGGCGACTATCTCGTTTAATGTTATCCGCTCATATATACTTCAGATAGTTGAGATAAGCGTCTTTAAATTGATTCTGATGCCTGCTGTTGGAGTCTTACTATTTAGACTTTTTTCAATTCCATCATCTGAATATCTGCCTGCATTAATACTGCTTGCATCCCCTACTGCAACAATGGTCTATGTAATGGCACAAGAGATGGATGGCGAGCCTGATTTTGCTGTTGGAGCACTTTCTGCATGTACAATGCTCTCAGCAGTAAGTTTCACAATCTGGTTAAATATTTTGTCCTAACAGCTTGATTTTTAGCATAATCTTGACGCAACCATGCAATGTGCTATTATCAACAGTCTTAAAAAAATAAACTATGTTCAGGAGAATTAAAAATGGCAGAGATGTTTGAAAATGACGAGCCTCAAAACGAAGAGAGTTTTGCAGACCTTTTAGATTCCTATGATGCAGAAGATGGTAATGATATACGCCAGGGAGATAAGATATATGGTACGATTATCTCTATAGGTAAAAGCAGCGTCTATGTCAGTACAGGCTCAAAAAGTGACGGTGTGGTTGAAAAAGCAGAGCTTTTGGATGAAAATGGGCAGTTGCCTTATAAAGTTGGAGATAAACTCAATCTTTATGTAGTCTCATTAAACGAGAGCGAGATAATACTCTCACGAGCACTTTCAGGTGCAGGATATGCTGCACTGCTTGAGGATGCGGCTGCAAACCACACTCCAGTTGAAGGGAAGGTATCAGGTATTATCAAAGGAGGTTTCAGCGTTGATATTATGGGGAAAAGGGCATTTTGTCCTGTAAGCCAAATAGATGTCAAGTATGTAGAAAATCAAGAAGAATATCTTGGTAAAACGCTCAGTTTCCTTATTACCCGCTTTGCTGAAGGTGGCAAAAATATTGTGCTTTCCAGAAGAGACCTTATGAGCCGTGACATACAGGAGAGCCGAGACAGCTATCTTAAAACAATCTCAGAAGGTGATATTGTTCAAGGCAGGGTCATTAAAATAATGCCTTACGGTGCTTTTATAGAGCTTGCTCCTGGAGTTGAGGGAATGGCTCATATTTCTGAACTTAGTTGGTCAAGGGTAGAAAAAACAGATGAAGCATTGGTTCAAGATGAGCTTGTCAGCGTAAAAATACTCAAAATTGAAAAGAAAGAAGGCGGTCGTAATAGAGATGACTCTGATGTGTCTAAAATTTCTCTATCTATCAGACAGACTACGCAGGATCCGTGGGAGCGTGCAGAACAGACATTTTCAGTCGGACAGCAAGTTACAGGAAAAGTGGTGAGGCTTGCTACGTTCGGTGCTTTTATCGAAATAGCTCCGGGCGTTGACGGGCTTGTCCATTTAAGCGAAATGAGCCATACAAAGCGTGTGCTAAAAGCTGATGATATGCTGGAACAGGGGCAGATGGTTCAGGTTATTATTAAGGAGATTGACCTTAACAACAAGCGGATATCTTTAAGCATGAAAGATGCTCATGGAGATCCATGGAATGGTGCAGAATCAAGATATCCTGCAGGAACGGTTGTGGAGGGTAAGGTCGAAAAAAGAGAAAAATTTGGTTTGTTTCTAAACCTTGAGCCTGGCGTTACAGGACTTCTTCCAGCTTCTGTTATATCCAAGGCTTCGGAACCTTCAAATTATGAGAGGCTGAAACCTGGCGATATGGTGAATGTAATGATTGCTGAAATAAGCGAGGAGAGCAGACGTATTAGCCTCGCACCTCCAGATGCTAAGGAAGGTAACGACTGGAGAAAATTTGCTGCAAACGAGAATAAAAGCCAGAGTATTGGAAGCATGGGAGCACTACTGATGGAGGCTATGAACAAGAAGTAACCCCTCCAGCCACTATTGAGGGAGGAGGAGGGGTATCTGATTCAGTCAAGAAGCCCTCCTCTTACCCTTCTTCCTCCTGCTGAAAAACTCCTGCCGATAAACCATCCTGCTATCATAACACCAGCTCCTGCACAAAACCACTTGATCATTGACGTTTTTAGAACATCATCATCTGGCAGTACCATCATATTTTTCCCTAAAAAGAATGATGAGTCATCATCACTATTTTCTTGTTCGCTATTCTCTTGAATATCATTCTCTATAATATTTGAATTGTCTATGTTGCTGTTACTGATAGAAGTATTTTTCTGAGTCTGCTCAAGCTTTATCTGATTTTGCTCTGATTTTGAGTTCTTTAATTGAGTTTCAAGAAGTCTGTTCTTTTCAAGCTGGCTGTTTAAGTCAGTTTCCAGAGATTTAATTTTGTTTATGTATTCAGTCTCTTTAATATTAAAATCACTTTTTGATGGTGCAGGCTGAGTTGTTGTATCTTCAATTTGACTGATAGCAGCAACATCCTCAACAAGTTCAGAATTTGGATTTTTCCCTTCAAGAAGTGCTATTTTCTTGTTTAGCTGCTCAATAATAAAGGCTTTAGGCAGTTCCTTTGTAATATATTGAGACTCCACCCAACCAATATCTCCCTCTTCTGTCCGCACTTTAATAAACCTGTCAGCAGTTTCAATTATCTCAATTTTTGTATTGCTTCTTAATGTTTTGGTGGTGGTGTATTGTCTTCCGGGTCCCTCTTTGAGACTTAGAATCAGCATGTCAGAAACATATCCTGTCTCTGCAAAAATCGAAGGTATTGCTACTATTGAAGATATTGCTGCTATTAAAGAATATATTAAAACTAATACTATATAACGAACATGCAATGACTTACACAACGCAAAATGGAAGTGAGTTAATAGACTTTCATATAAAAGAGCATCAGCAGCTTTGCTGCAATTATTCTTAGATTGAAATTCCTGAATAATAAAATAGTTTTTTTTGATCTTTTTCATTTGTCATCACCTATTTTTGATTATAAAGCACATTATAATAGAGCAATAATATTGAATTGATTATTTAACTAATAATATCTAATTTTTGCTTTAATAACAGCCATTCAAAAAATTTACAATACCAAAAAATTGCTTGCAAAGGTCATTAAAGAAGGGTATCTCATCTGCCATGATGAAACTTTTACATGAACGTGAAGAAATTATAAAATACTCGCTTAAAATGCTAAAATCCGGACTTACAACAGGCTCTGGAGGCAACTTGAGTATTTTCAATAGAAGTGAAGGGTTAATTGCCATTACACCAAGCGGTATTGAATATCCTGAACTAACCCCTGAGGATATTATTTTACTTGATATTGATGGAAATATATCTTCTTCTCAGGATTTTGATTATAAAAACTACGAAGGTTATGGTTATTCTATACACTCTAATTATTCTATAAACTCTAACAAAATCTCTGACCATCAATCTCTGAAGCCCTCCAGCGAAGCAGGATTCCACATTGCTCTCTACCTAAACAGGTCAGATATAAATGCTGTAGTCCACACACACTCTCCATATGCCACCACTTTTGCCTGTCTTAACAGAGAAATTCCCCCTGTTCACTATCTTGTTGCCTTTGCAGGAAGCAAAGTGCCTGTAGCTCCTTATGCCACCTTTGGAACAAAGCAGCTTGCAGAAAATATCACTTCATCTATTGGCAGTTATAATGCCGCTCTTCTTGCTAATCACGGTTTAGTTGCAGTGGGAAACACTATTCACAATGCTTTTAATACTGCCGAAGAGATTGAATTGGTAGCACGAATCTGTTATCAGGCAGAGTCTATCGGCAGACCAGTTATTCTTCCTGACGATGAGATGGAAAGGGTTATAGAAAAGTTTAAAAGTTATGGTTCGATAAAAAAATAACCTTCAATAGTGTTGGCTTCTGTAAAAAATAAAACATAAAATGGTAGTCAGAAAAGAGATAAATTCCGAACAATTACTGAGAGATTACTGATGTCTTTGAGAACATATAATATACTTAAGGAGAAATATTGTAATTTAGCCATTCAAAATATTTATAATGGTCTTGTTGAGGGGTTGTCAAATTTTTCCCAGTATAGCAGGGTAGCACTGATCTATGCCCGCCGATACTCTGATCCATTACGTATTTATGATCCTCAGCAGCTTCTAAAAGAACATGAGCTTAGACTTAAAGAACTCTATTTTGATAATGCAGCATGGAGAGATAGTTTAGCTCAGGCTACAGAAAGTCAACCTGATGGGCATTTTATTACGTCTGATAATCTTCAATTGGCAGGCACCATATCTTTTGGAGGCAGTTCAAGGTCTTTTTTTTATCAGATGTGGTTTACAGATCACCACCCTAATATGTGTTCAATCTATCCTACGGAACGGTGGCTTGAACATGCAGGCTGGCTCATGTCTCAAGATTTTTCGATGGAAAATATTGCAATGTGGAGTTCAGGGCATGTGCTTGAGAACTATTCGCTTCATGCAATTGAAGATCATATTGTGGATTTGAGAAACCATCATCTTGGCATTGATGCAAAGATGATGATCCAACCGATATTGGATATTATTTTGAAGCTCTCCAAAACAAAGGAAGAGGGGTATTGGCCAAGAGGACGCCTTGTTTTTTTAGATTCAGAGTTTCTAAACGATCTCCATTTTCTTGCCAAGATTAAAAGATTGGAACGCCCATTTACCAACAATATCAAACATGTAAGAAAACTTATGCTTTCGGTGGAGTATTCTAACAGAATATTGGTATCAGATGGCAATAGCATCATAGGAATATCAGACTCTCCTGTGCCAAATTATGCTGTCTCAGCTTTTTTCAATGGAGATTATGGATTTGTTGAAATTGCAGGTGAACCAATATGCAGTTTTTTTGATGGTTCATTTCACTCAACAACAAGACGTGCAAAACTCGTTGAACTTGAAGAGCTGTTGTTTGACTTTAAGCTTGATCCTTTAACCTGCACAGAGCTTTTTCTATTAGTATCCAAACTTGTTCATACTGCACAGAACAAAAGGCATGGAGCAACGCTTGTGCTTAATATTACTGATGAGCCTATAGTGTTGTCAGGGCACATACTTGATCCGCCGCTTGATCTTCGCAAGGAGGAGTATTTCAACCTTGCATCTTCTCTGATTAAGATTGATGGAGCACTTCATATCATGTCAACATGTGATCTTATAGGATTCGGCTGTCTGCTTGATGGTAAATCCATCCCGTTAGAAAACATAGGAAGGGGAGCACGATATAATTCTGCTCTAAGGTTTACAGCAGAGCATGAAAATGTCATTGTAGTTGTTGTCTCTTCTGATAGACCTGTTTCCATAATCTATCATGGAATTGAACTAAATGCTCATTGCTTATGGAACATGATGCCAGGGTATCTTTATCAACCCGAAACTCTTAAAAAACATTTAAATTTATAAGGAGTGTTAAAATGACACACCATAAAAATCACGACCATTCTCACAGCCATTCAGATCATCATCACCATGATGAACATAAACAATCCCATGACCACCATTCAGAGAGTGCTATGTCTTTGGGGCAAAAATTTTCTCTGTTGCTCAAAAATTGGATTGATCACAACAACAGCCATAAGGAGAGTTATATTTCATGGGCAGAGAAGGCAGAATCAGATAAATCTGAGGGACAAAATCTTTCAGAAGCAGCTATTCTTCTACGCAAGACAGCAGAACTATCTGAAAGAATTACAGAAAACCTTGAGAGTGCACTAAAGTCCATCAGGCACTAAATTATGTTATAATGGAGGTAAACCTTGTATTCAAAAATATTGATTCTTCACTTTCCGCCAGAAGTGGCTCAAAAAGCTGTTGTCTGTTATCTTACAAAAAAGTTTGATCTGATTTTTAATATTCTCAATGCCAAAGTATCCAATCGTAAGGATGGCTATATGGTATTGGAGATTTCAGGTACTCGTGATAACTTCCAGCATGGTGTGCAGTATCTGAAAAATCAGGGGGTAAGGGTCAGCTCTGCAGAACAGGAGATTTGGAGAGACGCTCAAAAGTGTACTCATTGCGGTGCCTGTACTGCTGTCTGTCCAACAGGGGCATTGTCTATCAAACGCCCAGAGATGGAGGTAGTTTACGACAAAGATAAGTGCACTGTATGCGAACTTTGTATTGTAACATGCCCATCAAGAGCAATGGGACTTTACTCTAAAAACAGCGAAGATATGATGAAGTGAAATATAGAAACGACAAAGAGGTAAAAGGTGCTGAGAAAAGCGATATGTTGGGAAGTGCTGTGAATAGTGCTATCTTGCAAAGTACTAAAATTAAAGATGATTCAATAAATAAACGTGTGGCTGTTGCTTTAAGCGGTGGTGTTGACTCTTTGGTTGCAGCTTTTCTTCTGAAAAAGATATATCCTGATCTGTTTGGAATTCACTTTACAACTGGATATGAGCTGTTTTCTCAAGATATTAATCGTCAAAATATTGCTCAAGTAGCAGAACAGTTGGGTATTCCAGTTTATTGCGTTGATCTAAAAGTGCAGTTTGAAGAGGCTGTTGTATCCTATTTTACAGAGACCTATCAAAAAGGAACGACTCCTAATCCATGTGTTATCTGCAATCAAAAGATAAAATTTGGAGCTTTATATCAGGCTGCAAAAAATTTAGGTGCTGATTTTTTAGCAACTGGTCACTATGCAAGATTAGAAAATAGAAGCTCATTCTCTTTAAACAGAGACAGAGCTTTAGACAGAGATTTTTTCTCTTCAAATAGAGATGGTGATACTTTAACTGTTCTGTTAAAGGGAAAAGACAGCCTAAAAGAGCAGTCCTATTTTCTCGCGATGCTCTCGTCTGAACAGCTACAACACGCCGTTTTCCCTCTTGGAGATTTGACAAAGCAGGAGGTTATCTCAATTGCTGCTAAAAATGGACTTGTGCCAATTCACAAAAAAGAGAGTCAAGATATCTGCTTTATTAGAGAAAACTCTTTTGCTGATTTTATATCATCAAAATGCACACCATCATGTACACTCAGTAAACAGACTTTAGTTCAATCGGATTTTTTAAATTCTGTTGATTCGTTTGTATCAGAAATAAAAATTCCATTTGCCGAAGGGGATATCGTAACCACTGATAACAAGGTAGTTGGACGGCATAAGGGGCTTTACTGTTATACAATAGGTCAGCGTAGAGGATTAAACTGCCCTGGACCCGCTCCCTACTATGTGAAAAAAATTGATATGGAAAATAACCGTCTGATTATCGGCTTTAAAGAGGAGTTATTTGAAAAAGAGTGCAATATTATAAACATCAATTGGTTATCTGATAGAGCGGCAGCAGATATATTAAAATCACCGTTAAGGGCTGTAACTAAAATCCGCTACAGCCATTCTGGTTCTGATTCCACTTTAACTATTGAAAGCAGCATAAACAGACATCTTCAAGCTGATAATGATCATAATTTTAATCGAAATTGCAGTATTGGAGAGATTGCTGCTTGCAGTAATGGTGATTATGTAAAAGTTATTTTTGATGAACCTCAGCTTGCTGTAACTCCTGGTCAGTGTGCTGTTTTTTATGATGGAGAGCAAGTATTGGGAGCTGGATTTATTGCATGACATCATCAAAATATCAAAATAGATTTAAAACAGAGCGTAACGATACTAACCATAAAAGAGAGAAAACCTTTTATATTGCAACTTTAGGCTGCAAGGTTAATCAGTATGAGTCAGACGGCATTGCATCTGAACTTGTAGAAGGAGGCTGGCAAAAATCAGACCATTTTGAAGATGCTGATATCTGCATAATAAACACCTGTGCCGTAACCTCTCGTGCTGCCATGCAGTCGCGACAGCAGATACGAAGCATTATCAGGGCAAATTCAGATGCAAAAATTATAGTAACTGGTTGTCATGCCCAGACAGAACCAGATGAAATAAGAAAAATTGAGAATGTTGATGCCATTATCGGACATAATGATAAATTTACCATCACACAAAATCTTATTAAACAAGACCAGATAAAAAATAAAAACTCTCCATTTTTTAAACCATCTGTTACAGGCAGCAAAACCCGAGCATATCTGAAAATTCAAGATGGCTGTAACGCCTTCTGTACATACTGCATTGTTCCATATTCAAGAGGAAGAAGCGTAAGTATGCCAAAAAATGATGTAATAGAACATCTTCGGCATCTATCATCAAAAGAATATAAAGAGGCTATTCTTACAGGGATTCATGTTGGAGCTTATGGGCTTGATTTTGAAAAAAATATATCTGACGATAGAAAGCTAAATAATAATGAATCACATTTCAATAATGAAGAGCCTCTTAACAATAGATTTAACAATAAGTCGCCCTTAACCGATCTGCTGCTCGAAATTGAGAGATTAAGACCTATCCACAGGGTGCGATTAAGCTCGATTGAGCCAAAAGAGCTGACTGATGATATTATACATCTTGCAGCAAAAACCGATTCAATTCTTTGCGACCATTTCCATATTCCACTTCAAAGCGGAGACGACACAATACTAAAACGTATGGGAAGACCATATAATGTTGAATTATTTGCTAATCTGATTACTAAAATCAACAACGAGATTCCAACAGCAGCTATTGGTGTTGATATTCTTGAGGGATTTCCGGGCGAATCTGATGAGGCTTTTGAAAACAGCTTCAATCTGATTAAAAAACTTCCTGTAAGTTATCTGCATGTTTTTCCATTCTCACCCAGAAAAGGGACACCAGCCTATAACTATCCTAATAAGGTAAATAATCAGATAGTTAAAGAGAGATGTGCAATGCTTCGGAAAGTTGGTGTTGAGAAGAGAATCTTATTTGAAAACAGACAGATAGCGAATAATGGCAGATATCTTGAATCTGTTATTCAAGACAAGCGTGATGATCGGACTGGAAAGTTAATTGCCGTAACATCAAATTATCTATCTGTGCTTGTTGAAGGCAGTGATGATTTGAAACGGCAGATTGTAAATATTTCGCTTAATAGTAGAGATAAAAATAACAGATTAACAGGTGAAATTGTTTAAATTACTCTCTGGTCATTATTTAGTATTTGTCCTTTTTCCCCCTTAATTTGGCACTGATGCCACTTTATATCCATGCTGTGAAATGGTATGATACCCAAAATTTTAAGGTTAGAATTGGGCTTTAACAAACTATCTAATTTAGAGATGCTGCAATATTATTGCGATAAACCTATAAAAAATATTCAGGAGAGTATGAAATGACAGATGTCTATAAAAAACTTGCGGCACACCTTCACAACACACCATGTGGCTTTCCAGCAACAGAATCAGGTGTTGAACTTAGAATACTCAAACAGCTTTTTACAGAAGATGAGGCAGATATTGCAGCTAATCTGACAATGATGCCTGAAACAGCCGAAACCATTGCAAAACGTATTAATTATGACCCAAAGATACTTGCTCCTATCTTGAAAGAGATGGGAAATAAAGGGCTTATAATGAACGTAAGTAAAAAAGATGTTGAGCAATATATGACGGCTCAGTTTGTTGTCGGAATATGGGAATATCAGGTTAATCGCCTGACAGAACAGCTTATTCACGATGCTAACGAGTATATCCCTTATCTGATGAAAGAGCAGGATAAACACAAGACACGTCAATTAAGAGTCATTCCTGTATCTCAGGCGATAAATGCAGATATGAAGGTTATGGACTATGAAGAAGCTGAAAAGATAATCCGTGCACAGTCAAAAATTGTTATTGCTCCATGTATCTGCAGAAAGGAGCACAAAATGGTTGGCAAAGGGTGCAATCACATGGAGGATGGCTGCTTTATATTTGGCGGTGGTGCATACTATTATGAGCAAAGAGGCATTGGCAAAAGCGTTGACCATGAGGAGGCAGTTGAGGTCTTGAAAAAAGGCGTAGCTGAAGGGCTTGTACTCCAGCCGGGAAACTCACTTAAAACTATGAATATCTGCATGTGCTGCGACTGCTGCTGTCAGATTCTAAGTTACATTAAAAAGACAGATAAACCTTCAACTGCTGTAAATTCAAACTACTTTGCTGTCGTTAATGAAGATACTTGCACTGGTTGTGGAATGTGTGAACAAAGATGCCCAATGGATGCAATCTCTGTTGATGGAGTTGCAAGCATCAATAAAGAGCGGTGTATCGGCTGTGGACTTTGCACAGTAGTATGCGATTTTGAGAGTATAAAACTTCAAGGTAAAGATGAGTCAGAAAGATGGGTTCCTCCAGCAACTATTGTTGATACCTATATGGCTATTGTGAAGGAAAAGGGGCTTATATAAAGGTCATACCTGACGATAAGATTACAAAAATGTCAGATACACCCCAAAACAACATAAGATGTGCAACAAAAAATATCAGACACAAAAAAAATATGATTCGCAGCAAAAAAATATGAGACGCACAGCCGTGCGTCTCTACATAAAATAACCATTATTTCTGTTTTTCAGCACAACTTACAAGTGCTTCTAATGATTTGATAACATCGTGCTGATGGGAATAGTTAGTATTTGAAAAGACAAATTGAACAGCCTCCTTTGTTGTCTGGTTTACAACAATTGGTCCCATCAGATTGGCTGTAATTCTCTTATCCTCTCCATCACCTGCTATATTGACAACAACATAAACCAGTAGCTCCTCTTTTTTAACGCCATGCCAGTTTCTTATCTCAATGATAGTGTCAAGTTCTGGCTCATAATCTGGCTTAAAGAAAAATGGACTCATTATGACTAAGTTGAGATTTGGCTGTTCCACTGACTGAAACCAGCAAAAAGGTTTTGTCTCTGTCCGTTCAATCAGTACAAAACGATCAAACCCTGGAAAGCCGGGCAGACCTTCAGGCATTGTCAGAATGAGATTCTCGTCAATATCAATTTCGCCAAATTTTCTTGTTTGAATTTTCACCTCGTTTATTCCCCCTCGCCTGTTTGTTAAAATTTTTAGTTTGTGCGTGTCAAATTTATTGCTCGTTTGTTTTAAATTTCTTTTTAATCATGTCAACCGCATCTGTAATATCTGCTACATCTTTTGCTGCGGACTCAATATTCTCTTTGCCCACCTGTTCGAGAATCTCCATTCTCAGAATAACTATCTCTCGTGGTGCATCAATACCTATTTTGACACTTCCACCATCAACGTCAAGAACTTTGATAACAATGTTATCTCCGATCTTAATCTCTTCTTCAATTTTTCGTGTCAAAACAAGCATTTAAAAAATATCCTTTTGGCTTTTATCAAATATAATCCATTAAACTTGTTTTCATTATTTTGGCTGTTGAACCAAGAGCCGCTTCATAAGCTGACTGTGCAGAGTTAAGATTCATAATTGCTTCAACAATATCTGCATCTTCAATGCTTGCTCTTCTTTCGTTGAGATTAAGATTCATCTCAGAGGTGATAACTTTTCTTGTCTCAAGGCGGCTGTATTTCATTCCAGTGTCTGCCATAACTGATGTTATATGATTGTAGCTTGAGTCAAGTCTGCCGATAGTTCTCTCTATTCCATCAACATCATTATTTTTCAGATAACCTGCTAAATCAATGAGAGTATTAAGGATTCCCCGCTCCACTGGTTTTCCCAAATCCACAGGTTCTCTAAATTTTACAGGTTTGCCGATATCTTCAGGCCTGTCTTGTTTCCAAAGATATTTTGTATCGTCTTCTGCATTAAATCCAAGAGTTTCGCCAATACTATAACCCGTTGTTCCACCTGTAGCAATAGGGGCATTTTTACCAGACTGCCACAGCAGATTAAACTCGTCAAGGTTTGTTCCTTTTTCCTTTATAGAGAATTTTTTTGTTTCATCGTCCCATGAGACAGCATAATCTATTCTATTCCCATTTTTAAGTGATTCTGCTTCCATAGCTTTTTCAACTTCAGTTGCAAGCTCATCATAATTTGTGTAATTTTTTGCTTTTACTGAAGCTGTAAGAGTGTAAACTGTTCGGTTCTCCCCCTCACCAATTACCTCTTGAAAATCAATTTTATCATTAGTATTTGCAACGATATTTCTATTCGGGGGCAATGGGTCTAATGGCTTATCAGATGTGTGTGGTGCAGAGAGTATATTTTCCCCCGCAAATCCAATCTCATGCCCTATTGATGTATCTTCAAGAACAATCTCTTTTGCAGGATTAATTGTGAACTCAACATAATCATCTTTACTTACTGAATTATTAAATGAGATATTAATGTCTGGAATTGAGTTACCGTTGCTGTCAATGTCGTTATCAAAGTATATATCTACCCCATCGGCATTACCCACTATTTTTGACGGCAGTGGACCACCGTTAGACTCATAAGTTACCACGCTGCCGAGTGGCAATACAGTTGTATCAATCTTTGGAATGGCTATCCCTTTGCTGTTTTCAATGCCCCAGTAATAATAATAGGTGTTTGAAGGTACGTCTAATTCAAGGCTACGGGTCAGCTTGAATGTTTCAGGCTTTTCTGAAATATTTATTGCCTTGATGTCATATATTCTTGGGGGGTTTATATCATCCAAAATAACACTCCCACCGGCAGTTACGCCATCAACATAGGCATCCTGTTTGATAACAGCCTCTTTGTTATCAGTGCCATTACTGGTATCCCACAAAAACTCAGTAGCCATATAACCTTTGTATGAGCCATCTTCAACAATTGAGAACTGCTTTGTATCCTCATTATACTTGACTTCGTATTTAACACCATAACCATCTTTGGCAGAGGCATCGTTCATCTCGTTTCTTATTGTTTTTATAAGGGTTTCATTATCATACTCTCCAGCAGGAATTTCTGCTGTAACTGTCCGTGTATAATCAGAATTAAGATTAGGATCAGGATTCTCTTGAAATGTGATAGTGTTATTAGTTGCATTAATGGTAACTTTATCTTCCCAAAAAACTTCGGAGCCAACACGACCTACAGGGATTTCTGCATTTTTATCAGACCTGATTTTAAAAGCTGTAACATCGCCTGCATAATCAATTCTTGGCGGATTCTCATCAGGATAATATTCTATGGGCTTAACATTGGTGCTGCTTCCGCTGAAAATATAGCTTCCATTTACTTGAGTATTGCCAAGGCTTACTATCTGTTCAATTACATTGTTAATATTATCAATAGCATCTTTACGGTTATCTGAAGTAAATGAAGCGTTGGCATAACGCAAAACATCATTTTTTACGCTTAGGATAATGTCATTAGTACTTTTAAGGGAACTTTCAACACCAGTCAGCCACGTTCTTCCCATTTCAACATTGGTCTCTATCTGCTCAAGATGTTTAACTGACTCTTTTAAATCAAGCACTTGTGTCATGCCAATTGGGTCATCAGAAAGAGTGTTAATCTTTTTTTGAGTGCTCATAACATCATTGGCATCCTTCAAGTCACTGGTAATAACACCTAACTGATAGGTTGCTGTGCTATATTTTGAAATTGTTGGAACTCTCATGAGCACCTCCTTATAATGATTAACGATTTTTAAAAAATATTATTAAGAACTATTTCAGGGCATTATTAAATTCTTCTAAATCTATATCAGCGTCAGATAATGCACCTTTTAAGGTATATCTATCAACTTCATCATGGTATGGAAAAACGATTTTTCTTCCGTCAGAATGAAGCATTTTTACGTGGCTGCCTTTTTGATGAATTTTTACAAATCCCATACGCTCTAATGTTGATAAAACCTGCTTTCCAGATAATAATGGTAATTTCATATTGTCAATTCAAGCAGCTCTTCGTACTTATTCTTTTGTAAATATTCAGGGTCTGGTTCTAAATATAGCTCTATCGCCTCTTTTATATTGCTTAAAGCCTCTTCTTTTGTCTTCCCTTGTGACCAGCAGCTTTTAAGTGATGGACAACGGGCTACAATATAACCATCTTCACCTTTATTTATAGTTACCAGTATTTGCATTTCTTTATCTTTCCTAATCTACCTTAACCCAAGAATTGTATTCAGCATCTCATCTGCGGTTTTGACAAGTTTTGATGCAGCAGTAAAAGCGTGTTGGTAAGCCATCAACTTTATCATCTCTTCATCAAGAGAGACCGCTGAAATTGAATCACGCTGCTCTGTAATATAGTTTACCATCAAGGTTGAAAACTCTTTGGCACTTTGAATATTTTTGGAATCAACGCCAAGAGCACCAAGCATTGTACTGTAATATCCATCTAAAGTAGCTGTTGTCATGCTTGATTTTGGCTCATTACCTCTTGAGAACTCCCACTGCTTCATGGTAAGGCTTTTAAACTGAACATCTGCAAGAGCTAAGGTATTGCTGTTATCACCTTTATAAACCTTACCTGTTTCAGAATCAATAGTTGCAGCAGCTACAAAATTTGTGTCTTTTACAACTTCGTTCAGTCCCATAGTCAGAGCATCATCGCCTTTGAAAAATGTATTAAACCCTAATGCTGCCATAGTGCCAGATTTATCAGAAAATGCAAATCCGATGTCAGTTGGATCACGCTTTATAATATCAAACGAAAAATAATCTTCATTAGTACCTTCTCCTGTCATAGGCTTTGTAAAAGAAAACTCAATATCTATAAGGTCATCTCCATTGAGATCAACTCCAAATCCATTATCATCTCCCACAGCAGGCATAAGTTTAGTAATTCCGGGGTAAGGGTTATTCTCAATATCCCATGTCCCAGTTGTATTATCTCTAACAAACTTAATATCGTCAGCGTTAAAATTTATCTTACTCCAATCTTTTACATCAATTGATATATTTTCTTTGTTAAAGCCATATTTTTCAGAGTCTTTAGAAAATGATAACTCACTAATTACATGATACTCTTTAGATGTAGATAGTTCTAATTGATTTTTCCCATTGATAGCTGCCTTCATTCCCTGAGCATCTCTGTTAAATTGATCTGCAAAAGAGTCAAGTGTCCAGTGCCAGTCAGACATAAACTCCCCAGTTGGTTTGTCGTTGGCATTAGTTGAAACTGGTTTTCCTGATTCATCAGTTGTAATAGTAAAAACATCATTTTTAAACACAGTGCCTTTTGTAAATTGAAGAGTCATTCCGTCAACTTCAACATTATAAGGGGTATCTGGAGTTACAGGCGGAACTGGCTCTTTAATTTGAAATCTGCCTGAATTCTCTCCATTACTCCACTCAATGGTAATAGGAGGGTCTCCAGCAGCAAGTACAGTTCCGATAGTACCAGATTCAAAATCGTTGAATTGCTTAGTATTATCATTAACTACTTTAAATTGATAAATATCATTCTGGCTGTTTGCAGTGCCTTTTATTGTGAATTCTAATGGATCAGGTTTAGCAAAGGGTGGACCTAAAAGCGGGTCATCCACAAGATTTACATTTATACTCATTGTGTTGCCGGCTACAAGTTTTCCGGGTGCAAGGTTAAATGTTAAGAGTGGATTACCTGTTGTTGGATCGTTGACAGTTATTTGTGCCAAAGAAGGTATCTCTATTGGATTTCCATTATTGGCTATAGCTCCAATATCCTTTATAAGCCCTTTCACACCAGTTGATATTCCGTTAATGTCATACTTCTCCCAAGCTATAATACTTTTGTCAATAGGCAGAAGAGCATTATCAGTTGTTGCTGGCGTTGCAGAAAAAAGACCTCCATCTGCTTCAAGAGTATCAGATGATATTTTCATTCCCTTCTCAATTCCAATTGTTACTTTGCTGGCTGCAACCGCAGATCCACCATCACCAACATTTTCAGGCCCACTAACAACCCCATTTGTAACATCAACAGCATAAAACTTAATAACATCAGCACCAACACCAGTTAAGTCCTGCAATCCGATAGTTCTGCCTGATTTGCTTGTGAGTTCAAACTCATTATTGAAAGGAACATTCCATTCAAGCGTCAAATCGTCATCACCATATTGAGAATTTATCTTTTCAACGGATCTACGAAACGCATCTTCAAATTGCTCATTAACAAACCCCTCTGTTGGCTGCATCACCTTAAACTGTTCAGTATGGGTTATACCATCAACATATATGCCAAAACTGACCATAGTACCGTCAATAGGTTGTGATATAGCTGCAACATTAAGACGCACTCTATTGGGCGAAGCAGTAGCATTAATTCCTTCAATTTTATTTAAAGCCTCTGCAATAGATGCAGCAGACTGTTTTGCATCGCCTCCAGCATACTTAATTTCAATGCTTTGAGTTCCGCCAGAAGGTCCACCTGTAATTTTGAGAGTTTGTGCAGCAATAGGTGTGTCAGCAGATTGCATCAATTGTTCAACTGTATCGACGACAAGACTTGATTGAACCGCACCAATTTTTATACCATCAGTTGGAGCAGCTAAATTGTAGGTGGCTGTCCCACTCTCCATAACAGTAAATTTATAAACTGCTTTTTCTGGAAGAAGAATATTTGGAACCCCAGGCTCCCAACCAGACATTTCTGCCTTAGAAACGCCCATATCCATCTCAATTTTTGAATATTCAGGAGTTGCGGTTGTGTTATCCTCAATCCACATGGTTAGATTTTGTGAATGGTCAATCTTATCACCAAAGGGTAAACTTGTAAGCCAGCCGCTCTCATCAACTGAATAATCACCAGTAAATCCATTAGAAAAATATTCAAGCCCCACACCTTGTGAGTGCTGGTAGTTAATTGCCCAGATTACTTCATGCGAAAGTTCATCAACGTCAGCCTCATATTTGGGTATTACAGTATCACGCACATCAAGCCAGCCGCCAATCTGCCCCCCTGTGATCATGTTTGTGATGTCTTGCTTTTTACCGGCAGAATCTACCCAGTTAATACTATTTTCAACAACTGAAAGGCTGTATGTAGAGTTGCCATTTACAATAGGAAGCCCATTATTGACATTAATTGCTACGGCACCATTTGTCTGCTCAAATACATTTATGTTAATCAGCTTGCCAAGCTCATCAACCAGAGCATTTCTCTGGTCTCTCTTATCGTTCGAGGTTCTTTGTGTCTCCTGCCCCATAATATCCACATTTAGTTTGGCAATATCAGCAGAAATATTGTTAATTCTGTCAACTGCATTGACAAGTTTCATGTTTATCTCGGTTTCAACTTGTCCAAGATAACTATATGCCATGTTAAAACGCTCAGACAGCTCTTGACCGTTCTCTAAAATTATAAGACGCTCAGAATCGTCTCCAGGATTATTGGAAAGGTCATTCCATGAGTTCCAGAAATCTGTCAATATGTTGCTGATGCTGTTATCAGAAGATTCGTTGAAGTGGTCTGAAATTATTTTTACGTAGGATTCTGCCTCTTCAAAACCTGATAAAGAGGCTTTTTCTGCTGTTAGACGATTTTCAAGCAGTTGGTTGACGCTTTGTGTAACCTGAGAGGAGTTTACACCTGTGCCAAACAGAAAATTTGAATATTTTATGGATCCGTTGTTGTTCTGTTCAACATTCTGTCTGCTGTAATCAGGATTGTTGACATTGGCAATATTATTACCAGTAACATTTAACCCATACTGCTGTGCAGCAAGTGCCCCTTTGGCAATTTGAAGTGTAGAAGCTATTCCGCCCATGTTATACCTCCCATCTTACTCGGCACTTGCGTAATTTATACTTTAAGCGGGCATGAAAGTAGAGACGGACAGCCGAGCCGTACGTCTCTACTCAATTTATGACCTTGAACAGTATATAAATGTTTCATATAATAAATTTACGCATGTGCTGAAATAAGAGTAGTTGCAGCACCCCTTCCAAATCTGGTGCCGTAGAATGAAGGAGCTACAGTTGAAACAGAAAGCCCCTTTTTGCTATAAGATTGATTTTTTGAACCACCTGTGATGGTTGATATTACACCATCAATGACACCTAAATAGTCATTAATATATTTACGGTTGGAAGATGCAATCTGTCTTATCTCTCTCTTTTTTCCTTCAATCGCAATTTTTATAATCTCAAGGTCAGCCTTAACTCTTGCAGAGAGTGGCATAATCTTGATGAGATTAGCAAGATCAAATTTTTTCAAGTCCATGCCGTGATCAATTGCTTCTTCATTACAAAGGAAAATAATACTGTTTCTTACCCGTTCAATGTCAGTAGCAAGCTCTTTTTTCCTTGTAGAAGCTGACCAGAGGGAGTTGACATCCATTTTAACTATGTAATTGGTCTCTGATTCCAAAAGTGAGGTCAATTCGGTGTAAATTGCAAGTTTTTTCTGAAGTAGTTTCTCTATATTGTATGCAAATGTAGTTTCCATGGCAATCTCTCCCCGCTGTTATATCTTATCGGCATTAAAATGTCCGGCTTAAATTCCTAAAAGGTAAGAGGAAATTTTTTCCCTCTACAACCTGTTTTAACTGTTTGGCTATAAGATAGTGCAACGGGTGTGCCAATGAGAGCAATAGGAAGGAAATGGATTGTTGTAATTAGAGATTATTATTTAGATAACAACAAAAATAAAACAGTAGAGACGCACGGCAAAGCGTCTCTACTTACAAACCTGCATCTCTACTTATAAAAAATCAGCGTCTCTAATTAATAAAAAATTAATAAATTATAAATTTATAAACTATAAAGACTCTTGAAGTTGCCTGTAAAGATACTCTCCAATACCTGTAGAATTTTCCCCCTTGGAAATTTTTTCCGCAAGATATTGATCGCTTAAAGAGGTATACATATCCATAGCATGAGATTTGCCAAAGACAGGGTCTTCTGGAATAGTTGCCCTCATGGATTTCATCATGGTGTTGAGAAATACCTCCTCAAACCCCTGACAAGCTTCTTTTAGGGCTTTCTCATCTTTTTTACCCTTAAGAGCATTAATTCTATCAGTATCTTTCAACTCATTGATGTTGTTTTTGGAAATTGTATTATTTGAAGAAATATCCATTGTGAACTCCTTTTAATCTCATCTCAAGATCATATAATTTCAAGATCAGCCTGAAGAGCACCAGCAGCCTTGATGCTCTGAAGAATTGTAATCATGTCTCTTGGTGTGGCTCCGATTGAGTTAAGACCTCTGACTAACTCGCCAATGGTGGTACCTCCTTCCAAAGTCATCATACGTACTTTTTCCTCTTCCATGTTTACATCTGTCTGTGGATTTGCAACTGTCTGACCACCTGACAACGCCTCTGGCTGGGATACATCCATATCTTTTTTTATGGTAACTGTTAGATTGCCGTGTGCTACTGCAACTGTTGATATAGTTACATTATCACCAATAATAACTGTGCCTGTCTTTTCGTTCACCACAACCTTTGCCTTTGTATCTGGTATAACCTCAAGAGATTCAATATCAGCAATAAATTGAGCCACTTGGCTCGCCTGCATCTCTTCAGGAATATTAAGTTGAAGAGCACTTGAATCAACAGTAGTTGCGACCTTCTTGCCAACTGATGTGTTAATGGTGTCTGCCACCCTTACTGCTGTTGTAAAATCAGGATTTAGTAACGACAGGGTGAGACTCTTTTTTCCATTTAATTGCATTGGAATTTCACGCTCTACAGTTGCACCATTTGCAATTCTTGCCACCTGAAGATGATTTTTCTGTTTGCTGCCTCCAGCATCTCCGGCTCCAGCTCCACCGATTGCAACCGCACCTTGTGCCAAAGCATAAACCTTGCCATCAACGCCTTTGAGCGGAGTTAAAAGTAGTGTGCCTCCAGAAAGACTTTTCGCATCACCTACTGATGATGCAATAATATCAAGTTTGTTGCCTATTCTTGCAAATGGAGGAATGTTTGCAGTTACCATAACTGCTGCAATATTTTTTACTTTAAGGGAGTTTTTATCAACACTTATGCCCATACGCTCCATCATGTTTGCAAGTCCCTGAGTTGTAAAGTCTGTGCCTGATTTGTCACCAGTTCCGTCAAGACCAATAATAAGACCATATCCAACTAACTGGTTGGTTCTTATCCCTTTTATGGCTGCAATATCCTTGATTCTTGCTGCATCTGAAATGTTTAGGCTGATGCAGAATAGAAACAGAAAAGGGGTTAAGATAAAGTTAAAATATTTTAGATTTTTGAACATAATAAGAACCTCCGCTATGTTTTTTTTGAAAATCAACTCTACCATTAAAACGGCCACAGATTATCAAACAGACGAGTTCCCCACCCCTGTTTCTGTTTGTCAGCAATTACGCCTTGACCAAAATATTCAATTCGTGAATCTGCAAGATATGTTGATTGAACTCGGTTGTTGTCTCCAATATCTTCAGGTCTTACAACACCAGAGACAACAATATACTGAACTTCTTGATTAAGTTTCATCGCTCTTTTGCCGTATATTGTGTAGTTTCCATTTGGCAGCACATCCACGATTCTGGCTGCAATTGATGCTGTAATCTGTCCGTTTCGGTTGCTTTTCGCCTCCCCTTTAAAGGAGTTGTCATATTTTGTCCCGACCATCGTATCTGCAATCATGCCCCGTTTAGTAGGATTGGCAAGAGCGACAAACGGCTCTGTGTAACCAAAAAAATTGGGAACTCCAATATCCATCTTGCTGGTTCTTCCAGCTTCGGTTGCTGCATCCATGCTTGATTTTGCATTCTCTACAATATCAACGATCAGAGTGTCACCGGGCTGTCTTGCTTTTGTATCTTCAAAAAAGGGGTCGCTTGTCTCTGTCCACAATGATCCTTCAGATGGAGGAAGAGGTTCATATTTTGTCTGAAGTGCTGGCTGGTCCGAAATTCCGGGTGGTAAAAGTGCTTCATTGTCCTTTTTAGCTGCACAGCCTGATATTATAACCATTATAAAAACCGTAAAAGTTACAAGCCATCTTTGAGTTTTTGAACAGGTTTTCATAATAATCCTCCTTAATCTTAGTTATCACTTATGAGTTTCTACATTGCCGTCATAAAACAACCGCCATAGATTTGACGAGTTTTAAAAAATTGCCAAATCTTGGCTATTTTTAATAAAATACCTTGACACTCTCTTTCCCTGTAACAACCGCATTTATAGTTTTACCTGATGTCATGTTCTGGACTTGAACTGTATCATCCATCTTGCCATCACTCTTGATAATTCCAAGTGTAACAAGACGCAGAGTACCACGATCCGCAACGATTTTAACCTTATCACCTTTATGAACAAGGGCAGCATCATCTACCATATTAGGTGTAACGGCTTTGTTCATAGGTGCATTTCTGGTAAGTACCCTTCCGATAACATCTTGATCTGAACTGAAATAATCTCCGTGAAGGTTTGCAATGTTCACTCTCTCAATATGAACATCGCCAGATTCAAGAATTTTTCCCCTTGTAAGAGAGCGTGAGGCACAGAGAACATCATCAAAAATATCAATCCAGCCTGAAAGAGATATTCGACCATAATCTTTTCTATCAACCTGAACTTTTACATATAGGGTTACTCGACCTTTTAATTCACTTGAGTTGCTTACAGGAGGAGATAGCACAACTTCGCCTTCAGGGTATGTATCAAGACCTCTTACTGAAAACTCTCTTATCTCAAAATCTTTACCATCTAATCGTTCATTTACGTAAGATTCATATAGTGCTTTAAGGTCATCTTCTGAAACCTCCTGACTTGACCGCTCAACATAAATCTTCTCAGGCACAAGAATAGTGATATTATCAAACGGGGAGGTGGTCAAAGATGAGCTGTCAGACGATACTTTATCTGATGTACTATCTAACCTCTTTTTATTTGAAGAGGTTCTGTTGCGAGAAAAGAGTCTGTGAGATTTAATCTTTGATTCAACCTGCCTGCCGTCAATAATCCTGCTTTTTCCTGGAGCTGGTGAAAAACCAATATCAATGACAGAAAGTTGACGCTTGATTATTGGAACGGCTTCTATATCTGCAATCTCTCCAAGGGTTATTTTTCTGTTGTTCACATGGACAGATTCCCGTACCTCAACCATAATTTCGTCTGCTGACCTATTCTCTTCTATCTCGTCACCTACAGCTCTTGTTTGAGCCAAAAGAGATAGTGAAATCATCATAATAATAATCAATTGATATCGCATGGCTGCCACCTCCAGCTTGACCTTCTGTACTTTTTATGAAAAACATACAACAATAGTCTAAACATTAACGTTTCAATCCATTTGCAATACCAAGCATGGCATCTGCTGTTTGAACTGATTTTGAGTTTGCTTCATAAGCTCTCTGTCCTGTAATCATGCCGACCATCTCTTCAACTACACTCACATTAGACATCTCAAGCGAGTTGTTGGCAACTGTCCCTGAACCATTCTCTCCCGGTGCCTGTTCTATTGCCTGCCCTGAACCTTCAGTTGCTCTGAACAGATTGTTTCCAACTGCATATAATCCAGCAGGATTTATAAATGTGGTAACATTAATCTGCTCTGTAGCAAGAATCTCCTCATTTGCACCATGAACAGTTAATGTACCGTTATCCTGAAGCGTGATAAGGGTTGCTTCGGCTGGTATGGCAATCTCTGGTTGAAGCCTGTCTCCGCTTGCTGTTGTTATAAACCCTTCACTGTCAAGGGTAAAATTGCCTGCTCTGGTATAAAGCTCTTGATCTCCATGCAGAACCCTGAAAAAACCGTCTCCTTGAATGACCATATCTAAATCATTGCCTGTCTGGACATAATCTCCCTGAGTAAATATTTTCTGTATGCCAGCAGGTTTTGCTCCCATACCAATCTGAATGCCTGTTGGAACCTGACCTCCTCCAGGTGTTGTCGCTCCAGCTACAAGCATGGTCTGATACATTAAATCCTCAAAGTTTGCCCGTGATTTCTTAAATCCAGCGGTGCTTGAGTTGGCAAGGTTGTTTGCTACAACATCTGTCTGTATCTGCTGTGAATTCATACCAGTTGCTGCTGTCCATAGTGCTCTTATCATAATTTTACCCCCTTTTATTCTGAAACTATGTAATTTATAGATGATTATTTTATATTTTATTTATGAACCTAAAGACTAAAGACGCACAGCCGTGAGTCTCTACATATTTCATATCAGATTATTGCAATTTTCCCACCTCATTAACTGTCTTGCCATCAACTTCATCAAAAGTTTGCATCATTTTTTGATATGTTTCATACATTCTGTGGTGGTCAACCATTCCGACCATCTCGTCAACAACCGAGATATTGGCACTTTCAAGAGCACCCTGCTTTATTGAAATTCTTTGTGGCTGCTGTTCATCTGCAGGGTCTCCATTATAAATAAAGAGGTCTCCCCCTTTTTTATCTAACTTTGTCAAATCTTCAAAAGTTACCACATCAAAGGTGTCAACAAGAACTTCATCAACCCGTATCTCTCCAGCCTCATTAATATCAACTCTCTGACCATTTATAGTAATATCCCCATTTGTACCTTGTACAGGATAGCCATGCTGATTTACTAAAACGCCTTGGGTATTCAGATTGAAATTTCCATCTCTGGTATATTGCACACCGTCAGGAGTATTGATTTTAAAAAATCCTTCATCTCCAATAGCTACATCCAACTTGTTGTCTGTTGTTTTAAGATGTCCTTGACTGAAATCTGTGTTCAACTGAGCCTTGAAAATCTTGTCAAAGCTGACAACATCCTTTTTAAATCCTACTGTATCTGCATTGGCAAGGTGGTTGGAGGTTGCCTCAAGTATTCTCTCCTGTCTCAATCCGCCCTGTACTGGTCTCGTCATCTGAAGAATCATAGTGTCCTGCCTTTTTGTGAATCAGGTGGTAACAAAAATTATTTTTTCGTATTGAAAATACAGATATGCAATATGAGTGCCATAGTATTTATGGCATAATTTGAATTGAAACATGGAGATATTTTAACTAATTATCCCCATATTTTTCATAATGAATGGTGGATATCTAACGTGTGTGTATGAAATTTTGACGGAATGCTAATGTTAGTGAAGATTTTGTAAACTGATAGTTTTTTACCTCACTGATGTAAATTGATAATTTTTTAGATCCCTGATTTTATCCCTAAGTTCTGCTGCCTTTTCAAACTCAAGAGCCGCGGCTGCCTGCTTCATATCCTTTTCAAGAGTTTTAATGAGCTTATCTATTTTTGTTTTATTAGCTTCTTTTGCCGTTTTAGAGCTATTAAATGCAACATTGTTATATGATTCTAAGCTTTCTGCTGCCATCATATCTCTGCCTGAACTTTCTTCAAGAACTCTCTTCATCTCCTCAGAGTATGAAACCTTTTTCTCCATTGTGTAATCAAATGATTTCAGCTCTTTTTGAATTGTTGCAGGAACGATGTTATGTTTTAGGTTATACTCTTTTTGAATAATTCGCCGCCGTTGGGTCTCTTCCATAGCCTTTTTCATAGATGGGGTTATGTTCTCTGCGTACATTATAACCTTTCCAGCCACATTTCTTGCTGCCCTTCCAAATGTCTGGACAAGCGAGCGATAAGATCGCAAAAATCCCTCCTTGTCTGCGTCCAAAATAGCAACAAGAGAGACTTCTGGAATATCAAGCCCCTCTCGTAAAAGGTTGATACCGATAAGCACATCAAAAACACCTTTACGTAAATCTTGAATAATATCAATTCGCTCAACTGTACCAATATCAGAATGAAGATACTTGACCTTAATCCCAAGCTCTGAAAAATAGTCAGTCAAATCCTCTGACATCCGTTTGGTAAGAGTAGTAACTAAAACCCGCTCTTTCGCCTCTGGATTGTCAGGCTCTATACGTTTGACTATCTCTTCATAAAGATCGTCAACCTGATATTTTGCATCTCTTACCTCGATTTCAGGGTCAAGAAGCCCTGTGGGTCTGACAATCTGCTCTGCAACCCTTCCATCTGCTTTTTGGAACTCATAATCTGCTGGCGTCGCAGAGACATAGATAACTTGACTAACCCTCTGTTTAAACTCCTCAAATTTAAGAGGACGATTATCTACTGCTGACGGCAGACGAAATCCATATTCCACAAGGGTATTTTTTCTGGAGCGATCAGCTTTATACATAGCACCAGTTTGCGGTACAGAGATATGGCTCTCATCAAAGAATAGCAAAAAATCATCAGGAAAGTAGTCAAGCAGGGTTGGAGGAGGTTCACCCTGATTTCTTCCTGTAAGATGTCTTGAATAGTTTTCAATGCCTGTGCAGTAGCCTATCTCATTCATCATCTCAAGGTCATAGCGGGTTCTCTCCTCAAGACGCTGGGCTTCAAGAAGTTTGTTCTCCTTATAAAAATATTCAAGCCTAAGTTGTAGCTCCTCATTGATTCCCTTGATTGCCCTCTCCCGAGTCTGTTTCATTGTAACATAGTGAGATGCGGGAAAAACGGCTGTCTCTCTAATTGAGTTGATTATATATCCTTTAAGCGGATTTATTTCAGATATACTTTCAATAGTATCTCCAAAAAAATCGATTCTAAGTGCCTTATCCTCCTCATAAGCTGGAAAAATCTCAACCCTGTCGCCTCTTACCCTGAATGTGCCGCGGTGAAAATCGATATCATTTCTCTCATACTGTATATCAACCAATTGAGCCAATAAAGCCTCTCTTGGCATCTCCATATCCGCTGCAATCTCAACCCGTAAGGCAAGATAATCTTCGGGTGCACCAAGACCATAAATACAAGAGACACTTGCAACTACAATTACATCTCTTCTTGCAAGAACAGAGCGTGTTGCAGAGTGCCGCATCTTGTCAATCATCTCATTTATGGCAGAATCTTTCTGGATATAGGTATCACTTGAAGGAATATAGGCTTCTGGCTGATAGTAGTCGTAATAGCTGACAAAATACTCTACAGCGTTATGAGGAAAAAGAGATGCAAATTCGTTGTACAACTGTGCTGCAAGGGTTTTATTCGGGGCAATAACTAAAGTCGGCTTTCCAATCTTTGCAATTATATTTGCCATGGTAAATGTTTTGCCTGAACCAGTAACTCCCAACATTACCTGATGTTTTGCTCCAGAGTTTACCCCTTTTACAAGATAGTCAATTGCCTGTGGCTGGTCACCTGTTGGCTTGAAATGAGATACCAGTTTAAATTGAGATTTATCTTGAATACCATCTGTAATATATAGAGAATTGCCGATTTTATTCATAAAATGCCCTTTATAGACTGTTGCGAATAAATAAAAAAAAGGGCTATGGAATTAACCATAACCCTTTAATTTTTTTAGTGGTCGGGGCGAGAGGATTCGAACCTCCGACATCCTGCTCCCAAAGCAGGCGCGCTACCAGGCTGCGCTACGCCCCGAAATTTTTTGGGACTTTTAGCACGCTTTATTGATGTATGCAAGGATATTTTAAAATTTTCTTTCCAATTTTATTTTTTTAGTTCCTAAAAGAGTATTTTAGGACTTGTTGGCTCAAAAATAAGAGATAATTTAAGTCAACGGAACTATCACCAACATATTGAAATGAAGTCTTTTTTCAATTATCTTGACACTTGAGCAGATAAAGATTAACTTAGTTCATTTTATTCGGAATTAGGAATAATAGTGATATTATAAGCTACATTATGGATATTAACGGTTGTTTTTAAAGGCAGCTTGAAGAGGGTACAGCAAGGTATATTTCTGTTCTCCAGAGCTTTTTTTGCTACAGGAAGGAAAATAATGCAGGTAAAAATAGAAGATCAAAGCACAGTAAAAAAAATAATTCATATTGAAATTGCAGGAGAGGACGTTACAGCAGAACTTGATAAAGCATATAAAGATGTAAACAAATCTGCCTCAATAAAAGGGTTTAGAAAAGGAAAAATTCCCCGCAAAGTTCTGGAAAGCAGATTCAGTAAAGATGTTAAGGCTGATATTATTTCAAGGCTCATTCAGAACTCATATTCAGAGGCTATTAAGGAAGATGCTCTTGCTAATATAATCGGTCCACCGTCTGTAAGTGAGCAACTTCCTGAGCTTGAGGAGGGGAAGCCGTTCAACTTCTCAATTAATGTTGAAGTAAGACCAGTGCTTTCAGATATTGAATTTAAAGGAATTGAGCTTAAAAAAAATCTCTACACTCCATCTGATGAAGAGATTGATGCCCAGATTCAGATGATTCGCCAGTCAATGGCAACCAATCAGACTGTAACTGAAGAGCGTCCTGTAAAGGCATCTGATTTTGTTATGATTGATTATCAGGGATTTGTGGATGGCACTCCTTCTGAGCATACCCCCAAAATTGAAAATTATATTTTGGAGATTGGAACAAAACAGATGCCAGATGAGTTTTCAGAAAAACTTACAGGTGTCATTCCTCCGCAAGAGCTTGAAATAGATGTGGCGTACACTGACGATAATAATGACAATGATAACCCGCTTGCGGGAAAGACTGTTACCTATAAGGTTGCTCTTAAAGAGATTCAGGAAAAGGTGCTTCCGCCTTTGGATGATACACTTGCCGAAAAACTTGGGCAATTTGAAAATCTTGAGGGGATAAAAAATGCAATCCGTTCCAATCTTGAAGCAGGGTATAAAGTAAGGGTTCACCAAGAGTTAAGCGAACAGGTTTTTACTAAGCTGCTTGAAAATATAGAGTTTGAACTGCCTGATATCCTTGTAGAATCAGAATTGGATGCTATTGTTGCAGAGACAGAACAGGCGTATCAGCAGCACAATATAACACTTGAGTCGGTCGGGATGACCAAGGATATAATCAGAAGTCAATACCGTAATGTTGCCGAACAGCAGGCAAAAAGACATATTCTACTTGGAAAGATTATTGACCAGGAGAAACTTGAACTGACAGAAGATGATATGGAAAACCTTTATGCTGGTATGGCAAAAGCTATGAACGGAACTGTTGAGCAGATTAAAAAGATGTTTGGCTCTGAAGCCTCCTTTCAGCACCTTGAATACATCAAAATGATTGAGCTTGAAAAAAAGGCTATGAATCATATTATAAGCAATGCAAATATAGTTGAGATTGAACCAGTAGCTGAAAAAGAGTCCTCTACAGAAGAATCAGCAGAGACTGATACATCAGCATCTTAGCAAACATTTTATATGAAAGTAGAGACGCACGGTCGTGCGTCTCTACAGTTGTCAGTTCAAATTGAAAGAAAAAATATTTAATAGCACAAAGTAAAGGAGAACCACAGTGCCTTTAATACCTATGGTCGTTGAGCAGACAAATAGAGGCGAACGTGCCTACGACATCTATTCAAGACTTTTAAAAGATCGGATAATATTTCTTGGTTCGGCAATTAATGACGAGATATCCAATCTTGTTGTTGCCCAGCTTCTATTCTTGGAATCTGAAGACCCTGAAAAAGATATTAACTTTTATATCAATTCACCCGGTGGTTCTGTAACTTCAGGTTTAGCAATTTATGATACCATGAAGTATATAAAGCCTGATGTCTCAACTGTATGTGTTGGTCAGGCAGCCAGTATGGGTGCTCTTCTTCTTGCAGCAGGTGCAAAGGGAAAAAGGTTTTCGCTTCCAAACTCAAGGATTATGATCCATCAGCCTCTTGGCGGTGCTCAGGGACAGGCATCTGATATTAAAATTCAGGCAAACGAGATTCTCCGCATGAAAGATGTACTGAATCAGATTTTATCTTTTCACACAGGACAGAATCTTGATAAAATTTCTAACGATACGGATCGTGATTTTTTCATGTCAGGTGATGAAGCCTGTGCCTATGGCATTATTGATCGTGTTGTGGCTGACAGAGGCGAGCTTGAACCTTCAAAGGAGGAATAAAAGATGAGCCGAAAAAAAAAAGATGATGAGTTTTTTTGCTCTTTTTGCGGAAAAAATCAAAAAGAAGTTAAAAAACTGATAGCGGGTCCCAGTGTTTATATATGCAATGAGTGCGTGGGGCTTTGTGAAGAGATAATTGACGATGAGGAGAAAACAGAAAAAAAGAGTGCTCATAAGTTGAGAAAGAACCTCGCCCCAAGAGAGATTAAAGATGTTCTTGACTCTTATGTTATTGAGCAGAATCATGCAAAAAAAGTTCTCTCAGTAGCTGTCTATAATCATTACAAGCGTCTTGATACAGAGCTTAACAAAAAAGATGAAGTTGAGATTCAAAAGAGCAATATCCTTCTAATAGGACCTACAGGCTGCGGCAAGACCCTCCTTGCACAGACTCTTGCCAGATTTCTTGATGTACCATTTGCCATTGCAGATGCGACATCTCTTACCGAAGCAGGTTATGTAGGTGAAGATGTTGAAAATATTGTACTCTCTTTAGTTCAAAATGCAGATTATGACATTGAAAAGGCACAACGGGGCATAATCTACATTGACGAAATTGACAAAATTTCCCAGCGTGGAGATAACCCGTCAATTACCAGAGATGTTTCAGGTGAAGGCGTTCAACAGGCTCTATTAAAGATCATTGAAGGGACAACCGCAAGTATCCCTCCAAAGGGTGGGCGTAAACACCCACAGCAAGATTTTGTAAAAGTCGATACATCTAATATTCTATTTATCTGCGGCGGAACATTTAACGGTCTTGAGAAGGTTATTCAGCGAAGGGTCAGCAGTAAATCAATGGGTTTTGGTGCAAAGGTTAGCAGCCGTCAGGAGAGACCAATTGGAGAGCTTCTTGAAATGTTAAAACCTGAAGACCTTATTAAATTTGGTCTGATTCCCGAGTTTTTAGGCAGACTCCCTGTAATTGCATCGCTTGGAGAACTTAACGAGGCATCTCTTATCAAGATTCTTACGGAACCAAAAAATGCTTTGGTAAAGCAGTATCAGCGTCTTTTTGAGTTTGAGGGAATCAACCTCCAATTTACTGAAGAGGCACTGATTGCAATGGCAAAAGAGGCAGTAAAGAGAAAAGCTGGTGCAAGGGGGCTTCGTGCTATCATGGAGGAGACCATGCTTGATATAATGTATGAGCTTCCATCAATCAGTGATGTCAAGGAGTGTATTGTGGGAGAAGAGGTTGTGCTGAACCATGAGCAGCCTATCCTTCTGTTTGAGCAGGCAAAAAAACAGGCATAACAATCACGTCTGCCTTGTGAGCATACAAAAACATCCATAAGCAAACTTTTCCCACTTCACCTACCACAGAGATATTCTATCCAAGATGATCAATATATCAAAATTTTTTAATCCAGATGGTTCAGATGGCTCAAATAACTCCCGAGATGATGAGATTCGGGAGTTACCCCTTCTTCCGTTAAGGGATATGGTGCTATTTCCGCATACAGTTTCACCTGTATTTGTTGGCAGAACAAAATCTATCAACGCTCTTGCCCATGCAATGGGACGAGATAAACATATTTTCCTTGTAACCCAGAGCAGCCCAGAGATAATCAAACCCAAAATCAATGAGATTTACCAGACAGGAACCGAAGCATCCATATCCCAGATTCTAAGGCTGCCTGACGGGACAGTTAAAATACTTGTTGAAGGTATACGAAGAGGCAGAGTAAGAAGTATCCATGACCATGACTCAGCGGGATATATCTCTGTTCAATTTTTACCCTTTGTTGAGATTGAGATGGATGAATCCAAGGCAGAGGCTTCAATAAGAACAGTAGCCGAAGCATTTCATCACTATGCAAAACAGTCTGGAACTATTCCTAAAAATCTTCTGCAGAATCTAAGATCACTTGCTTCTGACTTGTCACAATTTGCAGATACCATTGCCTCCCAGATGCCGTTCAAACTATCTGACAAACAGAGACTTTTAGATACAGCTTCACTTGAAGAGCGTTTTGTGCTTCTTCTCAAACTAATTGAGCAGGAGATAGAGGTCTTTGCCATGTCCCAGAAAATTAAGGGCAGGGTAAAAGAGCAAATGGAAAAACTCCAGAAAAAGCACTATCTGAACGAGCAGATGCGGGCAATCCGCAAGGAGATGGGGGAAGAGCCAGAACCACAGCAGGAGTTTCAACTTCTTGAGCGTCAGGTCAAACGCAAACGCCTACCTAAAGAGGCATCGGCAATTGTTCGTCAGGAACTTGAAAAACTAAAAAAAATGTCCCCTATGTCATCTGAGGCAACGGTTGTCAGAAATTACATAGAATGGATTATTGCCCTTCCATGGTATAAAAAGAGCAGGAGTAAAATAGATATTGCTGAAGCAGAATCTATTCTCAATAGGGATCACTATGGACTTGATAAACCTAAGGAGAGGATTCTTGAATATCTTGCTGTTCAGATGTTGGTGAAAAAAATTAGAGGTCCAATACTCTGCCTTGTTGGTCCTCCTGGAGTTGGCAAGACATCTCTTGCACACTCTGTTGCAAGAGCAATGGGACGCTCATTTGCAAGAATATCACTTGGAGGTGTAAGAGACGAGGCTGAAATTAGAGGGCACAGAAGGACATATATTGGAGCTATGCCCGGAAAAATTATCCAGACACTTAAAAAGACAGGCTACAACAATCCTGTTTTTTGTCTTGATGAAATAGATAAGATGAGCACCGATTTTCGCGGTGACCCATCATCAGCTCTATTAGAGGTACTTGATCCTGAGCAAAATCAGACATTTAATGACCACTATCTTGATATTGAGTATGATCTGTCTGATATCCTTTTTATTACAACTGCAAACACTCTCCACGACATTCCAGCACCTCTTCAGGACAGGATGGAAATTATACGCATACCTGGTTATACTGAGAATGAAAAAGAACAGATAGCACACGGTTTTCTGATTCCCAAACAGATTGAGCTGAATGGACTTCTATTTTTGCTTACTAAACAAATTGAACAGAATAAATTTGAAGTTGAACGGAATCAATCTGATTTAACAACTAATATCCAAACAGATTTAGACGATGCTGTAACTGATTTTAGATATGATTCAAATAGCTTGATTGTTGACAGTGATGTTAAGCTCTTTTCTAAAGATGCCGTTCTTTCTATTATCAGGAAATATACAAGAGAGGCTGGAGTCAGGAATTTAGAACGGGAAATCTCCTCTGTGTTAAGAAAGGTTGCGAAAAAGATTGTCCAGACAACAAATAAGATTGTCCAAATTAACGATACCAATACTGTTAATACAGAATTCAATGTCGAAACTATTACTTCAGACTCCTTGGTTGACTACCTTGGTAAGCCAAGGTTCAGAAATGGTGTACTTGAAAAAGAGGATAGAATCGGTATTGTTAACGGTCTTGCATGGACTCAAGCAGGAGGGGAGCTGCTTATCATTGAAACTGTTACCATGCCTGGCAAGGGTAATGTCTCTGTAACGGGTAAACTTGGTGAAGTTATGAAAGAGTCTGCAAGTGCTGCCATGAGTTATGTCCGTTCTCGTTCTGCGGCACTTGGTATTCGTGAGGATTTTTATAAAGACCTTGATATTCATATCCATGTTCCAGAAGGTGCGATTCCAAAAGATGGACCGTCTGCTGGTATTGCAATGTGCACAGCATTAGTTTCTGTATTGACAGAGAGACCTGTAAAAAGAAAAACCGCAATGACTGGAGAGATCACACTCAGAGGCAGGGTCATTCCCATAGGAGGCTTAAAAGAGAAGCTGATTGCAGCCCATGCATGTGGGATTACAACTGTTATTATCTCAAAGGAGAATGAGAAAGATATCTCAGAACTGCCGACTTCCATACAAGATGAACTTGAAATTGTTTTAGTTGAAGATATGGAAGAGGTACTGGCAAAGGCACTATCGGAAAAATAGTTATCGTACTATTATAAAGCAATAAGGCTTCAACTCTCAACTCAAGTTGTAAGAAAAATCCCTACATAATAATCAGAAATACATGGATTGTTTTTTAAGGTTCATGGTGATAATACTTAATAAAAATTCAAACATGATAAGAGGCTTTAAAAAATGCGATTGAAAAAAACTATTATTATGACATTATGTTCATTTCTATCCATTACATTATCCTCATTTGCATCCTCTAACTCTTCTAATAAAGACAAAATCCTATTTGGCGGCGGAGCTGCTGGCAGCACATTCCAAACCGTTGTTAATGCAATTAATTCATTCAAACCTGTTAAAGATGCAGAGGGCTTCAAAGTTCAAGCTGAATCATCAGAAGGCTCTATTGATAATCTTAAAAAGATTGATGACGGAACTTTTCAGATGGGAATTGTATATTCAGGCGATCTGTGGCAGGGAGCCAATGGTAAAATATTTAGTTATTTACAAAACACTTCTGCTGCAAATGCTTCTGGAACAAAGTCTCCTGCACAAAATTCATCGCAAATTTACAGCAAACCTATGGCAGTTGCATATCTTTACACAGCTTCGGCTCATCTTATAGTTCATAAAAATGGAACAGAAGGCAAGGCAGGCACAGATACTCAAACAGAAAACAAGATTAACAGCATAAGCGACCTTGAAGGCAAAAGGGTTGGTGTGGGTAATACAGGTTCTGGCGACTACTCAACTTGTGAGCTTTTTTTAACACACTTAGGATTATGGAATAAAATAGAAAAGCGGGGTGTCGGTTACAATGACGCTGCACGAGCCTTTAAAAATAACGAGATCGATGCATTCTGGGTCTTTTCAGCACTACCATCTCATGCTGTAACTATGGTGGCAGACATAAAAGGGGATGAATCTGATACTAAAATTGAGCTTCTTAATCTCGGAGATGATGCAGATAAGAGCGGCTTTTTAAAGGAGTTTCCCTGGTTTTCAACAACCATGATAAAAGGCGGAACATATAGAGGGGTAAATCAGGATACACTTTCATTTCAGGACTCTGCTATCTGGGTTGCTAATGCAGACGTCTCTGCCGATATGGTCTATCAGATGTTATTAATCATCTACACTGATGAAGGGTTAAAGCACCTTGCAAAGCAGAATACTCCTCTCAAAGAGATGTCCATTGCAACTGGAGTCATAGGTATTATTACCCCGCTTCATCCAGGTGCAGAAAAGTTCTGGAAAGAGAAAGGGATATTGTTAGAATCCAGTGCTGCAGAAAAGAGATGAATGCAAGAACAGGAATAAAACCCTGTTCCTACATATAACAAACACAATCTTTTAAACAAAGGAGAAAGACAAAATGGGAAAATGTATGACGATTTCAGGTAAGATGATGTTGCTTCTGGCAATTGCTGCGGTATTTGCATTTACTTCAAATGCTATGGCTGCTGACCCTATTATCATTAAATTCAGCCATGTTGTAGCGGTTGATACGCCAAAGGGTGAGGCTGCTGAGTATTTTAAGAAACTTGCAGAAGAGAGAACTAAAGGAGCTGTAAAGGTTGAAGTCTATCCAAACAGCCAGTTATACAAGGACAAAGAGGAGATGGAGGCACTCCAGATGGGTGCTGTTCAGATGCTTGCACCCTCTCTTGCCAAATTTGCTCCGCTTGGAGTAAAAGAGTTCGAGCTTTTTGACCTTCCATTTATCTTCAATGATTACGATGAGTTACACAAAATAACGCTTGGACCTGTCGGTAAGAAGCTCCTTGATAAGCTCCAGCCAAAGGGCATTATCGGACTTGCATACTGGGACAACGGCTTTAAGGTTATGAGTGCCAACAAACCGCTCAAAGTTCCAACAGACTGCAAAGGGTTGAAGATGCGTATTCAGTCCTCAAAAATTCTTGATGCCCAGATGCGTGCTCTTGGTTCGATTCCACAGGTTATGGCATTCTCCGAAGTTTATCAGGCTCTCCAGACTGGTGTTGTTGACGGCACAGAAAATCCGCCTTCAAACCTTTATACCCAGAAAATGTTTGAGGTTCAAAAGTATGTAACTGTTTCAAATCATGGTTATCTTGGATATGCTGTACTTGTAAACAAGAAATTCTGGGAAGGTCTGCCCGCAGATATCCGTACCCAGCTTGACAGTGCAATGGCTGATTCTACAATATTTGCAAATGACATTGCCAAAAAGAACAACGAAAAAGACCTTGCATCTGTTGCAGCATCTGGAAAATCTGAAATTATCAAACTCACTCCAGAAGAGAGACAGGTTTGGAAAGATGCCCTTGTGCCAGTTCACGACAAGATGGCAAGCCGTATTGGTAAAGATCTGATTCAGGAAGTTTATCAGGCTACCAATTTCAAAAAATAGCTGCTGACAAATTTACCCTCTTCCCATCCTCAAAACAGTGCGGAGACAGAAGTTTTTTCACCCTGTTTCTGCACTGACTGACCTATAATATCCGTATAAATTATGTTGTTTAGTTATAAATATAAGAGGGGAGAGCATTATCAAGGGTGAGGCAAAAACAAATAATTTGAAGGAGAACAAAAAAAGGCAATGTTGAAACTACTCGATCATTTGGAAGAATGGCTGGTAGCCACTCTTATTGGTGCCGCAACAGCGATAATTTTTGTCTCTGTTGCACACCGTTATGCCAGCGGACTGCCAATTCCCGTGGTTCAGGATTGGCTTCTCAGTCTCAATATGAGCTGGACACAGGAACTTTGTATTTACATGTTTGTATGGATGGCAAAATTTGGAGCAGCATACGGAGTAAGAACCGGAATACATGTTGGGGTCGATGTTTTTATCAACAGCCTTAATAGTAAATTACGGGCAAAATTTGTTGTAATAGGCTTAAGCGGCGGTGCACTCTTTACAGCCATCATCGGCACTTTAGGTTCTGCTTTTGTGTGGGAGGTTGGGCTTCGTTATGTTGTTGCCACAACTTTTGGATTTGACTGGCACGACTTGACAGAAGGTCCTGTATCTCCTGATTTGGAGTGGCCTGTCTGGATATTCTATTTGGCAATTCCGCTTGGTTCTTATCTTATGTGCTTCAGATTTCTCCAGGTAATTGTAAGTTTTATCCGAACAGGAGAGCTTCCTCATCACGATGCTGGTCATGTTGACGGGATTGATGAGAAAGAGATAGGAGATTACAGCATAACTATCAAAGAAAAAAATTCAAATAGAGGCGAGAATAACACTACGGCTACCGAAGCAAATGGAGGTAAACCATAATGAGTGGATTGATTATTTTTACACTTTTAGCTGTGCTTATGCTGACTGGTATGCCAATTTCAATCTCTCTTGGGCTTACCGTTTTGACCTATCTTTTTACCATGACCAATGTACCTATTGAATCTGTTGCCATGAAACTTTTTACAGGTATTGAAAAGTTTGAAATTATGGCGATTCCCTTCTTTATTCTTGCCGGAAATTTTCTGACTCACGGCGGAGTTGCAAAACGTATGATCAACTTTGCAACCGCTTTGGTTGGTCATCTGTGCGGTGGACTTGCCCTTGGCGGAGTTCTTGCCTGTGCACTCTTTGCTGCTGTATCTGGCTCAAGTCCTGCAACTGTTGTGGCTATTGGCTCAATTTTGCTGCCAGCAATGGTCAAGCAGGGATATCCGATGAAGTTTGGTGTCGGTGTTATCGGAACTGCCGGCGGTCTTGGAATTTTGATTCCGCCATCAATTGTAATGGTTATCTATGCAGTTTCAACAAACGCATCAATTGGCAAGCTATTTGTTGCTGGTATTATTCCTGGTCTTCTTCTTGCTGCCTTACTAATGAGTGTTACATGGTTTGTGGCAAAAAAACGCAACTATCCCCGTCTTCCAAAAGCTGATTTTAAAACAGTTGCACGCACTTTTAGAGAGAGTGTCTGGGGACTTCTGCTTATTGTTGTGGTTATTGGCGGTATCTACTCGGGTGCCTTTACTCCTACCGAAGCAGCGGCAATGAGTGCTGTTTATGCTTTTGTTGTGGCTGTTTTTATTTATAAGGACATGAGACTCAGAGAGGTTCCAAAAACTCTTCTTGCAGCAGCCAATATGTCAGCAATGATTCTCTATATTATCACAAATGCCGTGCTATTCTCATTTCTTTTAACCTCAGAGCAGATTCCTCAGCAATTGACGGATTGGATTACACACATGGGTCTTGGCTCTGTGGGATTTCTTATTATGGTCAACCTGCTGCTTTTGGCTGCTGGTAACTTCATGGAGCCTTCGTCAATTCTGCTTATCACTGCCCCTCTTCTTTTCCCGATGGCAATGCAGCTCAATATTGATCCAATACACCTTGGAATTTTGATGACCGTAAACATGGAGATCGGCATGATTACCCCACCTGTAGGACTCAATCTTTATGTTGCTTCTGGCATATCTCATTTAGGATTGACTGAAACCACAAAGGCGTGTGCTCCGTGGATTATAGTAATGCTCATCTATCTTATGTTCATCACCTATATCCCTGCTATATCCCTGTGGCTGCCAAATATTTTGTTTAAATAACTCTTCCTTGTATAGTTAAAGATTTGATAACTTTCCAAAAGTTGTCAAATCTTTAACTGCCTATCCATACGCCCCCTGCCCCCCCCTCGCCCGTCAAAATAGATGAAAAAATATGGTGAACTTACCTGATAAAATTTGAAAGATTAGAGATATAAATAGACTATGATCAAAAATTAATATGTAGTCCAAAATTAGAATTACTGTGAATTTAATTGACCTTGATAATAAAAAATGGATATAGATAAAAATATAATATATGTGTAGAAGCATGATAAAATACACTAAACATCAGATAGCAACAAGATATGGAATGACCAATATCAATGGATGATATATATTATATGAGCCTTGCCATTGAACAGGCTCAGACTGCTGCCAGCTTGGATGAGGTGCCTGTAGGAAGTGTAATTACAGATAGTTTTGGCAATATCATAGGTCATGGGTATAATAAGACCATATCAATGTGCGATCCAACGGCTCATGCAGAGATTGTGGCAATAAAGGCGGCTGCCTTGAATGTCGGCAATTACAGGATTTGCGGCACCACAATATATGTTACTATAGAGCCGTGCATAATGTGCATGGGTGCAATTATCCACGCAAGAGTTGCACGATTAGTTTATGGTGCACCTGATCCCAAATGGGGTGCAGCAGGATCATTATATAACTTTAATCATGATAAAAGACTGAACCACACTATTGATATTACATCTGGTGTGTGCCTTAACGAAACAAGAGAAATTATCAGACATTTTTTCAGAGAAAAAAGGAGCAATAAACAGTGTCAAATATAGTTGTTGTCGGGACCCAGTGGGGTGATGAGGGAAAAGGAAAAATCGTTGATCTGCTAAGTGAATATTCCGATTATGTTGTACGTTTTCAGGGAGGAAATAATGCTGGACACACAATGGTTGTAAACGGAAAAACCATTATCAGCCACCTTGTGCCGTCAGGTATTCTTCAAAAAAAACAGTGTTTTATTGGTAATGGGGTCGTAGTTGACCCTGTTGTTCTACTTGATGAGATTGATTATCTTATGACAAACCATGTGGATGCCTCATCTCAGATGTTAAAAATCAGCAACAGGGCACACATGATAATGCCTTATCACCGACTAATTGATAATGCACGAGAGAGCAGAAAAGGTGATAAAAAAATAGGTACAACCGGCAGAGGTATCGGTCCGTGCTATGAAGACAGAGCTACCCGCCGTGGAATTCGTTTTGCAGATCTGCTTGATTTTGAACTTTTTACCGAAAAAGTCCGCACGATCATGGATGAGAAAAATTTCTATCTTAAAAACTACTTTAACGCCGAAACCCTTGACCCTGAAGAGGTTATAAACCAGTTTCTCTCCATAAGAGACCGCCTGATTCCATATATTGCAGATGTTTCCGTGATTCTGAATAAAGGCATGGATGAAGGTAAAAAGGTTCTGTTTGAGGGTGCCCAGGGGACACATTTAGATGTTGAGCATGGAACATATCCGTTTGTCACCTCTTCAAGCACAGTATCAGGCAATGCGGCATGTGGTTCAGGCGTTGGACCTTGCAGACTCAATCAGATCATCGGAATTGTGAAGGCATATACAACAAGGGTCGGAAGCGGACCATTTCCAACCGAACTTTTTGATGAAATCGGCGATTCTCTGCAAAAAAAGGGTGCTGAATTTGGAGCAACTACAGGAAGAAAACGCAGGTGCGGATGGCTTGATATGGTTATTCTTAAAAATGCTGCCCGACTTAACAGTTTAACAGGTCTTGTCATAACAAAATTAGATGTTCTTGATGATTTTGACGAAATTAAAATATGCACAGGATATGAGTATAACGGACAGATAATGGAAGATTTCCCTCCCTCCATCAAAGTGCTTGAAAATTGTATTCCAGTGTATGAGACCCATCCTGGCTGGAAGCAGAGCACATCAAAGCTGACTGATTATAACTTGCTTCCTGAGAATACAAAAAAATACTTGAGCAGGATTGAAGAATTGTCAGGAGTCAATATCAAAATTGTATCTGTAGGTCCTGGACGGGAGGCAACTATTATAAAAGAGAAATTTTTCTAAATAGTTCCCAAAGTGCACTACCACTGCCCTGCATGGCAACTAATTGTAATAAATATTACAATAGATATCTATCCAATACAAACCACCTATGGAGCTTAGAGTTTCAATCCATAGGTGGTTAAATTACAGGCGACATCAAACTAACAACAAGTTCCCAAATGAATGACTAACTTATTGTCTCCTGATTCAGGCTCTCTTGCTACTTCAAAACCCAACTTTTTCCCCAGAGCAATCATATTCTTATTTTCATTTAAAACTATGCCATGAACTGTTTTAAAGCCTCGTTTTTCGGCAATTGAGAGGCATTTTTCGAGTAGTTTTGAACCAATGCCCTTGCCTTGCCATGCATCACCCACAAGAACAGCAAATTCACCTGTAATTCCATCAGGGTCTCCTATGATTCTTGCAACTCCTAACATTTTATCGTTTTCTGAATCTTCTTCAATTGCAACCAATGCAATCTCCCGATCGTAATCTATCTGGGTAAATCGTGCTAACATTGCAGGGTTCAACTCCTTTAAGATTCCGAAAAAACGATAATAGATAGTCGTAGGAGATAGAACCTTGAATAGATCATTAAAAAGCGGGGCATCTTCTGGCTTAACGGGTCTTACAAAAATCTTGATTCCATTAACGCTTACCATGTGAGACTCCTCATCTTCAGGATAGGGGCTTATCACTAAATGGAGAGATTGAGGTGTCTCAAGAGGAGAGACTAATATTCTGGCATCAACAGCTATAGGTTTGCTATCCTTAATAAGAACAGGATTCATATCAAGCTCTGCAATCTGAGGAAAATCAATTAAAAGTTGAGAAAGCCGTATAATCATCTCTTCAAGCAGCTCCATGTTGGCTGCGGTACGGTTTCTATATCCTTTTAACAGCCTGTAGGCTTTGGTCTGCTGCATGAGCCGTTGGGCAAGCAACCTGTTCATGGGCGGAAGTCCTAATGCACGATCTTTTAATACTTCAGTGTAAATTCCTCCCATTCCAAAAAGAATAACTGGACCAAAATTGGAATCTCTCTTAGCACCTAAAAGAATCTCAAAATCAGGATTTGCAAAATAAGGCTGAATGGTTACCCCCTCAATTCGGGCATCAGGTTTGTAGTTACGTGCTGATGATATGATTTGTCTGTAAGCTTTGTAAACATCGTCATCTGAGCGTAGATCAAGACAAACTCCGCCAGCATCAGTCTTATGGGTGATATCAGGAGAGTGTATCTTCATAACTAACGGATATCCAAGCTCTTTGCCGATAGTTGAAGCTTCTGCCTCTGTACGTGCAATTTCTGTTCTGATAACAGGAAGTCCATAAGCCATCAAAAGCTCTTTGGAATCTGATTCAGCCATAAAATCTCGTATAGGTGCATCTGCAAGCAGTCGTCGGGCTTTTGGCTGATCAAACACCATGTTCATAGTCAGTTTGGGAGGAATTTCCAAAAGAGTCTCAAGGTTTATAGCATATTCAACCATATACAGAAACGCTCTCACTGCCCTCTCTGGCGTATCATAGGTGGGGATTCCAGCTTCATTCAAAAGTTCAACTGCCGAAGAGATGCTTTTGCCTCCCATCCAGCATGTGAATACAGGATATTGACGCCCTTTCATGGTCGCAACTAACGTTTGTGCCACTAAAATTGGGGCAGTAAGTGCCTGCGGTGCAAGAATAACAAGTACGCCGTCTACATTGTTTGCATTAAAGCAGGCTTCCAAGGCACGGCTAAACCGCTCTGGAGAGGCATCACCAAGAATATCTATGGGGTTACTTCGACTCCAGAAGGGAGGCAAGAACGAATCAAGTTCCTGCATGGTTTCAGGGGCAAGTGGGACCGGTTCTTGTCCATATTTAGCAAGTGTATCTGTAGCCATTACACCAGGACCTCCGCCATTGGTAAGTATAGCAAGGCGAGAACCGCGAGGTCGGGGTTGTTTTGCCATCAGCTCCGCACAATCAAAAAGCTCTTGAATGGTATCCACACGCACAATGCCAGCACGCTTAAAAGCTGCATCATATACAGCGTCCTCTCCTGCCATTGCACCTGTGTGAGATGCCGCAGCCTTTGCACCAGCAGGGCTTCTACCAGATTTAAGAACGATAATAGGCTTGATACGAGAGACAGCACGGGCAGCACTCATGAATTTTCGGAAATTGGTGAGACTTTCGATATACAATAAAATACTCTTTGCAGAGGTATCGTTTCCGAGATAATCGATCATATCTCCAAAATCAACATCAAGCATAGAACCGATGCTTACAAAATGGCTGAATCCTATGTGATCCTTTAAAGCTAAATCAAGAATAGAGGTACATATCCCACCGCTTTGTGATACAAATGCCAAATTTCCAGACTCAGGCATTTCAGATGCAAAACTTGCGTTCATTTTCCAGCCCGGTTTTATAATTCCAACACAGTTGGGTCCAACTATACGAAGCCCGCCAGCATAAGCTATCTTCTGAATCTTCTCCTCTATCTTTTTACCTTTTTCACCGCTCTCCTTTCCGCCTGCTGAAATAATAACGGCTCCCCCCACTTTTTTTGAGACACATTCACTCACGACATCTACAACTGTGTCAATAGGGGTAGCAATAATGGCAAGATCAACATTTTTTTCTATCTTTGATATTGATTCAAAAGTATCGTGCCCATGAAGCGTTCTGTATTTGGGGTTGACTGGAAGCAACATGCCTTCAAATCCCCCAGTAACAAGATTTTTCATCAGTGCATTGCCGATTGTTCCTACTTTTTCGCTTGCACCCACCACCGCGATACTTTGCGGTTTAAAGATGCGATCCAGATTGTATTGTCCCATTCTTCTTATCCTTTTTTAAAATTAAAACCATAATACATATATTAACAGTTAGTTACAAATAATAATCATGTCCTCACATGCACTGTATAGTGCTCCTCGGTTTCTTGTTCGTTTATCACTTTATTTATATGAAAATACTTAAATTAGATGATATTATCACGGTAGTGTCCAGTTAGATTCTTGCATGTGCTAATGTTACTCCTTATTATGGTTACTTACCATGAGAATTTATAAGGAGTTAGGAAAATGTGTTGTCGTCTAATTTTGAAGGTTACCATAGGATAAAACGAATATGAAAAAAAAGCTCCCAATAGGTATCCAGACCTTTTCAGAGATAATAAGAGATGGTTATTACTATGTTGATAAAACTCCATTTATCCACAGCTTAATCAATGAAGGAAAACACTATTTTTTATCCCGCCCAAGAAGATTTGGCAAAAGTCTGTTTATTGATACTTTAAAATCTCTGTTTGAAGGAAAAGAAGAGCTTTTTAAAGGTTTATATATCCATGATAAATGGGACTTTACCAAAACCAATCCAGTAATTCATATAAGTTTTGGAGGCGGAGTTCTGCAAAGCCGTCAGGAATTAGATGACACAATTAGAGAAATGCTTGAGGAAAATCAAAAAATATTAGGCGTAAAATGCACATACAAAACTATTTCTGGGTGTTTTAAACAGCTTATCAGGCTTGCACATGAAAAATATGGACAAAGTGCAGTTATACTTGTTGATGAATATGACAAACCAATTCTTGACAACATAACAGATAGCAAAACAGCTCTTGATATGAGAACAGGGCTTAGAAATCTCTATTCAGTTATAAAAGATATGGATGCACATATTAATTTTTCCTTTATAACTGGAGTTTCAAAATTTAGTAAGGTGAGTCTTTTTTCAGGTATGAATAATCTTAGAGATATTACAATATCAGATAACTATTCAGCTATATGTGGTTATACAGAACAAGATGTAAATAGAGTATTTGCAGATGAAATTGAAGAGATTGACAGGCAGACGATGGGAAATAACAGACAAAAAATAAAAGATTGGTATAACGGATATAACTGGTTAGGCGAGACAGTTTATAATCCATTTGACCTTCTGCTGCTCTTTCAAGAGCATGATTTCCGTCCATTTTGGTTTGAAACTGGAACTCCTGATTTTCTGGTAAAAGTGCTGACAGGCAGGAATCAATTTGTTCCAGACCTTGAACATGTCATTACTGTTGAAAATCTGCTTTCAAGGTTTGATGTAAATGATATGCCGATGGAGGCGATTTTGTTTCAAACAGGCTATCTTACAATTGACCATGTTGAGTGGACAGGTGCAAAGCAGATTTTTCATCTTAGATATCCAAACCATGAAGTTAGAATGGGTCTTACAGAACAGATGTTATTTGCATTAACTCCAGATAACAGTATTGCTGCCGCCAACCTTTATAAATTATATCAGCTTCTATCTGTAAATGATTTTACAGGCTTAAAATCTCTATTCCACTCATTCTACTCCTCTATTCCTCATCATTGGTATGATAACAACCCGATTGCACAGTATGAAGGTTATTATGCCAGCATATTTTACAGCTATTTTGCTGCACTTGGTTTAAATGTAAAAGTTGAAGATGCAACAAATCATGGACGAATTGACATGAGTGTAAAGTTTAATGAAAATATCTATCTGTTTGAGTTTAAAGTTGTTGAACTCTCTCCAGATGGGCGGGCTATAGAACAGCTTAAAAACAAGAATTACGCTGCAAAATTTAAGGCTGATAACCTTCCAATTCACCTTATTGGTGTTGAATTCTCAAAAAAAGAGCGAAATATTGTGGGATTTGATGTTGAAAACTACAATCTCATAACAGGAGATAAATAGAAAAATGGACAAACTGAAAATGCAGACACCAGACTTGATTGATAAGAATATCGAACAGATTGCAATGTTATTTCCCAATGTGATTACTGAAATAAAAGATGAAAGTGGCAATCCTAAAAAGGCTGTTGATTTTGATCTGCTGAAACAAGCTCTATCCAAAAATCTTGTGGAAGGTGATGACGAACGCTATCGCTTGGACTGGCAAGGAAAAAAGGCTTCACTGCTGAAAGCAAATACACCAATTAACAAAACCTTGAGACCGTGCAGAGAGGAATCTGTCAATTTTGACACGACTCAAAACTTATATATTGAAGGGGATAACTTTGAAGTTTTGAAGATTCTACAGGAGAGTTATCTTGGCAAAGTGAAGATTATTTACATTGACCCGCCCTATAATACAGGGAATGACTTTATCTATAAAGATGATTTTAAAAAGAGCAGAGAAGCGTATGAAGAAGAACTGGGTGTTGAAGATGAATATGGTGGAAAGCTTTTCCGAAATACCGATAGCAACGGCAGGTTTCATTCTGATTGGTTAAGTATGATGTATGAAAGGCTGGTAGTTGCGAGGGATTTGTTAAAAGATGATGGGGTTATTTTTATCAGTATTGATGATAATGAAGTGCATAATTTGAGGAAAATTTGTGATGAAATCTTCGGAGAAGAAAATTTTATCGCTAATATCCTTTGGCAAAAAAAAACATCGCCTGATGCACGAATGAATATTAGTGCCGCACATGATCATATTCTCTTATATGGGAAACAATCTTTTTTAAATGAATTGAATTTTTTACCAATAGATGAATATAGAAGAAGAAGTTTTTCAAATCCAGACAACGATCCAAGGGGTGACTGGGCATCTGTTGATTTGACTGGTCAAACTGGCAGAGCACCAAAATCACAATTTTATACGATTACAACACCATCAGGGATAAAAATGCCACCTCCAGAAGGTCGTTGTTGGGCACTTGCTGAACAAACATTTAAAAACCTTCAAGGAGATAATAGAATATGGTTTGGTAAAGACGGTTCAAATAGACCTCGACTAAAAAAGTTTCTAAAAGAATCTAAAGGTATCCGTCCATGGACATGGTGGAGTAACAAAACCGTTGGTCATAATCAAGAGGGTGCACAAGAACTTAAAGTATTATTTGATAATCAATCAATTTTTGATAATCCAAAGCCAACAAGGCTATTAAATAGGATTATTCAATTATCTACATCAACTTCTAATGGTGATATTATTCTTGATTTCTTTAGTGGCTCAGCAACAACTGCACACGCCGTTTTTTTTCAGAATTCATCTGATAACGGTAATAGGAAATTTATACTTGTTCAATTACCAGAGGAACTGCAGGCTGGTTCCAACGACTTTAAAGCAACTTCTACAGCTCAAAATGCAGGATACAAAAACATTGCAGAAATAGGTAAAGAACGCATCCGCCGTGCTGGTCAAAAGATTCTTAAAGAGTTGGAAAAGAAAGATGATCAACTTGATTTAGGGCAAGAGAAAATAGACCCCTCTAAACTTGATATTGGCTTTCGTGTTTACAAAGTCGATTCTACCAACATGAAAGATGTTTTCTACCACCCAAGCAAACTAAAGCAAGATGAGCTTGACCTTGTTATAAGCAACATCAAAGAAGACCGTTCCCCAGAAGACCTTTTGACACAAGTAATCCTTGATCTTGGTCTTGAATTATCCCTGCCTATTGAAACAAGAAAGATACTCAACAACACTGTTTTCATTGTCCAGACTAATTCCCTTGCTGCCTGTTTTGATAACAACATTGATTTTCAAATAGTTGATACAATAGCAGAGTTGAAGCCTTTAAAAGTAGTATTCAAAGATAACAGCTTCAAAGATGATAAAGATAGAATCAATGTTGAAGAGCGATTTAAAAGATTATCTCCAGAAACTATAGTAACGGTGATATGAGATGAAACTGATATTCAAACAGCAACCCTACCAAACTGATGCTGCTATGTCAGTTGTCAGATGCTTTGAAGGGCAGAGCAGAGGATTTAGAAAAGAGACCGTTAATAGAGAGGTATTTGAAGATGGACTTTTTGGGCAGAAAGTCAAAGTTGAAGAGATATTTTCCAATAAAAAACTTGAAATTGATGAGTCTGATATTCTTAAAAATGTTCAATCATTGCAAAGAGAACAGGGTTTAAAGACAATCAACAAGTTAGATGGGCTTAATTTTACCATTGAAATGGAGACCGGAACAGGCAAAACTTATGTCTATACTAAAACCATGTATGAACTTCACAAACATTATGGTTGGAACAAGTTTATCATTATGGTTCCTTCAGTAGCTATCCGTGAAGGTGTGCATAAGTCCCTTGAAATAACAGCAGACCATTTTCAAGAAATTTACGGAAAGAAAATCAGGTTTTCCATTTACAACACCCAGAATAAATCCAATCTCATAAACATTAAGAGCTTTGCAAACACTTCTAATATTGAAGTGATTATAATGAATTATCAGGCGTTTGCTACAACGAGTAAGGAGTCCCGCAAGATTTATCAAAAATTAGATTCTCTACAGTCAGAGATGCCCATAGATATTATCAAGCGTGCAAGACCTATTTTAATAATTGATGAACCGCAACGGTTTGGAGAAAAGGCAGAGAAGATATTTACAGACAAAGACTTTAATCAACTTTTTACATTACGATACTCAGCTACTCACAAAAGAGAGTTCAATAAAATTTACCGCCTTGATGCTATTGATGCCTATAACCAGCGGCTGGTTAAGAAAATAGGTGTAAAAGGAGTTGAAGTTGTTGGTAATTCAGGAACTAACAGCTATCTTTTTCTTGATAGAATAGAGATCAGCATAACCAAATATCCTGTTGCCTATTTAGAGCTTGAAGTGAAGCAAAATAACGGTATCCAGAAGAAAATCAGACAGATAAAAGAGAAAGATGATCTGTTTGTCTTTTCCAATGAACTCAAGCAGTATAAGGGCTTTATTGTTAAAGAGATTAACGGATTAACCAATAAAGTTTCATTTACTAATGGGATAGAGTTGACAGTTGGTCAGACAGTTGGAGATGTTGATGAAGAGCATGTCAGACGGATACAGATTAGAGAGACAATAAAATCACATATTGAAAAAGAGCGGATGATGTTTTCAAAAGGGATAAAGGTGTTGTCTCTGTTTTTTATTGATGAGGTTTCAAAATATCGTCTATATGACAAAAATAGTAACCAGCAAAAGGGCGACTATGCAACAATATTTGAAGAAGAATATAATCGGGCAGTCAGCAGTGAATTGGAACTGTTTGAAACGGATTACAATGATTATTTACACCGTTTTAATGTAGAAGAGATTCATAAAGGTTATTTCTCCATTGATAAAAAGGGACGGTTTGTCAATTCACAAGAGAACAAACATGAGGGTGGTATCAGCAATGATGAGAGTGCTTATGATCTTATTATGAAAAATAAGGAGAAGCTCTTGAGCCTGAGCGAGCCTACCCGATTTATATTTTCTCATTCTGCATTGCGGGAAGGCTGGGATAATCCTAATGTGTTTCAGATATGCACTTTAAAACACAGCCAGTCAGAAATCAGCAAAAGACAGGAGATAGGAAGGGGTTTGCGTATTTGTGTAAATTCACATGGCGAGAGAATGGACGCATCTGTTTTAGAGAGTGAGTTTTTTGATATTAACAAATTAACTGTTATAGCCAGCGAATCCTATGAATCTTTTGCAAAAGCTCTTCAAAATGAGATTGTCTCATCTCTATCTGAAAGACCTGTTAAACTTACCACAGAAGTATTGAATAACCGAGTTTTGACAAATGAAAAAGGGGCAAAGTTCACCTTTGATGATGTAAGCTCAACTATATTGATAGCTGATTTAATAAGCAATGATTATTTAGATGAAAATTTGCAGATAACAGAGAGCCTTATAAAAGACATAGAAAACAAAACCTACAAATTACCAGAAAAACTCAAAGCAAAATTAAATGGTTTTGAAACTTGCGTTACAACACTTGTGAAAAATATCTACACAACCGCAAATTTTAACCCCTCTGAAAATGATAAAGCCAATAATATTAATGAAGCTAAGTTAAAGCCAAATGACAATTTTCGTAAATTTAAGGATTTATGGAGCAAAATAAAGGTTAAGACTGTTTATGAGGTGGATTTTGAAAGTGATGAGCTTATAAAGAGATGTATAGAATCAATTGATGCTGATTTAACAGTCAAGAAGATTTTAATAAACATAACTTCTGGTGAACAGCAGGATAAACTTGATGAGGCATCACTAAAATCAGGTGAAAGCATGAAAAAAAGAGAAAAGTATAACAGAGAAGGCAGAATCTATACTTGGCTCTTTAAAATATGACTTGATAGCTGAGATCACCAAAGGGACACGACTTACCAGAAAGACTGTAGTTAAAATATTAAAAGGTTTACAGCAGAATACTTTTTATAATTTTAGAGTGAATCCAGAGAGTTTCATACATGGTGTTACACAGATTATAAACAGTGAAAAAGCAGCAATGCTGATAAATAACATTGTTTATTCAAAGATAGACAAAAGTTATGAGGACTCTATTTTTACTCTAAATAACTTTAAAGGCTCTCTTGCTAAAAACATTTTGGAAGTTAAAAAGAATGTTCATAATTATGTAAAAACTGATTCTGATATTGAAAGAAAATTTGCATCTGATCTTGAGTGTGGAGAGGTGCTTGTCTATGCTAAAATGCCCAAAAGTTTTACAATTCCAACACCAGTGGGCAATTACAATCCTGATTGGGCGATAGTTTTTGATACTGACAAATTTAAGTATGTCTATTTTATTGCTGAAACTAAAGGAAGTATGGAGACTCTTCAATTAAAAGAGATTGAACATAAGAAAATCAGCTATGCCAAGAAACATTTTGAAGCATTAGGTCATGCAGATATTAAATATGATGTGATTGACTCATATCAGTCGTTAAGGGATAAGATTATGAATTAACAAAAGAAATTAGATAAATTGAAAAACAAGGACGTTCATGAATTACAAAAGGAATTAGATAAATTGAAAAACAAGGACGTTAAAGAAAAACTGGCGATATTGAAGCAACTATTTATGCTTTTTGACAGATTCTCAGATGAAATGAACAGAGCTTGTGCAGAAGGTTGTGCCACCTGTTGTACCAGAAATGTTACTCTTACAAGTTTAGAAGCAAAACATATTTTAGATGGTTTGAATACTGATGAAAAAGATACCGTGCTAACCATAATCGCAAATCAGCATCATAAAAAACGTCTGATTCCTAAAACAACCATTAATGAACTTGCCAAACTCTGCATGGCTGGAGAAGAACCACCTGAAGAGTTTGGTGATCCTTTGTGGGGAGAATGTCCACTGCTACTAAACCAAAGGTGTATGATATATGATTTAAGACCCTTGGCGTGTCGAGCCATGATTTCCAAAAAGAGATGTAACGTAACTGGTTTTGCCGAAATGGATGAGTATATGGTTACCTTGAGCAATGTCTTTATGCAGTATCTTGAACATATTGATAATGGAGCTTATTTTGGCAACCTCTCCGATATGCTTCTACTTGAGGGAGATAAGGGAAAATATGGTTCATCAATCTCTCCTGAAAATTTTCTTGTAAACAAACCGCTTGAAATGCTGATGGTGCCACCAGAACACAGAGAAAGAATTACAGCGGTCATCAATGCGATTCAGAACACCCGCATTGTATAACTGCTGACCCATCCCTGAATAAAAGTGATTATAACAGTCCAGAAGTCAATCATTTCCATAATTTTGACATTATTTTTTTCATATAAAAGCTACTCTTCTCAACTCTTCTGATATCACTAATTAGAGAACATTTAGTCTATATTCCTTGTTATATGTTAATCTTAATGGCTTATAAAAAGTTTGCTGTTATAAAAATAATAGGTCAAGTGCGGCTCTTTTGACACCTTTTGATTGATAAACTAACTTTTAAAAAAATATTTCTTGACATAATTTATTTCATTGGATATCAGGACAAAAATGAGTATTCTTGTTAAAAATTTGCCTCTCTGTTCACAGTTTAAGTCAGCCTTACGAGGACAGATTCAAAAGCAAAGTGAACTGCTACTACCCTGAAGGGTAACAGCTTATAATAAATTTCAAAAAAAGGCTTAATGCTTATGTTTGGTAAATACAAACCAATGTGGGGTGAAAAGACCCAGCTCAAATCAAGTTATGATGTGGTTATAATAGGAGGCGGGCTTCATAGCCTTGCAACTGCCTATTTTCTTGCAAAGGAGCATGGAATCACTGATGTAGCAATTATAGAGAAAAACTATATCGGTTTTGGAGGTGCAGGAAGAAATACGGCGATTGTCCGTGCCAATCAGCGGACTCAATACAATGTTCCGCTCTACAAGGAGGCACTTGATCTCTGGCCTGTTTTGACAAAAGAGTTAGATTATAACCTTATGTTCAACAACTGCGGAAATCTCAATCTGATGCACAGCGAAGCTGCAATGAAAGCTGCCCGCATGACCATTGCAACTGCCCAGTTTCATGGAGTTGAGAGCCATCTGATTGATGCAAAAGAGGCAAAAGAGCTTGTGCCTGCACTTAACATTTCTGAAGATATAACCTACCCGATTCATGGGGCAATGTTTCACCCGCCAGGAGGCGTTGTTCGGCATGACGCTGTTGTGTGGGGTCTTGCACGAGGTGCGGCAAAGCATGGAGTTGAGATTCATCAGCAGACAGAAGCGATTGCAATAAATACCAGTAATGGCAAAATAGTATCGGTTGAGACAAGCCGCGGCAGCATAAGCACAAACAAGGTGCTTATATCTGCCGGCGGATACTCTGCTGGATTGATTTACAAAATGTTAGGAATCAAGCTGCCGATAAGCGTTCTTACAATTCAAGCTATGGTTACCCAGCCTGTAAAACCTCTATTAAATCATGTTGTATCATCAGGAGCTTACCACTGCTATGCAAACCAGACACTAAAAGGCGAGATTGCAACTGGTGCACACATGGATCATTGGCCCAACTACACAACTCAGACAACTGCACACTATATCAAACATCAAGCAGAAGCTCTTTCAGAATTTCTGCCATGTTTAAGAGGATTGAGATTTATGAGAATATGGGCAGGGCTTGCAGATATGACTCCTGATATGGCACCGATTTTAGATGGCAATGATCAAATTGAAGGTTTCTATTTCAACTGCGGCTGGGGATATTTTGGATTTAAATCATGCACTGCATCAGGTAAATATATGGCTCAGTTTATGGCAGATGGCGAAGCTCCAGACATGATAAAGCCTTTTAACCTAAAAAGATATGAGCAGCATAAACTGATGGGTGAAACAGCCGAGCTTGTAAGCTATACCCCGAATAATTAATAATTTTATCAGCAATTAAAAATACTCTTAAGCATCATAACAGCTTTTAAGGAGAATATATTAATGTCTTTAACAATAACATGTCCTGTGTGCGGAAAAAGAGACGGATATGAGTTTAGATTCGGCGGGGAAGATAAAGGACCAAGACCAGAAGAGGATAGCTTGACTCCTCAAACATGGTGCGAATATGTCCATTTGAACAAATCTGTTGCCGGTGTGCAAAAAGAGTGGTGGGTTCATAAAGATGGCTGCGGTTCATGGTTTACCATCTACCGCAATACAGTAATGAACGTTGAAGTTCAAGAATCGGAGGCTTGCAGATGATTAAAAAGAGCCAGATAAGCAAAAATATTGGATTTGCACAATCGGAGGTTTACAGATGGTAACCAGAATTACTCAACTGCCCACGCTGAGAATTGATCCTGCTCAAAAAGTAGTTTTTGATTATAAAGGTAAAGATTATGCAGGTTTTAAAGGCGATACCATAGCAACTGCTCTTTACCATAATGGAGTGAAAATCTTCGGACGCAGTTTAAAATATCACCGTCCGAGAGGGCTTTACAGTTTAGATGGAGAGTGCAGCAACACCTGTATGGAGGTTGACGGTATCCCAAATGTCAGAACTGAAAATACCCTTTTAAAACAGGGTATGAAAGTTAAAGAGCAGAATGTTAAAGGCTCTGCTGAAAATGATATGATGGGTTTTATTGACAAACTTGATTTTATGATGCCGGCAGGCTTTTATTACAGAACCATGCACAAACCAGCAGTTCTCTGGCCTGTTGCAATGAAGCAGATACGGAAAGCTGCCGGAATTGGCACAATATCTCCAGATTTTGAAATGCCGGGCAGGTTTGAGCAAATTTTCCCCTCTGCTGACGTTGTTGTAATCGGCGGAGGTCCTGCTGGAATGAATGCAGCTCTTGCAGCAGCAGATAAAGGGCTGCGGGTTGTTATCATGGAATCTCGCCCATGGCTTGGAGGTTTTTTTGATTATAGAACAGTTGATTATAGAGATTCAGAATATAAAAAGAATAAACAGCTTTACATTCGTGCTAAAGAGCTTGCATCAAAGGTTGAATCTCACTCTGGCATAAGAGTTTTTAAACATGCGTCAGTTGTTGGAACATATACCAATAACTTAGTTACAGGATTTCAAATTGGTGGAGAAAAAGATAACTTTACAGAGCGGTATATTGAAATTCGTGCAAAATCAGTTGTAGTTGCTGCTGGCTGCATTGAGAGACCTCTTTTGTTTGAGAACAATGAACGCCCTGGAGTTATGCAGGTTGGCTGTGTTCACCGTTTGGCAAGAACTTACGGTATTATTGCAGGAGAGCGGGCTGTTTTTAGTGTTGGACACGATTTAGGTCTTGAGGCTGCAATTGATCTGTTTGATCTTGGCATGAAAATTTTGTGTGTTGCTGATGTTCGTGAAGATGGACAAAATCCATATCTTATGATTGAGCTTGCAAAGAGAAACATTCTACTTCTAAAAGGGTGGGTAGTTTCTGAAGCTCATGGCAGTAAACGGGTCAAAGGAGTTACAATGACCACGCTTGACGGAACAATAAGCCGTGATTTTGAGTGTGATCTTGTTGCTGCATCTGCTGGTTTTACCCCGATTAATGGACATCTAACGCTTGCACACGCAAAATTAAGATATGACAGCCACACCAATTTTTTTGTTGCCGACACCATGCCTGAGAGAACATACTCTGCTGGAAGAATGTTAGGGCTTGAAGATTCATTGTCAATTGAGGTTTCAGGCATGCTTGCTGGTCTTAAAGCTGCTTTAGAGTGCAAAAAATTTTATGATGCAGGCATCTGTAAGACATCTGATGGTGTTGCAAATTCACAAGAGTCTATCAATCAGCTATCATCAGAAATAGATACAGTTACAGCTAAACTAAAAGAGCTTCCGGGTACTGCTCGTGGCAGCAAGTTTGTCAATGCACCTGTGAAGGGTCGTAAAAGTTTTATCTGCTTTGATGAAGATACAACGATCAAAAATATAAAGCAGGCAGTTGAGATGGGCTTTGATGTTCCAGAGCTTATCAAGAGGTTTACATCTGCAGGAACTGGACCTGGTCAAGGCGGTATTCCCGGACACAATCTGCCTCTGTATGTAGCAAAATACACAGCAGCAAAAAATTCATCATCAGGATCACATCCAAAGCCGACAAATGTACGTCCTCCCTTAGTTCCTACTTTTATCTCAACCTATGCTGGCAGAAAACACATAATGATGAAACGCACACCTATGGATCAGATGCAGAGAGCTGACGGCGGCGTGTTTCGTAAAATTGGCGTTTGGGAGCGTGCAAGATATTTTTCTAACGATTTTTCATGCAAAAAAGAGATTGAGAATGTCCGCAATAATGTTGGAATGCTTGATGGCTCAACGCTTGGAAAATTTCGCATTCATGGACCTGACGCACTTAAAGCACTTCAAAGAGTGTATGTAAGCGATATGTCCAAGGTAAAGGCTGGTCGTATAAAATACTCTGCAATGTGCAATGATGACGGCTGTGTAATTGATGACGGCGTTGTGATTAAACTTGGTGAAAACGACTACTACTTTACAACTTCAACTGCCCGTGCAGGTTCAACAATTGAGTGGATAAGATACCATACCCGTTTTGACGGCTGGGATTTTTATTTAGTCAACTTAACTGACTCAATGGGCGTTATAAATCTCTCTGGTCCAAATGCCCGTAAGGTTCTCCAGAAAGTTATCAGCCAAGACAATGATGCTTCTATCCAAGATGTAAGCAATGAGGCTTTTCCATTTTCAGGGTACAGAGAGTTTATGATCAAAAATACAATTCCAGTAAAAGCTATGCGTTTAGGCTTTGTTGGTGAACTCTCTTATGAGCTGCATGTTCCGTCATCTTATATGGTATCTTTATGGAATATGGTTAAAGAGGCTGGGAAAGAGTTCAACATTCAAAATTTTGGAGTGGAGGCTCAAAACGTGCTTCGTATGGAAAAATGCCATATTATTTTAGGGCAGGAGTCTGAACAGAGAACAAATCTTTTAGATTTAGGTCTTGGATTTTTGTGGGATCGCACTAAAAAAGATGCAAAAACTATTGGTGCAGCCGCTCTTCGTCATGCTGAAAATGATCCAACCCGTTTCAGATTGGTAGGATTTAAAATGGAAGATAACGGACGTGCCCCAAATGATGGTGCATTGATTGTTGATGACAAAGTTCGTGGATATGTCTGCACAGCAAGAGACAGTTTTACTTTAAATGAGGCTGTAGGAATGGCACTTGTGGAGTCGCATCTTGCAGAAATTGGAACTCGCCTTGCTATTTTTGAAGATGAGTGCAAAGGTGAATTAATTTATGGCAAAGTAGTTCCAATGCCATTTTACGACCCTGACGGAAGAAGAATGAAAAGCTGATCTGAAAATAACAAAGTTGAGCTTAAATCAAATAGAGCAGCTTAAAAAATACAGATTTTTAGCTAAAACAAAAGAGTTGAGGTAAACAAACTAATGGTAGAAATTAAAAGATATTCACCAGTCTCCTTTAAAGCATCTCCAAAAAGAACGGAGATAAGGGACAACTTTACAGTGGTTTTAGAATATGAGGGAGAGGGGCAGCAGCCATTTGACCCGTCAAACTCTAAAGATAATTATATAGTTGATTTGAGTCATATCACAAGATTTGATGTTCAAAGTTCAAATTTGGACGATATCACACCTTTTGGCATTAAAATTCCGCAAGGCTTATGCGAATCCTACCTTCAAGACAGCGTGTTAATTAATCGAATGAACAGAGTTCAGGCTTCAATATTTTGCCTTCCTGTCAAAAAAGATGAATCATCAAAAGAGTGCCAATTTGATTTTCAATGCAGTTGTGATTCTGACTGCAAATGCGATCCAAAAAAATCTTCTGCCTATACAGAGACCACAGAAGTTGGAATGTGCATGGCAATATTTGGAAAGAACACTTTTTCAATTACAGAGAAGTTGACATCTCTTGATTTTCTTGATCCTGTAAAAAAGACCCCTTTTCTTTATCAAGGTCCTATGTCTCATATTCCATGTCAGATTATAACTTTAAGCCGTGATGGTGCAAAATCTGGCATTATATTTACAGCGTCCCGCGGTTATGGCAAAGATATGACTCATGCGATAATGGACGCAGGTGCAGAGTTTGGATTAAAACCAGCAGGTGAGGATAGATTCAAATCTTGGGCAGGCAGTTTATAAAAATTCAGATTCAAACAATTATGTTTAAATATATAACATCAGGAGAAATATAGAATGAACAAAAAATATGATGCAATTATTATTGGTGCGGGCGTAATTGGCTGCCCTATTGCTTATGAACTTTGCAAAATGGGATACAAAACACTTAATGTAGATAAGAATCCCGATGCTGGAGAAGGTTCAACTGCTGGATCATGTGCAATTGTAAGGGCACACTATTCAACCGCTGATGGTGTTGCAATGGCTTATGAAGGTTTTAAATACTGGCTTGACTGGGAGAACTATCTTGATCATGTAAAGGATGAAAAAGGTCTTGCAAAGTATATGAACACAGGCTCACTTCTTCTAAAATCTGAAGGGCATGACTGGAAAAAAGTTAAGAAAAATTATGATGAAGTTGGTGTAAAGTATGAAGAGTGGGACAACGAAAAGATAAAACAGATGATTCCTCCTATTGATCTCCATAAATTCTGGCCTGTCACACGTCCTGAAGACCCTAAATTCTACGATGAACCAACTGAGATGCTTGAAGGCGGTATTTTCTGCCCAGAGGGAGGCTATATGAATGACCCTGCTCTGTCTGCCCATAACATAATGAGAGCAACAGAGGCTAAAGGCGGTCAATTCATTTTTAATGCCGAAGTTGTTTCAATTAGAAGTGAGAATGGAAGAGTTGTTGGAATTACACTAAAAGACGGCACTCAAATTGATTCTCCTATTGTTGTAAATGTTGGAGGACCTCACTCTTTTAAAGTAAATAAGATGGCAGAAGGTGTGTGGGAAGGCTGCAACATTAAAACAAAAGCTCTCAGGCATGAGGTTATGTATTGTCCCTCTCCAGATGATTATGACTACTTGAATAAAGGTTATCACATGTCTGATGGAGATATTGCATGTTATTCACGTCCTGAAGTCGGCAACACTTTCCTTATTGGAAGCGAAGACCCGAAATGTGATCCTCAAGAGTGGGTTGATCCTGATGAATTTTACGCAGGCAAAGGAGGACCTGGCAGAGATAATCAGTTGACAGAAGCACAGTGGAAAGCTCAATGCTATAGATGGGCAAAGAGAATTCCAACTCTTCCTGTTCCAAATCAGCCAAAAGGCGTTGTTGATCTGTATGACTGCTCTGACGATTGGATTCCAATATACGACAAATCTGATCTCAACGGTTTTTACATGGCAGTTGGAACAAGCGGAAATCAATACAAAAATGCTCCAGTTGTAGGCAGAATGATGGCAGAGCTTATAAATGCCTGCGAACGACAGGGACTTGAACACGATAAAACACCTTTCCAGTTCAAGTATCAATATACTGGTCGTGTTATGAATGTAGGTTTCTTCTCACGTAAAAGAGCTATTAATAAAAACTCAAGTTTTTCTGTAAATGGATAAAGTCTAAGGTCGTTCAAACAGATACATTTTAAGATTGCACGAGATAATTTAAGTTCTTCTTTAAAATGGATATGGTTTTTAAAATTTATATGATAATTTAACTCTCAAGAGGGCTTGTTTAGCTTTAAACAAGCCCTTTTCTATTTATAACTATTGAGGAAATATCAATATGAAAATATTTGTCTGCGTAAAGCATGTACCTGATTCAGCAGCAACGATTGTTGTTAAAGATAAAAATCAGATTGATGAACGGATTACATTTTTATTAAATCCCTATGATGAATATGCAGTTACAGAGGCTGTTAAATTAAAAAAGCTGTTGGATAATCAAGCTGAAGTTATAGCAGTCTCACTTGGAACAGCAGATGCTGAAAAGACTCTCAGGTCTGCCATGGCTATGGGTGCAGACAGAGGAATTTTAATAACAACAGAAGATAGGCAAGACAGCATTATCACTGCAAGAGCATTAAAAGCTGCTATTGAGCAGGATTGTAATATAGAAGTTAAAGACGATTTATATCAATATGGTGATTTATCTCTTATATTTACAGGCAGAGAGTCAATTGATATGGTTGGAATGCAGACAATGTTTAGAATAGGAGCCTATTTTAATATTCCTGTTATTAACAATGTGGTAAAATTCACCCCTTTTATTGAAGATGGCAGATTATCAAAAGCTGAAGTTGAGAGCTTGGCAGGCGAGGGAAGAAAAAATATTTATGAAATATCTTGCCCATGCGTTTTAGGTGCTGGAAGAGGACTCAACACCCCATCATATCCAACATTTCCTGATGTTGTGAAGGCAAGAAAGAAAGATGTAAAAATAGTCCCTCTCGATGATTTGATTAAAAATTTAATCATTAATTCAATTAAATATTTGATCAGTGATTCAAAATTTGATAATCCTCAAAAAGAACAAAAAAATGGAGCCGAGATCATCAATCTTGAACTTTTTGCAGAGCAGCGGACACCAAAAAGGATAGATGGAGAGCCTTTAGAAGCGGCAAAAGAGATTGTGCGTATTCTTAAACAAAAGGCAAAGGTTATCTGATTTGCATAATTATCAATAAAAAAGATTTGATCTTATGGAGACGGCAGCATGAAAAGAACGGGTATATTTATAGAGAGCAAGGCTGGTGTAATAAAAAGTGCAAATTACGGGGTTATTGCCTGTGCCCAAAAATATAGTGCAAAATATAATGAAGAAATTTACGCCTTTATTATAGATGAACACAGCGGACAGTTTAGTAAAAACATTGTCGATAATGAGAAAATTAAACAAGGGTTTAGTAAAAACATTATTGATAATGAGAGAATTAAGCAAGAGCTTGGAAATCGTGGAATAAAATATGTGATTGAAGTTTGCATTGATCCTGATCACCACGAAAACCACAAACAACACGAAAATATTTTCAACCCTGTCGTATGGTCAGATGCTCTTATTCAAGCAGTTATAAAATATAAAATATCAACTCTTTTTGCCCTTTCAACTCATATTGGAAAAGAGCTTCTTCCAAGAGTTGCCGCACAGCTTGACGCACCATTAATTATGGATTGTCTTAATGTCAGCAAAGGAGATGATGTAAATAGAAGAGATGATGATGCCGGCAATGAGTTTGATCTTGCTGAGACATTTTTATATTCAGGCAAGACCATTGCAACTGTCAAGGTTACTGGCAATATACGCATGTTTGGAATCCGCCCAAATGTTATAGAGCCGTGTTTACAAGCACAAAATTATGAGTCAGAAGATTCTAAAGCAAAAATATTTCCAATAGTAGAAACATTTATAGCAAAAACAGAACAGCAGAAGAATATAAAACTTATTGAGACTAAAACAGAAGATTCTTCTTCTGGAGAGCATCTTCTTTCTGCTGATGTTATAATATCTGGCGGGCGTGCTATGAAAAACGGAGAAAATTTTAAACTTTTGCAAGATTGTGCTGATTCTATTGCAGATTTAGGTGCTGCAACCGCTGTCGGTGCTTCCCGCGTTGCTGTTGATCTTGGCTGGGTTCCATACTCCATGCAGGTTGGACAGACTGGAGAGAAGGTAAGCCCTAAAGTCTATATTGCATGCGGTATATCTGGCTCTATTCAGCACTTTGCAGGAATGAAGACATCAAAAATGATAATTGCAATAAATGAGAGTCCAAATGCAGCTATCATGTCAAACTGCGACTATTTTGTTGAGGCAGACCTTTTTAAGATACTGCCTGAATTGATAAAAGAGTTAAAAAATACAAAAAGGCTACGCTCATATCAATAAGTAAATTTTGCCTAACATTACTCAATAATAAAATAAAAGGAATAGCGTATGAAAATTTTTGTTTGCATTAAAAGCGTTCCAGACACAGCAGCCACTATAAAGCTCTCTGGAGAGAGTAGTTTTGAAGATTCTGATTGTAAATTTGTTATCAACCCTTATGACGAATATGGAATTGAGGAGGCTGTAACGCTTGTAGAGAAAAACGGCGGCGAAGTTGTTGTAATAACAGCAGGCAGGGCTTCAGCAGATGGAGCTTTAAGAAGTGCTATGGCGATAGGTGCAAATAGAGCAATCCACGTTAAAACTGAAGAGCAGTTTCTTGACAGCTCTTTTACAGCCAAAGTTCTTAAAGCAGCAATTGAGAGAGATGGTATGCCTGATATCATCTTTACAGGAAAAAATTCTGTAGATACAGAGGGTTTTCAGACTCCTTACCGTTTAGCAGCAGAGCTTGGTTTTCCTGTGGTCAACGAGATTTCAAAATTAAAGATTAACGGAGATAAAGCAGTTGCAGAGAGAGAGATTGGAGGAGGCGATAGAGAGGTTCTTGAAATTTCACTTCCAGCAGTTATCGGCGTAACTAAAGGTTTGAACGAGCCTCGATATCCAAAATTTCCTGATATTATGAAGGCAAAGAAAAAGCCTGTAAATCTTATAACCATTTCCGATCTTGGTATTGATGAGCTATTTAGTAAAAGCAGACTCGTAAAACTTGAATCTGCTCCAGAAAGATCAGGGGCAAAGATGATACAAGGCTCTGTTGAAGCACAAGTTAAAGAGCTTATAAGAATACTTAAAGAAGATGAGAAAGTTTTGTGATTTATTTTTATATTATCTGATTATTCAATAATTTCAATCGAACAATAATTCCAGCAAAGCTGCTTACGTTCATAAGGAGAATAGATAGTATGTCCAGAACAGGCGTTTTAATAGAGATTTCAGACAGCGGTAGAATTAAAGATACCATCTGTGGTGTTCTTACTGCTGCAAGAGGCAGAGATGGCAATAATGAAGTTTATGCAATGGTTATTCATACAGGGCAATCAGATCAGATGGACGAGCTTCAAAGTGCAGCATCAATTGATCAGATGGCTCTATATGGAGTGGGTAAACTTATCGTTATTACAGCAGACGGCGATTTAGCGAACAGTCCTGATATTCAGTCTGCTTCAATTGTCGCTGCTGCTAAAGAGTATCAATTCAACTCTCTGCTCGGACTTGCCAGTGCATCAGGAAGAGATTTATTTGCAAGAGCAGCAGCAGCTTTTAATGAACCGATGGCATCAGACTGCATATCAGTTGATTTAGAGGGAAAAAGTGCAGTTAAGTCACATTTTTCAGGCAAGACTTTTGCTACTGTTCAGTTGGATTGCACAACAATGATTGCAACAATCCGCCCAAATGCAGTTGAACCGATAAAAGTATCAGATAGCCAAATTGCTGCTAAAGATGCCTCTTATAGTATAGAAATTATAAACTTTAAATCATCAGCAACCAGCGATGGCAGAATTAAAAAGGTTGAGGTGAAAAAGGGAAGCTCATCAAAACTTGATCTAACCGAAGCTCCGATTATTATTACTGCTGGACGTGCTATAAAAGACGCTGCAAATTTCAAGATGATTGAAGAGTGTGCAGAAGTGCTTGGGGCTGCCATAGGTGCATCAAGAGCAGCGGTAGATGCAGGATTTGCCCCTCACTCTATCCAGGTTGGACAGACTGGCAAGACAGTAAGCCCTAAAGTCTATATTGCATGCGGTATTTCAGGTGCAATTCAACATTTTGCAGGCATGAAAACATCAAAAGTTATTGTTGGTATTAATACTGATCCAGATGCTCCAATATTCTCCAAGTGCGATTATGGAATTTTAGGAGATATTTTTGAGGTTATCCCTGCACTGACCAAAGCCTTAAAATGAGATTTGAGAGGAAAAATATATGAAATTCTATCTGCTTATTAAATCCTTAATAATGATTGCAGCCATTTTCTGGGCATTTCGGCTCTTTTTCATTAAAGTCAAAAGATTGTATGCAATTATGATGGCAGTTGAAGGCAAAGTTGAATTTTCTCCTTTTGATCGCCTAAAGGAGCGGCTGAAGGTTCTTTTTACAGATGTTTTAGGGCAGTCTAATGTAAGAAGAAAAACGCTTCCTGGTCTTTCTCATACACTTATCTTTTTCGGCTTTATAGCAATACAGCTTCATTCGCTTGAGCTTATGATAAGGGGAGTTTTCCCTTCATTTGATCTGCTGCTATTTATGCCTTGGATTTACAGCAAATATCTATTTTTAGCTGATATTTTTGCATTTTTTGTCCTTATTGGTTTTGGATACGCCGTATATAGAAGAACTGTAATAAAACCTCCGTATCTGACAATGGGACGAGACGCAAATCTTATTATTCTATTTACGTCTGTAATTATTATCTCATTTCACTTTATCAATGCGTTCCAAAGTTTTATTCCAGTTGTGGTAGCAGGAGAAGGTTCAGAGAGCGTAACATCATTGATATATCAGAATATTTTTCCTGTTTCAGGCATATTGGCTTATATATTGGCATTTAAAAACTGGTCTCTTGGCTGGCTTATATTTGGATATGAGATATCTTATTATATCCATATATGTACAATTCTTGGATTTCTTGTCTATATACCAGGCTCAAAGCATCTCCATCTTCTTGCTGCTGCTCCAAATGTCTTTTTTAAACGTCTTGAAGTTGAAAAGGCAGTACAGAAAACTGATATTGAAAATGAAGATGCTTCATCTTTCGGACTTGGGAAAGTAAGTGAATTTAACTGGTGCAATGTTTTAAATCTCTATGCCTGCACAGAGTGCGGACGATGTGAAGAGCTTTGTCCTGCGTCAAATACAGGCAAGCCTCTATCTCCTAAAAAGATTATACATGACTTCAAAGCTGACCTGTTTGATCAATCTGATGCTCTTTTAACTATGGCAGATCTGCCTGAGCCAAGCAAAAACAGAGACTCAATTCTCCCGATAATAAGAGAAGGCTCTGAAATTACCCACGATGTTATTTGGTCATGCACAACATGCCGTTCATGCGAAGATGTCTGTCCTGTCAGCAATGAACATCTTGATTTTATATTTGAAATTAGAAAAAACAGGGTTTTGATGGAGGCAGATTTTCCGCCTGAAATGCAAGAGACCTTCACAAACCTTGAAAATCAATCCAATCCATGGGGATTTAGTTCTGACGCAAGAGCAGACTGGTGCAGAGGTATGGGCGTGCCTTTAATGATGGATAAACCAGATGCCAAAGTGCTTTATTTTGTTGGTTGTGCAGGCTCATTTGATGATAGAGGAAAAAAGATTTCACAGGCAACAGCAAGGATTCTGCAAAAAGCCGGTGTTGATTTTGCTATTTTAGGACCAGAAGAGAGCTGTAACGGAGATATGGCAAGGCGTGCAGGCAATGAATATCTTGCACAGATGCTTATTCAGCAGAATGTGGAAATTCTCAATCAATATAAACCATCTATGATTCTGACTGGATGTCCTCACTGTTATAACATTATTAAAAACGAGTATCCTCAATTTGGTGCAAAATTTAAAGTTCTCCACCATACAGAGTATATTTTAGAACTGATAAAACAGGGGAGGCTTGTCTCTAATGGTAAAGATTTCGGCACCATTACATTCCACGACTCCTGCTATCTTGGACGCTGGAATAACATCTACACAGCACCAAGAGATATTCTAAAAGAGATTAACGGCGGCAGTCTGCTCTCATTAAACCAGAACTTATCAAAAGGCAATAGCCAGACAGCTATGATTAAAAGCTATAGCAATCAGAGCGACAGCAGGCTGATTGAGATGGATAGAAGTTTCTCAAAATCCATGTGCTGTGGTGCAGGCGGTGCAAGAATGTTTATGGAAGAGACAATTGGGCAGAGGATCAATAATCTCAGAGCAAAAGAGGCTGTTAATACTGGTGCTTCAATGGTTTGTGCTTCATGCCCGTTTTGCATTACAATGCTCAATGATGGTATAATGGAGACAGATCGCAAGATTATTGTAAAAGATATTGCTGAAATCGTTGATGAAGGTACAGTTTAGCAGGATGAAACTAAAGTATCAGAAGGTCAATGCTTGACATTCAAAAACATAAATGGGAAATAACCTTTTTAGAAGGCATTTTTATTTTCTATTGTGAATCATAATTATCTGGGGGGAGAATCATGAAAATTTTAGTCAGCTATGACAATGATGTTAGAACAGCAAATGTTATGGAAGTTGCATTAAAAAGGGCACAGCAGGCAGATGTAGAAGTTTTTTTTGTAAAGAGCTGTAATGCTGATGCATCTCAAGAAGAGATTATAGAGGTTGAAAAAAAACTCAATTACCATAAAGAGCTATTTGAACAAAAAGGGGTAAAGTGTGAGACACATTTGCTTATTCGAGGATTGGATCATGGAGAAGATGTTGTTAGGTTTGCAAAGGAAAAAGCGGTTGATGAAATTATATATGGCATGAAAAAAGAGTCTAAGGTAGGAAAGTTGGTTTTTGGCTCTAATGCTCAGTATATTATTTTAGAAGCTCACTGTCCTGTTCTTACTGTTAAGTCGATATAAGTTTATAGTGGTAGCCCCTGAGTCTTTTTAGACTTAGCTCAGGGGCGATCGTTATCTTTTTTGCCGCACGTTATCTTCTCTGCTGCAATTTTTGGAATGCCCTCTCAAGACTTATTCTTAACCGTTCAAGCACCTCTGCAAGTTTGCCTATTTCATCTTTTGTTGTTGGAATAATAGGAACATCAAGCCCTTTACCATCAGCAAGGTTAGATGCAGTCAAAGTAAGATTTTGGAGAGGTTTAAGAGAGATGTTTACCATTATAATAATTAATATTATTGAGATAATACCAAGAAGCCCCATTATGATAACTAAAGACTGAACCTGTGCTTTTTTAGCGTTATTTATTTTGTCTAATGCAACACCTACACGAAATCCGCCCCAATGTTTTCCCTGAACATAAATGGGTGATGAAAAATCATAAAACTCCTCTCCTGTATCCCTTTTATATTTCTGGACAAAACCTTTCTGAGTGTTTTTAGCAGCTTTAAGACCAGTCTCATCAGCAAAAATACGTTTTGTCCTGTTGAGTTTCAGGTCTTTTTCTTTGTCTCCTGTTGGAGGCTGATTAAAACGGCTATTATGGGTAGGCAGATAGCCGTTAATATCAACAGCAACTGCAAAGACTACGCTTGGATCTTCAAGAAACTCATCTTGTAACGAAAGTATGGATTTATCAAGATATGAGTCATATTTAGTATGAAATTTGGGCGGATCAAATCCTGGAATCTCAATATATTGCTTGTCAAAAATATCATTAACTTGGAAAACTCCATTATCAACTGCCTCTTCCAATATCTGCCCTATCATTCTTGCACCAATTATGGATTCAATTTTTCCTCGTTCAATCATTTGTTCTTCAAGAGAATGACTTTGTTTGTTTGTAAGAAACCATGTGCCAATTGACATAATTACAAACAATCCAATATTAACAATTAAAGCAACCTTTAAAGCGATTCTTTTAGTTATAAACTCCATTATTTTTTACTTCTCCTCCTTAATGTCAATAAAAAATGGTTGAAAATATAAAACTATAATTATTAAAACTTTATATACTTTTTTGTCTCGAACATCAAATATTACTCCTGATAACCTATCCGTACAGCCCCCCAGTGCTGATTCTGAAACATAATTGGTAATGAAAGATCGTAAATAGATTCGCCAGTATCTCTAACATATTTTTGCACAAGATAAGGGGTTTCATTTCGTGCCGCAGCAAGTCCGATTTTATCATTAAAAAGTCTTTTTGTTCTATTGTTTATGAAATCAACATCCTTATCTCCAGTAAGAGGTTTTGAAAAAATGGTATTATGAGTTGGAAGATATCCGTTTTTGTCAACTACAACTACAAAAAGCAGCCGTTTATCTTTAACTAAATATTTATCGAGAATAGGCTGAATAGTCGTATCCAATATGGTATCATACTGTGTATGGTATTTTTGAGGGTAAGTATCTGGCATGGGAATATAAAACGTGTCAAAAATCTGTGCGGGTTTTAACTTTCCAGAAGAGATTAACTTATCAAATTCGTTAACAATCTCCTCTCGACACTCTTCTGCCCACTTTTTTAGATCAGAACTGAATCCTCTAAGTTCTTCGTCAGCATAAACAGGACAGATCGTGTAAAATAAGCTAAAAATAATACCCAGTATGAAAGCAAAAACTTTTAACTGTATTTTAGGTGAACAGTTCATAATTATAAAGACCTCCTATTTTAATAGAATTTTGAGATAAGAGCAAAAAGCTCAAATTCGGCGGGAGATAAAAGCTGTATATATTAAAATCTAGTAATAGATGCTTTAAAATATGTCAAGAAAAATAGAAAACAGGGCTTTAAGGTGTTTTAAGAAAGTGTTATTATCTGCGATAAATCAGCTATCATAATAACTGTTATTCCTATGGTGACATACAAAACTTTAATAGCCATAAAAAACTACATTCAAAATAAAAAGGAGATTATATTTATGAACAAACAAGATATTTACCACTATTATCAGAATTTTTTACCGTTCTTTATAATGCCATTAATACTATTTTCAATACTAATTATTGATGTAACTTATATTGTATCAATAACGTCTGCACAGGCAGAAGACGATCAAAATCAGAATATGTTTAATGCAGTAAAGAGCCGTTTAGTCAAAGATGGCTTTTCCACAGAATATATTGATAAAATATACAGAGACCCAGAAATTTCACTTGAACTTAAAGGTGTATCTCTATTTTTTGTCCATTCAGAATCCAGATTGAATTATGAGCAATTTCTGTCAGACTCTGCTATTCAAAGAGCATCTAACTACATAAAGAAGCATGAAGCTGAATTGGCAAATGCCGAGTCAATATATGGGGTTGATAGAACAGTTATTACAGCCATAATGCTTGTTGAAACCCGCCTTGGAACTAACCTTGGCAGCCGTAATGTAATAAACGTCCTTTCCACAATGAGTTCACTTTCAGACACTGCCCACAGAGAGAGGCTATGGAATTTTCTGTCCAAAGAAAAAAGAATAACAAGGAATAAGTTCGATAAAAAAGCAGATTCAAAATCAGAGTGGGCATATAACGAGTTGAAATCACTTTTTAAATATTCGACAAGAGAAGGTATTAATCCAGTTGAAATTAAAGGTTCTTATGCAGGTGCTTTGGGTATCTCTCAATTTATGCCAAGCAATGCTCTGATTCTTGCAAAAGATGGCGATTCAGATGGAAAAATTGATCTTTTCAACCATGCAGATGCTATACACAGCATTGCCAACTATCTCAAGCATCATGGTTGGAGACCAACTTTAAACAGAGAGCAGGCACACAAAGTTCTCTACAGATACAACCATAGCGATCCATATGTTGAAACACTCTTAAAAATATCTGATCGTCTGAAAGGATAATCAAAAAATGGATACATTTATAGTTGTTGCTGGAATGGCTCTTGTTTTCTGGGGATTTACCATGCTGGCAATAGTCAATATTATTTTAAAAGATTTTGGTTCCATGCAAAATAAGGCTATATGGGGATTAGTTGCATTGATTCCGTTTGTGGGCTGGATAATATATTTTATTTTCGGAGCAAAACGGGGTGTCCGAAAAGAGCTGAAAAAGAGTTCAAAAATTGCACCAAAATCATGAGGATAAATATATGTTTCAAAATTATAATACAAATAATGTGAAGTTAAAACATATTATAACTGATAATGTTGTTATTCTTAACTCAATGAAAGGAGTCTCACCAGTTGCTTTTGATAATAATATCAGGAACGATTGTGTGTTAGATAGCTTCCCTTTAGATACCTCAGCCTCTGCTTGTTGTTCGCCTAAGAGTTCCCACTCAGACACCCTTTTAGCAAAATACGCAAAAGCAGGATATGTTATCTCCCATTTTGTAGAGAAATTTATCGATACAGATGCTGGTCAGATTCCTGTAGTTAGAAGAAAACTTGATTTCAAGGATAAAGTCCAAACTGTTAAGGCACGTTTAGGAGTTACACGTAACAATTATCGTGTTTCGCAGGGTCTTTATGCTATAGGAGAGCCTGACGAGAATTCAGAAGTTCTTGTTACAGCAAACTTTAAGCTCACATTTGATATTTTACGAACAAACATTAATCAATTAAACCTTTGGATTCTTGTGCTTGATACTCTTGGCGTAAATGTCTGGTGTGCTGCTGGTAAAGGAACATTTTCAACACAGGAGTTGGTCAAAAGGGTGCAGTTGTCAGGCTTGGAAAAGATTGTAAAACATAGAAGGCTTATACTGCCCCAGCTTAGTGCTACAGGCGTAAGGGCAAAAGATGTCAAGACTATGTGCGGATTTAATGTTATATATGGTCCTGTCAGAGCTTCTGATATTCAAGCATTTCTAAGAAACGGCAGAAAAGCAGAACCTTGTATGCGGCGTGTAACATTTACATTTAAAGAGCGGCTGATTTTGACCCCTATTGAATTAACTGTTGCATTTAAATCTCTTTTGATTACAGTGGCAGCTCTTCTTTTTATATCGGGCGTAAATTCTGAGCTTTTTTCATTACAAAATAATTTAGGTTCTGGATTGCTAAAGAGTCTTGAACGTGGATTTTTCTCCCTTATTTTTCTTTTTATAGGATTTGTATCAGGTGCTGTTGTAACCCCTGCTCTTCTTCCCTTTCTGCCATTTAAAGCGTTTGCAGCAAAAGGAATTGTAAGCGGGGCTATATTTTCACTTCTTGCTATTTTCTTCTCTTCAACCTCCTCTTTAAATATCGCAGCAATGGCAGCACTATCTACTTTTGGAATAACGGTAAGTTCATGGTTTGCAATGAATTTTACAGGAGCAACTCCGTTTACTTCGCCCTCAGGAGTTGAAAAAGAGATGAAGCAATTTATTCCAATCCAGGCAGGCGGTGCAATTTTATCACTTGTTTTATGGATATACTCTGCATTTTAATGGAGAAAAATAATGAGAAATATGAGATACTTAGAAGATGTTGCAACTTTAATCCTCAACAAAGAGGCATGTGTCGGGTGCAGTCTATGCACAGTAGTCTGTCCCCATGGTGTCTTTGAAATGATGGATAATAAAGCTGTAATTGTCGATCTTGACGGCTGTATGGAGTGCGGGGCGTGTGTAAATAACTGTCCTGTTTATGCTATTAAAGTAACTCCAGGAGTCGGGTGAGCGGAATATATTATCCAGGTCTGGATAAAAGGAAAAGAACATGCGTCCTGCGGCGGTGCGGGCGGGTGTTGTTAAACAGCACTAATCTGCCTCACCCCCTTCCCTATATGGAGAGGGGGGAATAATATCACTCCTTCCCCTGCGGGGAGGGCTTTGCATAACATCACTTAATAAATCAGATTAAAAACAAAAAGGAGAAAAATTATGGCAAAACCTGAAGAGATGTATCAATGTCAAACTGTAAATTGTGGATATATCTATAATCCTGACAAAGGCGATAAAAAGGGTAAAATTTCCAAAGGTGTCCAGTTCAATGAACTGCCTGAAGAGTGGAGATGCCCGATCTGCGGAGCAAGCAAAAAAGCGTTTAAAACTCTTGGATAGATTTTAAAAGTTTCGATATATTATCAAGAGCCTGAATATTTAAAAATACTATACGATTCGATTAGAGAGTAGGGGGAGGGTATGCTACGGTGTCCTCCCTAAATATATTCTAAAAATTTCTCTTTTCATAAATTCTTTGAAGATATCGCCTCAAAAAACGCATAACAGAGTTTAGTGTCATTTGAAATCTCTAAAAGGCTGAATGTCTGCTTCTGCCATGTTGAAAAATCTATTTGTGCCCCTGACTCTTCCATATTCCAGTATCCCATAGTCCAGTCGGTAAAAAGACGGCGTTCATTAAAAGCTCTGAGAATTATCTTGATATCACTATGGCGTGAGTCGTTCATAACCTTTTCTAAAAGAGTTTCAATAGATTCCTTTCTCCCTTCAATCAACTGCATAAAATATCCGTTATGGTATATAAGAAATCCTGTAATGCACAATTCAGCATTATTTTTTCGCGAAGATTTAAGAATACTCTCTATCTCATCGTGTGAAATAGAGTCAGATGCTTTGCTTATATAGATAACTGTATAGACTCCCGGAGCGTCAACATCACTTGACACAATATTATTTTTCAGGATGGTCATATAGTCATCAGCAGCCATAGGTTTGTAAAAGTAGAATCCTTGAATAGTATTACATCCTTGAGACTGAAGTTCAAACAACTGTGCTTCATTTTCAACCCCTTCAGCTATGGTATATTTATTCATAACTTTTGCCATCTTGATTACCGCTGAAGTTATTGCTCGGCTTTCTGGTCGTTTATCAAGCCCGTCAATAAATTCACGATCAATTTTAATAATGCTTACAGGCATTTTAAGGAGTTGTAACAGTGAAGAGTAACCTGTTCCAAAGTCGTCAACAGCAATCCTCATGCCAATCGATACAAGCTCGTTAAGAACCCTTATATTTTTATTGACATCTGTCATCAAGGATGTCTCAGTTATTTCAACCACTATATTTTCAGGTTTAGCACCAGTTTCATTTAGAATATTGACAAACTCTTCAACAATGCCCTCCTCATCAAGCTGCCGTGTTGATACATTGACAGATGTGTATGGAATATTATTACCGAATTCATTCTGAATACGGGCAACAGTTTTACACACTTCACGGAACACCCATCGTCCTATAGGGATAATAGAACCGTTCGATTCAGCCACAGGGATAAAATAAGCAGGAGAAACTGGACCATCAGGTCTGTTCCATCGGATAAGAGATTCAGCACCTTTTATGATTCGGCTGTTTGCCGCAACAATTGGCTGATAGACAAGACTAAATTCGTTTTGTTCTATTGCTGTATTAAGCCCGTTGATAACACTAAGTTTTGTAAGTAAATTTTCGTAAATTTTATCGGAAAATAGATACCAGCCGTCTTTACCCATATCTTTTGCCATATACATAGCTGAATCTGCATTTCTGAGCAGATCGTCTGCTGAATGGGTTAAACCATGTCCTATAGCCATTCCTATGCTGGTGCTTATATAAATTGTTTTATCATTCAATTTAAACGGCATTTTTATTGAGGCATTGATATCTTTGGCAACTTTTATAATAAACTCCTCAGACTCAATATACTCGCTGAGAATTACAAATTCATCGCCTCCTAAACGGGCAACTGTGTCCCCGGGTTTTGTAGTATCTATCAATCGATCTGCAATTAGAATAAGAAGCTGATCTCCTGCATCATGCCCATAAGTATCATTAATTAATTTAAAATTATCAATGTCAATGACGATCAATCCAATATTTTTCTCAATTTTAATACTTCTTGCCAATGCACTTTTAAGCCTATCTTTTATCATCACCCTGTTAGGCATCCTTGTAAGAGCGTCATGTGTAGAACGCCATATCAGTGTCTCTTCAGATTTTTTTCGGTCGCTTATGTCTCTTAGAGTAACTACAAATACCCAATTACTATCATACAAGAATTTTACTATACTTGCTTCTGCTGGAAAAAAAGAGCCGTCTTTTTTATACCCTTGAACTTCACCACGCTTGCCCATAAGTATCTCCATAGCACTGCCTTCAGCAAACTGCTCAAAAAGCAATGTATGCCTCATTCTTAAATTGGGCGGAACAAGCATATTGATAGCTAACCCACGCAACTCATCAAAATCATATCCAAACTGGCGGTATGCTTCACGGTTAGCCTCTAAAATTATCCCGTTTCTATCTACTGCAATTATAACTATATCTACTGTTTCAAGAATCTGCGAGGTGATGCCGCAGATATTTACGCCGCTCCAGAATTTACGGAAGCTGACACTTTGATTTTCAATAGAGATTTGATGCTCTTCTTTAGTAATTGTTAAAGAGCCTGATTGTAAGCTGTCAGACGATGCAAGACTCGATAAATATAAAGAATATCCAGATGTTATCTTATCATGCTGACTTAATGATGTATTTTCGTTTTCTCTGTAGCGGTCAGGTATAACAGGTGCGATTAGTCCAAATGACTCTATAATCGAAAAAACTCCATCTGCATTGCATTTCGACAGATATGTGTTTACTGAAGCATGATGTGTAGCTTTATCCATCAACACAATACCTTGAGGTCCTTCAACTTCAATAATCTCAAGCTCTCTTATAACAGCCTCTGCGTCAATTGAAGCTGCTTGATTAACAGCTTTGGCAAACGCTTTTACACAAAGATAAGTTCCTTCTCCAAAATTGGTAAGTATGCCGTTTCCTGAGGGCCATATACCGTCAATGTCGTCAAGTTGTGCAAGCCTTGAAAGATATGAACGGTTCATCTGAGTATCTATTGGCATAAAATATGTATTGGAAGAGTAAAATCCCTCTCGGATTTCAGGGGAAAGAAGAGTTACCATTGCCTCATCATAGTGCCCCATCACAACTGCCATTCTTTTTTTAAGGCCCCTCTTAGTAAATGCGGTCAGAAGATTTATCTGGTCAATACCTGCAAAATAGGGAACAAATACATCTGCACCTGAATTTGAGACCTTTATAAGCAGCTCCTCTATCTCTGAAATTGATACCCCAATCGGCAGATACTCTTCACCTACAATTTCACCATAATGTTTAAGAAGTGCTCTTTTCCCTGCATCAATCGAACCTCTGGGCCACTCATAATTATTCCCCGCAAAAAACATTTTAGAACCAAAATTGTTCTGCATATATGGAATCATTGGATCAATCTGTTGGTTAGGAAGAGCTGCAAAATGAAAAAAATATCTGCTATATATGCTGCCTTCATAGAAAGAAAAGTTCAAATATGGAACTTGTAACGGCTCTGCAACGAGGTTTGATACTGATATTCTTGAATTTGAAAGAAGATTGCCGATAATAGCTGAACATCTGAATTCACGAATAAGCCTTTCAGCAGCAGGCACAGCACTCTCTGGAAGACTGCCGTCATCAAGTATGATAAGTTCAAGCTCACGCCCTAAAACTCCTCCTGCTTCGTTTACTTCGTTACAGGCTATTATGCCTGCATTAGATATTTCAGAGCCGTAGAGGCTAACGATTCCAGAAAGAGGTGCCATCAAACCAAGCCGAACTTTATTATCATGTTTCATTTGCGTATCCTTAAATATCATAAGTTCAATATCATAAGATTTAAACATCTCGCATGTTTATCTCTGCATCAAGCGAGGGGTCATTGTTAACTTTGTATGCCCTTCCATAAACAATGCCAAGTTTTTTCATTCTGTTTCTCAATGTGTTCGGGTGAACTCCAAGAATCTCAGCAGCACCGTTTTTACCATTAATTTTACCATCAGTTAGAGAAAGCACTTCATCAATATAATTTTTAACCACATCATCAAGTGAGAGCCGAGAACTCTCAAGTTTGGGCATAGGCATAATATTGACATCGCTTTTGTAAGATTTTATCTGTTGACAAAGTAAACCATTGTTTTTTAGAGCTGGACGAAGAAAATGGAGAGTTCCGTGTCGGTGCCGAATCAACGCACTCTCTACCACATTTTCAAGTTCCCGAACATTTCCGGGCCAATCGTGCTGAATTAAATGCTCCATATCTACTGAAGCAACTGCTGGAATCGTCTGAATTCCCATCTCCAAAGATTTCTTTTTTAAAAAATGGTTTACAAGCAGAGGAATATCAGATTTACGATTTCGTAAAGGAGGAATAACAATTGGAAATGCATTTATCCTGAACCATAGGTCTTCTCTAAAAGTTCCATCAATAACCATCTGTTTAAGATTTCGGTGTGTTGCCACAATCACACGTATGTCAAGCTGAATTGAGGGCGACCCCCCTACCCTCTCGATCTCCTGAGTTTGAAGAACACGCAACAGCCGAATCTGTGCCCATGACGGGAGTTCTCCTATCTCGTCCAAAAAGATGGTCCCCTTATTTGCACGCTCAAATCTCCCCCGCTTCTGTTTGACTGCACCAGTAAAAGCACCTTTTTCATGTCCAAAAAGCTCGCTGTCAATCAGATTCTCTGGAATAGCACCGCAGTTAAGTTTAATAAACGGCTGATTTTTTCTTGGCGAAAGCCTGTGTATCGCATTTGCAATAACCTCTTTTCCTACACCTGTTTCGCCAAGTATAAGCACAGTATTTTTAAGATGTGCAACTTGATTCACCTTTTCAAGAACTTCTCTTAACCCCTCCCCTGCCCCTATAACCTCATCTCCTGTTTTTGATATAAGCTCGCTGTTAAGATAACGGTTGTCTGATATAAGCTGCTCTTTAAGCTGAACTAACTCTTGATGCTTCAACACGTTTGCCATTGCAATTGCAAAAGGTTCTCTTAAAAGTGAAAAGAGCTGTGCATCTTCTTCTGTAAAACGATCTCTTCCCTTTGCAAAAAGATCAATAACACCAAGCCGCTGAACCTCTATCCTCAGCCTTAAAGCTATAAACGAATAATCTTTAAGATTCAACGCCTTACTTATTATCTCTCCCATCGGGTCAAGTTCCGGGCGGTTAATAATCATGTAGTCTTTGAGCCGTCTGCCGCTTTCTATTGCATTTATAAGCTCTTGAGGAAGCTGAATAGTTTTATCCATCTTTTCGCCACCTTCAGCATCAGCTCTTGCAATATATCTGAGCCTCCTCTGCCCCGGCTCATAGATATTCAGATATATTTCATCAGCAGGCAGATAATTTGAGATATACTCTCTGCATCTCCAAAGAGCAATCTCAATATCAAGACTGCTGCATATCAAAAGCGTTGCCTTTCTGAAAAAAAGATCGTTTTCCACGGTCATACCACTCTCCACTTCAAGGAACTATCCAATCTGATGCCCACACCCTTTGAAATCACAAACATACTAAAAGTGGTTAGCAATCATAAATTGACAATAAAATAGGCTATTGTTATACCATCAGGTACAATTTTAAAAAAGGATTATTGGGCATAAAGCTCAATAAAAAAGAGAGTGCGACAATTCAAAACAGCTTAAATGAAAGGGAATAATTATGAAGAGAGAGCACGAAGAAACTAAAGATACTTATTTAGAATCACATGGAAAGCAACTCCTCAGGCTTGCACGAAGTGTAATTGCTGCACGACTTGGCATAAAGAGTGATTTGCCACAATCTTCTGAAATAATGTCAGAATTACAAGATGAGATGTTTGATAGGAATATGGGGACTTTCGTTACAATACATCTGAATAAAAAACTCAGAGGCTGTATTGGGACACTTGAGTCAACGGAAAGTGTAAGGGAGGGGATAAGGCATAATGCTATCAGTGCAGCATTTGAGGATCCAAGATTTCCACCGCTTACATCAAAAGAGTTCAATGATAGCCATCTTGAAATCAGCATTTTATCACAACCTGTAACTCTTGACTATTCAGATGCGGATGATCTCTTGTCAAAACTTAAACCGGGAGTTCATGGAGTAATTATCAAAAAAGAGAGAGCCAGAGCGACTTTTCTTCCACAGGTATGGGAACAACTACCTGACAAATCAATTTTTCTCTCCCATTTGTGCAGTAAAGCAGGACTATCTGACCATGAATGGAAAAAAGGTAAACTTGACGTGATGCTCTATACCGTACAATATTTTGAAGAGTAACTTGTATGATTAGGATTTCTCTATTATTCAATCATATTGTTAATGGAAGTCATTATGATCAAATTCAACCAATGTGATTATAGCATTCTATAATTTAAGTGAATCTTTATTATACTCATCTCAGTAGAGTTTCGTCTTGGGCAACCCTTCGGATAAGCTCCTTGTAGTCTAAAGCACCGTTGCAGCCAGGAGCGTATTCAAAAATGGTTTTACCATAAGATGGTGCTTCGCTGAAATGCTCATTATACCTAATAGGTTTACAGATAAATTCACTGTAAAGCTGCTTAAGTTTTTTCAAGATTTCTTGAGGATGTTTTACTCTAGTATCCATAAATGTTGGAACAATATATTTCAACGCAACTTCTTTACGATATTTATGGATTGAGCTTAAACTTTTGATAAATTCAGTAAGTCCCTGATAAGGCATAGCTTCTAAAGCGACTGGAACGAGAACTTCTGTTACATAAAACATAACATTAATAGTAAGAGAATCCCAGCCAGGTGATGTATCAACAATTACAAAGTCATACTGTTCATCAACTCCTGTAAGTGCTTCAGATAAAGTCCACTCTTGACCAATACTTTTTTTATCAATTATTCTTTTAACACCAGCAAGAGATCGTCCTCCAGCTAAAAGCCAGAGGTTTTTACGAGCTTCTATGGTCGCCTCTTTGGCTGATAGTTCACCTGTAAGCAGCTCTGTCAGACCCGCATTAGGCTTTTTACCAAGATTATAAGCAGATTGTCCCTGAGTATCAGTATCAATAAGAAGTACCTTAAAGCCAGCAAGGGCAAGACCAGCACTCAAATTAACCGATGTAGTAGTTTTGCCAACACCTCCCTTGCTGAGAGAAACGGATATCCTGCGTGTAACTGCTGTTTTTTTACCAGCTAAGTCATCCTGGTTGCTCTCTTCTGATGGTGTAGTTGGTTGTTGCGATGTTTCATTTGAAGTTTCAGTTGAAGATACTACACCAGAGAGCGGGGGTAAAACTGAGGCATCTCCTTGTTGTGAAGAAATAGAATCTGATGAGGATTGAGCTGGCTGTACAATCTGATTCAGAATGATGGGAAATCTGTGGCCGCACGATTTACAGCGGGCAACAACTCTTTTACCCGCAGGAATATTGGCAATATTTACCTGGTGTTGTTTTGCACACTTCGGGCAGACAATGACAGTCACTTGTCCTCCTTTTTCAATTTTTCAAAAAATTGCATCAATGTCCGAGTTGCTTTATTAATATTGCTGCACTCAGGGGGATTAATTAGCTGCATCTTTATTATTTTTGAAACTTACATGCATCAGAATCAATTATTACTGTTAGTCTCTTCAATATTATCATCAAGCAAATTCTTTTTCAGCTCATTGCATATCTCTTCAAGCCGTTTTTTTCCTACCAATTCTGTTGCATCATCCATGTTGAGCCATTTTACACCAAAAAGAGGAGGAGAATCTTTAACAGAAGTAATATGAACAATTTGGCATTCTACCCCGCTGAATTTATCACTTCCAAGAATCAATTCACAATCAGACAGCAATTGACCTTTAAAAAAAGAGTGATCCTCAACCATTAATATGCCAGCCCCTTTAGAATTAATATCTTCAATAGGAAAACATGAACCATTTATGAGAATTGAAAAACTATTCTTTTCACGTATTGGAATACGAAAGGATTTTCTAACTGTTACAGAATCTAAAGAGTCACCGTCTAACTCTAAAATCTCAATTGATTCTTCATGCAGTTCTTCAATTGATTGTCCGTTAAGATTGTCATTTGAATCTTCACTTAATTGTTCATTCATATGATTACACCTTTACATATATTATTTTTTATAAAAATAATATATCAACATAGAAATTGACAGGCAAGAAAAATAATAAAATCATGTGTATTTTTATGAAATTCTGGGCATCCTTCATTTCTCGCTTTACGGTGGTAAAGATTTACAGACGGATAACCAGTATCTCATCAGCGATTTTTGTGGCAGGCAGGATATAGAGTTGATAACCGCTTTTAAGCCATAAACCCCATATCGCAAGGAGATTTTCTAAGGTCTCAAATGAATTTACCATATTCCATATTTATAACTCTATCAGCAAGATGAAAATATCTATCATCATGGCTTACTGCTATTACTGTTTTACCATCTTTTTTCATCTGCTGAAGAAGCGTGGTGTAGAAAAATTCTCTAAAAATTGGGTCTTGATCAGCAGCCCACTCGTCAAAAAGGCAGATAGGTCTATTCTCAAGAAGCGAAACTATCATTGCAAGCCTCTTTCTCTGTCCTGTTGAGAGATTTATGTTTGTAAAACTTTTATCCACCAACTCTGTTTTTTTATCAAGGTGCATTATTTTCAGAAGCTTTGCCACCTGCTCCTCATTAATATTTTCTAATCCATAAAGTCTATCAAACAGATGAAAATCACCAAATATTACTGAAAAAAGCTCTCTATAAGCTGGATATATTGTCTTATCTACTGGCGTACCATCAAGGATAAGATTGCCTGAAGATGGATAATAAAGACCTGCCAAGAGCTTCATTAGAGACGATTTACCACTTCCATTGCCGCCGACAACAAAGATAGTCTCACCAGGTTTTATACACATATTTAACTCTCCCAATGTAAAAAGCGGGAGGTTATTGGAATCAAGATAGGAGAAAGAGACACTCTTTAACTCAATTTTATTAAATAAATCAAATCTTTTAACAGGAGGTTCAGTCTCTAATTTGTGAGGCTTAGATGCTTCATCTAAACGTTTTTCTAAAGAGTAGATGTTTTCTACTGCAATATTGGCTCTGGAGATAAGAGGAATTGCACCAACAACCATATTTGCAGGACCTATTATAAAAAGTATGGCTGTAGTTACTTTAGCTAAAACAGTGCCTGTTAAGTAGTCAAATTTAGGAAGCAAAAACACAATAATTGCAAGCAGACTGTAAAAAAAGACTTGAGAGAACATAATCTCTATAACAAAACGAAATCCTGTTTTTATTTTTAACTGCTTTGTCTCCTCTGCCAGTGCTGTCAAGAATCCAAAATAGTCATCACTCTTTTTTTGATTCATCTTAAGCTCTTTAAAACCATCCAAGGTATTATGGAGCATTCCAAAAAATTTTGTCTCTTTTATAGTGGTTTCACGCAGCTCACTGTCAATTGCTTTTCTGTGGATCATAAATGAGAATATAGCAGCAGATATAGCAAGCACAGTTGTGAAAAAGACAAGTTTAGATAAATAGGCAATATAAAAGAGGCAAAAAATCAATACAATACCTGATTGGCATGAGTTTATAATCATAACCACAGATTCAGATATTAAGTTGGTATTTTGGGTAAGCAACGTGTATATTTCAGATTTTCCGATATTTTCAAGAAAGAGCAGTTCTGATTTTCTTATTTTATCTGAAATCCTGATACGCACTTTTGTTATGACAGTTTCCGCAATTCTTGTTGCCTCTGTAAGGGCATAGTGCTTACCAATAATTGCAATTGCAAAGCTTATAGCAAACATAAGAAGATATTTGATATACCAGTCCGCATTTGACCCTACAGCCGTAGCATTAACAATGATTCCAAGAATCAATCCCTGAAAGGTTCCTGAAACCAATGCCATAGTAATTACAAGTTTTCCAGAAACAGTTGACTCTTTTTTGTATAGTGTCAGAAGGTTCATTATAAAATTTTACCAAATTAAACAGTTTATATTATAAAAACAGATAATTTTCAGAGGGTCATCAAAAAAATAAAAGCTATCATACCTCATCTTCAATGTTTTGAAGTAACTATCATTTAACCCCTTATGAGTCAAACAATAAAATCGACTTATTACTATCTAAAAAATACCTTCTTTACCACTTTCGTTTAGCCTCTCTTCAAACTGGGATTTAAAAAAATCGCTTGTCTTTTCAGGGTTAAAATCGAGAAAAGTTCCACCCGATTCAAAATGTTGAATAAAGACGATACCAATAGAATATGTTACAGCAGCAGCGACCACAGGCATAATAAAGGGCACTGTTAATGGACCAACTATTGGTACAACTTTTATAGCACTGCTTATCATTCCCTTTGATATTGTAGATGCAGATAAGGTACTGACAAGAGAGGTAATTATTGACTTTCCCCGCTCTTTTGCAAAAGGGATATCGTAGTTTTTAGCTAACTTTGAGAGCATCTTTAACTGAACTCCAGTAACAGTTGCTATATCAACAATCGGAATAGGTAACAGACCAGCCCCCATAGCCCACCACATGTAATCTTTCACAATTTTTCTCGACTGCTCTAATTTTTCATTCATATATTTTTCTCCATATTCAAGTAATATAACAATAGCTCAGATGGTATTTTTTACAAAATGAGTGTTATTTGTTTACCGTCTAAAATCAATCTTTTCAAAAGTTTGCTTCTTGTATTTTTGATGGCTTTATCATATCTTTACTTTACTTTCAATAATACGAATAGATCATCAGCCTCAGCATAAAAAGAAGGTAAATTAATGCAAAGTTCATTTATAAAAGGATTGTTTAATGAAGAGAAAGAGTCTCTATCAACTCAGCTTGTTTTATGGCACCATCTGACACTTAGAAATATCTTGCAAAGAAAATTTACAGGTTGGATTGCAAGCAGCGACCATCTTGGTGATTTTCTTCAAGAACGATCACAAAGTGCAGCCAAGCGGGATGCTATGGCTCTTAAAGAATGGAAATTAAACGAAATCATGCGTTTTTTCAAAATGCCGTTTCCTAACAAACTTGATATACAATCACTCAATTCAATTGGCATAGAGATTGAAGTGCAATCCACAGCACTGCTCAGAAAAATAGATAAAGAGTTTAAAGGCAACTCATCTGACGAGATGGTTATACATCTATTAGTAAAAATAATAAAAAATTTTTCTGAAGAGTTAAAGAAAAAGGATAGTGAATATCAAAATGAGATAATTCAGAAGATCACATCTATTCTTCAATCAATGCCATTAGATCACCAGGAGACTTTAAAAGGCATTCTCTCAATAGAAGAGTTTTCTCATGATGTTATTCGGAATGCGATTTTTGACCATACTTTAGCAACTGCTTTAGCGTCCTTTATGATGATGGTTAGATATACTATTTATTATGAAATATCAAAAATTGTAATGGTGCTCTCTGGTGCAGTAACTTTATATGTTGCAAGACCTTATATTAAGCCGTTGATTCCGCTTGTTGTTTTTCTTTTCAGCCCCATTGCAATGGCTGCAATAGGGGTTGGATTGACATGGTGGACTGATGTTTATACAAATAGAGAGATTCAATCTTTTCTTCTGCCTATAATGGTTATGAGTTCTATTATTGCATCAGAAGTTCATTCTAAAGATTCTCAAATTGAGACTTTATCTACAAATAGTGTGCTGCAAGATGGTTCTGAAAATAGATATATTGAGCAATTTATAAATTTTTATAATCTCAAGTATTAATCAGAATAATCAGAATTACTAAATATTTTAGTTGGTTCTGATTATATTGATTTGAAATATAATTATTTTTAAAGTTTAACATAAAGGAGAAGTCATGCTGATAAAATATCCAAATAAATTCAATACAACTATTACTATTCTGTTATTTTGTCTCTTGCTGTCTGTGATTATGTGCAGTGTCTCAATAGCAGCACAGCCAAAAGCTGGAGATACCATTCCGCCATTGACTCTTCCAGTTCCTTATGATCAAGCTGGAAAAACAGCTTTAGGGTTGAGTGAAACTGCAACCACATTCACTCTTGTTGACCTTAAAAGCGAGCTTATTCTAATTGAGATTATTGGTGTCTATTGTCCACAATGTTTTAAGCAGGCACCAGGATTTAATAATCTTTATGCAAGGCTCAATAAAGGCAAGATGAAAGGAAGAATTGCCATGTTTGCACTTGCTGCTGGAGGAACAGACGGAGAGATTGAACAGCTTCTTAAAAGTGGTCAATACAAATTTCCTGTTGTAAGGGATGATAAATACGAAATTCATAAAATCCTTGGTGAACCTAAAACCCCTTTTACAATAATTTGCCGCCAAGATGGCACTATACTTGACACCCATCTTGGAATTATTGAGGATATTGATAAGTTCTACGGACAAATAAAAGGGTTTCTCATCAAATAATGAACAGAGAGAACTGCTTAATTACAGAGAATTTTGAGCGTAAGGATTACCATCTTTCTGTAATCAGGGAAACGGCTGCTCAACTTAGTTGTGTACGTCATCCAAAACAGATTTTAGAGTCATTTCTGATGTCTGCTCAGGGAGGTGTTGGTGCACTGGGGGGCTTTGCTCTTCTCACAGGAGAGAACAATATAGGAGGCAGCACGCTTCTTTGTAGAGGAATCGATACAATACAAGATCAATACATAAACGATCTTATCAATCAAGTATCAGATTGCATTATTAATAAATCAGACAGCTCCCCTTTTTTCATCCAAAACTCCACCTTTATCCTTCTATTAGCATGTCCAATTGAAGATGGCAGATTGGTTTTAATGGGTCTTACTCAGGCAATGCATGGTAAGGAGTATGACTCTGATGATCGGCAGCTTTTGATGAGTATAGCCTCTCTGTTTCAGATAAGCCTCAATTCCGCACTTTTTTCAACTCGTGTAGAACTTCTCAATGCCCAGCTTCAAAAACAGAACATTGATCTCGATCGGCAGGTGTTTCATCTTAATGCGTTACGAGAACTCTCTTTAGAAGCTGGGCAGGCTCTCAATGTGGAAAGTGTTCTTTCTGCATTTCTTCCAACGCTCCTTGGCAGATTTTCAAGATATCAGGGAATTGTTGCAGTGTATAACAGAGAGACTGGTGCAATTTACCTCAAAAGTATGGGGATAGAGCCAGAACCAGTCATTAATGACTCTTCCCAGGTTGATCGCATGCTGTTTCTAACTCTTGCAGGAGTTCAGAATAAACACATACAACCCTTGCAGGTTGAGCCTCTTATTCAGATGGAACAGATTTCATCCATAATTCAAGGATTTGTGCCGGAAAGCGGTTTTCTGTTTTTAGTAAAAGAGCAGATGTATGGTGCTCTGCTTTTAGGAAGTCCGTTAGAAGATCGGAAACTTTCTGAACAGGAGCAAGAACTTCTTTTTGCATCTGTTGCTCAATCAGTCCTGCATATTAAAAATGCAGATTCATTTGACACAATTGTCAATTTAAACAGAGATCTTGCCAAACAGAACGAGGCTCTCCGCCAAACAATTGATGAGCTTACCAATGCACAGAAACGAATCAGTGCACTTGAAGCTGCTGCAAAGCGGATTGCTCATATTATTACTCGTAAGGCTGACAGACTTATGCATGTGAGACCTCTTGATTTTGTTCTTATTATTGGAATCAGTATAATAATTGGTCTGATATTCAACCTGCAAAGTCCAAAAGGTATTCCTATAATGCCTATTCCAAGACCGGATTTAGTGAAATCAATCTCTGTAGAAGCTGCAAAAAAGATGATTGAAACTGAATCTATCTCTCCTCTCCTCATAGATGCAAGACCTCGTGAATTCTACGATATAAGCCATGCCAAAGGTGCAATAAATGTTCCTCCATATCTTTTTGATTCAATTTATCCAATCAGTTTTGCCAATGAAGATGCTGAACGTCCCCTTATAATTTATGGGAGAAGTTTTAGCCGTCTGTATGATGAGGATGTGGCAAGAAAGTTTTTTAACTATGATCACGAAAAAATTTATTTGGTTGAGGATAATTTTGAGCGTATTTCTACTCTTAAAACCGACAATAAAAAGACTTCTGAGGAGATAAAGTGAGTTCAGAGCGTATCAAAATTTTGGTTAAACACCCGTTTCCTCCACTACTTGTAAGATTTTACATAGGTGCGATATTTGTCTATGCAAGTCTGCACAAGATAAATTTTCCAGCAGAATTTTCAGACAATATTGCATCATATCTTATAGTGCCATACTGGCTTGTCAATCCAACCGCTGTTTTCCTTCCGTGGATTGAGCTGATAAGCGGAGTCTGTCTAATAGCAGGCATTCGTGTAAGAGCATCAGTATCAATTATCTGCGGTTTATTAGCTCTATTTACAATAGCTGTTATTATCGTTCTTATAAGAAAAACTCCGATTGACTGTGGCTGTTTTAATAATGTCGGGGACCCTGTATCGTGGCTTACGGCTGGGCGGGATATAATATGGCTTGCTATGGGGTTATACGTTTATAAATATGATAGCCTTATCCATCTGGATCGTCTTTTTATGGTTAAACCAGAGGATCTAAATCCATAACCTTTGGAGAGGGATCAAAGTTGATGAGTGGATAATGGTAATGAGTGAAGTTGTTTCAAAAAAATGACATTGACCTTCACGAAAACTGTGAAGGTCAATTAGAAACATAAACGTAAAAAAGCTATATTCTTGAAGCCATGTAATTTACGCCGTTGATAAATATTTTCATACCCTGCGTAACATCTATATTAGATAATTTATCCTCTTTACCTGCTTTATTTGCGTTTCTTTTTATCTGCTCTGCTTTTCTTGTCCAATCAGGGTGGTTTGTGTAATGATTATACGCTTCTGGGTGTGGCATAAGCCCGAAAATATGACCAGACGAATCACAGATGCCTGCAATTTCATAGACTGAACCATTTGGATTTTCATCTGCATATCTTAAAACTACCTGATTATTTGCAATAAGTCGTTCTACAACAGATTTCTCTGCCACAAATTTTCCCTGTGCATGTCGGATTGGAAGCTCAATAAATTTTTCAGATATTAACCCTTTTGTAAAGACGCATGGACTATCAGGGTTAATACTTAAATTTACCCACTGATCCCTAAAATTTCCGCAGTCATTCCAAGTAAGGGCAACTGAGCGGGTCTGATAATCTTTATCAATTCCGGGCAAAAGTCCAAGATTTACAAGCGTCTGAAAACCGTTGCAAATACCGATTACAAGTTTACCCTGATTAACAAAGGATAAAATTTTCTCTCCAATGTGATTTTTCAATTTCAGAGCTTGAATTACGCCAGCTCCATGATCATCACCCCAACTAAATCCGCCTCCAAATGCAAGAATATGAAAATCATCAAGATCAACTTTACCGCTGATAAGGCTGTTTATATGAATCCTGTGAGCCTGTGCTCCAGCAGTTTCAAAAGCATGAGCAGTTTCAATGTCGCAGTTAAGACCAAATCCTGTTAAAACTAATACTTTAACTCTTCTGTTATTAGCTTCATAACCCGTCTGTTTTATATTGCTGTTTGTCATTTTGTTAGCAGTCTGCCGTTTCATATCATACCTCCCATTGGAGATTTCCACGCTTGCCTAAGTTGATCAATTGGTATATTTGCAATTAAATTATTATTTGGATTTTCATCTCTATTTTCTCTATTGCGATTGTCATCATCTTTATTATCAATGCCTTTAATAATAAGATTGGAATGATCATCATTAACTTTACCCACACATCCAGACGCCATTCCTCTAAATATCTTTTCAAATAGAGTTCTGTTTTCAGGAGCCACAGTTACAATAAATCGACCAGCAGATTCAGAAAATAGCAGTGTTGAGTTATTTATGTTCCCAAGATTTGAGTTGGAATAAGATATTTCTGTCTGACCATATTTTTCGTTATTTTGTTCAACAGGCACTTTTGATAAGTCAATCTCAATCCCCATGTTGGAGGCAATTGCACTTAATGCAAAATGGACAGCAAGTCCACCCCTTCCAACTGCATGTGCAGAAGCCGCAATTTCAGAAGAGACTGCCATCTCTACAGCTCTGTAAATAACTTTGAACTGCTCAAAGTGAACTTGCGGAACATTTAAACCAGTTTTACCAAGAAGCTCATAATATTCAGACGCTCCAAGCTCATTTGAAGTTACACCTATAACATAGACAAGATCACCAGAGCATTTCGGGTCAAGTGTAACGCATTTAGTTGAATCTTCAACCACGCCAGTTACAGAAAACTGCACGGTCTCAAGTGCAGATACTTTAATAGATTCACCATATTTTCCATGCAGATATCCATCAACATACATGCTGTCCTTTCCTGATAAAAGCGGAATACTATATGCAAGACATGACTCTTTTAAAGCACGACACGCCCTTACAAGCTGTGCTGCTTTAAATTTTCCGTCAGGGTTTTTTACAGGGTGATATTGAATATCGGGCCAGCAAAAATTATCCACACCGCCAATATGAGACAGAGTTCCGCCAACTGCAATTATACGTCTTACAGCTTCATCAATTGTGCATGCCATCATGTGATAAGCATCAATTTTTGAATACCAAGGAAATAGAGATTGTGAAAAAGCAAGCCCTTTAGAAGATGATAAAACAGGGCGGATAACAGAAGCGTCAGATGGAATATCTCTGTTAATGCCGACTAACGGCTTTATTACGCTGCCTCCTTGAACTTCATGATCATACTGCCTTGTTATCCACTCTTTTGAGCAGATATTTGGACGTGCCATCATATCGCATACAAGCTGGCTGTAATCACGCGGCTCTTTCAGCACAGGCTCTGTTAATCCTCTTAGAGCAGGCGGAATCCAAGTTGCATCAAACTCCCATTTTGGAAATCCTTTTTCAAGCAGATCCATATCAACCCAAGCACATGTTTTATCGTGGTATTTAATGTGCAGTTTTCCAGTGTCTGTGTATCTGCCAATAACAGTGCTTTCAACCTCATGTTCGTTTGAAAGCTCCATAAATCTGTCGATATTTTCAGGTTTAACAGCTATGGTCATACGCTCTTGAGATTCAGATACCCAAATCTCCCACATATCAAGACCTTCGTATTTTAAAGGAACCTTATCAAGCCAAACCTCACAGCCGTTGCTAATTTGTGCAGATTCGCCAACAGATGAAGACAATCCTCCGCCTCCATTGTCTGTGATAAAGTCAAACAGTCCCTCATCACGGGCAATCAGCAGGAAATCGTGCATCTTTTTTTGAGTATATGGGTCTCCTATCTGAACATGACCTGCTGGGGTATTTTCCGATAGAACTTCTGATGACGCTGTAACTCCATGAATGCCGTCTTTGCCCACACGTCCGCCGCTCATTACAATAAGATCGCCGGGTTCTGTCTTTTTCTCGTGGCTTGGCTTTCCATTAATCTCTTTTGGCATGATTCCTAAAGCTGTAACAAACACAAGGCTTTTTCCCATATAGCCTTCGTTAAACAGCGTCTGACCAAATGTGGTTGGAACGCCGCTTTTATTGCCGCCATCTTTAACCCCTTCAATTACACCATCTAAGAGTCTTCGAGGGTGGAGAGTTGCCTTTAGTGGTCCCGTGTAATCAATTGGTCCAACACAAAATCCATAACTTCCCATGATTAATCTTGAACCAAGACCCGTTCCCATTGGATCGCGGTAAACTCCTACAATTCCAGTAATTGCACCGCCGTAAGCCTCCATATTAGAGGGTGAATTGTGTGTCTCGCCTGTTATTACATAGTTGTTTTTATCGTCAAATGAGCCGACTCCTGCATTATCCCACAAAACTGATACTACCCACTCTTTTTCATCTTTTAGCCTTAATGTTGGCTCTTGGATATATTTTTTAAACAGGTTATCCTCAACAACCGTCTCATCATCTGTTGGGTCATAGTATCTGAAAACGCCTCTGAATGTGTTGTGGTTGCAGTGATCGCTTCGTGATTGGGAGATATACTCTATCTCAACATCAGTCGGACCATCAGCTAATGATATTGGCTCTACAGATGAGTTATTAGATTTTACTACCGAGCTGTCTGTCTGAGATATCTCATCTATCTTGGTTCTTGATTTACGGACATCTTTATTTAAAAAATATTCTCTGATAACAGGGATATCTCTTGGATTTAATGCTAAATTGCGTTCATTGCTTATCTGCTCAAGAGCTTCATCTGATTCAATATTTAAAATTTGAAAAGATGGTTCATGGTTCAGCATGACCTTTGGTATTGTCAAAATAGAGGCTCTCTTATCGTCCCACTCATCTTTTGAAAAAATCTTCCACTGCTGAATTATCGGATTTGCAAGAAGTTCGCCTGCGATCTTTTCAACATCATCATAAGTTAAATTCTTTCCAGTCAGGCAGTAGCGTTTTGATGTGTAAACTCCCTCTTTATCTGCAAAATCTTTTTTAAGCAGATCACGGATTGCCTCAACGGCTGTGCTTGCAGCATTATCTCGCACGCCTGGTCTAAATCCTACCCATATACACCAATCAAAATTAATATCCAATGGCGAGTCAGATGCAGATATCTGTATCACAGGGTTTGTTAAAATCTGATTTTGTATAGCCTCAATGTCTGACTTGGAAAAATCAGCATCAATAATTACAAGGTTCACAGTTCGTCCATCTTCAATATTAATATTAAAATATTCAAGAGCTTTTTTCTGCAACCCCTTTGCCTCTGCGTCAAGAAGTTCTGGTTTTAAAGCTGTTTCAATACAGAAGATCATAATCATTCACCTATCCACCATTGAAGATTCTTACAATGTCATTATAAAAAACAAAGACCATTAGAGCGACCAAAAGAGCAATTCCAACCTGATTTGCCTTTTCACGCACTTTCTCGCTTGTAGCTCTTCCAGTAAATGCCTCTATTCCAAAAAAGAGAAGATGACCGCCGTCAAGCACCGGCACAGGAAATAGATTTATGATTCCAAGATTTATGCTTAACATGGCAATAAAAAAGGCAAGATTCAACATTCCCTCTTTAGCCTGCTCTCCTGCCATCTGGGCAATCATAATAGGTCCGCCAAGTGTATCTGTGGAAACTGTGCCTTGAAAAATCTTTACTACTGATAAAATGGTGAGAGAAGATATTCTCCACGTCTGTTTTACCCCTTCTGCTATTGCTTCAAAAGGATTTAAAGGAATATTTTCAACAGCACCTGATTTGGCAGAGATACCGATCATATACTTTTGCTGATCTTCACCAAAAATATTTTTTACGACTTTAATCTCAGGTTTTATCATAACAGGTAGTAGTTCGCCGTTTCTGGAGATAATGATTTTAAGTGGTTCACCAGTTCCATTGCCGATAATTTCGACCATATCGTCCCATGATTCAACACTCTTTCCCTGAACAGATTTAATAATGTCATCAGGAAGTATTCCAGCAGCTTTTGCAGGCGTGTTCTCTCCAACTGCACCAACTACAGGTCTGACAACGTATAGTCCTGAAAACTGGGCAATCACATAAAAAATGACAAATGCAAGAAGAAAGTTAAAAAAGGGACCAGCAGCAACAATAAGAGATTTTTGAAACAGCTTTTTATGCGTAAAAGATAGCTCAATATCAGCAGGTTCTACCGCCTCTTTAGGGTCTTCACCAACCATTTTAACGTATCCGCCAAGCGGTATGAGAGATATGCAGTATTCTGTTAATCCAACCTTTTTTTTGTAAATTTTAGGACCAAATCCTAATGAAAATGTCTCAACACCAACACCGAAAAATCGGGCAACTAAAAAATGTCCAAGTTCATGGACAAAAACAAGAATTCCAAGAACAACAATAAATGCAACTAATGAATGGCTCATAATATTCCTTCTTTAATACATGGCAGTAAACATCATAAGATGATTTAGCTGCTTATCTTAACAAAATCTTACTCTGTTCACTTAAACATAATAAATGGTACGTTTCAACAAAAGAAACAGCCATCTCTCTTGCCCACTTATCAGCAGCAATAACATCATCAAGAGTGTAATCAACAATAGTTTTGTGCATTTTCATGGTTTTTTCAATAATTTTGAATATAGACAAAAAACCGATCTGATAGTTTAAAAATGCGTTTACTGCAATCTCATTGGCAGCATTCATAACTGCTGGAAGAGTTCCCCCTTCTTGGCACGCCTCAACAGCAAACTGCAAAGATGGAAATTTTTCTCTATCAGGCTTCTCAAACATAAGGCTGCCCAAAGATACAAAATCTGGAAAGTCAAGTTTTAGATCAAGCCGTTCCGGGTATGATAGGGCGTAGGAAATTGCAGCCTTCATATCAGGAACGCCCATCTGAGCCAAAATTGACCCATCGCTGAAACCAACCATTGAGTGAACAATGCTTTGAGGGTGGACAAGCACCTCAATATCAGAAACTGGAACATTAAAAAGCCTCACTGCCTCTACAATCTCAAGAGCTTTGTTCATCAATGTTGCTGAATCAATCGTAATCTTGCTGCCCATGTTCCATGTTGGGTGGTTCAAAGCGTGTTCTGGTTTTATATCTTTAAATTTCTTTAATGGAGTATTTCTAAATGGTCCGCCTGATGCTGTAAGAAAAATTTTTTTAATATAATTATTTCTCTCTGCTCCGACACCTTTATTTAGTTCTACCCCTTCTTTATTTGTATCGCTGCAACCAACAGCCTGCTCGTTTATCTTTCCGCCAATACATTGAAAAATTGCACTGTGTTCGCTGTCAACAGGATATATATCTACACCTTTTTCTGCTGCCCGCGACATTACAAGCTCACCTGCCATAACCAAAGTCTCTTTATTGGCAAGTGCAATCTGTTTGCCTGCATCTATAGCTGCAAGAGCTGGCATAAGTCCAGCAGAACCAACCATTGCAAGAAGAACTGTATCGCTGTTTTTATATGATGCAGCTACATTATAGCCATCATCTCCAGAGTAAATATCAGTTTTAACTCTTTTTTTTAAAATATCGCTTTGCAGAATCGTTTTTAACTCCTCTGCTCTTTCTCTGTTTAAGACAACCGCAATTTCAGGATTAAAGACTCTTATCTGCTCTGCAAGAAGAGTTACGCTGTTTGCAGCAGCAAGTGCAGCAACTTGGAACTTATCAGGGTGCATTGCAATAACTTCCAGGGCATTTCTACCGATTGAGCCGGTCGAGCCAAGAATAGATACTCTTTTTATATCTGAACAGGATTTGTTATTTTCTTTCATACACTTCATTTTAACATATTAAGACAGATGATAGATTCCAGAATTTACTTTTTTATAGAATAAAAATCTTGAACAGATAAGCCACTGGTGCTGCAAAAATAACCCCGTCAACTCTGTCGAGCACGCCCCCGTGTCCAGGAAGCAGGCTGCCAGAATCTTTTATGCCGCCAGAGCGTTTTAATGCAGATTCAAAAAGGTCTCCAAGCTGTCCAAAAGCCGCAGTAACAATTGAGAACAAAACCGCCATTGGAAAGGATACGTTGTCAATGAAAATCAATGAATATATGAGACCGCCAACAGCCGCAGCACCAAGCCCGCCTAAAGCACCTTCTACTGTTTTTTTAGGGCTTACATGCTTTGCAAGCGGATTTTTTCCAAAATGAGAGCCTACATAATAAGCTCCTGTGTCACTGAGTCCAATAACAATCCATAACCAGACAACAAAATGTGCACCACTTGGGCTGTTTCTAATTAAAATAAGAAATGAGAGAAAAAAAGGGATATAAATAATTCCCTGTATTTCAGATGCTGTGCAGTCAAGAATTGATGTTTCAGATTTAAATTTAAAGACTGTCAGAAGGGACATTGCCATGACATTAAGCGTGAGAAGACAAAGCAGCATCTCAAGCGAGCCTTTATGAGCCGCTCCGATAATTGCAACAGACAAAGCATAAGCAATTAATTTCATTTCAACTGATGGATTATATTTTTGCGGACATTCATAAGACGAGGAGATATCATCAGATGATAATGATGATGTAACCTTAAAATATTCAGCCATGCTTGCAAGTGATATAATTAATACAAGAAGGGTAAAGGCTATGGGAGTGCCTTTAAGTAGAATAAGAATTAATAGAGGAATTAAAACTAATGCTGTGAGCCATCGTTTGAGGAGCATACAACCTTTCCAAATCTGCGGTCCCGATTCTGATACTCTTTAACCATCTCAACGAATTCCTGCTCTTTAAAGTCAGGCCAGAGTGTTGGAGTAAAAAAAAGTTCTGCATAAGCAGACTGCCAAAGGAGAAAATTACTAAGCCTCATCTCTCCGCTTGTTCGTATTATCATATCAGGGTCGGGCAGCTTGCTGGTATATAAATGTTCTGTTATAATCTCTTCTGTAATCTTGTCAGAGGATAATTTACCTTTTTTAACTTTTAGAGCTATTTTACGGACAGCATTGACAATCTCTTCCCTGCTGCCATAGCTTAACGCAAGATTTAAGCACATCTTTTTGTTTTTTGCAGTGTGCGACATGGTTATATCAATCTCCTGCCGCACGTCTAATGGAAGTCTTGCTTTTTGACCCGTAATTTGAAGACGGATACCTTGTTTATGAAGAGTCTCTCTCTCAGATATGATAAATTTTTTGAGCAGCCCCATCAATGCTGTTACCTCTGCCTTTGGTCTTGACCAATTTTCCGTAGAAAAGGCATAAAGGGTAAGTACATCAATTTCGAGTTCCCGACATGATGTCACGATAGAGCGGACAGTTTCAGAACCTCGTTCATGCCCAACTACCCTGTTCATCAACCGCTTTTTTGCCCATCTCCCATTTCCATCCATAATAATTGCGACATGTCGGGGTAGCTTAGATGGATCAATGCCATACTGCTGAAATTTTTGAATTCTATCACTTTTATAATTTTGGTAATTATCTTGATCATTCACATTATCAACAGAGTCAGCGGAACTAATATTATGCTTATCAGACTTCAAGAATCTCTTTCTCTTTGCTTGTGTAGATTTTATCAATTTTTGATATATACTGATCTGTCATCTCTTGAATCTGCTTTTGTCCTTTAAAGTTTTCATCTTCTGAAATATCTCCATCTTTTTGAAGAGACTTTAATGTGTCATTTGCATCACGGCGGATATTTCTGACTGCAACTTTACACTCCTCACAGGTATGATGAGCATTTTTTGCAATATCTTTTCTTCTCTCCTCAGTGAGTGGAGGAATGGATATTCTGATAATTTTTCCATCACTTGATGGTGTCAACCCAAGGTTTGCCTTTAAAATACCCTTTTCAACCTCTTTAATGGCACTAATATCCCAAGGCTGCACCGTGATAAGGCGGCTCTCAGGTACTGCAATTGATGCCATCTGACTTAGGGGTGTCAGCGAGCCATAATAATCGACTTTTACTCCGTCAAGCAGGGAAACAGATGCTCTACCTGTACGAACCCGAGTCATCTCCTTTTCAAGATTTTTAACAGACTTCTCCATTTTGTCTTTAGCTTCCTGAAAAACTTCCTTTATCATAAACTTCATCTCCTGTTTAAGAAAAGAGGCAGACAAGCCTCTCTTTATCCTAATGCTTACATATAGATTATAATGGCTAACCGTTGTATATTCTTGTTCCAATATCTTTACCGCATACAGCAGCAAGGATATTGCCTTTTTCATTTAAATCAAATATCTGTAACGGAAGATTGTTATCCATAGCAAGAGATATGGCTGTCATATCCATTACATGCAGTTGCTGCTCAAGCACTTTCATGTATGAAATTCTCTTTATGAAAACTGCGTCACTGTGAATAACAGGGTCTTTGTCATAAACACCATTAACCTTGGTGGCTTTGAAAAGAATCTGTGCACTCATCTCATTGGCTCTAAGTACAGCAGCAGTATCTGTAGTAAAATAGGGATTGCCTGTACCTGCTGCAAAGATGACTACTCTGCCTTTTTCAAGATGCCGTATCGCACGTCTTCTAATAAATGGTTCTGCCACCTTGTTCATTCCGATTGCAGATTGAACACGTGTTGGCACTCCATGTTTTTCAAGGGCATCAGAGAGGGCAAGCGAGTTGATAACCGTTGCGAGCATCCCCATATGGTCTGCTGATGCCCTGTCCATACCGGCAGAGCTTCCTGCTACCCCTCTGAATATATTCCCACCACCGACAACCATGGAGATCTGCAATCCAAGAGCGTGAACTTGAGCAATCTCTTCTGCAACATAATTGATCATTTCTGGCTTTATGCCAAATTTCTGATCTCCCATGAGAGCTTCTCCACTAATTTTAACAAGAATTCTCTCAAATTCAGGTTTATCCATTACAGATTCGGATATGTTTCTTACTGGACTTTTCTCTAAATGTTCAATCTCCACTGGTGTCATCTCCTTAAATATTACTCGCCTACCTGAAATCTTACAAATCTCTTTACAGTGATATTCTCACCGATCTTTCCAATTGTTTCAGTTGCCATTTCAGCTACAGTCTTCTTAGGGTCTTTGATATATTGCTGGCTCATAAGGCAAGAATCTTTATAGAATTTCTGTACCTGACCCTCAACAATTTTATCAACAATGTTTTCAGGCTTACCTTGCTCAAGACACTGTGCCCTGTAAATTTCTCTCTCTCTGTCAATAACAGACTGTGGAATATCTTCAGGGTTAAGTCCTCTTGGGTTAGCTGCTGCAATGTGCATAGCTACATTCTTTGCAAACTCCTGAAAATCTGCTGTTTTTGCAACAAAATCAGATTCACAGTTTACCTCAACCATAACACCGAGTTTTGCACCTGCATGGATATAAGTGTAGATAATACCTTCTGAAGTTGCCCTTCCTGCTCTTTTCTGGGCTTTGGCAAGACCTTTTTTTCTCAGATAATCCAACGCTTTTTCAAGGTCCCCGTTTGTCTCTGCCAATGCTCTTTTGCAATCCATCATACCAGAACCAGTCTGCTCTCTAAGCTCTTTAACCATTGATGCTGTAATTTCAGCCATTTTTACATCTCTCCTTAAAAATATATTTTAAAGCCAACCACTATCTTCCGGCTGTTTTTCTTCTAATTTTTTCAATCACAGGTCCATCAGAACCATCGGCAATAAGCATCCTCTCTGAACCTTCATCATTGTAGTCAGGTTTTACATCCTCTTCAACAAACTCATTTTTATCTGAGCCAGCCTGACGTTTCTCTTCATATCTCTCTTTACCCTCAATATAGGCATCAGCGATCTTTGAAGTAAAGAGACGAATAGAACGAATGGCATCATCATTGCCTGGAATTACGTAGTCAATATCATCTGGATCACAGTTTGTATCAACAACGGCAACTATTGGGATTCCAAGTCGTTTACCTTCACTGACTGCAATAGCTTCATTTTTTGGATCAATGATGAAAATAGCTCCTGGAAGACTCTTCATTTTGCTGATACCGCCAATGTCAGAGTCAAGTTTTATCTTCTCTTTGAGCATCTGAGCACGCTCTTTTTTGGGATAATCTTCAATTGTTCCATCATTTTCAATGGTGTTAAGATAGTCAAGTCTGCTGATATTTTTCTTTATAGTCTGAAAGTTTGTAAGCATGCCGCCAAGCCATCTGTTTTGAACATAAAATGTCTCTGCACGGTTTGCCTCTTCATAAATTGACTCTCTTGCCTGTTTTTTTGTGCCAACAAAAAGAATACTTTTGCCCTGAGATGCAACATCAACAACAAAATCGTAAGCATCTCTAAACATCTTTACTGTCTGTTGAAGATCAACAATGTAAATTCCATTTCTTGCCCCAAAAATATATTTTTTCATTTTTGGATTCCACCGTCTGGTCTGATGACCAAAGTGCACTCCTGCCTCAAGCAACTGTCTCATTGATACGTATGCCATTTTTTTCTCCATAAAGTAATTAAAGGTTTAACCACCACTCCCGTCTTCTTTAGTATCCACCAGTTTTTTGAACCAAACTATTTTAATCTTTAAAGGAACTACTTGATATCTATTGAAAAATATTCCTAATTCTCAATAGATATAATTTAAACTTTATAAATTTGTTCATAAACAGGCACCCGATACTAAATCGGGGAGTGTGAGAGATGACTAAATAATGTCCCCCACAAACAAAAAATCTTATAAGATTTATCAAATTCTGTTTTTATTTTCAATGCTTTTTATTTTTCTGCCTCAATACCTCTAAGTGCCCTTATCTTTTTTAGACATACAACACGATTATGACCAGCATAATCTTTGATAAAAACAGGTGCCTCATACTGTGAAATTTTTAAAGCCTCATACTCCACCTTATATTTCTGATCAAAACCCATCTCCATGAGCAAAACTCCGTCTGGTGCAAGATAGTAAGGAGCAGACAACATAATCTCTCTTAAGCATGAGATTCCATCTGATCCGCCGTCTAATGCAAGACGCGGTTCATAATCACGGACTTCCTGTTGAAGTGTACTAATACCATCAGTTGGAATATAAGGGGGATTTGAGATGATAATATCAAACCTTGTGCCATGCTTGATAGGGGAGAACCATGAACCGACAAGAAATGAAAGATTGGGTAAATATAGACTTTCTTTATAACGCTCATTCCTTACAGGCACAGAATATGATGAAACTGTAGAAACATGTAAAGAAGAGGCTGGTGGAACAGAATCAAGGGAAATAGCGGCGTTAAGGCTGTTTCTTTTTGCAACTATAGCAGCTTTTGGAGATATGTCTGTTGCAAAAAAGATAACATCAGGGTTTGTTTTTGCAAGAGATACGGCGATTGCTCCTGAACCTGTACCAAGTTCAAGTACCTTGATATTTGTTTTGCTATCTATATGTTTAGACTCTTTAACTTCAGGCTCATTGTTTTTGGAATAGTTGTTTTGAGCAACAATATCACCTTCTCTTTGTCCCTTTCTCTTCTGTTCAATCTCTTCAAGTGCGGCTTCCACAAGAGTCTCTGTATCTGGTCTTGGAATAAGAACATCAGTGGTTACAGCAAACTGTGAATCCCAAAATCCTTTGTTGCCTGTGATGTAGGCAACTGGCTCTTTTTTTACTCTTCGCTTAATCAGGGATTTATATGTGGCAAGCTCGTCTTTATTTAAGGGACGATCAAATTGAAGGTAGAGATCGAGTCTGCGGATATTTAAGGAGTGACAAAGAAGAATTTCAGCGGTCAATCTTGGGCTGTCAATATTATAGGATTTGAAGTAGCCCTCTGTCCATGCAAGAAGTTTGAGGATTGTCCATCTATCTGGAACATTTTTGTCTTGTGCAGTATAGTTTGAGAGCATATAGAGTTGTATCTAATCAATTCAATTTAAGTAGATTGTAAAATTGACAATATAAACATATTAGGATGTTCTAATTGAACTGACTGTAGCTATTGGGCTTCTTTAAGTGCCAAAGCCTGATAGTAGGTTTTAAGTTCGTCAACAATTTCCTGAATATCACCTGACATGATGCTCTCAAGTCGGTAGAGTGTAAGCCCAATACGGTGATCTGTCATTCTTCCCTGTGGAAAATTGTATGTACGGATACGCCCGCTTCTATCTCCAGAACCAACTTGATCCTTACGTTGGGCAGCTCGTTTCTCTTCACTCTCTCTAACCATAGCATCAAGAATACGGGCTTTTAGAACTTTTGTTGCCTGTATTCTGTTCTTGATCTGGGATTTTTGATCCTGACAGGTCGCAATAATACCTGTTGGAAGATGGGTAACTCTTACTGCTGAATCTGTTGTATTGACAGATTGCCCTCCAGGACCTGATGAGCGGAATACATCAACCTTTATATCAGCAGGGTTGAGTTCAAGCTCAACATCCTCTGCTTCTGGAAGCACTGCCACAGTAACTGCTGATGTGTGAACCCTGCCTTGAGCCTCTGTTTCTGGAACTCTCTGGACTCGATGTATGCCACTTTCATACTTAAAGCTGTTAAAGGCACCTTTTCCCCGAATCATGGAGACAACCTCTTTAAAGCCTCCAGTAGAGGATTCGCTGCTCTCAATAATGTCAACGTTCCACCCTTTTGATTCAGCATACCTTGAGTACATCCTGAACAGATCAGCAGCAAAAAGCCCTGCCTCTTCACCACCTGTTCCAGCTCTGATTTCAAGAATTACATTCTTCTCATCTCGTGGGTCTTTAGGCATCAAAAGAAGCTGCAATTCAGACTCAAATTTCTCCAAATTCTGTTCAAGCACGTTAAGCTCATCATTTGCCATATCTCTAATATCAGAATCAGGGTCTTTTAACAGACCCTTTAATCCTTCAATTTCAAGCAAAATAGATTTATACTCTCTGAATGCTGTAACAAGTTTGCTTAACTCTCCATGCTCTTTGAGGTATTTTTGATATTTTATCTGTTCCGAAATAACAGCAGGGTCACCAAGAAGCTGCTCAAGTTTAATAAAACGCTCTTCAATGCCATGTAACTTATTTATCATGATTTATAATGCCCTGTTCTTAGAGTCAAACCCTTTAATTTGTTATCCGTTGTAACCAGAAATTGAAAAGGGGAAAAGGTGTAGTTCACCTGATTCCCCTGTGATTTCAAATGCGTTACCTATTTTTTTGATTCAGCAACTGCATTAAATGAAGCATATTTTTTTCTGAAACGGTCAACTCGTCCTGCAGTGTCAACAAGTTTCTGTTTGCCTGTAAAAAATGGGTGGCATTTAGAGCATATTTCAACCTTAATATTCTCTTTTGTAGAGCCAATCTTAATTACATTGCCACATGCACATGAAGCGGTTGTTATTTTGTAGTCTGGATGTATCTCTTTTTTCATATCATTAACTCCTTGTTTTTCTAAATTTATGCCAGAATATTAACTCATTAAATCATTATGAATTCATTGAATCAAGAAATTCTTTATTATGCTCTGTTCCTTGCATTTTTTCAAGTAAAAATGTCATACTGTCAACTGTATTTAAACCTGAAAGAAGTTTTCTGAGAATCCATACACGATTCAATGTCTGAGGATCAAGGAGCAGTTCCTCTTTTCTTGTACCTGATTTGTTAATATTAATGGCAGGAAAAATTCTTCTGTCAGCAAGTTTTCTGTCAAGAACAAGCTCCATGTTGCCTGTTCCTTTAAACTCCTCGAAAATGACCTCGTCCATACGGCTTCCAGTATCAACAAGTGCTGTTGCAATAATTGTTAAACTGCCGCCATCTTCAATGTTTCTGGCAGCACCAAAGAAGCGTTTAGGCCTGTCAAGTGCATTGGAGTCAACACCGCCAGAAAGGATTTTACCAGATGGTGGCATCACTGCATTGTATGCCCTTGCAAGACGTGTGATGCTGTCAAGAAGAATAACTACATCATTGCCCTGCTCAACAATTCTCTTTGCCTTTTCAAGAACCATCTCTGCTACCTGAACATGCCTTTCAGACGGCTCATCAAAAGTTGAGCTTATCACTTCAGCCTTAACAGAGCGAGACATATCTGTAACCTCTTCAGGACGCTCATCTATCAGCAGAATCATTGGAATAATATGGTCGTGAGCAGCAATCATGCTGTTGGCAATGTTTTTCAGCAGCATGGTTTTACCTGACCTTGGAGGAGAAACTATCAACCCACGCTGACCAAATCCAATCGGAGACATAAGATCAATAATACGCATTGGGTAGTTATCATGTGATGACTCAAGATTCATTTTGCGGTCAGGATAAAGGGGGGTAAGATTGTCAAACAATATGGTTTCAGCAGCAAGTTCTGGATTATTGAAATTAACAGCTTCAACTTTTAGAAGAGCAAAATATCGCTCAGAATCTTTCGGTTGTCTCACCAAGCCAGATATAGTATCGCCTGTTTTCAGGTTAAATCTTCGTATCTGGGAAGGAGAAACATAAATATCATCAGGACCTGGGAGATAGTTATAGTCAGGTGCTCTCAAAAATCCAAACCCATCAGGAAGAATCTCAAGGGTACCTTCACCATAAATCTGTCCGCTCTCCTCAATAGCCGCCTGGAGTATGGCAAAGATTAACTCTTGCTTCTTAACTCCGCCAATGCCTTTAATTTTATATTTTTTAGCAAGCTCTGTAAGTTCACTAATTTTCATTCTTTGTAGATTTTCAAGATTCATGAAAATACCCCGTAAATTATTATAAAACAGATAGTTATTATGAAATAGATTGCCAAAGGATTAAAAAAAGAGACGATTTACATCATAGATAGAAAAAATGAAATGAATGCAGCCTTGTTAGATTTAATCCAAACTGTAGAGACGCACGGCGGTGCGTCTCTACTCAATAAAAACGCAAAAAGGCTGCACTCAAATGAAATGCTGTAAAGTGATTGTTTGACCTTAGATGAGACATTAAATAATTTGGACTTCCAATGAGTATTTTTGATTTTACCTGAAATGATGTTGCAGGAGTTCATTCTAAGGAACATTGAAATATATTTTTTATGCCGTAGCATATAACAACAGATAATATTTTAAACAACATTATGATTTTTATTTATATGATTCTATCTGACTGGTTCTATTAAGATACTATATATCAAAATAGATTTTGCTTAGGTATTTAAAAAGGGAGTCTTTTGCAGATTGATTATCTATATCAGATTCATAGAAAGACACTTGAACACTTGATTGTCGAGCTAATTTACAGACGTTTTTTAATTATGTCAAGACAACTTACACCAATTCTTAAGGGCAAATGCACTTAAATTGAATTAACTTCAAATACTTTGATAAACAGACGTTTCCAAATCAGTTCAGGCTGAGCTTATGCTATTATCATAAGATTATTGTCAGAATGGCTTGATTTTGAATTGGAAAGCACTGAATCAAGAGCATCTTTTTTCCCTTTGGCAAAGCGTAAGAACACTCTGTACTTTCCTGATTCAATCTCCTTTGGAATTTTATTGCCTTCAGGAATTAGAAGTACCATCACTCGGCTATTTCCAGGGTCTTGATACCCCCTGTCATTTCTACGCTCCTCGCCTTTGGGCGGTCTGCTCTGTCTTTTTCTGGGAGGTCTGATATTGAGCATCTTAGCCTCAATCATATTCTCTTTTTCCATCTTTTGCAGCCTTGATTCTATTTTTTCAGAAGCCTCAATTGGTGAAATTTTTCCAATTAGTATATCCATTGTTCTCCTCCTTTTCTTGCTCTATAAACTTCATTTAAGCATATGAGTTATTTAATAATACTATCGGTCATAACTTCAATTGCTTTAAAACCCTTTGCTTTTTATTAGATTTTGGTTGAGTTTAAGATAGATTTTATCTATTTTTAGGATAAAAAAGTTTTAAAAAAATGCGGGACTTGATATTGAAACCTCATTTATATTGACATTACAGCCTCATTTATATAGGTAAGGCTTGAAGAATTTAAAAAGAGACAAAAATACCCTTTCAAAGGGGTGTTTTGGATAGGAAAATTTATAATTGTATTAAGTTGTACATCGTTAGTAATAGTGCAGTATTAAGACATTGACATAAAAACATTTAAAAAAAGAAGGAGTCTTTAATGAACATTATTTTTTTTGGTCCAAATGGAAGCGGTAAAGGTACTCAGGGGGCAATTCTTAAGGATAAGTTTAATATAGCTCATATTGAATCAGGAGCAATATTCCGTGACAATATAAAAGGCGGTACAGAGCTTGGAAAACAGGCTAAAGCCTATATTGACAGAGGCGACCTTGTACCCGACGAGATTACCATTCCCATGATTCTTGATCGCCTCAAAAAAGATGATTGTAAAAATGGCTGGCTGCTTGATGGATTCCCGAGAAACAAGGTGCAGGCTGAAAAACTTGATGCTTCATTGAAGGCAGCGGGTATTAAGCTCAATTATGTTATTGAGATGCTTCTTGATAGAAAAATTGCAAAAGACAGAATCATGGGACGCCGTCTGTGCGAAAAAGACAATAACCATCCCAATAATATTTTTATTGATGCCATCAAACCTAATGGTGACAAATGCAGGGTGTGCGGCGGAGCATTGAGCACAAGAGCCGATGATCAGGACGAAACAGCAATAGATAAACGCCACTCCATTTATTATGATACAAATACTGGTACATTGGCATCTGCATATTATTTCCGTGATTTGACACAAAAAGATGCTTCAATAAAATATATTACTCTGCAAGGCGAGAAGGATCTTAAATCAGTTACAAACGAGTTGATATCAAAGATATAGTCTGAAAAAATAAGATATTCTTTTTGAACATTTTAAATGCTCATTGGAAATTTTAACTTAAGGCGAAAACAACAAAACTTTTAAGTGATCATACATAGTTTTTTTCTTGCCCACCATTTCCAATCGTGTTATAAAATGCCTTTATGTAAAAATACAAATTAACTGTCAGTTAAACACTGCCGGGCAAGAAAGGGGCGATGCATTTGAAGGAAATCTCTGTCAAGGTTATTGACAATGATGTTGAGAGAGCCATGAAAATTCTGAAAAAAAAGATTCAGAATGACGGGCTGTTTAAACGTCTCAAGTTGAAAAAGAATTTTGAAAAACCAAGTCAGTATAGACGCCGTAAGATGAGAGAAGCAATGAGAAGACAAAGAATAGCAGCTTCTCGAAGAAAATAGGCTTTAGAAAAAAACAGATGTTTAAAGAAAAGAGATTAACTGTTTTATATTTCACATCAGTGAGGTAAAAAGAGTTAATAATCGAAAGTGTGTTCAAATGTAAATTCGGCAGATGTTAGTCATACTTATGGCAATGTCTGCCGTTTTTTTTACTGTGAATATAATTATACCGTTTTTTGATGTTGCAATAACGATTTTAAGGAGAAGCCTGTAAGGATATATGGAAACAATTTCATACTCAGAATGTTTAAAAGAGATGTTTGCTCTTGGACGTTTTGGAATTAAACTTGAGCTAAAAACCATTACAGATATTCTCGAACGTCTTGGCTCACCTCAAAAAAAATTCTGCTCAATTCATATTGCAGGTACAAATGGCAAAGGTTCTATTGCATCATACATGGCATCTATTCTTCGCAGCTCAGGTTTTAAAACAGGGCTGTACACATCTCCTCACCTGATAAAATTCAATGAAAGATTTTGTATTAATGGAGAAATGGTATCTGACGAAGATGTTGTGGAGTCATTTCTTGCGGTTAAACAGGCAGATACAGGAGAGAGAAAGGCAACTTTTTTTGAAATATCCACAGCAATGGCTTTCTATCTCTTTGCCAAAGCAGGTGTGGAGTGGGCAGTCATTGAGACGGGTATGGGTGGAAGATTAGATGCAACGAACGTACTCCAACCAGCAGTGACAGTCATATCCAACCTTTCGATTGAACACACAGAATATCTCGGAAATACCCTTGAAGAGATTGCTGCAGAAAAAGGTGGAATTATCAAACAGGATACTCCCCTTGTAACTGGTGTAAATCAGGAGTCTGCTATTGCAGTTCTCAATGATATTGCAGAAAAAAAATCTGCTTCTGTCTATCAGTATGGAAAAGAGTTTACTGTTGTTGAAGTTGAATCAGAGATGGAGTCCAAATCAGAATGTAAAATGGGGATTGGAACACGGTTTACCTACAAAGGAATAAATGTTGTCTGGCAAAATATGGAGACAAGGCTGTCAGGTCCCCATCAGATTCAAAATTCTGCACTTGCACTTGCAGCATCTGAGCTTCTGATCAAACAAAACATCGGAGATGAGCAACACTGGTTGACTGAGGATAGCATCAGAAGAGGACTTGCAGGAACAATCTGGCCAGGTCGCCTTGAATATATTATGCAAAAACCATTAGTGTTAATTGATGGTGCACACAATCTTGATGCAGCAGAGAATCTTGGTAAATATCTTCAAAAACATCACGCTTCTAAACTTACCATGATAATCGGTATTCTTAAAGACAAGCCTTACAAAGAGATGCTGCAATATATGCTGCCGTATGCCAATCGTGTAATCTTCACACGAGCAAAGATTGACAGAAGCCTTGACCCCCAAATTCTCAAGGATTTTTCTATCAATGTTATGAATGTTGACGCTAAAGTTTATATAATTGAAAATGTAGAAGATGCTGTAGAAAATGCTATAAAAAGTACATCAGAAACAGATTGTATCTGTATTGCTGGTTCTCTCTATGTTGCGGGTGAGGCAAGAGATAAGATTTTAAGGGATTGCTTAAAAGATTCTGTTGTTGAGGCTTGATTCTTTTTAACAGAAAATGTATTTAACCAAGTCAATGTGCTCGTAGCCCAGTGGATAAGGCGTCAGCCTCCGAAGCTGAAGATCGCTGGTTCGATTCCAGTCGGGCACACCAACACACCATCTTCAGCAATCCTTCCAGCCTTAAATAATATTCAAAAATCATATATTGATATATAAAATCAAATGAAATAACATTTCAAAATCAATATATTGATATAATAAATCAAATTAAATACAAATAGCACAATCAAAATGAGACAATATTTAACAACTCACTCTATCTATCCACAAGGTCACCAATAATGCAAAGCAGACTTAAAATCGGAATTATAAGCTACAGAAGCAATCCGCATTGCGGTGGACAGGGGGTTTATGTAAGAAACTTGAGCCGTGCTCTCACAGACCTTGGTCATCATGTTGAGGTTATTGCAGGTCCTCCTGATCCTCTTCTTGTAGGCAATGCAAAACTCACCATGCTGCCAACCCTTGATCTCTATAATCCAAATGATCTTTTTAGAACTCCCAAGCTCCATGAACTTACTGACCCTGTTAATATGATTGAGTGGCTTGGAGTTTCAAGTATGGGATATCCAGAACCTTTGACATTTGGCATGAGGGCAGAGCGATATCTTACAGATAAACTTAGAGGTTATGATATTATTCACGATAACCAATGTCTTGCTTACGGCATCCTTTCCCTTTCAAAACGTCTTCCAGTTACAGCAACTATCCACCACCCAATGACTGTTGACCGCCGTATTGCTGTACAGAGTACAAAATCAGTGTTCAAAAAAATGAAGCATCTGAGGTGGTACTCATTTATCGGAATGCAAAAATATGTTGCAAGACGGCTTCAAAAGATAATAACTGTGTCCGATTTTTCAAAACAAGATATCTCAAGAGAATTTGGAATCCCTGAACAACGCTTTGTCACTGTTCCAAACGGTATAAATACAGAGCTATTTCACCCGCTTGAGCACATTAAACGGGAATCTAACCGCGTTATCGTTACAAACAGTGCAGACACTCCGCTTAAAGGTCTCTATTATCTTCTTCATGCAATAAAGGGTATATCAAAAGAGAGGAGTATAAAGCTTGTTGTTATTGGTGCTCCTAAACAAAACGGCGGGATTGAGAAGGTTATCAGAAATCTTGACCTAAAAGATATTGTCGAATTTACAGGAAGGATAGATGACGACCGATTCATTGAGGAGTATGCAAAAGCAACCGTTGCAGTTGTACCTTCATTGTATGAAGGTTTTGGTCTGCCAGTGGGTGAGGCAATGGCGTGCAGAATACCTGTAATATGTACAACTGGTGGTGCTCTTCCCGAAGTTGCTGGAGATGCCGCAAAAATTGTCCCAACTGCTGATGCCAATGCTCTGAAAAATTCTATTATCTCTCTGCTTGATAATCCAGCTGAATGTGAACGGATGGCAAATGCAGGCTATGAGCGTGTAATGAAAAACTACACATGGGAGATGACAGGAATAAGGACAGTGCAGGCATACAGAGATATTATAGCCAATTACCGTTAAAAATGGCTTTGTGGCTATACTTTTAATTTTTTTCCCTCTCTTTCCCCCTTTATCAGGCAGGGCTTAAGGTGAGGTTAATCGAAAAAAACTAAATCTATAATTGTTGATGGCATAAGAAATTTATGATTACAGTTGATTTTAACAGACTTGAGTTAAAACCTGGTGTTAAGGTTCTTGATATTGGATGCGGAGAAGGCAGGCACACTGCAAAGGCTTGGGAATTTCCTGAAATTTTTTGCATTGGTGCTGACAGGGCTTACAAAGATTTGGTTGTATCACAAGATAAACTAAAACTGCATCAAGAACTTTCAGGTATTTCCAAATTAGACAACGGATCAGAATGGGCACTTTCAGCAGCAGATATAACGAGGCTTCCTTTTGGTGACAACTCTTTTGATGTTATTATATGTTCTGAAGTTATGGAGCATATTTATGAAGAGGAAAAAGCACTGGAAGAGCTAAAAAGGATTCTCAAGCCAGGCGGGCAGCTTGCATTAACAGTTCCAAGATACTGGCCTGAAAAGATATGCTGGAAACTCTCAAACGAATACTGCAATACCGAAGGCGGACATATCCGTATTTACAAAAAAAAAGAGCTGCTTGAAAAGGTCATCCCGTTAGGATTTCAATTTCAAGGCAGCCACCACGCTCACAGTCTCCACGCTCCATTCTGGTGGCTTAAGTGCCTTACAGGTCTAAATAATAATCAAAAGAACAGTTCCAATTTCTCTTCAAAATTTGTAACTCTTTACCACAATCTTCTTGTGTGGGATATGATGGAAAAGCCATTTATAACAGGTTTTATAGAAAAACTTCTCAATCCTGTTATGGGCAAAAGTGCAGCACTCTATTTCATTAAAAGATGATATTGAAATATTTTAATACATTTGAACTTATATTTCTTAAAGAGTCATCTAAACAATGGAGGATTAATACACCGCTATGAAATCAGTTTTCAAACTAACCCTTAAATTGTTTTTAATGTTAGTATTTATACTCATCTCCATATCAAACGCTATTTTTTCCTGCGTTGAGGCATCAGAAGGAAATATACCTGTTTTTGTAAGCATTTTGCCACAGAAGTTTTTTGTGGATCAGATTGGCAAGGAACGTGTTGATGTTCAGGTAATGGTGCAGCCAGGAGCAAGCCCTCACACCTATGAACCTAAACCACAGCAAATGATAGCTTTGTCAAAAACGAAAATATATTTTGCATCAGGGCTTCCTTTTGAAAAAATATGGCTTGGAAAGGTATCTGCTTCTAATAAGAATATGAAAATTGTCAATACTGATGACGGCATTAAAAAAATTCAGATGGTATCACATTATCATCACGAAAAACATATAGAACAAAGTCATTCTGATGCTAATTTAGGAGAAGCTGATCCCCATATATGGCTCTCTCCAAAACTTGTTGCGATTCAGGCTCAACACATTTTAAATGGACTCAAGGCAGTTGATCCTGACTCTTCCTCTTTTTATGATACAAACTATAAAATATTCATATCAGAAATTGAGAAATTAGATGCAGAACTCAACAGTATATTTGCAGACAAAAAAGGTCTCCAATTTATGGTATTTCACCCTTCATGGGGATATTTTGCCCAAGATTATAACCTTGAGGAGCTGCCTATTGAAATAGAGGGTAAAAATCCCAAACCAGCCCAGCTTAAAGAGATTATCAGCCATGCAAGAAAAAATAAAATTTCGATTATCTTTGTCCAGCCTCAGTTTTCAGTGAAAAGTGCACAACAGATAGCAAAAGAGATTGATGGAGAGGTTATTTTTGCCGATCCTCTTGGTTACGACTGGTTTAAAAATCTTCGTGATGTAGCAGATAAATTTAAATCAGCATTGAAATAACTTCTGTATATTATACTCTAAAAAGGTTATACTCATTTGACGTTTAAGAAATATAAACTATGTAAATTCACCTGAATCAGGAGGATATTATGTCTGAATCAGGAGGATATTATGTCTGAATCAGGAGGATATTATGTCTGAATCAGGAGGATATTATGTCTGAATCAGGAGGATATTATGTCTGGCAGTAAGAATGAAAGAATTAAAGAGACAGGCTCAATACGTCGGAGGGCAGAAAATATCTATAAAGTAAAAGAGGTATTCTCTTCGGAAGATAACCACGCTATGACACCCGAAGATATCAAACATACAATCCATGAGTTACGTGTCCATCAGATAGAGCTTGAGATGCAAAATGAGGAGCTGCGTCTCTCCCAGACTGCACTTGATGCTGCAAGGGCACGCTATTTTGATCTATACGAGCTGGCTCCAGTGGGCTATTGTACGGTCAATCAACACGGGATTATTTTAGAAGCTAACCTTACTGCCTCAACAATGTTTGGTAATTCTCGAGAGGCGCTTATCAAACAACCCCTATCTAAATTTATCTTCAAAGATGACCAAGATATTTACTACATCTATTTAAGATTACTCTTTAAACAAGATCGTAAAGAATTATGGAAGGCCAGAAAATCAGAGCCTTGTGAACTCCGAATGCAAAAAAAAGAGGGGATACCATTCTGGGTACACCTTAATGCTGTATCTATTCAAGATGCTGACGATGAGCTGATCTGCTGCGTAACAATCAGCGACATCACCATATACAAGGAGGCAGAAGAGACAGAAAAGAAGAGGCAGAAAGCAGAAACCGATCTTGCCGAAGTAAAAATAGCAGCGGACCTGCTGTCAGTGGAAAAAGAGTATCTGCAAGACGAAATCAAGTTGGAATCCAACCATGAGGAGATCATTGGTCAGAGTGATGCACTTAAATATGTACTATATAAAATTGAGCAGATTGCAGAACTTGATACCATAGTATTGGTTATGGGAGAGACAGGAACAGGAAAAGAGTTGGTTGCCAGGGCAATTCACAGCTTGAGCCTGCGCAAACAGAGGGCTATGGTAAAAGTAAATTGTGCTGCACTTTCCGCAACTGTTATCGAAAGCGAACTGTTCGGTCATGAGAAAGGTTCTTTCACAGGCTCCTATTCTAAACATTTAGGACGATTTGAAGTAGCACATGGCTCTACCCTTTTTTTAGACGAAATTGGCGAACTCTCTTTAGAGTTACAGTCAAAGCTCCTCAGAGTACTACAAGATGGTGAGTTTGAAAGGTTGGGCAGCTCACGTACCATCAAGGTTGATACACGGGTTATTGTTGCCACAAATCGTAGGTTGGAAGATGAGGTCAAAAAAGGTCGTTTTAGAGAAGACCTCTGGTACAGGATAAATGTTTTTCCGATTACCATGCCTCCTCTCAGGGATCGCAATGAGGATATCCCGCTTCTTGTGGATTTCTACATAAAAAAAATTGCAAGAAGGGTTGGCAGGGATATTTCAATAATTCCTCAAGAGGTAATGGACACCTTACAGAGTTATCACTGGCCCGGAAACATCAGAGAGCTGCAAAATGTCCTTGAGCGGGGAGTTATCAACTCATCAGGGCAGAAACTGCATCTGGTTGATACATTAGTGGGATTAGGGGGAGAACTTACCAGACGAAGTTCTGATAAAGAGATAAAAACTTTAGAAGAAGTTGAGCGTGACTATATTGTCCAGATACTTGAGAAGACTGACTGGAAAGTAAGCGGGAAAAATAGTGCCAATGAAATACTCGGACTGAACCGCAGCACCTTGCGTGCTCGTATGCGTAAACTTGGCATTGAAAAAAACATAGACTTATAATTTACACACTCTTAATTTGAGCTTTTAACTCTTCTTTATCGCCATTAAGCTAAAGCTTAGGGCTAAATTTTACCCAAGCCCGCTTAAGCGGGCTTTTTTTATGAGTTAGCCGAGGGCTTTAGCCCAACGGCTGAAATATTAAATAAAAATAAAATACGAAAAGGTCATATATGGGTAAACACCATATATGACCTTTTTTTATGGCGTTAGGTCTCAACCTTGTAAATGGTTGTCTGTCTGATTCTTCTTAAAAATCAGGCTTATAAATCAAAATCTCCTTGGTGTCGCAACGTGGCACGAAAATTGAATTTTATAAGCAAGTCTAATAAATATCACATTTTTTTTAAGGCTTTTTATAAAGGAGAGGATTTAATGAGCAATACCCGGATTGAGATGGAGAAAAATAACAGTATAAAGATAGTAAACAAAAAATATATCAAGAGAATTAATCAAAGTATCAGGCAAAATATCAGGCAAGGTATTAGGACAATCGTAATATTTGGTTTATTTTTCCTTTCAGCTTCAAATGGTTATAGTCAGGAGAGTGAATCCAATCGTTACAACCGGGGAGATTCCGCTCTCTTCCCTCAAGGACAGCTTTTTTATCCATCTATGGCAAGCCCCAAAGAACCCCGCACCCATGTAACCTACCTCAAACTTAAACTGCCTGATGAGAGTCTTGAGACTATTAATGGTGTTGAACCTGATGACACAATAAATATTGGATCAGTCGGCTTTGGTGACAGTTTCGGACTTGTACGCTGGTCAGGCTGGGGAGACAATGACGCATGGCAGCTCAATATCAGCGGTACAGTCCTTGCCCAGTTCAATATGGATGCAGATTCAATGGATCTTATAAATGCCGACTATATCATCGGTTTTCCGTTAAGCTATCGAAATGGCTTCTTTTCAGCACGAGCACGTTTTTTTCATCAGTCCTCTCATCTTGGTGACGAGTTTCTCCTGCTGCCTCAAATCGAGCCGCTGAAGGTAAGCCGTATCAACTTGAGCTTTGAGACCATTGAACTACTGGCTGCCGTGGATTGGAACGGAATACAGTTATCCGCAGGTCCTTCATATATTGTCCACACAGATTCTGATCTTAAACGCAACAGTTTTCAGGCAAGTATTGATTATCAGAGCAGAAAACCTGTATTCAAACCAACCATGAGACTCTTCACCAGCATAATGTGGCATAGCTGGGAGGAGACTGATTGGGACTCTGACTTTAATGCCAAAGTCGGCATAAATATCCGCAGCCCATATACAGAAAAACGGGCAATCCAGATTTTTGGCGAATATTACAACGGTAATCTACCCTTTGGCCAGTTCTACAAATTACGTTCAGAGTACTACGGGGCAGGAATTAACGTATCTTTCTAATTACGATAAAATTGATAACTTGCCTGATTTAATTGCCACACGCCTCCCCCCTGACTCCTACCCCTCCCCAAAATTGAAAAATAAATCTCTCAATTTTGGGGAGGGCAGGGATGGGGCAATGGGTGGAAAAAAAGATCGTCTATGGGAAGAAGGAAAATCATTATGAAAAAGTTCGGAACTATTTTGGGCGTAGGAATTGTTCTGGTTATTTTTATCTTCGGGTGGTGGTTCTTTAGTCGTCCGGAACGCGGCACTACAGGTTCTATCAACACTCAATTTCGTTGGCTTGGTACCAACGACACGATAGTAATTGATGGCTTTGATGACCCCAAAGTCGAGGGAGTTGCATGTCATATCTCCCGTGCACAGACAGGCGGAGTAAAGGGTGAGCTTGGTGTAGCTGAGGATACGAGTGACGCCAGTATAGCCTGTCGTCAGATTGGTCCCATCAAGATAATCGGCGAACTAAAAGATGGTGAGCGGGTCTTTGACGAACACCGCAGCATCTTATTCAAAAAGCTCAAGGTTGTCCGTTTTTTTGATCGCAAACGTAATGTGCTGGTTTATGTGGCATATAGCGACAAGGTTCTACAGGGCAGCCCCAAGAACAGCATCAGCACAATACCTATAATGAAGTGGCCCGTATTATAAAAAAACAACCTCAAGCTCCTGCCGAACATCGCCTGCTAAAATGGCGAAGAGATGTCCATTTTGACCATACAATCGTGAGGTTTTGGAGCACGAGGTTTTGGAGCATATTATCTCTGTCTGTACGAATGTTTTTACAGACAGATGGGGCACAGTCAGCCGGAGCATTTGCATATTACGCTTTTTTTTCGCTCTTTCCTCTGGTCATCATCTTTGTCACTATAGCATCTGTCTTTATTGATAAAGGTCGGGCAGGAATGGACGTTGTTGCTTATGTTGAAACTTATGTCCCGATAAGTGGTGAAATGCAAAGTTATATTTTTGACACCATCACAGGAGTCATCAACACTCGCAAACAGGCGAGTATTACCGCATTTCTTATGCTCGTCTGGTCATCCATGCAATTTTTCAACACACTTATCTATGCTACCAACAGGGCATGGGGTACTGAGTTCCCCAACTGGTGGAGATTGCCTCTTAAAAGCCTATTGTTTCTCGTCATTATGGTTTGCGTAGTGCTCTTCGGTGTCGCAATGCCTGTGATCGCTGCAATGACAAAAGAGTGGTTGTGGTTGTTTCCATTTAGTGCTTTTAGCACATGGTTACATGCCCTGTTTATCTATTTTATACCGTCCTCAGTAGTGTTCGTAAGTCTCAGCCTCCTGTACAGGCTTGCCCCGCATAAACCCACACGCTTTGCAGAAGTTTGGAAAGCAGCCCTATGTGCTACAGTGCTTATGAAATTGGCAGAAAAGCTGTTTGTCATCTACCTCAGGGATTTTGCCACTTTAAATGCGATATATGGTGCGTTCGGCGGTATCATGGCACTGCTGACGTGGATTTACCTTTCAGGGTGTATTTTTATATTTGGTGCATGTTTGTGTGCTGCCTATGCACAGCAGCGTATTATTTTTTAAATATACCTGGTTATAACGGATTTGGGGGAGATGCAAAACCTACTGAATTCATTCGATCAGACTAACAGGTTATTTTACCAAATTTGGTGTTGATGATAAACAATAGATTCAAAGACATTCAGTTAAAGTGAA
>JADFZJ010000039.1 GCA_015232555.1 Desulfamplus sp. | reverse complement strand
GATAATGTCCCGCTTGATATTTCTGCACCATTAATCAACTCTAAAAATTCAGCTGCGGTTATCTCCACTGTTCCAGCCTTCCCTTCTGAACCAGCAAGAGCATTGCTAAAAACACCCGCATACTTTCTGGTAATCTGACAGCCTGCCGAGAAGCTTTTTCTGTCTGCTGGCTGCATCATGGAACGCCTCAACAAAATCCATTCCTTTAAAAAGAGCATTAATCATAAAATATGTAAAACTCTGATCTTCGGTTCTGTCAAAATAGGCAAGACCATCATCAGTGCTGGAAATTACTGCCCTGTTCCCACCTGCAAGAGCTTTTACCATTGTCCCTGAATGGCACGCATCAATCACAAAAACAACTTTATTGCCTGTGGTTTTCTGGTAATCGTCAAGCATGGTTTTAAGTTCAGAGGCTTCAATGTAAACGCCTTTTGCAAGCTGCAACTGCTCATTTCCGCCGTGGTCTGTGAAGAATATGTAAAGAGGTTGGTTAAGTGCGCCTTTGGTTTTTGCCCAGTCAAACGCTGCCTGAATATCTGAGAGTTGAAGCTGTCTGGCGGGGTTAGGTGAGTCAACGATTTTATCGTCAAGACCATCACCGTTGAAATCTGCAAAAGGTTGGGGAGAAATGTAGTGAATATCGGTATTTAGAAATCCACGTTTGTTGAGCATTTTATAGGTGTAATTGCTGATTTTTGCTGTGCTGTCCCATAAGGCGTTGTCGTCAGTGTTTCCACCGCCTGCAATTATTATGGCTGCACGTCCATTTTTGAGATATTGTTCATCTTGAATCTGTCCAGATGAGAAGGTGAGGTGGGCGAGACCGCTGAATCCAGTTCCAACCCATAAACCTCCACTTTGATCAGATTCTAAACATTCGATATAATTGCCTGACAATGTAGAGTTGTCTGTATTATAAAATTCCCATTTTCCATTTGATAACATATGTGCCAAGCCACCAAAGCCTGTTCCAATCCAGACTCCACCGCTATTGTCGGATTTCAATGCATTGACTCTATCAGATGGTAAATCAGAATTGTCCTCACAATACTCTTTATAACTACCTTCTGATGACAAATGTGCGAAACCGCTATCCATACCAGTCGTAAACCATACCCCTCCTCTTCCATCAGACTCTAATTCATCAATATAATTAGATGTTAGACCTGAGTTACTCGTATCATAAATCTTCCAGCTTTGGTCTGATAATAGATGTGCCAACCCCTCGTCTGTGCCTACCCATATTCCCCCGCTATTGTCAGATTTCAAAGATGTAATATTATCAGATGGTAGTTCCGCGATAGTTGTATCGTCAAATAAAGAAGAAAGCCAGTCATCAAGCCAACTATAGATTTTCCACCTGCCGTTTGATGATAAATGTGCCAAACCTGCATCTGTTCCTATCCATAGACCTCTATTTCCGTCAGATTCTAAAGCGTGAATTTGATTGGATGGCAAATCTGAGTTGTTTATATCATAAATTTTTTTATTCCCATTTGACTCTATATGAATTAAGCCTGCTGAATAAGTTCCAATCCAGATTCCTTCATAACCGTCTGACAAGAATAATGTAACATTGTTTGTAGGCAACTCTAAATTTTCTTTATTAAAAACCTGCCACGAGCCATCTTTCTTAAAATGGGCAAGTCCTTCACCCCAAGCTCCAATCCATATCCCCCCATTACCATCTGGTTCAAGTGATCTTATATTGTTATTGGGCAGTTCAGATCGGTTATCATCGTAATTTTTCCAATCCCCGTTTGATGACAGATATGCCAAACCTCCGCCATGAATTCCAACCCATAATCCACCAATTCCATCTAATTCAATTGATGTTATAAAATTAGATGACAGCTTAGAGTTGGTCGTGTCATAAATGTCAAAATCACCATCTGATGAGAGCAGAACTAAACCTATACGAGTTCCAAGCCAAACACATCCATTAACATCTGGCTCCAAAGACCATATTCTGTTATCAGGAAGATTCAGATTAGCCGTGTCATAAATAATCTCACTCCCGTCTGACAAAATATGTTTCAAACCGTTATCGGTTATATACCAGAAACCACCATTACCATCTGGATATTCGTCTCTGAAAAAATAATCTGACAGCCCCGCAGATTCAAAATTATCATATATTTTCAAATCACCGTCTGAAGAGATATTTACTATGCCTGCTTCTGCGTCTTGTTCCAGTTCAATATTTGGAGCAGTAAATACCCATATACCACCAGCACCGTCAGGTTTTATAGAATTTACGTTATTATTATGAAGACCATCGTGTTTTGTTAGCAACCGTTTCCTTAAACCAGTTATTGCATCTCTCTCCTCTAATCCTCCAGTTGTCCCAACCCACAAAATTTTTTTATCATCAGAAAGAAGGATTTTGCCTATCTCGGTTGTGTTTGTAAAAACCTCCCAGTTGGCATTCTCCTTTGAAAACCGCTCATCAATTTTCTCTTTTTCCTGCACAACAACGGCTACCGTGCCTATATTTCCAGCAGAATCCTTTGCAGTTACGGCATCTATGGCAACTCTATCAGGAGCTTTGTAAATAACTGAGTTTCCTGTTTTTTCTATCTCTCCTTCAAATGCTGACCACTTGGCTTCACCGATGGGGTTGGTAACAGTAAGGGTAATCTCTCCTCCCACCTGCACAAGAGGAGAGGCGGGGTCTATGAAGAGATTTGCAGAATAGGCGATTGTTGCTGTGAATGCTGAAAACATGAAACTTAAAGCAATTAGGATAGATAACCTTTTCATTTATTTTTCTCCTGATTCGTTGGTTTGATAACGCCCGCTTTAAGCAAAAGGGATCGTTCTTCTACACGATTAAGGCTGTTTAATTGAAGCAAACTGACCGTAACTTGACCCTTTGGAGTGAGCGGAATGATTTGAGCTTCAACTATTGTAAAATGGTCTGTCCAGATGTCATTGCGTGGGTGGTAAAGTGCTGTTATTTCTCCTGTTTCAGGCACTATTGACGCAATATCACTGCCTTTATGTTTATTGCAGAGTGTGCAGCATAAAGCAAGGTTATCTAATGTGGTTTTGCCTTGGTGCTTTTGGGCAATAATGTGGTCAATTTGATGTGTAGCAAAAGAAACGGACTCAGGTATAAGACAGTATTCACAGCAGCCTTTGGCACGGTCATAAACAATACGTCTTAATTCAGCGGAAATATAGCTGCTCATTAATTTATCGTTTGTCCTTTATTTTTGAGTTTTAGATGGGCTTTGGCTTTTGCAATCCGAACTAAATGCTCAATGTATTGATACTGCTCCCACTCAATATTCTCTTCTGGGGTTAAACCTTGAACACGATTTTTTTCAAGAAGATGGTTTATTCTTGCCTCTATTTTATCTGATGGTCTAAGATTTATAATTTCATCAGGTGATGGAAGTCCTGCTAAAAATTCCAATACATCTGAAAAGCCTTCAAAATTAAAACTCTTTTTTGCGTTGAACTCACGTAATCCCAATTCTAATATTTCAGAAATTCTACTCTGTAATGGCTGCAATCTGATTGCAAGTTCATTTGAAATATCAAACTGAATAGTTGATAACATGTTTTTATCCTCTCTTTGTTTGATTCATACTTTTTTAGAAAAATAGAGTCCAAGTTTTTATAATTAAATCTCTCTCTGGCTTTCACTCACTCTCAAAAGCTTCTTCTGTTATGTTACCGTGAACATCAGCCATAAGAATGGTAATTTTTTTTTCAGTTTCATCTAATTTTTGAGTGCAGAATTTAGAACAGTTCATGCCAGCCTCAAATTTTTTGATAGCCTCTTCAAGCGGAAGGCTGCCAGATTCAAGCTCTCTGACAATCTCTTCAAGCTCTTCCATAGCGGATTCAAAAGTTCTCTTTTTTGCCATATTTATTAAAAGTTGTCCTCTAAATTTGTTGAGTTGTTTCAGTTAATGGTTCTTTAATTTAATCCTTAACAGATTCGTTCACCTGACATAGTATTTTTCCTTTTGAGAGGATTACCATTACACTATCGCCCTTAGCTGCGTCTGCTGAGTGCATGAGGATTTTTCCACTGCCAAATTGAGCATTTACATTGATATTGTTTTGCGATCCTTCTTCATAAAGCCTTGTAATGCTGTATCCTCTATTTAATACTTCAATTGGACTCAACGCATACAAGGCATGGGTAATCCAGTCAAGTTTCTCTTTGTTGTGTTCTATTATTCTTGTGATTCGATTATTAAGTCTCTGCTCAATATCATCTAATTTTAATCTTATGTCATAAACTCTTGCAATAGGGTTTTTAAGCCTTGATTGCAGATCGTTTATACGTTTTTTCAATATATTAATTTGATGTATAATTGAGTCTGATAAACTTTTTTGAAGAAGATAGAGAGCTTGTTGAACAGCTCGTTTTTCAGGAACAGCAATCTCTGCTGCTGCAGAAGGGGTTGCAGCTCTTACATCTGCCGCAAAATCACATATAGTAAAGTCTGTCTCGTGTCCAACTGCTGATATGATCGGAATCTCAGATTCAAATACAGCTCTTGCAACTGTCTCAGAGTTAAAAGCAGATAAATCTTCAAGTGAACCGCCGCCGCGGGCAATGATTATTACAGGGTCATCTAAAATATTTTTATTTAGCTTATTTATATTGCTGCCAATACAGATTTTATCATCAATATTTTTTATATTATAACTTGTCGTATTTACTAAATTATTTACCAACTCAATCGCATCTTTAATCTCAGCCTCTGCACCTTCTCCCTGAACTTTTACTGGAACTATAGATATAGGAATGCCTTCAAAACGTCTTTGAGATACATGAATTATATCTCTGATAACAGAACCAGTCGGAGATGTTATAATAAAGAGCTTTGACGGGATAAAAGGAAGCTCTTTTTTGCGAGATTGATCAAAAATCCCTTCAAGTTCAAGCTCTCTTTTTAACTGCTCAAAACGTATTTGAAGAGAACCAACGCCAGAACTCTCTATATGTTCAAATATAAGCTGATAAGTTCCTCTTGGTTCATACAAGGAGAGCCTTGCAATACCAATTATTTTTATGCCGTTTTCAAGATTAAAACCAAGTCTCGATTTTTGATTGCGAAACATCACACAGTTGATAAGAGCATCTTTATCCTTAAGTGAAAAATATGCGTGACCAGAAGAGGGTAGGGAGTAGTTGGAAATTTCTCCTGTAATCCAGATAAATGGATATGTCTCTTCAAGAAGGTTTTTCAGCTCTTTTGTAAGAAGAGAAACTGTATAGATGTTTCCAGAAGAAAATGTCAGCTTGTCGTCAACCATCATAAATTCAAACTTATCCTTAATAAGCCGTAGGAATTGGAATAAAATAACACCATAAATTTTTTGCAAGATAATACAAAAATATTTCTTATAAAACAGCACGATCATAATAACAAATAAAAAAATAACAGCAAAATTTAAAAACAAAAAACTTTATAAAAAATCTATATAAGTCATTAAATTTATATTTAGTAATTTTTATTATTATATGTCTTATAATAGGTATTATGTAAACTTTTATTTTTGCATTTTAATAGTTCCCATTTAGAGACGCACGCCCCCCCTTCTCTTCTGTTCTTTAAATTTCATCTGATAGCAAAATCGCAAAGATTGATATATTAAGCAAATACGAGATATTCAGATCCGAAAAGACTTGAAAAGCTACGCTCTTGTGTTATATTTTTACTGAATTGGAGAAAGCAGATTAAAAATAGAGCGTTTATTCAAAAAAAAATTGTTTAAACAAATAGTCGCCTAAAAACAAACAAAACAGAAAAAATCAGGAGGTTTTAAAAATGGAATCTTATTCATCATTTGATAATGCAAAATCCCTTGTAAAGGTAAATTCCTTTATAAGAAGTGTTTATAACTGGATGGCGTTGGGTCTTGCACTGACAGCTTTTACATCCTATTACGTAGCAAGCTCCCCTGCCCTGCTCCAGCTTATATTTGGTAATCAGCTTATATTTTTTGGGTTGATTATTGGTGAGCTTGGTATGGTATTTTATCTGAGTGCCAGAGTGCAGCAGATGAGTGCAACAACAGCAACTGGACTGTTTGTAGCCTATTCGGTGCTTAACGGTGCAACCCTTGCATCTATTTTCCTTGTCTATTCAGGCTCTTCAATTGCATCTACATTCGTTGTTTGTGCTCTGACCTTTGCTGTATGCAGCGTGTATGGCATGGTTACAAAGCGTGATCTCACCTCAATGGGTGGATTTATGATGATGGGACTTATTGGAATCATCATTGCTTCCTTGTTGAATATGTTTTTCAAAAGTTCTGCAATGAGCATGATCATCTCCTATGTTGGAGTTCTGGTTTTCGTGGGACTTACAGCTTATGATACACAAAAGTTAAAAGAAATGGCAGTAACCCAGCCAGCAGATATATCAGGCACAATGGTAAGAAAAGGTGCAATTATGGGTGCTCTTACACTTTACCTTGATTTTATAAATCTCTTTTTGATGCTGCTTCGTATATTTGGAAACTCAAGAGATTAAGAGCATTTCAAAATTTTAAATGAATAACAAAAAAAGCAGCGGGCAAGTTAAGCCTGCTGCTTTTTTACTTTGAATCGGGCAGATATAAATATGCAGCTATTTAACGAAAACAACACTAAAGAAGAAAACCCTAAATCTGAAGATAATCAAAACAGTTACAACATTAAAAAAACTGACGATAAACACCGTTCAAAATCAGGATATAACGCAGAATCAATTGAAGTTCTTAAAGGTCTTGACCCTGTAAAACGCAGACCCGGCATGTACACAGACACCACAAGTCCTGACCATCTTGCCCATGAAGTTATTGACAACAGCGTTGATGAAGCAATTGCAGGTCATGCCGATAGAATTGATGTTATTCTCCATGAAGACAATTCCCTTGAAGTTACAGACAACGGACGCGGTATGCCAGTTGATATTCACCCTGAAGAGGGAATTACAGGCGTTGAGCTGATTATGACCAAACTTCATGCAGGAGCAAAATTTTCTAACAAAGATTACACCTTTTCAGGCGGACTTCATGGGGTCGGTGTTTCAGTTGTAAATGCCCTTTCCACCTCTCTTGAGGTTAAAATTACAAGAAACGGCTCTGTATATAAAATAGTTTTTGAAAATGGTTTTAAAGTTCAAGAACTTGAAATTATTGATAAAGCACCATTAAAGCGAACTGGCACAACGGTTCGTTTCTATCCCGATACATCCTATTTTGAGAGAGAAAAATTTTCAAAAAAATCACTCCAGCACGCTTTAAAGGCAAAAGCTGTGCTCTGCCCGGGATTGCTTGTAACTTTTTTGGATAAAGCAACAGGAGAAAAAGAGCAGTGGCAGTTTCAAAATGGGTTAAAGGATTATCTTGCAGAATCTTTTGGAAATATTGAGACAATTTTTGGCAACCCATTCTGCAATCCTTTTACATGCGATATAAAGACAGATGATGCAGCCGTTACCTTTGCAGTTGACTGGGCAGCAGATGGAATGGATATAAACGACAATCAAGCAGACAATTCTGTAAAAGAGTTTGATAACAATAAAAATGGAATTAACAGCAATAAAAACGGAGCAGATAACAGTAGAAACCGAACAGATAATAATCACAATAGAAACGGCTATTTGTGTGAAAGCTATGTAAATCTTATCCCCACTCAACAGGGCGGCACTCATGTCAATGGGTTCAGGTCAGGGCTTTTGGAATCGATCAGAGAATTTTGTGGTTTCAGGGATTTACTACCAAAAGGGGTAACGATTGCACCTGAAGATATTTGGCAAAATATTGGTTTTATTCTTTCAGTAAAGCTAACTGATGCACAATTTTCAGGGCAGACAAAAGAAAGGTTATCTTCCCGTCACTGTGCTGCTATTGTCTCATCTGTGGTCAGAGATGCTTTTAGTCTCTGGCTCAATCAAAATACAGATAAAGGCGAGCGGCTTGCCCAGCTTGTCCTTGAAAATGCAAAGAACCGCCTCAAGCGAGCTAAGATTATTACAAGAAAACAGGTTAAAAGCGGTCCTGCCCTGCCCGGGAAATTGTCTGACTGCACATGCGGCGACCCTGCAAAGAGCGAACTTTTTTTAGTTGAGGGAGATTCTGCGGGCGGATCAGCTAAACAGGCACGGGACAGGCGTTTTCAAGCTATCCTGCCTCTTAGGGGAAAAATCCTCAACACATGGGAAACTGAACCTGAAACTCTTCTTGCATCAAAAGAGATACATGACATAGCTGTTGCAATTGGTGTTGATCCAAGCAGTGTGGATATTAATGAAACAGGCGGTTCTCAGAATAATATAGTTGATATATCCGGGCTTAGATATCACAAAATCTGCATTCTTGCTGATGCAGATTCAGATGGCCTGCATATTGCCACACTTCTTTGTGCCCTGTTTCTTAAACATTTTTATGAAGTTGTAAGGCAGGGACATGTTTTTGTTGCAATGCCGCCTCTTTACCGTATTGATGTTGCCAAAGAGGTCTTTTATGCTTTAGATGAATCTGAACGAGACAGCATTATAAGAAAAATTGAGCGGAGAAAAAAAGCTGGTAAAATAAATGTTCAGCGATTCAAAGGACTTGGTGAGATGAACCCTTCCCAGCTTCGGGAGACCACAATTGCACCAGATACAAGAAGATTGGTGCAGCTTGTTGTTGAGCCGTTTAAAAAAGTGTCTGATAATAGAGGCGTATTTGAAATAATGGATATGCTTCTTGCTAAAAACAGAGCCTCTGATCGCCGTAAATGGATTGAAACTAAAGGAAATATTATGGAAATTTTAGAATAGAGTATAATTTTTTAGATTTAATCACAACTGTAATCAATCAGTGAAATATGTGTAATCATCTTAATCCCTGATTCAGACCACCACAAAACCTACAAAGGAGAAAAAATGAGTCTAAAACAGATATCTTTATGTCTAATCTTCTTTTGCTTAACCTCCCCTGCCCTACTCCACGCTGACATTGCAACTGACGGCACAGTTGGTGCTGCACAAACATTAACCGGACCAGATTACGCCATTCCCGAAACGCTCGGCACAGTCAAGGGCAGCAACCTTTTCCACAGCTTTGATAAATTCAGCATAAAGACTCAAGAGAGTGCAACCTTTACAGGTTCTGACTCAATCAAGAATGTCATTTCAAGGGTTACAGGCGGAGAAAAATCAGAGATTGACGGCACTCTTCGCTCAAACGTGGGCAAGGCTGACTTTTACTTTATCAATCCCAGCGGAGTTGTCTTTGGACAAAATGCAAAGGTTGATGTTCCAGCAGCATTTCATGCGAGCACTGGAAATGAGCTTAAATTTGCAGATGGCTCATCTTTTAAAGCATCAAAGACCGAACAAAGCACCTTAACACAGGCAGCACCAGAATCTTTTGGTTTTTTGGGAACACAATCAGCAAGCATTGAGGTCAATGGCTCAACTCTTGAGTTTAAACCTGAAAGTAAAGTCTCACTGACCAGTAGCAAGGATATAACCATAAAAGGAACAAAGAGTGGGACAGAGGAAAAACAGGCATCTCTTGTAAATGCAGGCGGAGAAATTGAGCTTAAAGCAAAAGGTGATTTGTTCATGGATAACGCAAGTGTTGAATCAAGCGGAAATGGTGGTGGTAAAATCGATATAAAAACTGACAATATAGCTCTTCATAACAACTCAAAAATTATAACAAATAATATTAGTGATAAAGATTCTGTTGGTGGAGTAACAATAGAGGTCGATAATAAAATTATGTTGTATAATAATTCCCAGATATCAAGTAATACATTATCACAAGGAAAGGCGGGAGAAGTAAATGTAAAAACTTATGAACTTGAAATTCTTAATGGTTCTACAATATCAAGTAATACAGGGTCAAAAGGTGATGCCTATATTGTTACTGTTAATACTCATAATATCAAAATTGACGGACAAGGTTACTTGACAGGTATTGCGAGTATTGCCGCTGAAGGTTCTCAAGGAAATGCTGGTAAAGTTCAAATATTCGTAGTCGGTCTGGTTGAAATGCTTAATGGTGCAATTTTGGGAAGTGCTACATACGGACAAGGAGATGGAGGGAGCGTAATTATAGAAGCAGGCGATATTACAATTGCCAAACTTAAAAATGACAACTCTCTTACTGGAGTTATTGCTGGCTCATTTAAAGATTTTGGAGGCAAAGGTGGGATAGTAAACATAACTGTAGATGGGTTGTTGAAACTTTGCAATGGTACAAGAATCTCAAGTGATACATTATCAAAAAAAAATGCGGGTGAAGTAATTGTTAAAGCAGGTAATCTTGAAATACTTAATAGTTCTACCATATCAAGCAATACAGGGTCAAAAGGTGATGCTTATATTGTTACTGTGAATGCACGTAATATCAAAATCGACGGACAAGGCAATGATCTTACTGGTATTGCAAGTATTGCAGCCGATGGTTCTGAAGGTAATGCTGGAAAAGTAATAGTAATAGCAGATGATTATCTTAAAATGTTTAACGGTGCCACATTAGGATGCGGTACCTCTGCAAAAGGAGATGGAGGAAATGTAAGGATAGAAGCTGGCAATATTAAAATTGATGGTCAGGGAACCGCAAATTTCACGGGTATTGCAAGTGCTGCCTCAAAATATGCCGAAGGTTATGTCGGCAGTGTCTCGGTTATAGCTGATTCTGTAACTATCCTGAATGGTGCTCAAATTTCAATAGCAGCCTATCAAAAACTTTCGGAAGAAAAATTTGCCAAAATTGCCAATATAGATGAAAAATATATAAACTTGAATACAAAACAACTCACAATTAAAAGCGAATCAAAAATAACCTCTGAAAGCACCGAAAACGTTCCAGCCAGCGACATCAACATCAATGCTGATTCCATCTATCTCCATGATGGTCTAATTACCACATCAGTTTTCGGCACAAACGGGGACGGAGGAAATATAAGCATAAATGAAAATGCTGAATCTGATGGTTTTCTTGTTATGCAAAACGGATTGATTCAGGCAAACACTTTAGCAGAAGGGGCAAAAGGCGGAAGAATCAGGATTAATGCAGACAATTTGATAGCTGATAAATCAATGCCATTCCAAATTGGCGGAGAGCCAGAAGCATTTAGCCTTGATGATAAAAAGAATATCATTCAGGCAGCAGACCCTTCAAAGAACCCACAAGATATTGAAGCTCCTGAAGTTCCGATTGACCTTGGCGGTTCAATTATAAATGCAAGCTCCAAATTTTCCGAGCCTGTAAAGATGGCGGAAAACCAGTGTAGGTTCATTGGCACAAAAAGGGCAAGCCATTTGACTCGAGGCGGAAAGGGCGGGATACCTCAAATGCTCTCGGAACCATCATCAATATTTATTACTGATGAAAGATTAGAAGAGTTTTTGAGGTATGAAGAGCAGAAGGGAAAAAAGTAATTGAAAAGTCAGCCTGATAAAAATGTAAAAAGGAGGATAAATGTTATCTGATGAAATTGGAAAAGAGCTGCATGAAAGGGCAACTCAAGGAAAAATTTTAACAAACGAAGAGCATAAACTTTTGCAGGAATGGTACGATGTTCAGGATAGAGCTGAAAGTGAATGTTTGTATTCAAATGCAGTTGTAGAAACAGAATATACAATACAAAAACAAATTAATAATATCATAATAAAAATAGAAGCAGCATCTGAGAATATCCATAAACTGACAAGTGAAAACATATTGTTGAAAAAAAATATTGCAGCTATTAACAAAAAGTTATCAGAGAAAATATTACATTAAAACGAAATGAAATTTAATGTAATATGTATTATTTCGAAATGGAGTAAATAACTATAATCATGTTAGATTTAAAATTTCCATACGGTATTAGTGATTTTAGGGAAATAATTAAGCATAATTATTTTTACTGCGACAGGACAGATAAAATTCACATGCTGGAAAAGGATAAATTTCAGCTTTTTCTCCGTCCAAGAAGATTCGGTAAATCCCTTCTGCTTTCTATGCTTGAAAACTACTATGATGTTGCAAAAAAAGATGAATTTGATGCCCTGTTCGGCAGGCTTAAAATCGGCACTCGCCCTACCACTCTGCGTAATTCGTTTTATATACTTAAATGGGATTTTTCCTGTGTTGATCCTTCAGGAAACCCTGACCAGATTCGCAGCTCAATTCATGATCATATAAATGAACGGATCAAGGGGTTTGTTTTATATTACAAAAATTATGGATTGCCTGAGATTGAAATCAACAATAACTATACAAGGAAAACTTGCCTTGAAAGTGCCTAATTTGGTTATGCAGCGACTTTATGTTGAGCGGATTAACGAAATGCTTCTACCTGAACCGTTTGACAGAGATATTGGCAGAGAAGCTGCGGAAAAAGTATAACTAAAATGTTTTGCTGTTGCGGCACTCGGTTTTGAGCGAATCTGCTGGATAGCCGTAGGCTAATAGCTATTTCAATTATGGAGATTAAATAACAATATGGTTCCACCTTTATCAACAGTAGTTCAAGATTTTGAACAGATGCCTTTTGAGGAGTTTGCAGAAAAGGCATATCTTAACTACTCAATGTATGTAATTCTTGATCGTGCCCTACCCCACATTGGTGACGGTCTCAAACCTGTTCAACGCAGGATTGTCTATGCCATGAGCCAGCTTGGTCTTTCTGCTCCTGCAAAATATAAAAAATCTGCAAGAACGGTTGGAGATGTTTTGGGTAAATTCCACCCGCACGGCGATAGTGCCTGCTATGAGGCAATGGTTTTGCTTGCACAGCCGTTCTCCTGCCGTTATCCGCTTTTAGATGGTCAAGGTAACTGGGGGGCACAAGATGATCCAAAATCTTTTGCTGCAATGAGATATACAGAATCAAGGCTCTCCAAATATGCTGAAATTCTTCTGTCTGAGCTCAATCTTGGAGCCACTGAATGGAGTCCAAATTTTGATGGCACATTGAAAGAACCTGCTCTTCTGCCTGCAAGACTTCCAAATCTGCTGTTAAATGGAACAACTGGAATTGCGGTTGGTATGGCAACAGATATTCCTCCACACAATTTGGTTGAGGTTGCCAATGCCTGCATTTATCTCTTAGACAATCCACATTTGGGAAATTCTTATTCAGATAATATACTTGATGCAGATATTTCAGCAATCATGGAGTTTGTAAAAGGTCCTGACTACCCTACCGAAGCTGAGATTATCACTCCGCAAAGTGAGATAAAAGAGATGTATATGACAGGCAGCGGCAGAATAAAAATGCGGGCTAAATATCATGTTGAAGATGGTGAGATTGTTGTAACTGCCCTACCCTTTCACGCTTCTGGCGAACGAATTATCGAGCAGATTGCAGTCCAAATGGAGGCAAAACGTCTTCCAATGGTTGTTGATCTGCGTGATGAATCTGATCACGAAAATCCTACCCGTGTTGTTATTGTCCCAAAGTTTGGCAGGTCTGATAAATCAGGCAGAATTGATTTAAACAAAGATTTAAGCAGAATCAATAATTCAACTAAGCTTAATCTTAACAAGTCGGGAAGAGCTGATAAAACAGACAGAAGTCATAAACCTGAAAGCCCTGAAATAGTATCTCTTATGGATCATCTGTTTGCCACAACTGACCTTGAGCGTTCGTATCGTGTCAACATGAACATGATTGGAATTAATGGCAAACCAGAAGTGAAGAATCTTCTTACCATTCTTAAAGAGTGGATAGCATTCAGAGTCAACACGGTTACAAAACGTCTTGAATATCGCCTTAATCAAGTTGTTGAACGACTTCATATACTTGACGGTCTTCTGATTGCATTTCTCAACATTGATGAGGTGATTGAGATTATCAGGAATGAAGATGAGCCAAAATTAAACCTGATTGAAAAATTTCGATTAAGCGACATTCAGGCTGATTCCATACTTGAGATAAAACTTCGCCATCTTGCAAAACTTGAGGAGATTAAAATCAAGTCAGAGAGAGACGAGCTTGATCAAGAGCGGACATTGATTGAACGAACGCTTTCATCAGAATCTTTGTTGAATAATCTGATTAAAAAAGAGATTAGACAAGACATTAAAGCTCATGGGGATCAGAGACGATCTCCTATAAAAGAGCGAAAAGAGGCAGAAGCATTCTCTAAAGAGGATATTATAACAGTTGAGCCTCTGACCATTATTATTTCACAGAACGGATGGGTTAGATCAGCAAAAGGTCATGATTTTGATCCTGAAAAGGTTAAATTCAAATCAGGTGACGAGCTGCTATCTGTTGCAAGAACCATGAGCAATAGACAGACAATATTTCTCGACTCTGAAGGGAGAAGTTACTCTATACCATCTCATACGTTCCCATCAGCACGCGGCATGGGTGAGCCTTTAAGCGGGCGTCTTGTTATTAAGCCTGAAGCATCTATAAAATTTATGCTCACCAGCGAAGATGATAATCAACTTGTTCTGCTTGCCTCTGATATTGGTTTTGGATTTGTTACTCAGATATCAAACCTATACTCACGGATGAAAAACGGAAAAGCCCTTATCAATCTTACTGACAACGGAACATTGATGGCTCCTCAAACCGTTAATAACCCTGAAACCGACCTTATTATCAGCATCACCACAACTGGCAGGTGTATTATCTTTCCTGTAAGTGAAATGCCGATGCTTGAAAAGGGTAAAGGCAATAAGATAATTGGAATTAAAACAGAAGAGCTTACAGAGAAAAATGGAGAGCGTCTTAAAATATTACAAGTATTTCCATACAACGCATCAATTGTCATATATTCAGGAAAGCAGAGTATTCACACTTTGAAATTAAATCCCTCCAACCAGCAGAATTATCATGGCAAAAGAGGATATAGAGGAAGACGACTTCCCCGTTTGTATCATAATATCAGCCATGTTGAGATTATAAAGGAGAAAAATTAACAACAACCCCTGCCCTACCCTGTTTGACTGTTAGGGGTTAATACAAAACAGGTGAACCATGAAAAATTTTTTTGTTAAATATTTTATTTTTATAATTCTAACATCAATGATCACGGCTCTTACAGCGTTGTGTGTTTACATTGATCATAAATCCCAATCAGAAATAAACGAATCTATAAAAAATAATCAGACCGCACTGTCGAATATTTTAAAATCTGGCAAAATCCGAATGCTCACAGAAAACAGTCCAAATTCATATTACATCTATCGCGATCAGCCGATGGGTTTTGAATATGAGCTTGCTAAAGAGTTTGCAGCTTTTATTCAAGTTGAATTAGAGGTGATAACGCCGAGTTTAGACAGCATTTTTTCATATCTTAATATGGATATGGGCGATTTTGTGGCTGCTGGTATTACAATTACAGAAACAAGAGAGCAGGATATGCTCTTTACCCAGCCGTATATGGATGTTGAGCAAAAATTTATCTACCACAAAAGCAAACTTCCAATTAAAAGCATTGATGAGCTTCCGGGCAGAACCATTCACGTCAGCAGCAACACTACCTACCATGATAGAATGCTTGAACTAAAAAATAGTGGGATCAACATTGATATGGTAGTGCATGATGAGCTTGCCACAGAAGAGCTTATAAGAATGGTTTCAGACAATGAAAATGATGTAAGCTATACAGTTGCATATTCTCATATTGCCCTCTTGAACTACAGATATTATCCAGATATCTGCATTGGGATATCTCTTTATGATAAAGAGCATCTTGGATGGGCAGTACGGAAAAGCAATACTGCCCTTTCTGATAAGATGATACAATTTTTTCATATTATTAAAAATAATGGAGTTTTTAATAGAATATATGAAAAATACTACGGACATCTTGCAACTAATTTTGACTATCCTGATTTAAAGGCATTCCATGAAGATGTTGAAAAAAGGCTTCCTAAATACCAGAAGACTATTATAAAAGAGTCGGAACGGCATGGATTTGATTGGCGGATTATTGCAGCTTTAATCTATCAAGAGTCTCGTTTTGAACCAACTGCCCGAAGCGAAACAGGTGTAAGAGGACTTATGCAGGTTACAGAAGAGGCTGCAAAAGAGATGGGTATAACTAACAGACGCGATACCATGCAGAATCTCAAAGCTGGTATTGGTTATTTGAATATTCTTTATAAAAAATTTAACGATATCCCTGATAATATGGACAGAATGAAATTTGCCCTTGCAAGTTATAATGTCGGGTATGGTCATGTTATTGATGCTCAAGATATTGCAAGAAGGTACGGCATGAACCCTAACAGATGGGATTCACTCAATAAAACTTTGCCCCTTTTATCTAAACGTGGATACTATTCCAAAACAAAATACGGATATGCCCGCGGACATGAGCCTGTAAAATATATCAAAAAGGTATTTGCTTATTATGATATTTTAAAGCAAAAAGCCCACACTTCAGGATAGTCTGACCACCCCGTATTTGGTTAATCTATGTTAAAGAAATTGAAAAATCTTAACACGCTTTCAAACCATGTTAAAAAAAGTAGGTTTTCTTAACATGGTTTGGTTTAAATTACAGCATCTTATCATTTATCTACAAATATGTTGAATAACGGCTCATTTATATAAAAGTTATAACTGCCCATTTTTTCTTTTCTTAAAAATCCACCAGCAGAGAGTTCCTCAAGATATTTTGATGCTGTCTGCCTGCTTACTCTTAAATCATGCTCAATAAATTCTATTTTTGTATAAGGATGGCAGAATAGATTGTTGAGCAAATCTTGAGAATAGAATTTATATTGTTCTCTGATACGAAACTTATAATCCCGCATTAATTCACGAATCTTTGTGATTATTGTGATGGTCTCAATTGATGTTGATTCTACACCTTGCAAAAGATATATTATCCAATCTTCCCAATTCTCGTTATCTCTTACATCTTGCAATAGATTGTAATATTGGCTTTTTGTCTGGATTATATATCGGCTTAAATAAAGCACTGGAATATCCAGAAGCCCTTTTAAAACAAGATAAAGCACATTAATAATCCTTCCTGTTCTTCCATTGCCATCATAAAAAGGGTGTATAGATTCAAATTGATAATGTATCACTGCCATTTTTATTAAATGGTCAATCGGACAGACAGCATCATTATTGATATAATTTTCAAGATTACTCATAAGTCTTACAATATCATCATGTGTTTGAGGCGGAGTGTAAACCGTTTCTCCTGTTTGTTGATTTTTTAACTCTGTTCCTGAAAGTTTACGGAAGCCAGCGTTATTTTTTTCAATATAACTTTGTATTTCTATAATTTGATTATTTGTAAGACATCCTCTTTTTTTTATTTTTTCAAAACCTGCTTTTAGTGCTTGAGAATAATCTCGAACCTCTTTTGCATTGGCGTTATTAATAAAATCACCAAATAAATCTTCTTTATATAACTCATCATGCGTAGTGATAATATTTTCTATTGCAGAGCTGTCTTTTGCTTCTAAAAGAGGCAGTGTATTTATCAATATTGACTGGTTTGGAATAGTTTTTGATATTCCCTTTAATTCTGCAAGGCAGCGGTGGGCTTGTGCTGTTTGCCTTAGAACTTTTTTTGTCTCAACATCTTTTGATGGTGGTAATTCTGATATTATAAATTTTTTCATGCCATTATTGTCTCTGTTGTATGTCGTCCATAGCTGATATAGACCAAATAGTTTTAGTCAGTATCAAATAACTATATTAAAAATATGTTATTATAAACTTGTTACTGGTTGCTTCTCCTTTACCATACTATAAAAAACTATACTACACTTTGAAAAACCGCTTGACTCTCTTAAAGGCAACACGGTAGGTTCCACAAATCTCTTTTTCAAAAGGAATGTCCAGCTGCATGATGTTCTCTACAGGTTAATATCTCAGCTGCTTCAATCGGATGATTTCTATAAAACTGTAGTAGATGCCTGAGTAGTTACCAACTCTTCATAAAAACAACTTACAAAAAAAGGAACCCCAAAAAGATGAAAACAATCTTCCACACCATTTTAGCCGTTATGACGATTATATTATTTTTTACCACAAACTCTTTTTCAGGTAATCCTAACCCTTTTACATCTTTAACACACAAACCAAAGGATTCACCAAAACTGCCTAAATATCTCCCTGAAGAGGGCAGCCCTGAAAGCAAAAAAAATTTTACGCTTCCGCCTGTTCCAGAGAAGAGAACTCCCCAATCAGAAGGAGAATCTCAAACAGATGGAACAGATAAAATCCAGAGTAAACTTTTTGAGCTTAAAGGGGTTAAATTTGAAGGCAACACGCTGTTTTCAAATGAGCAGCTCAATGAGGCTGCCACCCCTTTTATAAACCATAGCGTAGGCATGGCAGAGCTTGAAGAGATTCGCTATCAGATTACAAGATATTATATTGACAGAGGATATATCAACTCAGGTGCATTGATAAAACCAAATCAGAAAGTAACAGACGGAATTGTAACCTACCTTATAATAGAAGGCAAATTGACAAACATTAATATTAAAGGCAACGGCAGGCTTAGAGAGAACTACATTAAAAAGAGAGTCTGGAAAGATGGAGATAAACCATTTAACACCCACAAACTTCAAGATTATTTTCAGATGCTTCTGCAAGACCCTCTGATTGATAAAATGGACGGAAATATAGTTCCGGGCATAAAACCAGGAGAGGCTGAACTTGATATTGATATAACAAGGGCGAGACCTTACGATTTAAGCATTACCGCAAGCAACCATTCATCACCAAACCTTGGCTCTGAAAAACTTTCAATTAATCAGACTGTTCGTAATCTTACAGGGTTTGGCGATTCTTTAAATGCTGTCTTAGACTTTACAGAAGGGACACAGGAAATTGACGCTTCATACGCTGTTCCTATTAATTCCAACAATACAACTTTAGCTCTCAACTATAACTACAGCAGAAATGAGATTGTCTCTAAACCTTTTGATTCACTAAATATTGAAAGCAGATTGCAAAGCACAAAACTTTCATTAAACCACCCGATTTATCACACATTAAGACGCGATATAAGCATGGGTGTATCTGTCAAATCTGAAGAGACAAGAACCTATATTATTGACGGAAGTTTTTCAGTTTTTGAAGGTTCAGATAATGGAGTAGATAAAGCAACAGTTGTGCAGCTCACTCAATCGTTTGACGACAGAACAACAGATCAGGTTATGGTGCTGCGTTCAACTTTTAGCTTTGGTGTAGATATGCTCTCCCCTACCCTTCACTCAGAATCGCTTCCAGATGGCGAATTTGTGGCATGGCTTGGGCAGGTTCAGTATGCCAGACGTTTTGACGGCAAGGCTGGTCAAATTATTTTTAAAGGAAATGTTCAGCTTGCCGATGACCGTCTATTCTCAATGGAGCAGTTTAGCTTAGGTGGTGCAGATAGTGTCAGAGGCTACCGAGAAAACAAGCATACAGGAGATAACGGCTATCTCTTCTCTCTTGAATGGCGTGTTCCGGTTTGGGAGAGCCAGAAAACAGGGCATGAGGAACAGACTAAACTTCTACAGATCGCACCTTTTATGGATTACGGTTCAGCTTGGGATAGAGATCACTTTACAAGAGAGGCTACCAGAAGCGACAATACTCTTCATTCTGTCGGCATAGGTCTTCTCTGGTCAACTCCAAAACTTGATGCTCAGATTTATTATGGATATGCAATTGAAGACGATGAATCAGATTATGAGTATGATATTCAAGATGACGGGATTCATTTTAGTGTTACATACAACTTCTTTTAAAGGAGAAAGGTTATGTCAGATATGATTGTAGAAGAGAGGGTAAGCAGCTTAGAGTCAACACTTCAAGGTTTTATAACTTCTACAGATGGAATACTGTCCCGAATGGAGCAAGATACAGCAGATTTTAAAATGAGAACTGAAAACATGCTTGAACGCATTATGTTGAGAATGGATCGGGATACATCAGCATCCAGAATCAGAACTGACACAATAGTTGAACGTATGGAATATAATATGGAAAATTTTACTACAAAATTGAACCATACTATAAGTGAGATGAAGCAAGATACTGACAATCTCAAAGTAAGTTTAGATAAAACTATTGGTGAGATGAACAAAGATAGTCAGAAAATGAAACAGGATAGTGAAAATCTCAAAGTAAGTTTAGATAAAACTATTGGTGAGATGAAGAAAGACACTGAAAAGATTAACAAAGATATGAACAAAAAATGGGGAGAACTTGCCAACAAGATGGGCACAGTGGTTGAAGACATTGTTGCACCAAACATCTCTGGAATTGCCCGTAAATATTTTGGAATTGAACGATTTGAAGATTTTTCAATACGTTATAATAGAAGAAACAGAGTTAATCCTGACAAAATAAAAGAGTTTGATGTAATTGCAGTATCTAAAGATGCGTTTATTGTCAATGAGACTAAAGCCACGGCAAGAGAGAGCTATGTTGATGAGTTTGTCCAACTGCTTAATGAGGAGATATACACCTATTTTCCTGAACACAGAGACAAGCAGTTAATCCCTATATTTTCATGTCTTCATATTCCTGAAAACATCAAAAACAGGCTGACCAAAGAGAAAATTTACGCTATGGCTATGGGTGCAGATAATATGGATATTTTAAATTTTGACCAGATTCATAAATCAGTGGAATCTTTTTAATAACCAAAACAATCATTCATAATATTCTGACTCTGCTAATCAATATGAAAACATTGGAGTAAAAATAGTGCCTAAAAAATACCCTGAAGAGATTAAAGAACTTGTGAAAAGAGCCAAAGAAAAGGCAAAGGAAAAACAACGACAAGGTTATAGCAGAGAACAAGCCTTTCAAGATATTTTTAAAATTCAAGAAAAAGGAGAAAAACACAAATGAACTTCAAGCAGACCATCTTATGCCTATCTCTAATCTTTACCCTTATTTTATCTGCCTCCCCTGCCCTGCTTTATGCTGATATTTCAACTGACGGCTCGGTTGGTGCAGCACAAAACTTAACAGGACCAGATTACGCCATTCCCGAAACTCTCGGCACAATCAAAGGAGATAACCTTTTTCACAGCTTTGATAAATTCAGCATAAAGACTCAAGAGAGTGCAACCTTTACAGGTTCTGACTCAATCAAGAATGTCATTTCAAGGGTTACAGGTGGAGAAAAATCAGAGATTGACGGAACTCTTCGCTCAAATGTTGGCAAAGCTGACTTTTACTTTATCAATCCCAGCGGTGTTGTTTTTGGACAAAATGCAAAGGTTGATGTTCCAGCAGCGTTTCACGTAAGCACAACAGATGAGCTTAAATTTCAAGACGGTTCATCTTTCAAAGCATCAAAAGCGGCACAAAGCACACTAACACAGGCTGCACCAGAGTCTTTCGGGTTTTTAGGAACCCAATCAGCAAGCATTGAGGTAAATGGTTCAACTCTTGAGTTTAAGCCTGAAAGTAAAGTCTCACTTACCAGCAGTAAGGATATAACCATAAAAGGAACAGAAAACAAAACAAAGACTGGAGCGGAAACAAAACAGGCATCTTTGACAAGTGCGGGAGGTGAGATTGAGCTTAAAGCAAAAGGTGATTTGCTGCTTGATAATGCAAGAGTTGAATCAAGAGGGAATGGCGGCGGGAAGGTTACCGTAAAAGCAGGTAATGTAAAACTCCATAATAAATCAAAGATTGCGGCAGATAACACAGGAGAAAAAAACGTTGATGGAAACGGTGTGGAAATTAAGGCTGATAAAGAGCTTGAAATTAAACAAAGCAGCCGTATTCAATCCAATATCTTTGGAAGCGGAGATTCCGGCACAGTAAAAGTTGAAGCTCAAAATATGCTCATAAAACAGCAGGAAGGCGAAGAGTTTACAGGCGTTTTTATTGAAGTTGAGCCAGAAGCAGAAGGAAACGGAAAAGCCATTGATGTAAAGGTCAAAGATAAACTCACAATACAAGGGGCTGCTGGAATACCAAGCACAACTTATGGATATGGTAATACTGCCTCTGTGAATGTTACAACTGGTGAATTGTTGATAGATGGTGAAGGTAGAGCAGTGCCTTATCGTAACAGCTCTTTTATGGCTGGAATTTCAAGCGAAGCAGGCAAGATTTCAAATGGTAACGCCAATACTGTATCTGTTTATGTTGATCATCTTCTCACAATGCTGAATCGCTGCGGAATCAGCGGTTCTATTTCAGGTAAAGGTGATGCCGGCAATGTCATTGTAAAAGCTGAAAATATTAAAATTGATGGGCAGGGTAACAGTAATTTTACGGGAATTGGAAGTGTTGCAAATATAGGCTCTGAAGGCAAAGCAGGTTCAGTTGAAATAACTGTATCTGAATACCTTGAGCTAATTAATGGTGGTGAAATATCAAGCAGCACCTTTGCAAAAGGCGATGCTGGTAATGTTAAAATAATTTCTTCTAATATAAAAATTGATGGGCAAGAAGTGAGAGGAGCTGGTATTTTTAGTAGCACTAATGAAAAAGATTCCGAAGGCAAAGCTGGAACAGTGGAGATAATCGTAGCCGAATTTTTAGAGTTGATTAATGGTGCAGAAATATCAAGCGGGACATTATCAAAAGGCGATGCCGGCAGTGTTAAAATAACAGCTTCCAATATTAAAATTGATGGACAGGGAAAGTATGCGGGTGTTTTTAGCAATGCTCTTGCTGGTTCAGAAGGGAAGGCTGGAACAGTGGAGATAACCGCAGCTGAATTTTTAGAGTTGATTAATGGTGCAGAAATATCAAGCGGGACATTATCAAAAGGCGATGCTGGCAGTGTTAAAATAACAGCTTCCAATATTAAAATTGATGGACAGGGAAAGTATGCGGGTGTTTTTAGCAATGCTCTTGCTGGTTCAGAAGGCAATGCAGGCATAGTAGAAATAACAGCAGCTAATCTGCTGGAGTTGCTTAATGGTGGTGAAATATCAAGCAACGCCACAGCAAAAGGCAATGCTGGAGATGTTATTATCAATGCTGGTAATATGAAAGTTGATGGGCAGAAAAGTGAATATTATACTCGTATTGGAAGTAATACCTTTGAAGGTGCAGAAGGAAACGCTGGTAAAGTAGAAATAACAGTAGCTGGGCTTATTGAATTGCTCAACGGTGCTGAAATATTAAGTGCAACATGGTCAAAAGGAGATGCTGGAACTATAATAGTTAATACTGGTGATATGAAGGTTGATGGACAGGGAAGCCATGCGGGTATTTTTACTAATGCTTCAACCGGCTCTCAAGGTAATGGCGGTACGCTTTTGATAAATGTATCTGGTTTGTTTGAATTGCTTAATGGTGGTATAATATCAAGCAGCACAAAATCAAAAGGCAATGCAGGGGTTATTATAGTAAAGTCTGGGAATATAAAAATAGATAATAGAGGAAATGAAAATTTTACTGGAGTGAGAAATGACGCTCTTGCTGATTCAGAAGGTAATGCTGGTAAAATAGAAATAACAGCAGCTGGTCTGATTGAATTGTTAAATGATTCTGAAATATCAAGCTCCACATTGGCAAAAGGCAATGCTGGAACTATTACAATCAAATCACAAAATATGAAAATTGATGGGCAGGGGAATACTACTGGTATTTATAGCGTAGCTTACGCTAACTCTGAAGGAAAAGCGGGAACAATAGATTTAACAATATCTGAAATGTTTGAGTTGCTTAATGGCGGTCAAATATTAAGTAGTACATTATCAAAAGGAGATGCGGGAAGTTTAAATATCAAATCTGCTAATATGAAAATTTATAGGGAGGAGAGTATAAAGGATATTTTTACAGGCATTGCAAGTGATGTTAGAGGCACAGATACCGAAGGCAACGCTGGTAAAGTAACAATAAACATCTCTGGTCTTCTTGAGTTGCTTAATGGCGCACAAATAGCAAGTGGGACATTTGGAAAAGGCAATGCTGATAATGTTAATATTACAGCTGGTAATATGAAAATTGACGGAAAAGGAAATGTTACTGGTGTTTTCAGTAGTGCTGAGTCTAAATCTGCGGGTAACGCAGGTAAAGTAGAAATAACAGTTGCTGGTCTTCTCGAATTACTTAATGGTGGTATAATATCAAGTAACACAATTTCAAAAGGAAACGCCGGGGGTGTTAAAATCAACGCTGCTAATATGAGAATTATTAGGCATGATAATAGTGATCCCACTGGAGTTTTAAGCTCTACTCAAGATAAAAACTCCGAAGGTAACGCTGGTGTAGTGGAAATCACTGTAACTGAATTGCTTGAATTGCTTAATGGCGGTGAAATATCAAGCAGTACCTTTGCAAAAGGAGATGCGGGAAGCGTTAAAATCAACGCTGGCAATGTTAAAGTTGATAGGCAAGACAGTATCAAGTTTACTGGTATCAGAAGCGATGCTTTTACTGGCTCAGAAGGAAATGCTGGTACAGTGTCAATAATCGTAAATAATCTCCTTGAGCTGATTAACGGTGGTCAAATATCAAGTAGCACAAGCTCAAAAGGAGATGGTGGCAATGTAAAAGTCAATGCTGGCAATATTAAAATTAATAGTCAAGGAAGCAAATATTATACAAGAATTGTAACTAACGCTGAAAAAGATTCTGAAGGAAAGGCTGGAGATATAGAAATAGCAGTAGCTGGATTACTTGAACTACTTAATGGCGGTCGAATAACAAGCGATACCTATTCAAAAGGTAATGCGGGAAACCTCCAAGTTACGGCTGATAATATTGGTTTGATTAATAATGCACAAATATCAAGCAGCACATTTTCAAAAGGTAATGCTGGCAGCGTAACTATTAATTCGGAAAATATGAAAATTGATGGAGAAAATAGTGATTATTATGTCAGAGTCTCAAGTAATGCAGAAAAAGGTTCTGAAGGAGATGCTGGAGATATAAAGATAACAATATCAAAGCTGCTTGAAATTTTAAATGGAGGCGAAATAACAACCGACACATCAGCAAAAGGCAATGCAGGAGATATTAAAGTTAAAGCTGGTAATATGAAAATTGACGGTCAAGGAACAAAATATGTTAACGATATTGCAAGTCGTGCAAAGAAGGGTTCGGAAGGCAATGCAGGAACAATAGAAGTAACGGTAGCTGGATTACTTGAACTACTTAATGGCGGTCAGATAACAAGTGATACTTTTGCAAAAGGTAATGCTGGTAATATTGTAGTGAATGCAAATAATATGAAAATTAGTGGCAAAGGAGACAGCTCTCTTACTGGCATTTCAAGTCGTGCTGCAACAGGTTCTGGAGGTAATGCTGGTACAATAAAGATAACCGCAGCTAATTTACTTGAATTAATTAATGAAGCTCAAATATCAAGTAATACAGAGTCAAAAGGAAAAGCAGGAAATATATTTGTTAATGCTGGCAGTATGAAGATTGATGGGCAAGGAAGCGACTATTATACGAGAATATCAAGCAATGCTGAAAAAAATTCCGAAGGCAATGCAGGAACAATAGAGATAACAGCAGCAGATCTGCTTGAATTGATTAATGGGGCTGAAATATCAAGCAGCACAAAGTCAAAAGGAGATGCAGGTAATGTAAAAGTCAATGCCGGCAATATTAAGATTGATGGGCAGGGAAGTACCGTTTATACAAGAATTGCAACCAACGCTGAGACAGGCTCTGAAGGAAAAGCTGGAGATATAGAAATAGCAGCAGCTGGTTTATTTGAAATAGTTAATGGTGGTGAAACAACAAGCAACACCTCTGCAAAAGGTAATGCAGGTAATGTAGTTGTTAATGCTGCTGATATAAAAATTGACGGTCAAGGAACTAAGTATTTTAACGGTATTGCAAGCCGTGCCAATAAAGATTCGCAAGGCTATGTAGGTAATATCTCAATAAACGCAGATTCAGTAAATCTAATTAATGGAAGTGAAATTTCTATTGATGCATACCAAACCCTTCCCGAAGAAAAACTTGCCGATATGCCTGAACAATCCATCACCCTAAACACTAAACGACTGACCGTTGAAAGCGAATCAAAAATAACCTCCGAAAGCACCCAAAACGTTCCCGCCAGCGACATCAACATCAATTCTGATACCATCTATCTCCATGATGGTCTAATTACCACATCAGTTGAAGGCACAAATGGAGACGGCGGAAATATAAATATAAATGATGAGGCTGATCCTGCTGATATTCTTGTTATGCAGAACGGCTTTATTCAGGCAAACAGCAAAGCAAAAGGTGGAACAGGCGGACGGATAACCATAAATGCCGACAGGCTGCTTAAAGAGAGTGATGCAACTCTTGAAATCGGGGGCGATGAGATTCAGCAGTTTCAAGCAGGCAGCAAGAGAAACATAATTCAGGCAGCAGCACCAGAGGGCAACCCGAAAAATGATGATATTAAATCTCCCACAGTTCCAATTAATATTGGAGCTTCAATTATAAATGCAGATTCTAAAACTGCAAAGCCTGTTGAGATGGCAGAAAATTATTGTCGTTTTATCGGCACAAAAAAGGCAAGCCGTCTGACCCGCGGCGGCAGAGGCGGAATCCCTCCGATGCTCTCAGAACCATCATCAATTTTCATCACTGACGAGAGATTAGAAGAGTTTTTGAGGTATGAAGAGCAGAAGAGGAAAAAATAATTGAAAAATCAGTCTGATGAAAATGTTTGTATTTAAATTCAGTAGAGACGCACAACAAAGCCTCTCTACTTCAATAAAGAATAGACAAATTTTAAGGAGAAAATTAAAATGAAAAACCGCTCTGTATTTTGGTTAGCACTAATTACCAGTATGTTGATTTGCAACTTTAGCCAATTTATATATCCCTCATATTCTCTATCTTCTGGTGATGGTGGTTTAAGTAAAGTTGATGCGTCTGCTGAAGAAATTACAAAGCTGAGTCAGTCAATCGATAAAGCTGACGGCAGGCATAAGGCAGAACTTCTTGTAAAAAGAGGAGAAATGTATCGATTGCTTGGATATTATCCTGATGCTCATGCTGATTTTAAAGCAGCTATTGAAGAGATAAAAAAGATTAAACCACATAAACCTGATTTTTTAGATGTTCTTGCTACTCAATCTTTAGGATATATACATTTTTTAATGCAAGATGCAAAAACAGCAGAGAGTCTGCTCAGAGAGGCTCTTCAACAATCAGAGAGGCTTATGAGCAGCAGCCAGCAAAGTTCATCACCCTACCCTGCCCTGTCTGCCGTGTGTGCCAACCATCTTGGCAATGTTGTTGCTGGTCAGAACAGAAAAGATGAAGCTCTAAATTTTTATACAAAAGCTCTTGGATATATTGAAAAAAGCGACCTTGCTCTTGCTGCAACTATTCATAGAAATATTGCATCTGTTGTTGATGATAAGCATCTCGCTTTTACCCATCTTAACAAGGCAGAAGAGCTTGCCGCTCAGGTAACCTCTCTGCATGAAAAGGCAAGGCTGTTGCTTGAGATTGCTTCAGAGTATTCGGCAAAAGAGCCTGGACCAGAGGCAGATAGTTTGCGTTATCCTCTTTTAAATCAAGCTCTTGAAATTGCACGCACTTTAAAAGATCAGAGGCTTATCTCAACAGCGTCTGGCGAGCTTGGTGGTTTGTATGAGAGCCGCGGCAGGATTTCAGAGGCAATTACGCTTACTGAACAGGCGGTTGAATCTGCCTTGATGGTTCAAGCTCATGATCTTCTTGTTCAGTGGGAGTGGCAGTGGGGAAGACTTCTGAAACGTCAAGCAGAAGAGAGAAATGAGGTTGGGCAGCGAAAAGCTATAGCTGCATATAAGAGAGCTTTGTTTCATGTTGAAGCAATACGTCAGGATATGCCAGTAATAGACAACAGGGGCTGCTCATCTTTTAGACAGACGCTATCGCCGATATATACAGGTCTTGCAGATATGCTGCTAAAAGAGTCCGGCGTAGTTCAAGATAGACAGGAACAGCAGCAGCTTTTAAGGCAGGCACAGCAGGCTGTAGAGAGCATTAAACAGTCAGAGCTTCAGGACTATTTTAAAGACCCGTGCATTGATGCTATGAAACATGAAATTCAGTCTTTATCTGGTTCAACTGCTGTGATTTATCCTGTTATTCTGCCTGACCGATTAGAGCTTTTAGCAGATATAGGCGGCACACTTTACCGTAAAACAAGCGATGTAAGAAAAGATGATCTTGAGCAGACTGTTACCCAGCTTGCTGCAAATCTTAGAAATTCGCTTTTTCACGAAGAGCTTGGCAAAAAGGTTTATGGATGGGTGATTGAACCTCTTCAATCGACTCTTGACGGTCAGAATGTGGATACTCTGGTAGTTGTTCCTGACGGTGTGTTTCGTATGATTCCACTTGCGGCACTTTGGACAGGTGAAAAATTTCTTGGTCAAAAATATGCTGTGGTAATAGAACCCGCTCTTACTCTACTTGATCCATCACCTCTGCCAGAAGGTGAAAGAAATACGCTTCTTGCAGGGGTAAGCAAACCTGGTCCTGTGGTGTTAGATTTGCCTATAAATTTATGGAATCAACTGACAAAGATAGAGGCGTCTGGCACGAACAGGAAAATTAGAGGAATATCAATTAAACAAGATGCACCAGCAGTTGAAAAGGCATCTGCGTCTGAAACAGTTAAACCTGAAAATAGTAATCAAACAGAAGAAAGTGTTAAGCAAACAGAAAAGTCTGATATTGCAACAAAAGAGAATAAAGAGGCTGTAGAAAAGGTCAGAGAGCTGCTTGAGCTTCCAGGAGTTGATAAAGAGATTGCAGAGCTGTCAAAAAATCTTCATGGACAGAAACTTATGAACAGAGAATTTCTCCGTGACCGTTTTTCAGGTGAAATTAAAGACCAGAACTACAGAATAGTACATGTTGCATCTCATGGCTTTTTTGGTGGAAGTCCAGAGGAAAATTTTATTATGACCTATGATAAGCTCCTTAACATGAACCTTCTTGAAGAGTATATCAAACCAAAGCAGTTTGTCGATCTGCCGGTTGAGCTTCTAACTTTAAGTGCTTGCCAGACTGCTGAAGGCGATGACCGCTCTCCTCTTGGTCTTTCTGGTGTTGCACTAAAATCTGGTGCCAGAAGCGTGCTTGGCTCATTGTGGCCTGTATCTGACACTGCAACTCAACTGCTGTTATCGTCTTTTTACAGACATCTGAGCAGTTCAGATATATCAAAAGCTAAAGCCCTTCAGAAGGCACAGATTGAACTTATCAATACCAAAGATTTTAACCACCCGTTTTACTGGTCTGCGTTTATTCTTGTGGGAAATTGGTTGTAAACTGATATTCATATACAAAGAATATTTATCTTACTGAATAAATTTAATGAAAAGTGAGAACTACAGATGAAAAAAGGAAAAGATTATATTGTTTTTGCTCTTGATGTTACCTCAGCCGATGAAGCTGAAAAATATGTCAATATACTCAATGGCAAGGTTGGAATGTTCAAAATAGGTTTAGAACTCTTTATCCAGACTGGACCTGATATTATAAGAAGAATCAAAGATTTGAGTGATGCGGGTATTTTTCTTGATTTAAAGTTCCATGATATTTCAGAGACAGTAAAAAGAGTCATGGAGCGAGCGGCAGAACTTGGAGTTGATCTGGTTACGGTTCATTGTTCATCGTCACAAAAAATGTTGGAAATGGCTGTAAAAGGGGGGGATGGTGTTGGGGTTCTTGGAGTCACTGTGCTTACTGACCATGATGCATCAGTAATTGAAGCATCTGGTTTTAAGGATATCTATGTAGATGATATCAAGGCACTTGTTATAAAACGGGCACAGATGGCATACGATGCAGGGTGCTGCGGAGTTGTCTGTTCAGGGCTGGAGGTGGAGTTAATTAAGTCAAGGTTTGGAAAAGATTTCATGGCAGTAACTCCCGGAATAAGACCAGCATGGTTATTAACTACAAATAAATTACAAGAACACAACGCTAATATTGGTGAGTTAAATTATGATAAAATAAATTATAATCAAAAACAAATTGTCGATGATCAAAAGCGTATCACTACACCAGCAATGGCGGTCAAAGCAGGAGCAGACCTTATTGTTGTGGGTAGACCCATTAAAACAGCGGCTGATCCTGCTTTGGCTGCAGAAGAAATTGCGTATGAGATTGATCAAGAAATCGAAAAAATTACAAAAAAGCTCGAAGAGGTATAATATAAACTAACTCTCCTTTTTCTAAACCTTCAACATTTTCACCAATCTCAAGCAGACCATCAGCCATGACCATTGTTCTGATAAGTCCAGATTTGCCTAAAATTGGTTCCGCGAAAAGCTCATATTTATATTTTAAGCAACCATCTTTTGAGATACTCTTTTTTTCGCTTTTATTGTTTGAGGTTACATCAAATTTTCTAAAAAGTTTTACCCTGATAAAATCGGTTCTGCCTTGAGCTGATGCAACATTTCTTGTAAGTGTTGCAGGAATTTTTATATTTTCTAATGAAGATGCGGCTTTGCTTTTTGTACCTCTATTTTCTGCTTCAAAATCATCACTACAAATTGCCAAGCCTCTTATCTTATTTAAAAATGGTGCTACTACAACCTTGAACACAACCATTGCAGATACAACATGACCCGGCAGCCCCCAAATCGGTTTTATTCCGGATTCAGATATTAACTCGTTTTTAACAAGGGTAGTGTTAAAAGAACTATCTTGAGCCAAAAAGGATTTCCCAAGAATGGTGGGTTTACCCGGACTTATTGATATTCCATGCACCAAAATCTCTGTATCTTTCAATGAAGAGAGGACATTTACTGTAAAATCACGGGTGCCGACAGAGCTACCGCCAGAAATAAGTACCATGTCAGTTTCATAAAGTGCTTTTTTACACATATCAAACAACGCTTGTTCGTTATCTTTAATAATACCGTATTGAATTGGTTCAGCACCAGCCTCAATTATAAGTCCTGCAAGTGTATGTGAGTTTATGTCTCTTATTTTACCCATCGACGGTGTTTTATCAATCGGCACAATCTCATCGCCTGTGGAGATTATCCCCACCTTTGGAATCTTGTAAACAGGCAATTCACATATTCCAAGTGCAGCAGCAAGACCAATTTCTTGCGGTCTTAAAAGTGTGCCTGCTTTAAGAATCTTCTCCCCTTTTTTGAAATCTTCATCCTTGTCAATCATATTTTGAAGAGGGGGAACGCTTTTATAAATCTCTACTGTTCCATTATCCTCTACAATGCCGCAGTTTTCCCCTTTTCCACTGTGCTCTACCGTTTCACTATTTTTCACAGAGCCACTATTAACAGATTCAGTGTGTTCGACCATTACCACACTGTCAGCACCATCAGGCAGCATACCGCCAGTTGAGATTTTTGCAGCCTGTCCTGATTGAATAGAGAACTCTGGCACATCTCCCATTAAAATAGAACCAGTTACAGTAAGCCATGCTGGATTGGATTCAGATGCACCAAAAGTTGAACCAGAATGGACAGCATAACCATCCATTGTGGCTCTCCTAAAACCCGGAATATCCTGATCCGCATTTATATCTGTAGCAAGGACGCGGAAATATGCCTTGGAAATATGAACTGTCTCAATGCCCACGGTAGGAAATATTGGAACTAATGTCATTACTTGTTCCAATGTTTTTACCCTGAAAAAGTGGTTCATTTTAACCCCGCAGCAGAGTCCCCACCCAACGCTTCACCAATACGAAGCATTGCCTGTTCCACATTTTCACGGCTGTTAAATGCACTGATCCTGATATATCCCTGTCCACATTTTCCGAAACCTGCTCCAGGGGTACAGACAACGCCAGCCTTTGTAAGAAGCATATCAAAAAATTCCCAAGAATCCCTGCCGTTTCCATCAATCCAGATATACGGTGAGTTATCACCACCCACAAACTTAAATCCAAGTTCTGACATGGAAATTCTTATTAATTCAGCGTTTTTAAGATAGTATGATGCAAGTGCTTTAATCTGAATACGACCCTCTTCTGAGTAGATAGCTTCTGCAGCCTTCTGCACAGGGTAGGATACTCCGTTAAATTTAGTGCTCTGTCGTCTGTGCCATAAAGCATGAAGTGAGATTGTGTTTCCATCTTCGTCAAAAATCATACACTCTTTTGGAACAACCGTGTATCCGCAACGTGTGCCTGTAAATCCTGCTGTTTTGGAAAAACTTCTAAACTCAACAGCCACCTCTTTTGCCCCTTCAATCTCGTAAATTGAGTGTGGTAGAGACTCATCACGGATAAAGGCTTCATAAGCTGCATCAAATAGAATTAAAGCCTTTGTCTCTTTGGCATAATCGACCCATTTTTTAAGCTCTGCTTTTGTGATTGTCGTGCCGGTCGGGTTGTTTGGAAAACAGAGGTATATAAGGTCAACCAGGGTGTCAGGAAGTTTGGGAAGAAAATTATTCTCTTTGGTGCAATCTAAATAGATAATGCCCTCATATCTGCCATCTGCAAATTTTCCTGTTCTACCAGCCATTACATTGGTATCAAGATAAACAGGATAAACAGGATCAGGAATAGCAATTTTAATATCTGATGCAAAAAGTTCCTGAAAATTACCAGTATCGCACTTTGCACCATCACTTACAAAGACCTCATCTGCTTCAATATCAGCACCTATTGACTTAAAATCATATTTTGCAATCTTTTCACGTAAGAATTGATAACCCTGTTCTGGTCCGTATCCCTTAAAAGTAGCATCGTTTGCCATCTCAGAAACTCCCTGCTGAAACCCTTTTATGCAGGCATCAGGTAAAGCTCTTGTAACATCACCTATTCCAAGACGGATAATCTTTCTATCAGGGTTCTCTGACTGAAATTTTGAGACTCGTTTGGCAATATCAGAAAAAAGATATGAAGCGTTAAGTTTGCTGTAGTGTGTATTGGCTTTGATCATGGTTGATTACCCTTCCCTATTATTTATAAGTTTTATATTGTTTGATATTTATTACGATAATCTTAATCTATTTTATCGAACATGTTTAAAACACAGAAAAAACCTTGTCAACAGTTTCGCAATTTTGCCACAATTCTAAATTTGAAAAATTATCCTGTTTTAGGGATTTTGAGTTGTTCGAAAATAAAGTTCATGAGGTGCTCCCAGCTATTAAAGAAAAGGTATTTTGTTAATGTGGTAAAGTCATGAAAAAATTTTTTTCTGGCTGCTAGGGTTTTCCGAATTGCCTGATATTTGGTGTCCTTGTCAGATGTAATATTTAGTTCCGGAGTTAAAAAGTGGTGATGTTGTAATATGTGATAATGCGGCAGCTCATAAAGTAGCGAATGTGAAAGAATTATCGGAAAAACCAAGAAAGAAGAAACAAAAAAAGCCCTGAGATGAAGTATAATAGACTTCATCTCAGGGCTTTTTATAAATATAAAAATAGATAATCCGGCAGCGTCCTACTCTCCCACACAGACTCCCATGCAGTACCATCAGCGCTAAAGAGCTTAACTTCCGTGTTCGGGATGGAAACGGGTGTGACCTCTCTGCCATTGCCACCGGATTAAACTTTATTAGCTTATCAATCTGATGCAGTAAATATCTCTAAATATATCAGCAGTAAAACGTTTAAACTTAAGTTTATTATAAATAAGTGGTTAAGCCTCACGACCTGTTAGTACTGGTTAGCTTAACGTATTACTACGATTACACACCCAGCCTATCTACCTTGTAGTCTTCAAGGGGTCTTTAGTCTGATTTCTCAGATGGGATATCTTATCTCGAAGCTGGCTTCCCGCTTAGATGCTTTCAGCGGTTATCCTTACCGAACTTGGCTACCCTGCTATGCCCTTGGCAAAACAACAGGAACACCATTGGTTCGTCCATTCCGGTCCTCTCGTACTAAGAACAGTTCGCCTCAAATCTCCTGCGCCCACGAAAGATAGGGACCAAACTGTCACAC
>JADFZJ010000038.1:18900-34213 GCA_015232555.1 Desulfamplus sp. | reverse complement strand
CACTGTTATAAATAGCTTGAAGAAAATGGAAAAGCTCATGTGCGGCTACAGCTTTAAGTTGTTTATCACCATTAGTCATAGCTGCGGGATCAGTGTTGAATTCAAGAACTGCACTAAATGCTTTTGTATTACAAGGACCACCAAAACCCAATTCACCTGAAAGTCCAGCGTTATAACTTCCTAAAAAAGCATTTCCCCTAGAATCTTTAAAAAAAACAACAGGGATTTTTTCATATTGAAAAGTATTTGTATTAATGCGGCAGTTATTTAAAAGCCAATTAAACCCGAATCCACCGTTACCAACAGAAGTACCAAGTTTTTCGTAACTTTCTTCCAAATATTGCAATGTTTTATTTGCAAATGCCTGATCTGACTGCTTAACAGAGGCTACAAAATGTTCTGTTGATAGAGGTATTAACTCTACAGCTTTAACTCGTAGAGTTAATCCGTCATCATTAATATTCTTTCTATAAGATTTTCTATTTTCTTGCTCAATAATGGCTTGAAAATCAATAACTGGAATAGTTACTCTTAATGTATTATTTCCAACTATGTTAGCTTTTAAGACATGGTTGCTATAAGTTATGTAATTAATACCTACGACATTATTTACTTCAAACTCAAACCAAATATAATACATATCTGACGATGCTGGATTTAATGCAGATTTAGATTCAATATCTAATACCATCTCTTTGCCAATAGAATAAGGCAGACCTTTGATAGTATAAGTATCAGATAACTCATCATTTCCAGACGAGATGGCTGATTTTTCAATAGATATTTTCTTTGAAGAAGAGAATGTGCTTTTAGGTATGGTTAAATTTAACCCCGGCAATGATATGCTACCGCCAGAAGTGCCAATGTTTTGAGTAACTTGATTATTAGAAGAGCTGTTGCTGATTTCAAACATGTAGAATCCCAGCTCATAATTTCCGTTATCAATTGCCTGAAAAATATCGCCATTGCTCTCAGGTGCAACAAGCCAATATACTGTCCAAACACCATAAGACATTGGATCAAACGGTGTGTCTGAATCTGCTGTATCAAACGGCTGTAAAATTGTTTTTACTGTATTTGAGCCTGCTGCTCCTGATGCAATCGGCAGAAATCCGATTTCATCAAGGTTCATCAGATCGCTGAACTCATCAGCAACGTAAAAACGCCCATCTGGAAGTCCGACCAATATCCAAATATCAACTGGTTTGTTATACGCAGGAAAATCAACCGACAACTCCATCTTTCCGCTGAGAGTTCCCACATTACCACCGCTGCTGACGATATTTCCCATGTAAACAGGAGCAGTTGAAGGGTTTGAAGTCAAATCAACAACTGAAACCTCTTCAGGCGGATCAATTCCTTCTGTTGTATCATCTGGTAATTGCTCTTCTGCATCGCACCCATAAATTGTAAGTGTTGTTAAACCTGACGGGTTGGCACAGATAGATTTACTGTCCGCAGTAAGAGTATAAGTCCCTGCTTTAAGTGTATCATTAAGATTCCAGATACCTTCGCACCAGCTCCACTGAGATACACCTTTAGTTGTTGAGGCGGTTTTACTGATATACCCATTTGTACCTGTCAGATTAACAGAAAGGCTGTTTCCTCCAACATTAGTATCATACCAAATACTAATATGGGTTATATAGGTATCTTTTTCTAAAGTAAACGAACTGCTTTGAGTATAACCGCAAGTTCCGATATATTTATTCTGAATAATGAATTCTTCTGTTTCGCAGCTACCCCAAGAAGCTGATGGTAATCCAAAAACAACAACTGACAAGATTAATGATAAACTCACAATAAAATAGTTAGTTTTCTGTTTCATGGCGTTCTCCTTTATTTTAAACAGTGTTAAAGTCAGAAAAATAAAAAACTTCTACTATTGTCTGTTATTGTGTATCTTTGTCAAGAGCTTTTGACGTCAAGACCTTTTGAACTCTACGTGGCATAAATGGGATTTGTTACATGAAGATAAAACAAGGATATAAACAAACAGAGGTGGGCTTAATTCCTGATGATTGGGAAGTGAAGGTATTAGCGGATTGCTGCATAAAGATTACTGATGGAACTCACGATACACCAAAGCCTGTAAAGAGTGGTGTTCCTTTTTTAACTGCTATTCATGTCAAAGAAAATCATATTGACTACGTCAATTGTTATTATTTGCCAGATGAAGTTCATAGAATGATATACAATAGATACAACCCTGAAAAGAATGATGTGTTAATGGTCAATATTGGTGCTGGTGTTGCTACAACCGCCTTAGTGACGGTTAATTATGAATTTAGTCTAAAAAATGTAGCTCTTCTAAAACCTGACAATTCTCAATTAATCGGTGCTTTCCTAAATTATTGGCAACTGAAATCAAAATTGACAATAATAAATTCTATTTCAACGGGTGGAGCACAGCCATTTTTATCTTTAAATCAAATTGGCTGTTTAAAAATTGCTTTACCAACCCTTACCGAACAAACCACCATAGCCAACGCCCTATCCGATGCCGATGCCCTGATAACCAGCTTGGAAAAGCTCATTGCCAAGAAACGCAACATCAAACAAGGGGCAATGCAGAAACTTCTGCAACCTAAAGAGGGTTGGAAGGTGAAGAGGTTAGTTGACTTTTTAGATTATGAACAACCGACCGAATATTTAGTAACTAATACAGAATATGACGATAATAACCAAACGCCTGTTTTAACAGCAGGTAAAACCTTTATTCTTGGTTATACAAATGAAGAGCATGGAATTTTTACAAATCTTCCTGTCATAATTTTTGATGATTTTACAACAGCAATTAAATACGTTGAGTTTCCTTTTAAAGCCAAATCATCAGCAATGAAAATGCTAATTCCAAAAAATGAAAGTGTAAATTTGAGGTTTATTTATGAAATAATGCTTCAAATAAAATACCCATTAGGCGACCATAAACGACATTGGATTGCAGAATATAGAAATTTAGAAATAAAAATCCCACCAACCCAAGCAGAACAAACCCGAATTGCCACCATTCTTTCAGACATGGACAACGAAATAACCGCATTGGAAAACAAGTTAGAGAAATACAAAAAGATAAAATTGGGCATGATGCAGAATCTTTTGACAGGGAGGATTCGGTTGATATGAGCAAAGAGATAGAAAATATACAGCTTTTTACATCAATAAAGGAACTGATAGAGCAGAGCAGGCAAAAATGTAGGATTAAAAAATACCAATGCTGAATATTGCAAATTATTGTAAAAAGCAGATATCTATGCTATTTTAATATTAGAATTAAAAAGGGGGCGAAAAGGCTTCGACGGAGACGACGAGGTTTTGGTAGCATGCCGAGCTTTCTGTTGACTCGTAAAATCAATGGAAACTAAAAATAATCGCAGACGATTATAACTACGCTGTAGCTGCTTAGGCAGCTTCCGTCCTGCTGAAAAATTTCCTGCAGCTTTCAGTTAAAGGGCGTCGATTATGCGGGAACGCTTCACATTGGTGTCTGACTTATGTGAGGTTAAATTTATCAGGCTATGTTGATATGTATCCGTCCTGAGGGAGACTTTCAACAAAATTTAAAGTTCAGGATAAGCATGTAGAAGTCACTGCTAACTCTTTTCGGACGCGGGTTCGACTCCCGCCGCCTCCACCAGTCAAAATTTAGAATAGTCTAAAAACATACAAAAACCCTTGAGAAGTCAAGGGTTTTTTATTTTATATTGTCTGATAACGTGCTATAAAAAACATATCAGCAAAATATTTTTTCATAACTTTATACCACATTAACTAAATACCTTTTCTTTAATAATTAGGTTCATCTGATTGAATATAAAGAAGAATTAACAAATATAAATCTTAAACAGAATTTACTATGCAAATAACTAAAGACAAACTTATACTTTTTACTTTGATTGTTCTCGTGTTCATTGCTGTTTTTACGAATCTCTATTTAATTGACAATGAAGTCTATGCAGGAAGTTCTGCCAGTGTCAAAAAAGGGATTGAAGCATACGAGCAGGGCAAATATGAAGAGTCGATGAAAAATTTTATTGATGCCCAGCTTGAACGCCCTGAACTTCCTGAATTATATTACAATATTGGCAGTGCAGCGTACAAAAAGCAGGATTATGAATCTGCTTTGAATAATTTTACTCGGGCAAAAGAGACGGCTTCAAAAAGCAATAAAGATAATCAAAATAAGGATAATCTGCTTCGAGATAAGAGCATATATAATCTTGGAAATACAAAATATCGCATGGGAGACCTTGAGGGGGCTGTTAAGGAATTTGAACAGATTCCACAGACATCTCAGCTTTACAATGAGGCAAAAGAAAATTTAGAGTTTGTCAAACAAAAGATAGAAGAGCAGAAAAAAGAAGAGGAGCAGCAAAAGGACAACAAAGAGCAGAATAAAAAAGACGACCAGAAAAAGAAAGAAGAGGAGCAGCAAAAGGACAGCAAAGAGCAGGATAAAAAAGACGACCAGAAAGAGAAAGATAATCAGAATCAAGAGCAAAAAGAGCAGCAAGAACAGAAAAACAAAGACGATAAGAGCAAACAAAATAAGAATAGCCAAGATAATAAAGATAAACAGGATAATCAAGAAAAGCAGGAAGAAAGTGGAGCTAACCAAGAGCAACAAAATAGAGAACAGAAGACTCCACAGCAAGAGCAGCCATCTGCTGAACAAGAAGAGCAACAAAAAGAGAAGCAATCTCAACAAAAAGAAGAGCAGGCTCAAGCTGGAGAGCCATCAGAACAAAATAACAACAATCAGAAAGGTGATGAGACCCAGCAGCAGAGCCGTCAGCATCTATTGAATAGACTTGAAGATAAGCCCGGTAGTGCCATGATGCCTGTATATAAAGAGCAGCCTGTTTTAAAAGATTGGTAGAAAATATTGGTATTATATTAAGGATTAAGTAAGGTATGAAGTTCAACTCATTGAATTTATATAAATTATCAAATAAATTATCAAAAATTTTTTTTATATTTATTTTGATCATCTCATTATTAGAGATTGTTCCTGTAAACGGGTTCTGCTTTAATGTTACAGCACAGGTTGACAGAAATAGAATTTCAATCAATGACTCGGTTGTTCTGTCAATTGTGTTTGAAGATGGAGAGAAGGAGGTTGACACGTCACAGTTGACTGACTTTACCATAGTCTCTCAAAGCAGCAGCAGTAGTATCTCAATTATAAATGGCAAATATTCCAAATTTGTCACCGCCATATACAGTCTGATTCCCAAAAGCACGGGGACTCTAAAGATTCCGCCTTTTAAAGTTGAGCATGATAATAAAATCTATACGACAAAAGAGATAAGCATTGAGGTATCAGAACAGGCTGTAAACCGTACAGACAAAGAATCTAAAGATATTTTTGTGGAGTCAGGTATCTCATCTACATCACTTTTTACAGGTCAGCAGGCGGTCTATCAGTTGAGATTTTACAGTGCTGTGAAGTTTTCCAATGCTACACTTAAACCACCATCTTTCAAAGGGTTTATTGCAAAAGAGGCGGGGGAGAGAAAAAACTATACAGAGACCATTAACGGAAGGGCTTATCACGTTTCTGAAGTAAATTATATTCTTATACCTGAAACTGCAGGAAAACTTGAGATTGATCCAGCAATTATAATTTGCGAGGTACCTGTAAGACGAAACAATCGTAATGCTTTTTCAGACCCTTTTGATGATCCTTTTTTTTCCAATGGAGTTTTCTCTTTTGGCAGAACTGAAACACGCCAGTTTAAAACTGACCCTCTTTTAATTAGTGTTGAGCCTCTGCCTTCGTATCCTGTTAACACTTCAGATAATATCCCCTTTTCAGGTCTTGTCGGCAACTTTTCAATTGAAGCAAACCTTGACAACCACAAACTCAAGGCAGGCGATTCTGCTACATTGACTCTCACCATTTCAGGCAAGGGAAATATTATGGATGCTCAATCTCCATCTGTTTCAATTCCTTCTGAATTTAAGGTTTATGATGACTCTCCAGAAGAGACGATTGAACTTGGTCTTGAGGGTTATAGTGGAAAGAAGGTTTTTAAAAAGGCGATTGTGCCTGTAAAATCGGGTAAATATACTATTGAACCAGTTAAATTATCGTTTTTTAATCTTGTAAATCGTAAATATGAGACCATCAAAACAAATTCGATTGAGGTTGAAGTTGATAATTCAGCAGAGCAGATTCAAGAGAATCAGAATATTTTAAATCAGGGCACTAATAATCTAAATAGTGCTGATGATGAACAATCCCTGTCAAAGGATAGAAAGGTGGTTAAAAAGCGGCAGGTTGAGTTCACAGGCAAAGATATTTTATCAATAAAAGAGGATGCGAATATTCTTGTGAGTAAAAAACGTCTCTCTTTTTCAATGTTTGTAATTCTATTTTTTCTGCCGGGTCTTATATTTTTTCTTTTTAGAATGGCGATTGCAATATCTAAAAGAGAGGTCTCTGCGTCAGAGGCAATGTTGAAAAAGGCAAAGATGAGCTTAAAAGCAGCATCAGATATTTTAACAACAAAAAATATTGAAATAGAACACAATCTAAATTCATTAGATAAAAAATCAGGAGATAATAGAGAGGAGTTTTTTAAACATCTATATGACTCATTGATTGCAATAGTTATTTCTAAAAAGTTTAAAAACAGCTTTACAGATAAATACATTACAGAATCTAATTCTACAGCAGTTGCTTCAACAGCTATCACAGCTATTACAGCAGATGAAATAGTGCAAATTTTGACTAATGCGGGTTCTTCTTTAGATATTGCAAACGAGGTTACTTCACTTTTGAATGAGATTGACTCTGCAAGATATGGCAGATTAGAGAATAAATCTGATTATAAAAAGAGCCTTTTTGAGAAAGTTCAAAAACTGTTTCAAACCGTTTGTGTTTTAGTTATCGCTATCTCTGCGTTTTTGTTCAGTTTTGGATATCCATTAAAAATTTATGCGAATGAGTCAGGGAATTTACAAACAGGAGTAATCTTTCTTGAAGGTATAAAAGCCTACCATAATGGAGATTTTGAAGATGCAGCCAAAAAATTTTCTGCAATTGTTCAAGGCAAAAAACAAGCAATAACCACAAATCCCTATCTCTATTACAATATTGGAAATGCATATATTAAGGCTGGCGATGTCGGTCGTGCGATTTTATGGTATGAGCGGGCAAACAAGGAGATTCCCCTTGATCCTGATCTGCGTTTCAATCTTCAATATGCAAGAGGATTTGTAATAGACAAGGTTGAAACTGGTGATAATGTGGGCGGTGAAAGCGGTGGCGTTGATACAGGCATAGATATTTCAGAGCTTCTATTTTTCTGGAAAGATTACTTTCCGCCGCAAATGGTTCAGTATGGTGCAATTATACTCTCTTGCATATTTTTTGCCTATTCTGGAGTAAGGGTATTTCGTAGAAGAAAAGTGTTTACTCCAGCAGGAGTTGCTATTTTTGTAGTATTTTTGATTGCAGGGTGTACATCTTTTTACACCTATTATAGCAACTACTCAAATCACTTTGCTGTAATTATATCAAAAGAGGCTTCTATAAGGTCTGGCAATTCAAAAGATGCGACCCAACTTTTTATCCTCCATTCAGGCACAAAGGTGAAAGTTGAGGAGATAAAGGGCAATTATCTAAAAATATACTTTTCCAAAGATAAAATCGGTTGGGTCAGTAGTTCAGATGCAGAAATTATATGAGTGTAGCCTTTTGGGAGTGTAGCCTTTTGGGAGTGTAGCCTTTTTGCTTTCTTAGAGCCTTTTAATATTTAAACAGGCTCTACGTCCAAATTTAAAATATCTTAGGAGGGTATTACTTGAAAAATCTATTCAAATCAACAGACAAACAATATTCATCAAAATCTGTATTTATAATTGCAGCCACTCTGACTCTTCTTGTTTTAACACCTTGTTCATATATCATAGCTCAATCTGATAATCAGAATCATTCTGGTAAATCAGACAGTCATAAAACAATAGTCGCTAAAAAAAAGTGGATTCCAAAAGTGTGGTCAGAGTTTCTCAAAAATGGACCAACAAAAAATAATCTGCCAGATTTTTCCCGTGCAGGTTACAAGATGGGAGTTCTGACTATTCCTGATGTTGATACTCAAAAGTGCTCCATAAAACAATCGACTTCTCAAAGCCATATTTTTGATGTAACAAACGCACAATTTAGAGCTATACCTGATGATGGAGTTGATGACACTCGTGCAATCCAGTCAGCTATTGATGCGGCAAGCGATGCTGGCGGAGGGGTAGTATTTCTGCCAAAAGGTCGTTATGAGATTCATCAAACGTCTGAACATGGATTTATCCAGATCAAACATGACCATATTATCCTTAGAGGTGAGAAAAATACAATTCTTCACTTTGGTTCCCCTGGAAAGGCAGACCGCATCTACAGACTTGGCACTGTTCCATCAGAACAGGAGGGGCGTCACTGGACTGCTGTTGCTGTTATGGGTTCTGAATCGACAAACGAGCTTACACGTTATACAAGAACTGTCATGCGTGGAGATAGAGAGGTGCATGTTATGGATACATCAAACCTTTCATCAGGTCAGACTGTAATAGTCGAATTTGATGATCCGCTTATTGACCCTGTAAACCCTTCTCCTGATAAGGTTGATATTGGAGCACAGTTGACCTCTCCTCTGAAGTTAGTCAAAGAGCAGACAGATACCATTGGAAAGGTCTCTAAAAAAATAACATGGATAGTTAAAATTGATAAGGTGCTTGATAAAAAGAGGATAGAGTTGGCAGAGCCTGCAAGGTTTAACCATTATCTGCGATACTCTCCCCGCATTCTCTCGTTTAACGGAGTTGAGGGTGTTGGAATAGAAAACTTAACCATACAGAGCAGTTGGAAAGGCGGTTATAGACACCACAAGCCATTTTTGGGAGAAGATGGTAAAATCGTAAGAACAGCCAAAGAGCAGGACTATCTCTGGGGTGGAATATGGGTTAGCAGTGCTCGTGATGGATGGATACGCAACGTGATTTTCAAGAATATGACACAGGGTATAATTTTCAGCAAATGCGGATATATGACAGCAAAAGAGCTTACATTTCATGGACTTGACGGTCATGCTGGAGTCACCATTGCTCAGAGCCACGGCATTTTAGTTGAGCGTGCCGATTTTTTTGCCCGGTCAGTTCACCCAGTTAGCCTTAAAAACTTTGCATCTGGAAATGTGATAACCGACTGTGAAACCCACTATGACGGAAGAGATTCAAATAATTCTACTGATGCTGTTATTGATTTTCATGGTCTCTTTCCTTATGAGAATCTTTTTGACAATATGAGAGGTTTCTATGTCTGCCCTGGTGGAGATACAAGCGTAATGCCTCATTCAGGTGTCCGCAATGTATTCTGGAACATTCAAGCACCAGAAAGCATGAGCTGCTATAGTTGTGAACTTGCAGATGAGTTCATGCGGACATACGATTATGGCAACACATCCTCCCTTAAACCAAGCACTATGTACGAGTATCAGCCGCAGGGATTTTTTGTGGGAATTACCCGAAAAGGAGATAATAAGGTTACAATGGGTGGAAATGATTTGGATAAACGAAATGAATGGATGACAGTTGAAGGACTTAACAGAGATAGTATTTCTATACCTTCTCTTTATAAGGCACAGCTTAAGTGATAAATGTATAGCAGACATAGGATGGAGTTTAGTTATGTATCTTATATCATTTTATGTCCCAGAAAGTCATCTGCAAGCAGTTACATCAGCAATGTTCAATAAAGGTGCTGGCAGAATTGGAAACTATGACTCCTGTGCATGGTACACCAAAGGATTTGGGCAGTTTAGACCTTTAGAGGGAAGTTCTCCATTTGTCGGGAAACAGGACAAAATTGAGCACTTGTCTGAACTTAAAGTTGAGATGGTATGTGAAAAGCATCTGATTAAAGAGGTTCTTCAGGAACTTATTAAGGCACATCCTTATGAAACACCAGCTTACCATGCAGTTGAGATATTGACACTTACTTCAAAAGGTCTTGAGAGTTAGATAGGATACGTATATATTTATCCGTTAAGGAATTTCAATCCAACAAAGTAATTGCAGTTAAGATGCCTATATTCTCAAAAAATCCCATAAAGAGGTCCTCCTCTTCGTGCCAGATTGTCTATTTTTCTCACAACTTCTGGATCAGGAGTTAATGGCGGAGCGTGGAAGGGCTTTATTCGAGCATCAATGATAAGCGGTCCTGTGCAGCCCCAATGTTTGAATGATGTAAAACTTCCTGCTCCATAAATATCATGTGATGGGTTAGAGCGGGAAAATGTGATCCATAAAAATGTTGAAAAATCCTCGCTTGCCTCAACAGAGTCATCAACCACAACAAAAAAAGGGAGGCTCTCTAATCTTGCAATTTTATTCAAATTTCCTATTGTTCCCCGCTTTTTTAGACTATTTTGACTCTTTGATTTCTCCAAATTAATCTGATTATTTAAATCAATCGCAAGAGTAGAAATCTCTTTTTCTGCATTTGCATAACTTTCAAACTTTCTTCCTTTGACTACCACAATTCCGGGAGCTGCAAGCCTTGGTTCTGAAAAGGGATTAGGAAGGTAAATCTGTGATGGAAAGTATCGTAAAAGCTCACGCCTCTTAGCTCCAGATGCAACCATTACAACTTTTGACCCTTCGTTTATACCTTCAGCAGAGTAATCAAGCGTATCCATAGTTGTGCAGGTTTGAAAATGGATATCCCGTGTAAAATCGATCCTTTCAAGTGCATGGATAAAAAATCCCATCTCATCGCTTATATCAAGTTCTGGCTTGTCGTTGTGAGAGCAGATAATCAGATACTTTGCAAGAGAGAGCTGACCTGTTCCTAAAATTGCGTTGGCATGGGTCAGAAGCTCTCTTGGTTTCTGTTCGTCAAACGGAGCATATCTGTCAATCGCCTTGGCTAAAAGCAGCGGATGAACTCCAGCAACATCAACCGCATGAATTGCCGTAACTCCCGGCAGTTTATGGGGAATTGCACTTGCTGTAATTTCGTGGATAATTTTTCCAAACACAGAATCTTCTCGGGGTGGTCTTCCCACAACTGTAAATGGCCAGATTGCATCTTTTCTGTGATAGACCGCATCAACTTCAATATATGGAAATTGATGGGCAAGAGAATAGTAGCCGATATGGTCTCCAAATGGTCCCTCTGGTTTGGTTTTGACAGGCACAACTCTTCCTATAATGCAAAAATCAGCGTCTAACGATATAACATTTGAACCATATCCACTCTCTCTGCTCCCGCCACTATTTCTACCACTCAGGACACCATACCTGAAAGACCTTCCAGCTAATGCACCTGCAAATGCAACCTCAGCCATACCTTCTGGCAGAGGCATGATTGCGGCGAGCGTGTGGGCAGGTGGTCCTCCTACAAAAATGCTTACGGGCAGAGGCTGATTTTGCTCAAGAGCTTTTGCGTGGTGGTTGGCAATACCCCGATGAATCTGATAGTGCAATCCCACCTCACGATCAGAAAGATACTCTCCTCCAGATAGTTGAATTCTGTACATACCAAGGTTGGAAGCAAGTATATCCGAATAGTTAGGCGATTTTTCAATAGAGCGGCTATAAAATTTACCGTTAATATCCATCTGCTGGCAATGCTTTCTGGCTTTAGGTTCCATTGAAAAAACTTGAGGCAGAAGAATAAAAGCTCCGCCATCTTTGCTCCAGCATCTTATCATTGGAATATCAGAGATTTTGCATTGGCAATCTAATACTGTTCCTCTTTTTTTAATTGAAGAGAGTGATTTTTTTAAAGGCAGAGCATGAATCAAAGATGAGAGAGATTTTAAACTCATAATAGGAGATTTTAACGCAGTTGATGGATTAGATGTAAGATTGACCAATGTTGAAACTTTTGACAGCTCAGGTTCAAGTATTTTCAATGCACGGCTATAAGTGCCAAAAAGATTTGAAACTGCTGGAAATGGACTGCCTTTAACCTTTTTAAATAAAATAGCTTTGCCGCCAGCTTCAAAAACACGGTTGTGCACTTCAGCCATCTCAAGGTCAGGGTCAAGCTCTACATCTATTTTTACAAGCTCGTCCTCTTTTTCAAGGAACTCAACGCAATCTCTCATACATTTCAATATCATATTATATGTGTTGCCTTCTCATATTCTGGGTCAAGCAGTTTTATAATTTCCTGACGTGCAAGCTCAACGTAATTAGGAAAAAGTTTAGCAAGTGTGGGGGTAAGCTCCATGCTCCAATTTATTGTCTCAGGCTCTATGCCAAGAACATGCAGTTCTGGATTTTTGCCTGCCATTTTAGCCATGCTTAGTGAATCCAAAAGATCAATGTCATGCAATGAAAGTGTCTGTTTTTGATTTTGTCGCAAATCACTTTCAGTTAGTCTGTATATTGTACCTGGCTTCTGTCCACCTTTTACAATATCTAGTACTAATATTTTTTCATACTCCACAAATAGATAAAATATATCCTGAGTAAATGTTCCACCATCAATTAAATCAATTTCCTGATATATCTTTTCATCCCAATTCTGTTTCAAAAGTTCATAGATTGCATGAACTCCAATTCCTTCGTCCATCATCAAAATATTTCCAACACCAAGTACAAGCAATTTTTTCTTATTTTTTCTATTCATATTTTTTCTATTCTTATTTTTTTTGATTAAAAAGCCTTAACTCATATTTTTTAACAAAATAGAGAAACAAAATAATTTCGTCAATCATACCACATTTTTTTGTGGATGAATACAGCCTATATTAATAAGTTGACTTTCAATAAAATCAATAAGTTATATTTCAACTGTGTAAGTCCTATTAGTAAGAATTTGGTAATTTGTTTCTGTTTCTTCTTTCCTTTTACTGTTTCTTTTTGGCTCTTATTGGATTTCGAGGTCTTGATATGGTAAGAGAATATTTTAAGATTTTTAATCCATAAGGAGTCCAGTAAATGCAAGTAAATATAAATAATTTGGGGCTGTAAATTATATGTCCATCAGCTAAAACGAACAATGAAATTGTAGAGACGCACGTCTGTGCATATCTACAGTCTCATAAAACAATGGAGAATTGCCAAATGATTAAAAAAACAAAAATAGTTGCTACAATATCTGATAAAAATTGTGAACCTGAGTTTTTACGCCAGCTCTATGAATCAGGAATGGATGTTGTTAGGCTCAATACTGCCCACCAAACACATGAAGAGGCTCTAAAGGTTATTGATAATGTCCGAAAAATATCTGAAAAAATTGCCATTTTGATTGACACAAAGGGACCTGAAATCAGAACCTGCCCAATGTATAAACCAATTAATGTGATTTATGGAGATTTCGTCCATATCAAAGGATTAAATGTCAACTCTCCCTTAAAGTGTGAAAACGAACGCTCTGGGGATGAGTCAGAACAAATTGAAATTATGGTTTCATACTCTGAATTCGTAAAAGATGTTTCGATAGGTAGTGCTATTTTGATTGATGATGGTTCTGTTGCCCTGACAGTTACTGGTAAAAATGAAACTGGTACAATCAACGGGGATAGCAGCGGAAATTACTTGATCTGCAAGGTTGAAAATGCTGGAGTGATTAATGGTAGAAAGAGTGTAAATATACCTTCTGTTCATGTTAAACTGCCCTCCCTGAGTGAAAAGGACAAGGGATTTATCGAATTTGCAGCAGAGCATGATGTTGATTTTATTGCCCATTCGTTTGTAAGAAACCGTGAAGATGTACTTGCTGTACAGGAGATACTTGACAGCAAAAAGAGCAGGGCAAAGATAATTGCCAAAATCGAGAACAGCGAAGGGGTTGAGAACATTGATGAGATTTTAGAGCATGTTTACGGAATAATGGTTGCCCGTGGTGACCTTGCTGTTGAGATTCCTGCAGAAAAAATTCCATTGGTACAAAAACAGATAGTAAGAGCCTGCATTGAGAGACGCAAACCAGTAATAGTTGCTACCCAGATGCTCCACTCAATGATTAAATCTCCCAGACCTACACGGGCAGAAGTTTCTGATGTTGCAAATGCCTGCTTTGATTTTGTTGATGCTCTGATGCTCTCAGGAGAGACAGCAAATGGAGATTATCCTGTAGAGGCTGTCAAGATGATGTCAAAAATTGCGGCTGAGGTTGAATTTGGCAGAAAGACCTTTTTAGATGTTCCATATATGCACCACAACAAAGTGGTTGCATATCTTGCAAAAGCTGCTGTCAAGGCATCAATGCGTCTTAATACCTGTGCTATTATTGCCGACTCAATGTCAGGAGATACAATTAGAGCGATAGCTGCCTACAGAGGCGATAATCCTGTATATGCACAAATTTATGATAAAAGGGTTATGAGGGAACTTGCCTTGTCTTACGGAGTTCAGGCTGACTATGTTGATGCGGAAAAAGATTCATCAGTGCTTCTGCGTAAATCAATTGCTGGTCTTGTCAAGAGAAAGCAGTTTTCTCCCGATGCTCTTATTACAGTTCTTGCTGGTCATTTTGGAGTCAATCATGGTGCATCATATATTGAGATAAGCACGGCTGGAAGTATCATGGATGGTAAATGTTAGAAAACCCTTGAAAAAAATAAGGACATACAGAAAGTTTGACTTTTGCATGCCCTTATTGAAAATTTGTTATTAAAGCCTATTGAAATATTTTAGATATTACTCCAGCAATTTTTTGTTTGACTCGCTTAAATTAATCCACTTTCCGTAAGGGATACTTGTGATGTTATTAAGATCGTAATTTGGAATAAGTCCAAAACTTGGTGATGCAATATAGACCACCGTCTTTTTCCCTGGTTTAAGCTGCTCCTGTCCACCATCTTGAATGGCAATCCTTTTTCCCACAAACAGTTTTGCTTTGTCACTTAAATCTTTCGTTTCCTCTGGCTGATATTGAGCTTCGTAAAACATATTCCCATCCTTTAATAAAATAATCTCATGTGTCAAGTAACCAGTTAAATAATAATCGATCTCCATTAAACAACAATCTTTTGGTCAAGGTTTCTATTTAAAAATGGAGTGTTTCTTTATGATGAGTGGTGAGAGAATTATACTAAAATAGAGCCACACGGCAGCATGTCTCTATTTTAGTATTATACCCAAAACAATCTATTAAATAAAGAAGAAAACTTTAGCTGAGGTTGTAATATTTTATCAATATCGCCAATATTGTTTTAATGTTTCAAATAACTCTGCCCATTGGATTTTTTAAGAATAAGAAAACACTGGACTTGAGCTTGAAAGTGCAATATCTTTTTTATGATTTATGATTTATGATTTATGATTTATGATTTATGATTTATGATTTATGATTTATGAT
>JADFZJ010000038.1:0-18803 GCA_015232555.1 Desulfamplus sp. | reverse complement strand
GATTTATGATTTATGATTTATGATTTATGATTTATGATTTATGATTTATGATTTATGATTTATGAATTTCAATCCAACAATAATTGCAGCGAAGCTGATTATGTTCTATATTTTGAGTCTCTTCAATTTGTATTAAACAAGTTAGAGAATTTAAAAATTGATTTAACCTATCCAATTTAAAGGAGAACAACGATGGGATTTCTTAGTAAATTAAAAGAGAGTGCAATGGAATTACAGAGCCAGTTAGTAACTCAGGTAAAACAGTATAAAAATCAGAATTTTGCAGATGGAACCATGGCTGTATGTGCCCTTGTAGCAGCAGCAGACGGTACGATTGACACTACTGAGAGAAAAAAGACAGCGGCATTTATAAGTTCGAATGATACTCTTGCTGTGTTTGATGTAAGCCAGCTTCAGCAGACATTCAACACCTACTGCGATAAACTGGTCAGAGATTTTGATTTTGGCAAAGTGGATCTTCTTCAGGTAGTTTCAAAGTTAAAGAAAACTCCACCACAGGCACGAGCTGCTGTTCAGGTCGCTGTAATTATTGCAGGAGCTGACGGCGATTTTGATAATGATGAAAAAAATATCATCAGGGAAATATGCCGCTCACTTGATATTGATCCAAAAGAGTTTGATCTTTAAACGAGGTGAGCATGTCAAATTGGTATATATTCACAGACGAAGTTCAAAAAGGACCGCTCTCAACTGATGAGGCAAAAGCCTTTGTTCGTGAAAATCAAGGTTCTTACTGCTGGCAGCCAGGACTTCCTGACTGGAAACCTGCTTATGAAATGATTGAAATCTGGCGGTTTAAAAAAGATGGAGTAACACCTTTTCCAAAACCGCCAAATGAGATTATGTCTAATAAACCTGACAGGCTTCCAGTTGAGCAAACTCAGCAGATGCAGCAAAATCCACCTGTTCAATATGGTTCATCAACCCAGCAAGTCCAACCGATTCAACAACATACTCAGCCTCAGCAGGTACAACAGCAAAGCCCCTTATTTCATCAACCTCAGCCAGTTCAGCAGAGTGTTAATGTCTATCAGCAAAGTGCAACTGAATCTAATACTGGGGCAAGCTCATCAGGTTTTGGCTCTGCTTCTATTACTGATGGTATAGATTTCAAGATATATGGCAATGAGATGCAGTATGTTGAGCTTGAGCTTGACCAAGGTGAAAGTGCTGTTGCAGAGGCAGGGGCACTTATGTATAAAAATGAATCTATTGAGATGAAGACCATTTTTGGAGACGGCACGGGTCAGGAACAGGGTTTTATGAGTCGTCTTTTAGGTGCAGGACAGAGGTTATTGACTGGTGAAAGTTTGTTTATTACAATGTTTACGCAGTCAAGACAGGGAAAAGGACGGGTAGCCTTTGCAGCACCATTTCCCGGAACAATAATACCTCTAAAATTAAAAGATTATAACAATAAAATCATCTGCCAAAAAGACAGTTTTCTTGCGGGCAGTAAAGGGGTACAGGTTGGGATTCACTTTCAAAAACGGATACTTACAGGACTTTTTGGAGGTGAAGGCTTTATAATGCAAAAAATTGAAGGTGATGGTTTTGTATTTATGCACGTTGGCGGAGCTGTGCATAGGATTAATCTTAATCATGGAGAGATACTGCATGTTGATACAGGGTGTCTTGCAGCCATGACATCAACGGTTGATTTTGATATTATGCAGGCAGGTGGTGTTAAAACCATGCTTTTCGGCGGAGAGGGTCTCTTTTTTGCAAAACTTACAGGACCTGGAGTAGTATGGCTGCAAAGTCTTCCATTCTCGCGTCTTGCTGGAAGAATGCTTGCATGTGCCCCGCCCGGAACATCTATAGGCACTCAACGCCAGGGAGAAGGCTCTGTCCTTGGAGGTCTTGGTGATCTGCTCGGGGGAAGATAAGTCTATTTGCTCTCTTTTGTTCTCGTAGATTTATAGACAACATATATTTTTACAGAGGGTAACTTCTATTTAAGTTACCCTCTGTATTTATTTCCCTTTGTATAGCTTGACATCACCCTGTTTTATAGTATCAATCTGTTCTTTTTTATCCTGATAAATTTTTTGAGCTTCCAAAGGATTTTTAACTACCTTAGGGGTAAGAAATACATACAGATTAGTTCTGTCTGCTCCTTTAGAGACAGTTTTAAATAGATATCCCATACCTGGAATATCTCCAAGACAGGGAAGGCTTTTCTGTGATTCAGAGAGGCTCTCATCAATAAGCCCCCCGATAACTACTGTGTTGCCGTCTTCAACAATCAAAGTGGTCTGAATCTGGCGTTTTAAAGTGGTAGGACGGTCATTATTATTGGTCTGATTTACTGAATCTAACTTTGTGATCTCCTGAAAGACATTGAGCCTCACTAATCTGTCTTTGCTTATCTGAGGGGTAATCTTGAGAGTTATACCAACATCTTTATATTCATAAGAGCTGTAGGTCTCAGTTGCATTGTCAGCAGCAGAGCGTGTCTGATATGGGACATTTTTCCCAATAGTCAGTGATGCCTCTTCATTGTCTGTTGTCAGAATCTGAGGGGTTGAGAGGATATGGGCATCTTTATTGCTCTTATAAGCCTGTACCACAGCACCTATTGATGGAAATATCAAATTGCCTATTTTCAATGTTTTACCCATAACTCCAACTGTAAAGCCGGCTGGAAGAGTTCCTGTAGTGGCAATTGTGTTAAAGTTAGAGTAGGGGTTGCTGCCTCCTCCTCCAAATCCTCCAAAATAGACCCCTTGATCGTTTCCGCTATTGTCTGAGTCAAACCCTTCACCTGCACGCCATTCAGTGCCAAGTTCAAAACCGCTTGTAACATTTACTTCCATTATCAGACACTCTATATAGACCATTGCCCTTGGAATATCGAGTTTAGCAATTACCTCTTCAAGAACTGGATAGTCCTCCTTATCTCCCATAATTACAAGGCTATTGGTTGCCTTGTCTGCCGTGATTCTAATAGACTTAGATAGAATAGGTATGCTTTTCTTGCCAGCCTCCTGCTTATTATTATCAGCAGTTGTTGGAATCTCCATAAGGACTTTTGCAAGATTTTCAGCAGATGCGTGTTCAAGATAATATACTCTAACCTTTTCTTCGCCTTTGGGCACCTTCTGATCTAACAGAGAGATAAGCTGCTTGACCCGCTCTGTTTCTGTCTCGCTTGCAAGAAGTACAACAGAGTTTGTTCTCTCATCAGCTACCAATTTTACCATCATATCAGGGTCTTCCTTGCCTTTATCTCCTCTGCTTCTTGCAGTAAATATTTCAGAAAGATTATTGACCAATTTTACTGCATCTGCATATTCTACAGGAATAACAGACATTTTTTTCCCAATACCCATAACATCAACTACGTTGATAATCTTGAGAAGCCGCTTAATATTGGAATTAGTATCTGTAATAATCAGCATATTTGTGTCAGGATATGACAGAATAACGCTTCCTTTAGAGACAAGAGGGGTGAATATACGTTTCATCTCCTCAGCATCAGCATATTTAAGAGGTATAATTCTTGTCACCATCTTATCTCCACTACCGCCAGCAAACGATGCCCCCCCGCCTGCACTACTACCAAGGTCTGTCTCTCTAAATGATGACCTGCTGCCTGATGAGCTGTTGATAATCATAGTATCAAGACTCTGAGAACGGGCATCAGGAGAGGGGATGATTTTTATAACATCACCTGCTTCAACAGTAGAAAAGCCATGTACATTTAGAACTGATTCAAATACTCTGTAAGCCTCCTTTACCGAAATTTTTGAAGGAGAAATTATTGTAACATTGCCTTTAACACGATTATCCACAATGAAATTCTTGTGAGTCAGCTCACTTATGAACTTAATAAATAAGTTGATATCAACATCATTGAAATCTATGGAGACATAATCGCTATCTGATTTTGCAGTATTATCTAATTTGTCTGACTTTAAAGTGTTATCTGATTTTGTGGTATTATTTGATTTTACAATATTTTTTTTACTTACATTACCTGTTCCTTGTTCAGCATAGGATCGTAAATTTAATATTGATGAACATATAAAAAAAAATATCAAAAGTATAAATAGACGATTGTTCAGTAAGTTATTATTCAACATTATATTTAATTTCCTTTATTTGCCCCCGTCTTCTAATTTGCATCTTCATTTCAGATGAGTTTTTCAATCTATCATACAAAGATATGGCATCGTCAACAGAGTTAATCTCTTTTCCATCAACTCCCATTATAATATCTCCATTTTGAATTCCCATCTCTTTGAACATAGAGTCCTGTTTAATGCCGTATAGTAAAATTCCATCTGCATTCCCACTTGTAAAATGAGGTCTTATTCTAACTTGATTCATAAGAGCATTTATATCTTTCATAGATTCATCAATCATAGAACGTTTAATTGGAATCTCTATTTTATCATTTTCCTCTGATGATGGTGCAGCACTACTGGCTGAATTAACACTCTTTGTTGTAAAAGCACGGGATTTCTTAGAGTAGCTCTCATCAGTAATCTCTAACCTCTCATCTATTCCATTTCTTGAAAGAATAACGCTGAATCTTAAAATTTTCTTGATAACAGCATCTTCAATTTTATCACCTTTTTTATAAAGTTCTTGCCTATTATCTTTATCAGTCTCAATTACAGCATAGTTTTCTGAATCTTCACCACCTGTTGCTGTTCCCCAAAGTTTAAGTTTAAGGTCTGTTTTTTTAAGTGCTGCAAGCTCTTGTTCAGAGATAGATTCAATATTGTTATCATCTTGTTTATTAGAGTCAGAATCTTTGGATGTTCTGAAAATATCTCTTTTATAAATTATATCATAACGGCTTGCCAGATGAAGTGATTTGTCCTCTAATTTTAAATTATCAGTTTCACTCTTTTCAAATTGATGATTTTTATATGAAAATTCATTGTAAAATAGCAATTTATCATAAGATACAACATTGAAAGAAGTATCCATATAACTATATAATGTATCAACCAAAAAAAACATAGCAGATGTTAAACAGGCAATATTGAATAGATTAAATAGATATTTCATGGTAGTTTAAACTCTGTATTATTTAGGACTGTAAATATTTTACAGCTCCAATTATTATTTGAAAAAATTATTGATAGATAAGGAGCCTTAAAAGAGTTGGATAAAAATATTAACCAGACAGCCACTAATCAGACAATCAATATTAACACAAACTGCCCTAAATCTTCAGAAGCAACGGGAGTGCTTTTTCTTGCACCCGCATTTCTTATTTGGGGATTAAGCCCTATTTATTGGAAACTTTTATCTCATGTTTCATCAATTGAGCTTCTCTTTCAACGAGTTATCTGGTCATCTCTTTTCCTTTATGCAATTGTTCTGTGGCAGGGTAAAAACGACGAGATAAAAAAGATACTCAAAAGCTCCTCCACCATGATGAGTCTTGCTGGCAGCACGGTTGTTCTCTCCCTCAACTGGTATCTTTTTATATGGGCTGTAAACCATGGGCAAGTTCTTCAAACAAGTCTTGGCTACTATATTAACCCGCTGATTATGGTACTTCTTGGCATCATATTTCTTAAAGAGCGGTTGAGAAAACTTCAAATATTTGCCCTGTTTATTGCTGGAGGTGCGGTGCTCTATTATGCTATAGGTTTAGGACAGTTTCCATGGATTGCCCTAACAATTGCATTATCTTTTGGCTTTTACGGACTTTTTCACAAAATGACATCAGTATCATCTCTGACTGGACTGTTAGTTGAAACTCTTATATTATCAATTCCGTCAACCATATTTATTGTTTGGTGGCAGATTCAAGGGACATCTGCTCTGTTTAGGGTCAATCCATCAACAGATTTGCTGCTTGTTGGAACAAATCTTGTAACTGCATTGCCTCTTCTTCTGTTTATAATCGGAACAAGGCGAAGCACCATGACAACTGTTGGATTTATGCAGTATCTTGCACCAAGCATCACCTTTTTGCTTGCCGTCTTTATCTACCATGAGCCTTTCTCACACCAGCGGCTTGTCACATTTATACTTATTTGGACAGCCCTTGCCATTTACAGCTTAGACTCTTTTTATGCTTTCAAAAAACGAAGAGTATCAGAATCAAGCATTAGCATGGATTAAGAAGCTGCACTGATTTTTAGGATTTAATTATCTGCGGTTTAATATGAGTTGTTTTATTAATTTAATGCAAATTAGTTCATTAAGACCTCTTTAAGCTCATCTTTTGTGATAGGCTGAGTTCCCAATTTGCCAACAACAACCCCTGCTGCCTTGTTGGCAACTGCTGCTGCATCCTCAAATGATAATCCAATAGATATGCCTGCCGCAAGCACAGCAATAACAGTATCTCCTGCACCAGAGACATCATAGACTTGACGTGCCTGAGTTGGAATGAGCAAAGGTGTCTGATTTTGGTGCTCTTTTTTTCCGAAATTATCTTTATAGTAACTATTAGTATTTTTTTCTTTACTATTATATCTGCCTGTCAAACACATCCCCTTTGCTCCTCTTGTAACAAGCAGCCAATCAAGCTGATACTGATTTCTGATACGTTCAGAGGTTTCTATAAGCTCCTGTTCTGTCTCTATAACTTCATCTGCAACAATATTTAGCTCTGCACTATTTGGAGTTACGCAAGTTGCGTGTTGATAACGCTCCCAATCCTTGCCTTTTGGATCGACCAAAACAGATATTTTTATCTCTCTGCAAAGAGATATTATTGACTCTGTGATTTCAGGAGTCTTTAAGAACCCCTTGCCATAATCGGACAGAATAACAGCCTGATATCTATTTATAATGCTCTTGATTTTTGACAAAACAGCCTCTTTAAGATCATAAGAGAGAGCATGGATTCTCTCTTCATCAATACGAAGCAATTGTTGTTCAAGAGCCATAATTCTTGTTTTGCTGATAGTTAGATGTGCATCATCAAAAATAAGATGACTTGTGATCTGATTCGCTTCAAGCATCTCTTTAAGCTGTCCACCTGCCCCGTCATCTCCGCATATTGCCATTATATCTGTCTGGCAGCCAAGAGAGGCAAGGTTTAAAGCCACATTACCCGCTCCGCCGAGCATATATGTTCTTTTTAATGACTGGACAATTGGAACAGGTGCTTCGGGTGATATCCGTTCAACCTTGCCCCAAAGATAGCAGTCAAGCATAATATCACCGATGACTAAAATTTTTGATTTCTCAAAATCGTTTAGATTAATTTTCATTTTTTACAATATCCGGTTCACGATTTATAATATCCAGCTCAGGATCATAAATATCAGTTTGAATCTCCATGGCTCCAAGAACTGTATGAAAAAAATTATCATGGGAGTAGTTGTCAGCAATTTTTTGTTTGAGCCGTTCCCTGTTTACATTAAAGTTATCACCAAACCATAAGATAGCCGGAATCCATGTTTGAGCTTCAGGAGCAATAGAGTATGGCACACCATGAAGATATATGCCGTTCTCTCCAAGTGACTCTCCATGGTCGCCAAAATATATCATGGCAGTTTCAAAATCTTTAGAATTCTGTTTGAGTATATTTATCACTTGAGAGAGAAAATAGTCAGTATAAAGAAGGGCATTATCGTAGGCATTAATAATCTCCTCTCTTGTACAGTCGCTCAACTCATTAGTTTCACAAACAGGGTTGAATTTTGCAAAAGATTTTGGATATCTTTTATAATAGGCAGGTCCATGATTGCCCATTTGATGAAGGACAATCAGAATATCTTTATCCTTTTTAGCATTAATATACTCCTGAAGTCCATGCAGCATACCGATATCCCTGCACTCAACCTCATCACATTCAGGATTTATTTCAGGCTCTTTAAACTCTTGATATTCAACCCTTAATGCCACATCTTTAGAATCTGAATTGTTATCACGCCAAAGAACATGGACACCAGCATAAGAGAGTATATCAAGCAGGTTTTCGCTTGACTTTGCCTTTTTATCAGAATAACCGGCTCTCCCAAGATTAGAAAACATACATGGAAGAGAAATAGCGGTTGTTGTGGCACATGATGAGACATTTAAAAAACTTATCACATCTTCTTGCTGCAACAGTGGATTTGTCTCCCTCTCATAACCGTTTAAAGAAAAGTGATCTGATCTTACTGCCTCTCCAACCACTAAAATAACCAACTTCTGCTTTGTATCAGAAGGACAGGCAATAGCATCTCTTCCTATGGGGACAACCGCTGTTATCTCATCCTTGAATGAATCGTGGATATATTTTACTGCTGAATAGACGTAATAGGTAGGATTTGTATAGTATCTGAGAGGCTTATGCTCTCTAAAAAAAGATGTGTAAAATCTGCTGAATGTTACTATCAACAATGCAAGACAGATAAGTGATATTGAAATTATTTTTATTTTTGACCAGATTTTTCTCTTAACAGAGGTTCTAATTATTTCAATTTTTGAGATAACGTATGACGGCAAGGCACCTAAAAATATAAAATAGCAGAGCAGTTTAGGGCTTAAAAGCTCTAAAGATTCATCGGCATTTGTCTCAAGAACATTTTGCACCATATGGGTGCTTACAAAAACATTATATGTGTCCATGTAATATGCCACTTGAGATGAGACGAGCAGTAGAACAATAATAACAGGCTTCACCGTATATTCTGAACAAACAAGGTTTAGCAAAATTAAAACTACAATAAACAGCACAACTGGTACTGAAGATATCTGCAAAAGATGATCTAATGTTATTGGATATGTGCGTATTACATTTCTAAAAAAAGCAAAATTATGAAAGAGCACAAAAAAAAATGCTACCCATGTAATCAATTGAGGTAAGGTCATTTTTTTCAACGTCATAAATTTATAATCCTCTGTTTTGTTCAATATTGTCCTTTTTTAATTTCTGTTTCTTGTTGCCCTAAGATTTCTTCTAATAGGGTAGAATGAAAAATAAACCACAGGATAACTACTAATGAATCATCCAAATGCGATCATATAAAAAATTTGTTTTTTTCTGTAAACTGAGACTGGCATTGATCCAGAATCTCATTTATTCCATGAAATACAGATACAAAATCAGCAGGCAAATCAGCACCAGAACAGCGTCTCATAGTATCACCGTTTCTATATGCAGAGATAACATCATGAATCTCCTCAACTGGATTGACAAGATTACGCAGCAGATTTCGTTTAAAGAGCATTCCTGCAAAAAAGAGGCTGGCTGCCATAAATACAACACCCCATGCCCCAGCCTGTCCAAATTGACGGGCACGAATATCTGCTTTTATCATCGCATCCCTGTTAATTTTTCCAAGCAGGATAATAGCAGCAACGGTTTTCTCCTTAGACTTTATATTCCCCTCAAATGCAGATTTAACTTCAGACTCAATAAGTTTTATAGCATCAGGCTCTTCTATCTCTGTAATGTTGTTGTGAGCACGCTCTAAAGCCTTTTCAAAGGTTACATAAAAGGCTTGATTAGATATGGTATTATCATTAAGCATAGCTAAAGAGGCAAGCATATCCTCACACGCTTCCAAAGAGTGTTCGTTCTGTTCAATAATATCTTTGATTGCAGGAGACATTCGCATGAAAATCCAGATAGAACCCAGTGCCATTAAAAGATTAAGGCAGATAAGCAGCCATGCACCGATGCGTGTAGCCTGTGAAATACGCATTAATTTATCCCCTTATTACAGTGATATTTTTTACGTGAATTGATAAAATTTTTTTGAATACGCTCTTGAGAACTCATAAATTACACCCCTTTTATAAGTTTTGGAATTGCAGATTCATTCGACACTATAATGAGATTGTCATTCGTCTGAAGAGGATCGGACGGTGACGGCTGCAGCATCCTCTTTGATTCACCTCGTCTGATAGCCACAACCATAACTCCGAAACGCCTTGGCAGGGCAAGATCAACCAGAGTTTTTCCAACCATCGAAGGTTGAACACATATCTCTGTCAAAAGAAGATCATCTCCAAGCGATCTGTCACTTATCACATGGCGGTAAAGAAGTCTGTTTGCAAATCTTTTTCCAAATTCCTGTTCAGGATTGATGATCTGGTGTGCTCCTACAAGCTGTAAAATTCTTTGATGCAGCTTATCATTTGCTCTGGCAACAATAAGAGGTGCTCCCATCTGCCTGAGAAGTGCTGTACAGATAATTGAAGCCTCTTTTGAATCGTCACCTATTGCACAAACGACTACATCACGCTTGGCAGGCTCAAGACGAGCAAGTTCTGCCTCGTCTGTAGCATCCATGACTAACGCTTCGGTGACAAAAAGAGATGCTTCCTCTACAAGAGATTTGCGTGTATCAACTGCCAGTACCTCTGCCCCTTTTTCCGAAAGAGTTCTGGCTAATGACATTCCAAACTGCCCAAGTCCTATAATGAATATCTGTTGGGACATATAGTAAATTCCTTTTACGTTAATGAAATTTTTGCATTCTGATAGCGTGATGGATTATCATTGCGTTCCCCGCTTAATAGCATAAACAAAGTTACAGGTCCTACACGACCTGAAAACATTGTGAGCATAATAATTATTTTTCCAATTTCATCAAGGTGCATAGTAGCACCAGTGGAAAGACCAACCGTGCCCATGGCTGATGTAACCTCAAATATTATATCTCGAACTGGTATCTGCTGCGTAATTTCGAGCATGAGCACCATTACAACCCATGTCATCATTCCCGATGCAACTATAGTAATGGCACGGTATATAATTCTTGATTGAATCCTTAGATTTTGGATTACAACACTTTTATGATTTGTGATGTTTGCCCAGAATGTTAAAACCAGTATTCCGATTGTTGTTGTCTTTACACCTCCAGCAGTTCCACCAGGGCTGCCACCAATAAACATCAAGCAGATCATAACAAGCAGCGTAGAGTCAGAAATACCTGCGATATCAACTGAATTGAATCCAGCAGTACGAAGCGTAACAGATTGAAACCATGCATTGTGAATTTTATCAATAATAGACAGACCAGATAATACTCCGTTCCAGTCAAAAGCAAGAATAAAAAGAGTTCCTGATATTAAAAGAACAGATGTAGTTATAAGAGCGATATAAGGTGATACTGGTATATTTTTGCCACTTAGCCATCTTGGAATAATCAGACATGTGGCAGGGGCAATACCTCCAAGTATGATAAGGAGTGCAACAGTATGAAGAATTAATGGAGATGTTTGGTATGGAACCAGATTAGAAGTTTGAAGAGCAAAACCTGCATTGCAAAATGCTGAGATCGCTGTAAATCCTCCTTGCCATAGAGCCTGTCCAAGCGAATCTCCTCTTTGGTAAAATATCAACGCAAGAATCAATGTTCCTAATCCTTCAGTTATGAAAGTGAATTTAAGAATAACTACAAGAGATACAATAAGGTCTTTGTGATCTGTTTCTGTAATGGTTGTCATAAGACGTTCTTGACGCAGGCTTAACCTTCTACCAATAGCGTGTAGTCCAACTGTCGTTATAGTCATAATACCCAAACCACCTAATTGGATTAAAAGTATAATAAAAATTTGTCCTGTAATGCTAAAATCATTTGGTGTATCAAGAACTACCAGACCTGTGACACACACGGCACTCACAGAAGTAAATGCGGCATCCAAAACTTGGACGCCATTTTTTCCAGCAGAAACAGGCAGACTGAGTAGAACCGTACCGATAATACAAAGTCCCATAAATGTAGTTAGCAGTACTCTTGCAGGATGACTTAAAAACATCTCCCACCACTGCCAATAATGCTCTGGTATAACTCTTGGTATTGGTAAAACAAATAATGTAATCAGGCTTAATATAGTTACAGCTATTGGCACATTGTAACCTTTATAAAAAACTATGACAAGAGTAGTCAGAAATACCATGCTTAAAAGAGTCCAGATAACTACAACGTATCTCTTTCTCTGTTTTGCTGCACATTGAAGAAAAATCAGTTGTATTATTATGGCTGATACAGTCAAAACAGCGTCTAATATCTTCGATTTCTCTGTTTCAGATAATGTCCCTACTATATCGACTGTTTGTATAAACAGTCTACATATCACAAGCAACGGCAGGACTATTGCTCCATAGCGAACCCTTTCTAATGCCCGTATTTCTGGGGTGCTAACCTTGTCATATCCAGTGTTCACTTTGAAATCAATAATATAAAAACTTGTGCCAATAAGAGTAATTGCTCCAATAAAGGCTGTAAATGGACTAGTCATAATATAGGGAATGGCAACAAAAAAACTACCTGCCAATGCAAAAGCTAACGCAATCTGTCCCATCAACTTGTGGCGCAAGATAAGAAATCCACTGGCAAGAAACAATATAGCAGCAAGGAAAGCAATAAGATCATTCCCTGGATTCAGAGTCGTAAGCATCAGAGGGAACGGAGAGATAGTCATTAATATTCCTTCAATGCCGACCTCTTGTAATGAGGAACGGGGAGTATTTAATAATTTTATTTCAGTTTTGCCAGTCTGTTTTATGCCTAACATCGTGGCTTTTAATCTTTTTACAAAATTAAACATTATATAAATAATATCCTTGTTTTTTCATGGATGACTTTAATTTTTTTGGTAATATTGTAATGACAGCGAGATATTTGAATGGGCAAGGTCAATCAGAAAGTAAAGTGAATGTCAAGCAAGTTGTTGCTTTTTACTAAAATTAGAGAGCGCTTCGATACAGTTGCATAATTAAATTAACCATAGATACATTATTTTTTATAAAAAATAGATTAGAATGATAATTATTCTTGACAAAAATCTCAATCATCATTAATTGAAAGGAGTTTTAAGATTGAATTTGTTAGATGTCTGGTAAAGATATCTATTTTGCTTAATATTAAATTTTAAGGAGAGTTGTTTACATGTCTAAATTAGTTGCCCCACACGGTGGAAAAGGTCTGGTATGCTGCAAACTTGAAGGTTCTGCACTTGATTCTGAACTTAAAAAAGCTGCTGGTCTTAAGAAAATTGAGATAAGCTCACAGGTAAAAGGTGATCTTATTATGATGGGTATTGGTGGATTTAGCCCACTCAATGGTTTTATGACCAAAGCAGATTGGAAAGGCGTATGCTCAGATTTCCTTCTTGCTGATGGTACCTTCTGGCCTGTTCCAGTAATGCTTGATGCTTCCAAGGATGATGCTGCTGCTATTAAGGTAGGCGATGAGATTACCCTTGAGAGAAATGGTCAGATTTATGCAACCATGAAGGTTACAGAAAAATTCGAGATGACCGAAGATGACAAGAGATGGGAGAGCGAGAAAGTTTACAAAGGTCAAGGTGAAGAGTCTTCAGATGCCAAATTCTGGGAAATTGCCATGAAAGATCACCCAGGTGTTAAGATGGTAATGGCAAGAAAAGAGTTCTGCCTTGCAGGTCCTGTTAAAGTTCTTTCTGAGGGTGAGTTCCCCGAAAAATTCAAAGGTATCTATCTGACACCTGCCCAGACCAGAGCAATTTTTGACGAAAGAGGCTGGGCTACAGTTGCTGCACTTCAGCTTAGAAACCCGATGCACAGATCACATGAGCATCTTTGCAAAATCGCTATTGATGTTTGCGACGGAGTTCTGATTCACTCGCTTATTGGTAACCTTAAACCTGGTGATATTCCAGCAGATGTTCGTGTAAAATGTATCGATACTCTTGTGAAAGGCTATTTTGTTGAAAAAAATGTTGTTCAGGGTGGTTATCCTCTTGATATGCGTTATGCAGGTCCAAGAGAAGCCCTTCTTCATGCCACATTCCGTCAGAACTACGGCGTAAACAAGATGATTATCGGTCGTGACCATGCTGGTGTTGGCGACTTCTACACTCTGTTTGAGGCTCAGGAGATATTTGAAAAAATTCCAACTCCTGCAGCTCCTGGCAAAGCACTGCTTTGTGCACCACTCAAGATTGACTGGACATTCTACTGCTACAAATGCGATGGAATGGCTTCTGAGAGAACTTGCCCCCATGGCAAAGCAGATCGTGTAGTTCTTTCTGGTACAAAACTGCGTCATGCTCTTTCCAATAATGAGACAGTGGCTGACCATTTTGGTCGTGAGGAAGTTCTTGTAATTCTTCGTGCTTACTATGCAAGCCTGACAGAAAAAGTTGAAGTTAAGCTACAGAGCCATGCAGAAGGCTCAAAAATGAAATAGTTGAAAGTTTTTTTGAATTAAATAGTAATAGAATTTATTTTATATTGTGATTGATTTTTTATGATTGATAGTAAAGGGGGTTTTCTGTAAAAGAGAACCCCCTTTTTTTGATTGTCTCTTTGTATAATGTTTTTTCAAACATAAACTCTTAATCTCTACCTTAGAGCCTGTTTAAACATTCAGGCTCTTAAAGCCTCAAAAGAACTATAACATTAAAAGGGAACCATAATATGGTCAGACCTGTAATCAGTAGAAAAATAGGATATAAACCTGAAGTGAGTTACTTTAAGCCCAGAGGTATCCCCATGCTTGATTTAATTGAGGTATCACTGACTGTAGATGAGCGTGAAGCAATACGCCTTGCTGATCTTCAGGGGCTTTCACATGAAGAGGGCGGAGCTTTGATGGCAGTATCCAGAGCTACTTTTGGAAGAATTTTAAGAAATGCCAGAAATGTGATAGCAGATGCAATTATCAATGGTAAAGCTATCAAGATTGAAGGCGGTAATTATGAGGTTGTTCTCAGGGAGAGAATCTTTGTATGTGACTCCTGTACGCATGAGTGGGAAGAGCCACCAGGAACTGGGCGTCCTAAAGGGTGTCCTGTATGTCAGCATGATGAAATTACAAGAAAATAAAATTAATGTAAACAAAGTATCTTTAAAAATACTCTTACAAGTAATAAAAAAATCTACAACTCTTCTGGAGTAAAAGCTACCAATTCATCAATAGTTATAGCATTTGTTAATATCATTACAAGTCTATCAACTCCAAGGGCAATGCCAGCAGTCGGGGGAAGTTTTTTGAGGTCTTTAATAAATTTTTCAGGTATTTGAATTAGTTTTGAATATGTGGATATATTTTTCCCTTCTTTAATGTGTCTCTGTTCAATTTTTATTATCTCTTTTTCTAAACGTTCTACCTGTTCTACTGGATCGGTAAGCTCTGAAAAACCGTTTGCAATTTCGATACCTGATATGTACAGCTCAAACCTCTCGGCAAGACTATTTGCGTTTAATGTAAAATTTTCTGATTTTAGTTTTGCAAGTGATGCTCTTGAAGCTGGATAGTCGTAGATAAATGTAGGTGTCTCTAAGCCAAGGTTAGGTTCAATCTCAAATGCCATGATCTCGTCAAAAGTGCCTTTCTGTTCAGCCTCTTGCATACTAATTCTTGCGTATTTTTTAAATGCCTCGCTTACAGTAATTCTTTCCCATTGACTACTCAACAAGATATGGTTGCTGCCATAATCAATATACAACCCATTTTCATACAATCTATTTTTTATAACATTTGACATGCTACTTGAGCGAGCATTAGTTTTATTGGATATCAACTTGTCAGCAACATATCTTATCATATCCCTGCACTCATCCATAAGCTCCATGTATGAGTAATCTTTTCTGTACCACTCAAGCATGGTAAATTCTGTGAGGTGACGATCTCCTCTCTCATCTTTTCTGAAACATTTGCATATCTGAAATATTTTACTATAACCTTGGGCAGCAAGCCTTTTCATGCAGATTTCAGGGGAGGATTGCAGATACCATCCTTCAGATTGAAACGGGTCAATGTGCTCTTCTGGTATTGGATTTGGAATCCTTATCGGTGTCTCCACCTCAAGATAGCCTTTACCATAAAAGAATTGTCGTATAGCACGGATAATATCTGCACGTTGTTCAAGGTATTTCAAAATAGATGCTACCTTACGATGATGGTTTATTTTACGATATATGAATCTTTGGGTCTGTCTTGAAGAAAAATTTTATCATATTTTTGCTTATTTTTAATGGCAGTGTCAAACATTTCGTATCCAGTTTCTTTGCAAGCTGGGCAAGCATTAAAAGGAATATGAACCGCAAGTATATGAAGTCCAGGAGATGCTTTGGAGTCAATCTCAAGAGCACCTGAACAATCTCGGCATATTCTTATTTTTTCCTTCTGCCGTTCAAAAATATTATCTGTATCATAGAATATCTCGCGATGACGCTCCTGAATCTCTCCATGTTTGCCAGCTTTATCTCTCATTTCATAACGTTTATTCCAGTAACCGTTAATAACATCAGAAGTTCTTTTAATGCTGTCAGTAACGTGCGGTGCCTGTTTTAAACGATCTTCATCATAATCTGGTTCAATGACTTTTGAGTAATCCATACCAGCAAGTGCAAGAATAATTCCAAGATTTACATAAGGCAGAGCACCCTCAATTGAGTATCCTCCTTCTAAGACCGCAATATCAGGTTTTAGAAGAGTTGTAAGCTCTGCATATCCTTGGGCTGAGAACTTCATATTGGTCAAAGGGTCTGTGTAGTGGTTATCCTGTCCTGCTGAATTCACAATAATTTCAGGTTTGAACTCCTCGAGTGCCGGAAGGACGGTGTTGCGTATTACATATAAATATCCTTCAGTTGATGTGGCTGGAGGAAGTGGAATATTAAGGTTAGACCCTTTAGCATTAGGTCCTCCAAGCTCTCCTGTAAATCCAGAGCCTGGGTAAAGAGTTCTGCCGTCTTGATGTATTGATATAAAAAGAGTATCGGGATCATGCCAGTAAATATCGTTAGTACCATCACCGTGATGGCAGTCAGTATCCACAATTGCAACTTTTTTGACACCATACTGCTGACGAATCATCTCCACCATTATTGCTTCAATATTGATGTGACAAAACCCCCTTCCCCCATGAGTTACCCGCATGGCATGATGTCCGGGAGGTCTTACTAAGGCAAAACCATTGTCAATTTTTTTCTCCATGACTGCTCTGGCAATAACCATTGCACCGCCTGCACTGATAAGATGAGATTCGGTTGTTATGGCAGCTTCATCAGGCACACAGAAATGGGTTCTACGAATTTCATGTGCTGTTGCAAGGTCAGGCTTGTACTCTATAATCCCCTGTATATCAAAGATTCCCTCTTCTGAAACCTGATCTTGAGTATATAAAAGTCTCTCCTCCCTTTCTGGGTGTGTAGGGTCAATTGCCCAGTCAAATGCTGGAAAGAATACAAGACCTGTTTTTTTAGATGATTTAAGCATTACTACCTCTTATTATAACTATTTGACTGGTTTAAATTGTCCTTTATAACTATATCAACTGACTTAACATAATGTCTGGTACCACCCTAAATGGTCAAGATGGATTATCCATCATTCTTATTTTGTCTGCAATTGCCAAAAATCCGTTTTTAAGTTTTGCTATCTCAAGAATATCGCCATTCAATGCTGCTTCATGCAAGTTATCACTGTAACGGATCAGAAAATCAATCTGACATTTGTTTGCTATATATTTTAATTTTTCCGCAAATCTCCCTATTGCACTAATGGAACCTGAATTTTTGCATTGCTGCCATTCAGGAATTATTTGATTTTCCAGCAGCAGGAGAAGTGCGGGCAGATACTCTTTTCTCTCTTCCGAAATAGTGTCCCATTTTTCTGAGACCGTATTATATTGAACTGCTGACGCAGTCTCTTGAAGCTCTGAAATATTATCGTGCACCTCTGACTCCTGAATCGTGGTATGTTTTCTGATAACTGACAGAAGTTCATCAGGATAAATCGGCTTTATGATAAAATCGTTCATTCCTGCGTCAAAGCACTGTTGACGGTCTTCTTTTGTAGCGTTTGCCGTCATTGCGACAATAGGAATCTGTGGATTCAAAGTGCCAGAATCAGGGTTACGGATAATTTGTATTGCTTCAATACCGTCCATTTCCGGCATCTGCATGTCCATCAGAACAAGATCATAATGCTTCTTGCAAAGAGCTTCTACCGCTTCTCTGCCGTTATTCGCAATATCAGCAGAAATACCGGATTTTTTCAGGATTGCGAGTGCTACCTTCTGATTCAGGATGTCATCTTCTGCGAGAAGAAGGTTTAAAGACGCCAAAGATAATAATATGTTGTTTTGTAATTTTCTTTCTTTTCTTTCTTCATTCCTTCGCTCCTTTTTTACTTCCAATACAGCCGTGAACCAGAATGTGGAGCCGACACCCTGTTCGCTTTCAACCCCGACCTCTCCACCCATAAGTTCAGCAAGTTGTTTCGATATTGCCAGACCAAGCCCAGTGCCTCCATATTTTCGTGAAGTAGAAATATCTGCCTGTGCAAAAGGTTGAAATAAAAAGATTTTACCATATTCAGGAATCCCGATTCCTGAGTCTGCAATCTCAAATTTTACGACAGAATGAGTCGCACTTTGATTTTCCGAAGAGACACGAACAGTTATTCCGCCTTTATGTGTGAACTTGACAGCATTGTTCAGGAAATTGAGAAGAATCTGAAGCACCCGCACCGGATCGCCAGCAACATATGAATATACAGCAGGCTCAATACTGTATGTCAGCGAAAGTCCTTTCTCTACAGCTTTGAGTTTAACCATTTTTACAACAGATTCGATAATCTCTCTTAGATCGAAATCCCTGTTTTCTAATTCTAATTTCCCCGCCTCTATTTTGGAAAAATCCAGAATGTCATTAATCAGGGAAAGCAGAATTTCGGACGAGGTCATGGCAGTTTTGGCATAATCCCGCTGCTCGTAATCCAACCGTGTATCTAACAGCAAACGGGTCATGTTGATAATGGCATTCATGGGTGTTCTGATTTCGTGGCTCATGTTTGCCAGAAATACACTCTTGGCAAGCGTGGCGGCTTCGGCAGCGGCTTTGGCTTTGCGGAGTTCTTCTTCCGCCA
>JADFZJ010000037.1 GCA_015232555.1 Desulfamplus sp. | reverse complement strand
ACGCTGTAACAGCGGCTTTGTGGAGGGATTGAATAATAAGATCAAGGTTATAAAACGAAGATGCTATGGGATATTTAACATTCAACATCTCAGACAACGAATACTATTGGATACCATTGGGGCTGAGCTTCTTATTACAAAATAGGGCACTTGTCAACCACGGAAAATCTCTGAGAGCCAGAAAAAAGGACAAAAAGAATTGTTGCTGTTTGAGTCAGCTTTATCTACTTTGGTCAGTCAGGTTCGACAGCCCATTGAATCCTTATTCAACTGGATTCAGGAAAAAACAGGTATTCAGGTTGCTTCAAAAGTTCGCTCTTTCAGAGGCTTGATGGTACATGTCTTTGGCAAAATTGCAGCGACTATGTTTTTATTGTCAACAAAGTTCAACTCATAATTGGCATTAGTAACAAAGCTCTATCCAGACGTTACCCATAGTTGTTTTAAATGGAAGTACAACTATTTTTTTGCCATCCGCATGATCAACTTGATGCTTTTTGCCATTTGTAACGCCTGAAAGTTTCACTTTAACATGTTTCCCCATTTCAGCCATTTTTGTATTTACATGACCAGATATCATATTACCTATCTCTCCAACTGCATCAGTAATTTCGGCATCAATTTGAGTCATCTCCTCTCCAAACATTTTAGAGACAACGGCAAGAATACTTCTCTTTGTAAAACTGACTGCGGCAGTACCCTTAATGTCTCCTGCAATTTCAAGCAGACCTGTAATGTCTCCCTCTGCAATTTTGCTATTTTTAATATACGGGGTATTGGGTTTAACCTTTACTGAAGATGTTGTATCAAGTATATGAAAGGTTCCCTCTATAAAACAGTTTATGACTGCTGCTTCCATCGTATCCACCTGAAAATTGGGTTTCTATGCTCCCTAATATTGGGATTATCTTTAGTGTTTTGAATGCGTTAGAGTATAAAATAAATTTAATATATGTTATATTAAATCTGATAAAAAGCAAGGATAATGGAATTGTGATATTGTGCAAGATGGCTTTAATGGTCATAAGCCATAAAAAATCCTAATAAACACTTGACACCTACACATCAAACACGTAACTTAACCTGCATTGGAAGAACAGAGAACTATAATGTATTAGAGTTGTAATGTATCAAAAAACAAACCATAAAAACAAAAGGAGTCATAGATGGAAAAAGAGAGCAGCAAAGGAATCAACAAGGGCGATTTAATAAGCAAGGTTGCAGAAGTACTGAACAGCAAAAAAGATGCTCAAGCAGCCGTTGACTGTATGTTAGCTTCAATTTCAGAAGCACTCGCAGAACACAAAACAGTTACTCTCGTGGGTTTTGGAACTTTTAAAACATCAGAAAGAAAGGCAAGAAAAGGTAGAAATCCCCAAACTGGAAAAGAGATTGATATTCCGTCAAGAAATGTCCCCAAATTTATACCTGGTAAAGCATTAAAAGATGCTATAAAGTAAATTTAGTATCCATACTCTCAATATTAATATGACCCAAACCATAGAAGAGATATTTGCACCGTCAACAGGAGTTGAGATTGTACTGAATCTCAACTCCCTTCATCCTATTGCAGCATCTTCTATTATTTATGATGCTGACCACACAAAACACAGTATAACCGTTGCTCAACCTCTTCGTAATATAACCCCTTCCACCCCTTTTGATGAACTGCATCTGACCTCATTGATTAAAGTTAATTTTGATAAAAAAAGATTCGGGATAAAATGCAGACCTTTAGTTTTTTATAAAGATTATTCTCTGTTTGATAACAGCAGGGTTGGAGCTATCACGTTTGAATATACACCTCTTTTGATTGAAACCAACATCCGTTCCGCATACAGAATGCCAATAAGCGGCAATTTTACAGTTAAAGCAAAGTTACTCTTTAATAATAGCAGCTACTATTCAACAAAAGATTTCTTCATAAGAGATATCTCAATAAATGGTCTTGGCATAATTATTCCTTCAAAACTCAATAGAACAACAAATCCACTAACAGACTTACAGCGTAATACTAAAGCTGTAATTGGAATGCTTTTAATGACTCCAAATTCTAAACAGCCATTTGCAACCATACCTTTAAAGATTGATATTGTCAGAATAAATAATAATTACTCAGAGAAACATATCTTTGCAGGGGTTAAATTCATTGGGCTTACGCCAGATAAAGAGGCTCAATTAAATAAATTTATCCACATGGCTCAGTTAGATGAATTAAGGAGGTTAAGCAAGGTTGACTCAAAATAAAAATTTAAATTTTAGATAGATAATAGATACTTCTCAAGCCAATCCAATATTTTGTTCTGCTCATCATCCAATGCAATATCACGGCGTATATTTATTACCTCATCAATAGCCTTTGTCGGTACAAGGCGTTCGTCCCGTTTAAAACCGATAATTTTCTTTGTATTAAAGTCAGGATCAATACTGCTGTACCTAACCCTTTCCATGTAACTTTCGTAGTCTTTTAATATTAAATTAAATATCTGTTTGTTAAAGCCGTTCTTGATGTTATCCTTTTGATTATTTATTATGCTAATTGATAGCGTATCTTTGTTAAAAAAGTTTCTAAAAATAATCCGAATTGCCATAGCTTTAACTCGTGATGATTGAATAGTTTCAACCATAGCAATTTTTTCAGCAAACGAGTTTCTGTGAAAACGCCCCATCTCCTGTTTTTCTGCATTAGTAAAAAATGGTGATTGATAGAGTAGAGAATCAAGATCAGCCTCAAGAACCTGTTCATACTTAAATTCACGGTGATATTCAATGATGCGTTTAAAAAGCGAATGATTTTCCTCACTTTCATAGATAGAGGAGAGGTTGTTTTCAGCAAAGGATTTCTGTTCGTCTGAAAGGCGATCCCAGTATCTTGGTAAGTGAGGAAGAACAACGCCTATTTCACCATCTTTCTTTCTGATAACCATTAGCTCATTGGGATTAATAATTTTTGAGTTGGGAATGATATCTCTGTCCAATCGAATCCAGAGACTCTGGTTTTTATAGTGGTATGATCTGCCAATACCAATAACAGGCACCATGTATGTTGAGTCGGCTCCACCAAGCCTGTGGGATACCATAAGAGCAACAGGATAATCAGCATCAGATGGTTGATTCAACATTTTGTCTATTCGCGTTCTATCCCAGTTTTTGTCAAAGAAGCAAAGGCAATATGACCAGACTTGATCTTCTCTAATTAGGCATCTTGCTAATTGAATAGTTGCCTCAACATCAGCCATTGCATTATGAGACCTGCCAGATGTCATAAATTGATTGGCATTGCTTATTAATTCAAGTTTAAGGCTTGATTTACCCGTATCAGTTGTGGGCCAGTTTATAATGCCAGGTTTAAAGATTCTGTAAATTGTTGCAATAGGCAACAGGTCAATTCTATAACATCCATTTGCATATTGGTGAGAATAGGGGTCAAGAAGGTTTCTGTAGAATGTAAACCTGAGAAACTCATCGTCAAAACCAAGGTTATTATAACCGATTGAGATTGTTCCAGATACGTTGACAATCGCATGAATTTCACGAGCAGCTTCATATTCGCATACACCTTCTGCCAACTCTTCAGGCATAAGTCTATGGGTAATAAATGCACCCGGAGACGGCACAATATCAGGTCTCATCTGAATAGTAACTGAATAACGTTCAATTTCATTCAAATTAGTATCTGTTCTTATGGCAGCAAATGTGAGAATCTGATCAAATGCTGCATTCAAACCCGTAGTTTCAATATCATAAAATAAAAAAGAGGTCATATTACTCACAAAAAAAGGGGACTGGTAAAAATTACCTGCCCCCTTTGAAACAAATTTGTCTAATAGTTTGTAGATAAATAATCTGTTTATCTTTTTGAAAACTGATAATTGGCTCTCGCACCTTTCTGACCATATTTTTTTCTTTCTTTAACTCTTGCATCTCTGGTAAGAAAGCCTGCTTTTTTAAGAACTCCCCTAAGTTCAGGGTTAGCAAGCACAAGAGCTTTTGTAATACCATGTCTTACCGCACCAGCCTGACCCACTATTCCGCCGCCAAGAACAGTAATTTTAATATCAAACTTGTCAATATTTTCAGTCAGAACTAAAGGTGAAGACAGAAGTTCTCTTGCTGAACCCAGTACAAAATAATCATTTAATGATCTGTTATTCACTGTAATGTTACCGCTGCCTGGTTTCAGCCATGTTTTTGAAACAGAACTTTTACGTTTCCCAGTTGCGTAGTAGATATTCTCATTTTCCATAACTAATCAACATTTCCTTTATATTTTTCATACAATACTTCAACAAATCTAATCTATGACTTTTAACTCTTTTTTGAATAAAACTGTCTACTGAATATGTCAGCGTGTAAAAACAGATTATATCTCAATAACCTCAGGTTTTTGAGCCACATGAGGATGGTCGTTACCTGCATAGACATGCAATTTGGTGTTAAGTTTTCTTCCAAGCGGATTTTTAGGAAGCATTCCTCTTACAGCCTTTTTCAGCAACTCTTCAGGCTTTTTCTCAAGAAGTTCTCTTGCAGTCACAGATTTAATTCCACCCATGTAGCCAGAATGACGGTAATATCTCTTTTGATCTAATTTATTACCAGTCAAACGCACTTTATCAGCATTGATAATTATTACCCAGTCACCAGTGTCAGCATGAGGGGTAAAAAGAGGGTTGTTTTTTCCACGAATCCTTGCAGCCACTTCAGATGCTACTCTTCCTAATACTTTGTCCTTGGCATCAATGATACACCAGCTTTCTTTATTATCCGAGCGTTTCGCACTATATGTATATTTTTTCAATTCACCTTTCTCCTGTTCATAAAAAATAATTTGGTTTCATTACCTTACTTGGCACAATATGTCAAGTTCTATTTTATTTTATATTATCTATATTGCCTGTCAAGCTGTGCAGCAGCAGCGATAAAATCGTTATAGTTATTGTTTTTATCTTCTGCTTTTTTATTCTCAATGCTTTGAAAAACATCCCCAATTATTTTATACAAATTATAAGCATAAAAAGAGGATACGTTATTGCGTGATTTTATAAATAATTTTCGATTTCCAACAGAAATTGTACGGTAACCCGATGATACCTGAAAATTGAGCAAAACTACAAAATAATCTTTGTGTTTATAGATACCAACACGATCAAACTTTGCTTTGATTGGATTTGCTGACACTGCTGTACGGGAACGTATGTCAACCCACTCTGCCCACCACTGAACCTCCGGCAAATAATTTGATTCATAATGGAAAAGGTATTCCAAATAGGAGCCTTTATTAAGTGATTCAATCCATTTAGAAAGAAAATCAAGAAGGTCATCTCGCTGTGCCATAGTAGTTTCAACAGAAGCATAATCAAGCCTGTCCATTATAATGACCGGCGTTTCATCAAGAACCACATAAGGATCAAGTTTGACAACATCATCACTATTCATTGCCACACAACCATTTGAATCCATTGGTTTAAGACGCTTGTTTGTACCGTGAATCCATATAGCACTGCCTGTTTTTCCAAGTATTTTGTCAAGAAAATTAGGGTAATCAGTTGTAAAAGCACGGCTGCCATAGATTGGTGTCAAAAAACGATCTTCATAGACCTCTTTTAAAAAATATATACCCTCAGGGGTTTTCTTGTCTCCTTCAACCATCTTTGGTCCATCCACTTCACCAGTTGAACATGGTATTTCAAGAGCTTTGATAAACTCACCATTTTTTGATGTATATACCCAAAGTGTTTGAGAATCTTTTTCAACTAAAATTGCAGAAGAGCTTTCTCTTGGAGATTTAACTAATGAAGATGGTATAAGATTAATCTCATATGTTTTTATTGGTTTTGTAGCTTTTAAATCAGAACCTATGGCATACTTATTTTTTATTCTATCTTCACTATAGATATCATTACTATTTATATATAAACTATTGCTCTCATCTGCAATTACAATATCAGGTAATACTAAAACAAGATATAAGGTAATAGATAGAAGTAAAGTCAACAAACAGTATATAGTTCTATTCTGTACTTTTATACATAATACCATAACTATTATAAAAGCTCCATTTGATATGACTTACCAAGATGTTCGTAGGCTTTTCTTGACGCTTTTCTGCCAGAAGAGGTACGAAGCACAAGACCGCACTTCAGAAGATAGGGTTCTACAACATCCACAAGGGTGTCAGGCTCTTCCTGAAGAGTTGCTGAAACGGCTTCAATACCAACAGGTCCTCCGCTGTAAAAGTCAATTATGGTATTTAGATAGTTTCTATCTAAAGGAGTCAATCCTATCTCATCAATACCTTCAAGAGCCAAGGCATCTCGTACGCTTTTGAGGGTAATTTGCCCGTTTGAACGTACCTGTGAGTAATCTCTAACCCGCTTGAGCAGTCTGTTGGCTATCCTTGGAGTTCCTCTTGATCTTCTTGCAAGCTCCAATGCACTTTCGCTGTCCATAGGGGATTTTAAAAGCACAGATGATCTCCTAATTATGGTTATAAGCTCATCAATTGTGTAAAAATCAAGATTTCTAAAAAGACCAAATCTGTCACGCAGAGGCGATGATAAAAGTCCCACCCGAGTTGTAGCCCCTACAAGAGTAAAGTGTTTAAGTCTATAACGATGACTTCTTGCGTGAATTCCTTTATCAAAAACAAAATCTACTGCATAATCCTCCATTGCAGGATAAAGAAACTCTTCAACTGTCTTGGGAATTCTGTGTATTTCGTCAATGAAAAGAAAATCACCATCTGCAAGGTTGGTCAGCATTCCAATAAGGTCTCCTCCTTTTTCAAGGGCAGGTCCTGATGTCACTGTCAAAGTTCCTCCCATCTCATTGGCAATAATGTGGGATATGGTCGTTTTCCCAAGTCCAGGAGGCCCGTGAAGAAGAATATGATCAAGTGATTCCTCGCGCATCTTGGCAGCCTGAATCGCAATCTTGAGGGTCTCGACTGTCTCTGACTGCCCAACATAATCATCAAACTTTTCTGGTCTCAGCGAGTAGCCAGCATCTGCATCCCTGTCTGCTGGGATCTCTTTTGGAGAAGATATCTCATTTAGGGATTGAGATGATAATGAAGAGAACGAGATAATAGAATCACTCATATTGTTGAATAGCCTGTTTTTATGATGAGACACCAATCTTCATTAGAGTTTTCCATGCAGTACAGCCTCAAAAAGCTCTTCAGGTGTTGATATTAAAGGATTTTTTTCCATTGCCATAGAGACCATTTTTTTTGCAATTGCACCTGTATAGCCAAGCTGATCAATAAGAACATCAACAACCTGCTGATAAAGTTTCTGCATGGAAATAGATAAAACAGCCCTTGATGATTCTAAGGTATATGCAGCAATTAGTGAATCTCCTGAATTAGATGTTGTTGAATTTCCTGAATAATTTTTAGAATCAGTAACAGATTCGGAGATAAAACGTGCTACTTTGCCATGGAGAGAAGCGACAATTTTTTGAGCAGTTCTTTTTCCAATACCCTTCAAAGTAGCAAGAAAATCAATATCCTGCTGTTCAATAGCAGATGCTATCAGGGATATCGATTTTTCCATAGCCTTTACTGCTTTAAGAGGTCCTATCGCATCAACAGAGATGAAAATCTCAAAAAAATCCTTCTCTTCTTCTGAGTGAAACCCTATGAGAACGGGTTTCGGCTGCCTGTCGGTTTGATAATAGTAGATATAAAGGGAAATCTGACGGTCAGAAGGAGATTCTGAAGGCGGATTATCTGCATCTGAAAGCTGAGATACTAACTTTTCCATTACAAACACAGGAAGAAGAATCTCATAACCTATATATCCGGCTAATAAAAGAATCCCGTCCCGATTCATCTTTAATAATTTGCCTTCCATATATGCAATCATTCAAGCATCCTCTATTGAGCATTAATACTTCAATCAGACCGTTTTAGCATTAGCACATCTGAAAAATCCGGCAATTGCTAAAGCAAGGGCATCAGATGAATGAAAAGGTCTTATTTCTTCGGGGTGATTCAGAAAGTGTCTCACAGATTTTTCCACCTGATATTTATCTGCACTACCTGTCCCTGAAATCAGCTTTTTAGCCTCTTTTACAGGAATTTCGTGGATTGATGCACCAGATTTATAGGCAGCAAGCAGAAGAACACCAGTCACTTTGCCAAGAGTAATCCCTGAATTGGGATACTGCTTAAGTGAAAAAATATCTTCCAAAACAACGATGTCAGGGGATTGCTGACAGAGGAAATCAAGGGTTTGGGTATAAATAAGATTGAGGCGTAAATAAAGTGAATCTTTTTTATCAGTATTGATACTGCCAAAAGAGTAGGCTGAGATTTTTTGTCCATCTCCCTGAACCAGACCAATTCCTGTCCCCGCAAGTCCAGGATCTATACCTATTACTTTGAGCATTCAGGTTAATGTTGTATTGATATTGAGTTTATCAATTGTTTTCAATTTAATGTTTTAAGTTTTTCTTTAGCACTTTCAGATTCCTGGGTTTGAGGATACTTTTTAATCAAATCCTCTAAAATTAAACGAGCATTCCCTTTCTCTCCGAGATTTGCAAAAGAGTAAGCTTGTTTCAAAAGAGCTGAAGGAATTTTATTCCCTTTAGGATACTCTTCAATTACCCTCTGATATTCAAGAATTGCCTTTTCATACCACTTATCCCGATAATAACTATCTGCTATCCAGAACCTTGCATTATCAGCATTATCCGAAGTTGGATAACGATTTATAAACGCTTCAAATTGATTTCTTGCTTGTTCATTCTTTCCAGAGTCTAAAGAAGCTTTAGCCTCATTATACAAACTATCCACACTCATATTTTGTGCTATAGTTTTATTAGTTGATTCTGTGCCGTTTCCTGTAACCACTGGTTGTTGTATGGATGATGTATTTGGTGCTACTGGCGTTGTTGTCTGTGAAGTGGAAACAAGACCGCTATCAGCAGGGTCAGAGGACTCAAGCCCAAGATGCTTTTCAATTCGGAGAATACGTCTGTAATTGTTAGATACAGCATTATCAATACGTCCTAACTCAGACGCACCGGCTGCTTCACTCGCCTCTTTAAGGCGATGTTCAGACTCTTCAAGATTGCCTCTGACCGCCTGAATGTCAGTTTTTAGGCTCTCCATCATATCTCTTACTTCAGCATACTTTTCTCTTTGTTCTTTTTCAAGAGTTATAAAATCTTCATTAATAATGCTGTTGTATTGTTTTGTGAGTTTTGCATTCTCCTCTTCAAGAGTTGCCACCTTGCTTTCAAGAGCCTCAATTTTATGGTTTCCAGCACAGCCAGAACAAAAAATTGTTAAAAAAAATATATTCAAAAGCAACAAATTATTTTTTTTCATCATAGCATCTCAACACCTTAAAAGTAAGTTTAAATATAAAATCTATAATAACAAAAAAACATCCAAACGAGCTTAATAAATACATATAATATATTGCTAATAATACCAAAGATTTACCAGCTACTGTTTAAATGAGTAAAATCCACCTTCCCCTGCTGACTCTCAAAAATCGTCTGAATATATAATATACAGCCGGTTTGAAGGGGAGGTGGATTTTAATTGTATTTAGTTACTATAATAAGCGGTCTGTTTTATAAATCAGTTACTATATATAGTAATATTAACTTTAGAATATATTACCTAATTACAAAATGAGCACGTCTGTTCTTTGACCATGCAGATTCGTCATTACCCTGTACAGAAGGTCTTTCCTCTCCATAGCTGATAGTATTCAGACGGAATTCAGCAATACCAAGGTCTTGTAAGTATCTTTTTGCTGACATAGCACGTCTTTCACCAAGTGCAAGGTTGTACTCTGTAGTTCCTCTTTCATCACAATGTCCTTCTATTGTAACTGTGAGACCGCTGTTTCGAGTAAGAAAATCTGCTTTTTCTTTAAGAAGCATACGTGCATCAGGAACAAGCTCTGCACTGTCAAAATCAAAGTAAATATCTTCCATCTCAAACTTTTCTCTTTCAGCAGCAATAGCTTTTCTTAATGCATCTTCTCTCATACGCTCTTCTTCAAGTGCTTTTTGTCTTGCAATCTCTTCAGCAGAAAGTCCGTCTTGTGAACCATTCTGAATGCCTGCTGACGGATCTGTTTCAACAGTCTTTTTTGCACAAGAAACGGTCAGCATCATTGCTGACAGAAAAAGCATAATCATAACCTTAACAACAATTTTTTTTCCCATTTTTTCCTCCTAAGATTTGAATCATTTAATAATTTATTTATTATTTCCAACCCCAGATGACCACGTCGGCTCTGTCTGAGAACCTCCTAATGTAAAAAGAAGTCTTTGATCTGCTCCGGTTGCAGTCATCACAAATATTCTTGATGCCCCCTGGCGTGTTGAACTGAAGGCAATAAGATTTCCATCTGGGGACCATGATGGATCTTCATTATCTCCTTGACCGCTTGTCAGCTGAGTCGGTCCACCCCCGTTGACACCAATAACATAAATGTTAATACTATTTTTAACAACACCAACATAAGCTATCTTCTCACCATCTGGAGACCATGCAGGAGAGGTGTTATAATTACCCTGAAAAGTTAGTCTTGTGGCTGAACCAGACCCTGTATCTCCAATATAAATTTGAGGCGTTCCAGAGCGTTTGGAGACAAAAGCAAATCTTCCCCCATCTGGTGAAAATGCTGGTGAGACATCAATACCACTCACTTTAGTCAATTGGTTTTTTACTTGACCTGTTCCAGATACAATATAAATATCCTGATCACCTGAAAAACTTAATGTTGCGGCCAAAGCGAATTGTCCTGGAATCCATGCTGGAGTAATATTCAGACCTTTCTTAGCCAGAACTACATCGCTATTTGATCTTAAATCCCTGATGTAAAGTGCAGGAGTTCCTTTGGCATAAGAGGTAAAAGCAATAAAATTTCCATCAGAAGACCATGCAGGTGAAATGGTTATATTATTAAAGTTAGTTACCCGAGAGATATTTCCACCATCAAAATCGCAGGTAAATATCTCTTTGTTTCCTTTTACAGTTGAAACAAAAGCAATCCTACTTCCAAAAACCCCCATTTTACCGGTTAACAATAAAGAAATTTCAGCACAGAAACGGTAAACCATGCTTTTGATATCTTCTTTATTCCCTGTATAAACCTTACCTATAAGCAATGTCTCTTTAAAAGTATCAAAAAGCCGTAATTCTAACCGTACGGTTCCATTCTGTTCTACAATTCCGCCGGTAATAAGCAGCTCAGCACCAATGACCGTCCAGTTTTTATAATTTATCTCTGCCCCTGTAATTCCTTTTTGAGCAGGGTTTTCAATGAAAGATGCCTTGTCCAGTACAGCAAGATAACCTGTAAAGTCAAGGGCATTTGACATAATATCTACAGCATTTTTACCAAGAGAGACCTCCTGCTCATGACCTGTAAATGCTTTGAAAAAAGGTACAGCTACAGGAATTTTCCGCATTAACGGATCATTAATATTAATATAGGCATGCTGTGCCATACCAACAGCAGGAAAAAACACCAGAACGCACAATAATCCACGTAAGAGAAAAAATCTACATGAATTTAATGCACCCCTAAAATTTATACTTATGTTTTGAGACATAATCCCCATCTTTTTTATTATTTAAGTCTGTTATTTAACACAATAATATTTTATAACAACAAAAAATATTTCAGGCAAAAAAATTTATTTTAAACCAGAAGGTGTAAATATAAGTCCTATATCATAGGACGTGTAGCCTGCGGGTAATGGGGGCAGAGGATTGGATTTTTTTACCGCCTTTAGTGCAGATTCGTCAAGATGGCTATTGCCTGAATGTGTCTCAAACCAGATATCCCTTATTTCTCCGTTCTGCAATATTTTAATCACGATTCTTACCTCAACTTTACCGTCCGCTCCAGCAAGGCTTGGATTATACGACCAGTTCTGTCTGATTTTGTAGTATAGTTCAAGATTATAAAGACCAATAGCCTCGGCTGTAGTACCTGCCCCTTGTCCTCCGGTTGAAGCAATTGCCCCTGCTCCAGAACTTCCTCCACTACCAGTTCCAGAACCTCCGCCGCCTTTCTTAGGAGACTGACTTGCCACCTTACTTTTCATTCGGTTCAACGCATCAGCTAAATTTGCTTTGCCTTGAGCCTCACCTGAATCATCGCCTCCCTGAGCATCTCCCGCTGCACCAGAATTGCGTGATGAATTTTTATTAGTATCGTCTCCAGAACCGTTACCAGAGTGTTTCCCTTTTTCAACTCCACCCTGTTTAGTAGAAGCCTCTTCCTTTTCTGCTGTTCCCTGTCCGCTGCTTTTGCTTGCTACCTTATCAGTTTGAGCAGAGTCAGCAGTTGTTTCTGAAGATACTGTCTTGCTTTTGGAAGTCTCTTTTTCAACTACTGTTTCCTTTGAGCTTTTTTCAACCTTCTCAGAGTCGTATGTTTTCTTTTTTAAAGACTCTTTCTTTTTTGCAATAACAGGTTCTTCTGTTTCTGTTTTTTCAACAACTTCTGATTCCTTCTTTGGCTCGGGCTTTGGTTCAGGTTCAGTTTTAGGCTTTGGCTTAGGTTCAGTTTTTACCTCGGGCTTTGACTCAGGTTTAGGTTCTGATTTAACTTTAGCTTTTGGAGTTTCAGCAAGAGGAGATTCCCTCTTTTCTTTGACCTCAACATCAGGTTTTATAATCTTTTTTTTCAGAGACTTAACGGGATCAGAATTGTTAGATTCTTTCTGACTCTGACTTTCATTTTTAACCTTTGGTCCACTTTTAGACTTCTTGACAACAGATTGAGATTTACTATCTGCTTGTTCTCCAATATCAGATTCTAAATTATTTTTATTATCTGATGATGAGCTACTCTTTGGAAGCCCTGGAGAGAATGATACCAAATCAACCTGAACAGCAAAAGGCACCATAGGTACAGGATTTAAATTTTGAGTGAACATTACAATCAAGAACAACAGCCCATGGAGAGCCGCCGAAAGTCCATACATCATTTTAACAGATGGGCTGGCCTCTACCTGTCTCTCTCTTGAAGCGGCACTTATGGATTTTAAAAAATCTAAGCGATTCATTGTATCTCAGCAGCACTACTCTTCTTCTGGAAGAGTAATCATTCCAAGAGAGGTTATTCCCGCCGATTTTACCTTGGACATAACATCAACAACAATGCCATAAGCAATGTCTTTATCAGCTTTTAAATAAACATCCCTTTTTTCTACATTTTCAAGTATTTTTTGTAGTTTTTCTGTCAATAATTCGATATCTATTACCTGATCATTTAGATAAACTTGATTATCTTTCTGAATGGAAATCACAAGATTTTCTTCATCAGTTTTTAAAGGTGCTGATGATGCTCTGGGAAGGTTGACATCAACACCTTCGACCATCATTGGAGCTGAAACCATGAATATTATTAGCAATACCAGCATAACATCCACAAATGGAGTTACATTAATTTCTGACATTAATTGATCATTTCCGCCACCAACCTGCATTATGCTGCCCCCTGACTTTTCTGAAGATCTCGTTCTATAATATTTAAAAGGTCTGCAACAAAGCTTTGAAGTTCAGAATCAAGTACCCTTATTCTGTCAGTAAAATAATTATAAGCAATAACCGCTGGAATAGCAACGCAAAGACCTGCAGCCGTTGCAACCAGAGCCTCTGCAATACCAGGTGCCACTACCGCAAGACTTGCGGATTTAGTCATACCAATACCTTGAAATGTATTGAGAATGCCCCATACAGTTCCAAACAGACCGATAAACGGAGCTGTATTACCCGCAGTTGCAAGAAATGTAACCAACTGAGAAAGACGTCTTATTTCAGAGCTTATGGCTCGTTTTAATGCTCTTTGAACACTTGACATAACATTATATGAGGGAATTACTCTGGTAGGTTCTGCTGTTAATTTTGTTACAACAGACACACTTGCACTTCTTGCTGATGTATTATCTGTGATTGAAGCATCAAATTTTTTGACTTCCATATATCCTGTTATAAAGACTCTTGCAACAGGACTGGTTTTTAAAATTTTTGCCTTGGTAAAAGCATCTGCAAGATTGCGGCATTGCCAGAATATTTCAGTAAAATCAACTGAGTCCTTGTATGCTTTTCTGATATATCTGTATTTGATGAAAATAATTGCCCATGAAGTAATTGAGAAAAATAGAAGAATTAACAATACAGTTTTTACTACAGGTCCTGCACTGATCATCATATTAAAAAGATCGGGCGTCTCAGGATTCATAAACAAAACTCCAGATTAAAATATAAAATAACACTTTTTATAAGCAAGTAAGGGCACCCGCCCTGCTTTGGGTGCCCTAAGTTCAAACGGGGGAAAAGACTATATTATAAATTTTATACCATGATTATTTAAAGATGCTGATGCTATATTAGCACTGCGATGATGTCAAGTCCCATATGCATCAGCATCTAATTTTTTTTAAAAATTCCATGCTAAATAGTATTTATATATCACGTAAAAAAGCCCCCGTACAAGAAAAACTGCACAGGGGCTTTCTAATTATCTAAAATATCATCAACTTGTAATACTCTTGTGGTATATCATGATATGGCTATTGATTATTTTTAAACAATATTCAATCATTATTAATTACATCATGCCGCCCATACCACCACCCATACCACCCATACCACCACCAGGCATTCCAGCGGCTTTTTCTTCGGGCTTATCGGCAATCATGGCTTCAGTAGTAAGCATTACAGATGCAACGCTTGCTGCATTCTGGAGTGCAAAACGGACAACTTTCTTGGGATCAATAACACCAGCTTCGATAAGGTCTTCATAAACATCAGTTCTTGCATTATAACCAAATGCACCTTTACCCTCTCTAACCTTATTAATAACAACAGAACCTTCTACACCAGCATTATTGGCAATCTGACGCAGTGGCTCTTCAATAGCACGTGCAACCACTTTAATACCAAGAAGCTCTTCCTGATCACCTTTAAGAGAGCTAAGTGCTTCACTTGCACGAAGAAGAGCAACTCCTCCACCAGGAACAACACCCTCTTCAACTGCTGCTCTTGTTGCATTAAGAGCATCTTCAACTCTTGCTTTTTTCTCTTTCATCTCAGTTTCAGTTGCAGCACCTACACTGATAACAGCAACACCACCAATCATTTTTGCAAGTCTTTCCTGAAGTTTTTCCCTATCATAGTCAGAGGTGGTATCTTCAATCTGAGCACGTATCATTTTAACACGACCCTCAAGAGATTCTCTGGAGCCCGCACCGTCAATCACTGTTGTGTTATCTTTGTCAATAACAACAGATTTTGCACGGCCAAGATCATTTAGCCCTACATTTTCAAGCTTCAGTCCAACATCTTCAGATACAACTTGACCACCTGTAAGAACAGCAAGGTCTTCAAGCATAGCTTTTCTTCTGTCACCAAAACCAGGGGCTTTAACAGCAGCAACGTTCAGTGTGCCGCGAATCTTATTGACAACCAGAGTTGCAAGAGCTTCGCCTTCAACATCTTCAGCAACTATAAGAAGCTGTTTACCCATTTTTGCAACTGCCTCAAGAACAGGAAGAAGATCTTTCATGCTGCTGATTTTTTTATCACAAATAAGAATAAAAGGATTATCAAGCTCTGCTACCATTTTTTCAGCATTGGTTGCAAAATATGGAGAAAGATAACCACGATCAAACTGCATGCCTTCTACAACATCTAAAGTGGTATCCATAGATTTTGCTTCTTCAACAGTAATAACGCCCTCTTTACCGACTTTACCCATTGCCTCTGCAATAATATTACCAATGGTCTCATCATTGTTGGCTGAAATTGTACCTATCTGAGCAATTTCTTTCTGATCTTTAGTAGGTTTGCTTATGGCTGCAAGTTCGGACACTATCTTGGCTACAGCAGCGTCAATACCTCTTTTGATACCCATAGGATTATTACCAGCTACAACAAGTTTCTGACCCTGCTCATATATTGCACGGGCAAGAACTGTAGCAGTTGTGGTGCCATCACCAGCCATGTCACTTGTTTTGCTGGCAACCTCTTTAACCATCTGGGCACCCATGTTCTCAAATTTATCTTCAAGTTCAATCTCTTTGGCAACAGTAACACCGTCTTTGGTTACATTGGGAGATCCCCATGACTTCTCAATAACGACGTTTCTTCCCTTAGGTCCAAGAGTTACAACCACAGCATCTGCAAGTGTCTGAACACCTTTAAGCATTGCCTCACGAGCCTTTGCATCATATTTAATCTCTTTTGCCATCTTTATGGGCCTCCATCTATATCCTAAATTACATAATTGTATTTAAGTATTAAGTAGTTAAAAAAAATTTGTCTTAAAAATATTAAAGTAGTTATCGAATTTATATATATATTTCTGTACAACTTTTGAGATATGTAAACCCAATACTATTCAATCACACCAAGAACATCATCTTGACGCATGATAAGATAGTCAATGCCATCAATCTTCACATCTGTTCCACCATATTTACTGAACAGAATACGATCTCCAACCTTGAGTTCCATGGGGATAAGCTTTCCGTCTTCTCCAACCCGCCCTTTGCCTACCGCAATCACTTTACCCTCAGCAGGTTTCTCCTTGGCTGTGTCAGGGATAATAATTCCACCTTTTGTTGTTTTGGTCTCTTCAACTCTCTCAACTACAATTCTATCTTGTAATGGTCTTAAACTCATGATCTGAATTCTCCTTCAATATAATTTTTACGGTTTAGTTATTAATGTTTATTTAAATATTATAATTCTTACACAATGCTCTCTGAAGTAGATTGACATCTTAAATCTTTATAACCTTCTATAATTTTTGTTCTTTATATTTTATTGAATAAGCAACCTGGTAATTCCTAAGCTGCTACAACGTTAAACAGTTATAAAATGGCGTTCATACAGAACACTTTCCAGTATGCTTTCATAGTTAAAGTTCTATTATTTATATGAGTTATATATTCAGGTCATATCTTCAGATTGATATAGTTAAGAACTATTCTGCTTTATTATTGGAACTCGAGCAGGATTGGGTACATTTACTCGAGCCTGGAGAGTCGCTTTTAGTGCTGCTTTTCTCCTGAGAGGTCTTATCACATTTGGAAATTGATCCGCCATAATCAGTAACATACCAGCCAGAGCCTTTTAAATGAAATGAACTATGGGAAACGATCTTGTTGAGTTTTCCCCCACACTTACTGCATTTTTCCAAGGGAGCATCTGATATCTTCTGAAATGCTTCATCAACATTTCCACACACTTTGCATTCATACTCATAGATAGGCATTTTACATTCTTCTCCGATTTTTTATGGTTCATTCGTTCAAATCTTTGATAAAATAGTCAGTATTTACATCTTGTCAAGCATTTATTAATTGCGTAATTGCGACACGGTTCAAAAATCAATGATATAATAGACAGCCTTTAATTCTTGTCAAGGAGCGGCTAATTAAAATTTTCATTTCATTGCTCAAAGCATTGCAATAATTCGGTCACATTCACTAAAGCCATTTTTTATAATAGGTAAGCACTTTGTCCATACCGGCTATGGCAACACGATTTAGTATTGCAGCGGTTATTGAGTGTACCTTACGCTCTTCTTCCATAGCACACTGAGATTCAGACGATGCTGAATACATCTGCTCAAATTTTGAGAATCTTACAATATGAACCAGTTCATGCACTGTAATGTAAACAAGAAATGGTAACAATATAAGCTCTTGATTTTGAGCAATTCTCTCTAAAATAGTGCTATCTTGAAGACATACTGTATAATAGTCAGTTATACCTGAGCCGAGTGCTCCATCTTTTTTTCTGACATTATAGCCAAGAACCTGAGCAAATGGACCATCAACAATTTCATCACCTTGAAGCTCAATAAAAGTCTTGATATCATACCTGCTGCGAAGCCATTGTGTTGATGACATCTTATAATGATTACTAACAAGCTCTTCGGCAATTAAAACCGCATCACCAAGCTCTTTTAACTGTGCGGGGTTAAAGGTTATCTGTTTATCCATAAATTGCTCCTGTGGTAGATATTGAAAACTCTTGTATGCTTGGTTTATACAAGAAAAAAGAATGGACATATCACAAAACTTTATGATATAAGTTTTGAATTCATCATTAATATAACATTTGGAAACTGATTAAAGGAGGTGGTCTTTTGGGCAGTGTTATTAAAAAGAGAAGGAAAAAAATGCGCAAGCATAAACATAAAAAACTCCTCGCAAGAACAAGACATCAAAGACGCAAATAGCTGAATTGAATATTTATTTATAATAGCGGTATCTACAAATCAATTCCCTGATTCCGTAAAAATAACTACCGCAACAGAAAAATATCATCTTAAATTTTCTGTTGCGGTTTTATTTTTCTAAATGAATAAATTACTCTTTTATGTAAGAGAATAACAAAATATTGGCTCTCTGATATTTTCCGTGGTTTTTAGTAAAATTGTCCAATTTTAATAGCGTTCATTGATTGACACTAATTTAGGCTGTTAAGATATTAGTAATTATTTTAGATAGTTACGAAGAGTAGCTGAGGCCTATATCACAAATAAAAAATTATATCTACCACGGGAAAGCTCGGAGAACCAAAATATTACTCACCCTTGATTCCCTTGAAATACTTCATAAAATCTGATTCAGTTGAAATCACCAGCGTGCTGCTCTTATCAAGTGCAGATTTATATACATCAAGAGTTTTTACAAGTGAATAAAATCCAGGATCAACTCCATAGCTATCGGCATATATCGCTGTTGCCTTTGCGTCCGCCTTACCTTTAATCTCTTGAGCAGTTTTATATGCTTGAGATTTTATAAGCTGCAACTCCTTCTCCTTGTCACCCCTTATATTGCTTGCCTCTCCCCTGCCTTCAGAACGGAATTTTTCTGCAATCTGTTTTCTTTCGGCAATCATTCTGCCATAGACAGCATCCCGCACCTTCTCAACGTAATTAATCCTTTTTATCTTTACATCTACAAGTTCAATTCCAAACGCCTCTAATTTGGGCTGTGCCTGAGCAATAATTTTTTTGTTTATCTCACTTCTTCCAACTTCAATTTTATACTGTGATATATGTTTTTGAGGCTGTTCTTTGGCATCTTTATTCTGAACGTCTGGACTCGGATTATTTTCAGTTCCATCAAAAGACTCGAAAGTATCCATGGGTCTGTCGCTATTTCTGACACTTTCTACAAGTCTGTATGACGTAACAAAATTTCTGACAGCGGGATCAATAATATCATCAAGCCTGCTTTGAGCACTTGTCATGTTGTTCACAGTCTGAAAATATTTGATAGGATCGACTATTTTCCAGCGTGCAAAAGTATCTACCCAGATAAAGGTTTTATCCTTTGTAGGTATCTGTCCTGGATCTCCATCCCACTCCTGAAGATTTTTAGGAAAATAGCTTGCTTTTTGAATAAAAGGCACTTTAAAATTAAGACCAGGCGTTGTTACAGGATCACCTACAACCTTTCCAAACTGTGTAATAACAACCTGTTCTGTCTCATCCACAATATATGCTGATGTAAACAGAATAAAAGCTGTCAAAAACAGTACTACATATATAATTCCCTTGTATTTCATCATTTTAATACCTCATCTCCCTTTAATAAATCTTTTACTGCTGATACTGTTGTTGGGGATTGTCCTGCTGCTTCACCCATATTCAAAAGAGGTAAAAGATTTGTCTGCCCAGAATCAATAACATATTTTTTGCCGAGTTTAGGTAAAATTTCTGACATTGCCTCTAAATAAAGTCGTTTTTCAGTTACATCTTTTGCCTTAGAATACTCCTGATATAAAGATGTAAACCTTGCAGCATCACCCATTGCACGATTGACACGATCAATTGCATAACCTTCAGCATCTTTTACAATCCGTTGTGCTTCACCTTTGGCGGCAGGAATAGCTTTATTATACTCCTCTTTAGCTTTATAAATAAGCTGCTCTTTTTCTTGAACTGCCTCATTAACTTCATTAAATGAGGCTTGAACAGGCTCTGGAACATTAGTTTTTTTCATCTCAATAGTTACTATCTGTATCCCTGTTTCTGCCTGAATCATCTCGATTTGAAGCAGTTCTCTTGCAGCAACAGCGATCTCCTCACGTTTTGAGATAACCTCATTAATACTTCTATCACCTACAACTGTACGCATGGTAGCTTCTGCCATGTCACGCAAGATTGCGTTCACATCTCTAACGCGGAACAGATAGTTGTATGGATCAGATATTCTGTACTGCACAATCCACGGTACAACAGCAACATTCAAGTCACCTGTCAGCATAGATGCGACCATGTCTGTATTCTCGTTCAATCGTGAGAATGCACTATCTTCCTGACCAGTTGTAAATCCAAATTCTTCCTTATAAACTCTCTTAATTTTAACCTTGGTGACCTTTTCAATCCCTGAAGGGAGTTTAAAATTAAGTCCTGGCTGACAGATTCTGCTGTATTTACCAAATCTCTGTATAACTCCCACTTCATCAATCTCTACGGTGAAAAACATTGAACTTCCAAAGAAGAGAAATAAAAGAATAAGAATCATCAGTAATCCACCAGGAAGTTTAAAATTCCTGAATTTTGATACTATCTCATCAATCTGTGGGGGTGTTGGCATCCCCATTCCTCCCCCATCGCCACGTCTTTTTTCATACTGATCTTGCTTGTCTCTGAGCTTATCCCAATCCCAATTCATAAAATAATTCCCTATAAAATTATTATTAAATCATTAAAAATATACTGGATATATTATTTAAATACTATACAGTTTTAATTACTACATATTCTAATATTGTCAGACTTTGTATCATACCAGCCTGTAAGTTGTGATAGATTACATTAATTGATTTATTTTTCAAGGGAAAACGGCTTTTATACCCTTTAAAATCAAGGATTCAAGAGAAATTAAAGCAAAGTTTTAAAAAATTATATAATACTGAGAGTTAATAAAGGGGAGAAAAGATTGCTCTACTCAAATACAGGCAGCGAAAGGATAAAGGTTGTCCCTTTACCGATAGTAGTTAAACATTCAATTGTGCCGTTATGGCTATCTACAATTTTTTTTGCCATTGAGAGTCCAATTCCATTACCATCTTTACGTGTTGTGTAGTTTTCCTCAAAAATACGTGGAAGCACATTATCTGGTATTCCTGGTCCATTATCATTAATGGAGAAAAAAATATGCCTATTATCACTCCATACCTTGATGGTTATATCTCTTTTATTCTGACGTTCAACTGACTGACAGGCATTTATGAAAAGATTTACTATTACTCTTTTTATCTGGTAACCTTTGCATTTTATATAAGGCAGATTAGGCTGTAGGTCCCTATAAAGTTTAACTTTAAATGTTTTTTCTAACATGTTAAGCGGCTCCAGAAGTGACGGAAAGAGATAAATCATATCATCTTCCCCTATATCTTTGAGGTAATTGGTAAAACCACGACAGATATCCCTGCCCATTTTCAGGCTGTTCATGGTAGTCTTTACATATTCGTCTATAATCAGCTTCTCTTCCATGTTATCAGGAATCATTGCTGGAAGATTTTCGATCATCATTGAGATAAAAAGAATGTTGTTGATATCATGGGCAAGTCCAGCCGCAAGCATACCAAGCTCTGCCTTATGCTCTAAAAGTTCTGCTCTGTGTTCCAAAACTGAAATGCTGTTGTGCAGGATATCTTGTTGGCTTTTAATAAGCAGGTGTGTTTTTATCCTTGCTTTTACGATTGACGGGCTTATAGGTTTGGTAATGTAATCAACCGCACCTAAATGGAAGCCCTTCTCTTCGTCTGCAATATCATCTTTTGCAGTAATGAATATAACAGGAATGTCAGAGGTTTTTTTATTACTCTTGATTTGTCGACAAACTTCATATCCATCCACCCCCGGCATAATTATATCAAGAAGAATAATATCAGGCAGATAGTAATTAACATTCTGAAAATCATTCTGATTCTGATTTATACTCGTTGAGTTCTCAATATTAGTCTGAACATTTAAGCAGTTGTTAAGATGAGAAAGGGCACTCTCTCCATTTTTAGCCACGTTGATGATGTAATCACTTTTAAGAGTATCATTTAATATTTTTATATTTGACGGTGAGTCATCAACAATAAGTATTATCTGCTTTTGAGGTGAGATCGATTTGTCATGCATAAAACCTCATGAAACACAGTGATATTTTGTTTAAACTAATTTGATTGGCTTTCTTCAAAATAGAAGTTAACTCATTGAGTTTAGTAGATAGAAATCAATTTTTAAAGCTGGTCTAATGTAGTGCTGATACAGTTTTAGATATATCATCAAGTAAGTTTTGGAGCATTTCTGCTCGGTGCTGTAAAATAGAAATACTCTCCTTAAGAAGGTCCTGTTGAGTTTTAATTAGAAGATGAGTTTTTATTCTTGCTTTTACAATAGAAGGGCTGACTGGTTTGGTAATATAATCAACCGCACCTGCCTCAAAGCCTTTCTCCTCGTCCTCAATATCATCCTTTGCAGTAATGAATATAACAGGAATGTCAGAGGTTTTTTTATTACGCTTGATTCGCCGACAAACTTCGTATCCATCCATTCCCGGCATAATGATATCAAGAAGAATAATATCAGGTAACTCATTTACTTCTAAGCAGGATATGGCATTTTCACCGCTTGTTGCTGCTGTGATGATATAATCATTTTTCAAAATCTCATTGATTATTTTTATATTTTGTGGTGAGTCCTCAACAATTAGTACCTTCTGTTTTTTAGGAACAGTCGATTCGTCAGACATAAAACCTCATAAAAAGAGTGGTTAGAATTTGTATAAATGTTATTTAAAATGTAAAGTTCATAAGTATAACATAAGCAGATTCGGTTTAATCAAGCAATCATGATTGAGCAAACCCGTTAAGTAATAACGGATATGTATAATAACACTTATCACCTTAATTACCATATAATAAGATAAAATAACATATTATCGAGTAAAAAAAGGAGAACTTGAATGAAATATATAGGTGCCCATGTCAGTGCCGCAGGTGGTGTACAAAATGCCCCTGTCAATGCTCACAATATTGGAGCAACAGCTTTTGCACTTTTTACTAAAAATCAACGCCAGTGGAATTCCCCGCCATTGAGCGATAAAACAATTTCATCATTTAAGGAAAATTGCAGCAAATATGGTTATGGCAGCAACCAGATTCTTGCACATGATAGCTATCTTATCAATCTTGGACATCCTGAGGCAGATGGGCTTAAAAAATCAAGAGAGGCATTTCTTGATGAATTGACTCGATGTGAGCAACTTGGTCTTGTTACACTCAATTTTCATCCTGGTAGCCATCTTAATAAAATGAGTGAAACTGACTGTCTTAAAACCATTTCAGAGTCTATAAACTGGGTTGTTAGTAAAACCCTAACCGCTGTTCCTGTAATTGAAAATACTGCTGGACAGGGGACAAATCTTGGATTTCAATTTGAACAGATTGCAGAAATAATTGATCAGGTTGACGATAAAACAAGAGTTGGTGTATGTATTGATACCTGTCACGCTTTTTCAGCAGGATATGATCTTAAGTCAGAAGATGGTTTTAGAAAAACATGGCAGCAGTTTGACTCTGTTATAGGGTTCAAATATCTTAAAGGAATGCACCTAAATGACTCCAAAAAGCTCTTTTCATCACGGGTTGACCGCCATGAGAGCTTAGGAGCTGGAACTCTTGGTATCGATATTTTCAGACGCGTTATGGAAGATTCCCGTTTTGATGGAATCCCCTTGATTTTAGAAACACCTGACGACAGCCGATGGTCAGAGGAGATTGTTCTGTTAAAGAGCTTTTGCCGTCAATAGTTTGAGATTAAAACATTCACTGCATCCGTCTTTCAGGCCATTGAGGGGTATCATCATCAACCCACAGATAGCTCCACTGTATACCCTCAAGCACATTTTCCCGAAACATGAAGGTACACTCCATATCATCAACATCAATAAGCACCATATTATCATCTGACATCTCTTCCATCTCAATTGCATAGGAATAGTTGTTTTTAATCAGATAATTTTCAATGTATTTAATGCTTTTACCCATAATATGCTCTTCACCTAAAAGAGCGTTCGGATGTTCTAAAATAATTGTACCCAACCTGTAATTTTCAGATGATTCAAAGCATAATTCTATATTCCATTGGTCGTAATACCAGTGAACATACTCCTCACCATCAAAAATTTCAGTATCTTCCTCATCAGGATCACCAAGATATTGACGACACTCTTCTCTGACTGCCCCGAACATCAGTTCTCCCAGCCCATAACCAATTTTGATGGAGCTAATATCGACCATCTGTTTTTTATAAGTAGCTTGTTTTTTATCAACCATTTATACGTATCACCTTACCTCAATTTCAAGATTAAAAACCAAAATTTACTTTATATTCGTTTTCCACAAAATTCAACTGCTCAATTTAGGATATATGAATTTTTTTAAACTATCTGCAATACTTGAACTTTTATTGTGAAGTTCCTAAGGGTTCCATGGTGTTTGCGGTTTAGTCAAATACCGCTTTCAGCAGGGTAGCGTTGGGAAAAACTACTCCTCCCCAATCAAAGAGCCAACCTCAATTGAGATAATATTTTCCAAATAGTAGAGCTGAAGCAGATTAAATCTTGCTTCTGCATATAAAAGGTTAAAATCTCCAAGCCGTGTTAATGTCATTGTTCCATTAAGGTAAAGCCCTCTTGCATCTTCATAATTGCCATTTGATAAAGATAATGTCTCTTCTTGAAGTTTAGTCCTTTTATTAAGGCTTGCAACCTCTGTCTTAAGTTTATTTAATGTTCCTGATATTGCTTTGTCTGCCTGATTCAGTGATGCTTCACGGCTCTTTTTCCGTGCCCTTGCAGATGCAATACCAGCATCAATAGTGCCTCCATCGTAAAAGTTCCACGTCAACTGTGCACCGATATTCCATGAGGCATCCATATCGTCAAACTCCTCACCGCCATATTCTGTTCCAGCAACGAGCAATACTGCTGGTTTTACCTCATCTTTTGCAAGATTAAGGCTTTTTTCCGAAATTTTGACAGCAGCTTTTGCCTTTTTTATATCAAGCTGCTCTTTTTTATTATACAGAGCCTCAAGTTTTGTAAGTTTCTCATTAAGGTAGTATGGGCGTACAAGCAAGCCTTCAGGAGTCAAGAGATTTTCTGTCTGCTCTCCGCTTTCACCAATTACAAGGTTAAAGTCAACAAGAGCAGTATGAAACTGGCTTTCACCTGAACTAAGCTCGTCCTCTGCAACATGGAGCTGGAGTTTTGCCTCTCTAACATCAAGGTTTGTAACCATTCCAGCTTCAAAAAGGTCTGTAGCATCACCAAGTTCATCTGTTCGCTGTTTAACCCTATCTTTTAACACATTTATCCTTGCCTGCTGATACAAAACTGCAATAAAGGCGTTGGAGACATATTTTACAAGGTCACGCTTCATGGAACTCTCTTCAAGCTGTGCAAGCGATATCAGATTCTTTTTCAACGCTCTGCTCTCTTTTATCCGCTCTCCTGCCCAGAGTAATTGGCTTGCAGTCAATCCTGTTGTCATCTGACGATCTGGCGTTGCCATAAAGATACTATCTTCGGCAGTTGTTCCAAGTTCATAATATTTTACTGATGTATCTACTCTCGGTTTTGTAAAAGCATCAACCTTTTGAGCTTCTGCATCAGAATATTTACGGCTCTCTTGAATCACCTTTGCCTGATCAGAGGATGAGAGAGCTTTATTGATTGACTCTTTAAGCGTTATTGCATCTGCATGGTTTATTGAAAATAACGTAATTATTAATATTAAAATTTTATTCATACCTTATTCTTTCTCCTAAAATATAACATAGGTGTAAGCTCTCGTTTTCTCTCTTGATTCATAAAGTCAATCAAAACAATAGCATCATTTACCGCAACTCCAGCTCTTTTACTGCTTTTTCAACAAGCCACTCTCTGTTTGCTGCAACTACGGCTGACGCTGTAAAAAATAGCAATTGCAAAAATGACAAAATAAATAATAAGTATATTATAATACTTTTCATCATATAAAAGCTTTATCCTCCATTTATATCTTCTTTAGGCAGCCTCCATACCACATCTATTTTTGGTTGACAAACATGAATTTATTGTTAATGGTGTAAATATTATTCTTAATACTGTAGCCTTAATTAAAGTCTATGAATAGATTACCTTTATTATTAATTTAAATCAAAGCACGGAGGAACTTATGAAACAGGTGATTATGTTTATCGCTTTTGTTATGATATCTGTAACAATATTTAATGCCATTTGTGAAGCAGATGAAAAAATCGTTCGGGCAGCAGCAGATCCATACCCGCCATTTGTTGATCCAGAAGATACAAGAGAGGGACTTTCTCTTGTAATTGTTCGAGCTGCATATAAGACTCAAGGATATACTGTTAAAATGGAATATGTTCCATGGGCAAGAGCAGAGGCTCTTACAATTCAGGGGAAATACGATATTCTTCCAGATGTATGGATGAACGAAAAAAATAAACAATCTATGATGTTCAGCGAACCTTATACAGTAAATATAGTCAAGTTCATTAAAAATGCGGATGACCCATTTGAATATAATGGACTTGAGAGTCTTAAAGGAAAAAAAATTGGGACAGTAAGAGGTTATAATTATAGTGACGAATTTCAGGCATCAAAAAATTTCATACGTGAAGATGTTGTTGATCTTATTACAAACATCAAAAAGCTGATTGCCAAACGAATTGACCTTACACTTGAGGACGAAATTGTAGCCAAAGTTATCATGGCAAAAGATGACCCTTCCATGCTGTCAAAAATCAAGTTCACAAAAAATGCTTTTATAAGCAATAACTTGTATATTTCATCCGGTTTTGCGAACCCCAGGCATAAGGAGCTTATCGAGGCTTTTAACAAAGGTCTTGCAGAGATCAAGGCAAATGGAGAGTTCAATAAAATTTTTGAAAGTTACGGCATAAAAAATAATTGAGAGTATCTTTTTTTAAGATTAGAATGTTTTGACCAGTGATTGTCTTGTCTAATCTTTATCTGTTGTCTGAATCAGGATTGGTCAGGATTAAAAGATGTTTCAGGATTGGTATCCTTCTTTATCCTTTTTATCTTGAGTATCCTGATTCAGACAATTTACGATTTATCTCCAGTCACTTCACAACCTCAAAACAAACCCCATCGAGTACAAACAGCCCCTTTCCAGCAGCATTCAACAAATCCTCTCCTTGCGGAATCAAAGCTGCATAAACGCAATAACTACCTAATGGCAATTTCCCCTGATATGCCGTATTCTGTGATAAAATTTCCTCTGACAACAAAATATCAACCACATCAACCACTTTGCCCATATTCGTATTTCTGCTTGTATCTATCCACCTGTCGCCCCAATAGAGCTTATTGAAATTCTCTTTCTGCAACTGGTTTGAATCTTTGAGGGGACTTTTCAACGCAACAAAATTTCCATCAGGCATGAACAGGGCAACGTAAAGGTCATATCCGTAAGCAAGATTTTCGGTTATAGATATTTTCAAAGTATCGCCTGATGTATAGACAATTTTGCCTATATTATCTGTATTTCCAGCACTGTCATTGATGCTGTTTCCAGTTGCACTCACCTTTAGCGATGCTCTTTCTGGACACGCCATACCATCGCCAACGGTCAGTTTGATTGATTCGCTGCTCTCAATATTACCTTCGTTGTCTTCTGCGTAAAAGGTGATTTCATATTCGCCGTTGTAAACAAAGCCGTTCCAACTGCCTTTATAAATATTTTGTTCTTCTGAATTTGGATTATCGCTGTCTGCCGTTTCAGCTTCTGCATTTGAAGAATTTTTGGGCAGACTCAAATCAACTTTTGGAAACGCAAGAAGCGGAATACCAGTACTATCAACAAGAATATCCATCTGCGGCGGACGAATTACAGCCCAAACTCGTCTGACCACTCCAGAGGCAAGGGCAGCTTTAGCTTTTAACGGAACTGCACCCGAAGAACCACCACCAGAACCCGAAGTAGAAACCACGCCAGATTGAGTAACTGGCTCAATTGCCAAAGTTACATCTGCTTTTGTCCAAGTTCCATTTACCGACACCTTTTTTAGCCAATCCCCATCAACTGCAATATTGTAAACGCCGTCTCCTGTATCGTCAAATTGAGGTTCTTGAGCAAAATTGTAAGATGTGCCTGCAGATACTTTCTGGTAATCTGACAATCTGCCAAGCAGTTTTTTCTGTTTACTGGCTGCATCATGGAACGCTTCAACAAAATTCATGCCTTTGAACAAACCATTTATAACAAAATAGGTAAAACTTTGGTCTTCTGTTCTATCAAAATAGGCAAGACCAGTGTCAGTGCTGGAGATTATCGCCCTGTTTTCTCCAGCAAGAGCTTTAACCATTGTGCCAGAATGGCAGGCATCAATCACAAAAACAACCTTGTTGCCTGTGGTTTTCTGGTAATCGTCAAGCATGGTTTTAAGCTCTGAGGCTTCTATGTAAACACCTCTGGCAAGCTGGAGATGCTCCTTTCCGCCGTGATCTGTGAAGAATATGTAAAGTGGCTGGTTAAGTGTGCCTTTTGTCTTTGCCCAGTCAAAGGCTGCCTGAATATCTGAGAGTTGAATCTGTCGGGCGGGGTTAGGGGAGTCAACGATTTTATCGTTAATTCCGTCACCGTTAAAATCTGCCCAATCCATAGGCGAAATATAGTGAATATCGGTATTGAAAAAACCACGTTTGTTGAGCATCTTGTAGGCGTAGTTGCTGATTTTTGCGGTGCTGTCCCATAAGGCGTTATCGTCAGTGTTGCCGCCTCCTGCAATTATTATGGCTGCACGTCCGTTTTTGAGGTATTGCTCTTCTTGAATTTGTCCAGAAGAGAAGGTGAGGTGCGAAAGACCTTCGTTACGCGTTCCGATCCACACCCCGCCGTTGCCGTCAGATAAAAGAGAAATAATCCAGTTTTCAGACAATCCTGAGTTATCTATATTGAAAATTTCCCATGTGCCATCTGATTTCAAGTGGGCAACACCACCGTAATAAGTTCCGATCCACAGTCCGCCCATTCCATCAGATAAGAGAGATTGGATATAGTTGGACGGCAATCCAGAGTTATCCTTATTGAACACCGACCAAGTGGACAAGGTGCCGTTGGATTTGAAATGAGCAATTCCGCCGCCGTACGTTCCGATCCAAAGTCCACCGTTGCCGTCGGATAAGAGGGATCTGACCTCATTGATGGGCAAGTTGGAGTTTTCCTTGTTAAACACCTCCCCGAATGTGCCGTCAGATTTGAAGTGGACAAGACCTCCGGTAGCTGTTCCAATCCAAAGTCCGCCGCTGCCATCGGATAACATGGATAAAAGATGATTGTCCGGCAAGTTATGCGTGCTGAACATTTCCCATGTGTCGTCGGATTTCAAGTGGGCGAGATCACCACCATCCATCCCGATCCACGCCCCGCCGTTGCCATCTGGTAAAAGAGAAATGACATTTATAAAATTTCCAGATGATGTGTTTGATAACGTCCATGTATTCCATGTACCGTCAGCTTTGAAGTGGGAGAAACCACCTTTATCTGTTCCGATCCAGAGTCCAGCACTACCGTCAGATAAGAGGGATAGAACCCAGTTGTTTGGCAATTTGGAGTTACTGGAATTAAATAGCTCCCATGTTCCATCTGATTTCTTATGAGCAAGCCCCCCCCACTGTGTTCCAATCCACAGTCCATCCTTGCCGTCTGATAATAGAGAAGATACCCAAGTATCCTGCAATCCAGAGTTATCCGTTTTAAATATGTCCCATTTTCCGTCGGGTTTCTTATGAGCAAGTCCGTTATTATTAGTTCCAATCCACAGTCCTCCGCTTCCATCGGATAAGAGAGACAGAATATTGTTAGATTGTAATTCAGAGTTATTTCTGTTGAACATCTCCCATGTTCCGTCTGATTTCTTATGGGCAAGACCTCCAGAAGTTCCAATCCACAGGCCGCTGCTTCCGTCGGATAAGAAGGAGGGAACATAGTTGTCCGGCAATTCCGAGTTCTCTGTATTAAATACCTCCCATATTCCGTCTGATTTCTTATGGGCAAGACCACCTTTATCTGTTCCAATCCACAATCCGCCGTTGCCGTCGGATAAGAGGCATTCAACATAATTGTCAGGCAATCCAGAGTTATCTGTGTTGAACACTTCAGATGTTCCATCTGACTTTAAACGGGCGAGACCACCGCCCCATGTTCCGAGCCAAAGCCCGCCGCTGCCATCGGATAAGAGGGAAAGAACCAGATTGTCCGGCAATCCCGTATCTTTATTTGACACCTCCCATGTTCCGTCTGGTTTCAGGTGGTCAAGACCACAGCTTAACCAAGAGCTTCCTGTAAAGATTCCTGTTTCAATCCATAAGCCCCCACTACCGTCGGATAAAAAGGAGCGAAAATAGTTGCTCGGTAGCTTAGAATTATATGTATTAAATACTTTCCATGTTCCATCGGATCTGAAGTGAGCAACACCGCCGCCATCAATTCCAATCCACAGCCCCCCGCTGCCGTCGGATAGTAAAGATCGAATCCAGTTGCTCGGCAATCCATCTAAGCTGGTTAATACCTGAATAATCTCACCAGTAACAGCATCCCGTTTTTCCAATCCTCCGCTTGTTCCAGACCAGAGTGTTTTACCGTCATCTGAAAGCAGTAACGACAAAATTAATTTCCGGCTTGTAAAAACTTCCCAGTTGGCATTCTCCTTTAAAAACCGCTCATCAATTTTGGCTTTTTCCTGCACGACAACGATTACAGTGCCTACATTGCCTGCCGAGTCTTTTGCAGTTACGGCATCTATGGCAACATAATCAGGGGCTTTGTATTTAACTGAAGTTCCAGTTTTTTCTATCTCCCCTTCAATTGAACTCCACTTGACATCACCGCTGGGATTATTAACGCAAAGGGTTATCTCTCCTCCCACCTGCACAAGAGGGGATGCGGGGTCGATGAAGAGGTTGGCAGAATGGGCGGATGTTGCTGGAATTGATGCTGCTATGAAAAGCAGAAGTAGGGATAATAATTTGATTTTGTGAGGGATTTTCATTTTTTATGCTCCTGTGTTTTTAACCCCTTTTTTAGACAAATTAGGAAATTGAGTCATAAGACTTAATAACGAACGAAGTGCCTGATTAACACTTGTTGAGTCATGGAAATATTGCTGTATATCAGGATCAAGCCTGATTACCCATTTTTCAGAAGTCATTTCCTGAATCTCTGTTGAGCCGTCTGTCTTATAAATTTTAAGAGTATAACCTTTATTTATAGGACGATAATGTTTTCCACGAACAGCCCCTTTAAAATCATATTCAGCACGTAGTTCTTCTTCGGGTTGATGTTCTAATAATGATTTATTTTGCTTCATAGGTTTTACGCTCCTACAATCAAGCACTACACATAACCTGTTTCCAACACAACCTGTCAAACCCCAGCGACACCACAGCAAAGCTCTTAAGCCTCAACTCTGGATACCTGCCCTTCAATATCACAGCGTAATCCTTCACCTGTTTGACTGCTTCGTCCATCGCAGAGCTGATTTTTGGATGGATAGCAAGCTCTTCAACTGACAGTGCCTTTGCCTCTTCGCCTGTCAATCCAGCAGTTGATAGGCTTACAAATTTGAACTCAACCAGAACATCAAAAATCTGGAATTTTCTCATATCCGGACGAATTATCATGGTTAAATCAGCAAAGCGACGGTCAATCTCCTTTTCAGAATCCATGATAAAGAGAATATCGTTGTAAAGCAAGGTCAAGAATGCTGTTTTGACGGTGAGTTCATTTGCCCATCGGTAATCGCGGTTGTGAAAAACCTTGAAATAACGCTGTTCTACAAATTTACACAGCTCATCAATTTCTCCGTTTTGAAATAGCTTTTCTGCTGCACTTTTTCCGTCATCTCTCTCCATTGCCTCTGGAATTAGCATCTCGTGTATATGCTCAACATAAAGCCTTTTGATTACTGTATTTGGGACTTTAAGCGTAAGTTTTCCATATTGATCCTGTCCTGAAAGTGTAAGAATTCCAAAATAGTATAGAAATGAGACGAGAAATGCCCTGTCATGCGTTTTGTCAGAGAGCATACGTTGAATGCCGAATTTTCTGCTGATTTCTGAAATTAAAGCCTGATGCTCCTCCTGCATCAAGTCAATTATAAGCTGACGACCTCCTGAAATGCTGGAAATATAAATCAGCTTTGCCTCGTCCATTGCAAGGTTGTCATCAAACATATTTCTTGGAACTTTGCCTGATTTATCGAACTGTTTGAGAAAATACAAGGCAAGTGTTGGATTATACACTTTTTCATCAGCATCTAATGAAAAGCGATAGCCATTATAGTAAACACGCATAAGTTCTACTGCTTGATTTATCTCTTTTTCTTTATCTGACGATTCAATTTTTTTATCTGATAATGATTCAGTTGCTCTATTTGATAACGATTCAGTTGTCATATCTGATGATGATAGGCTATCAAATCGTTCATCAACAATCTGCTCAACCAATTTATAAACTTCATCTTGAGTGAATCCGCAAAGAGTGTTGTATTCAGGCTCAAAATAGATGTTTTCAGCAATGTTGTATCCGCTTGTCAAATCACTCATAACTACAGGCGACACGCCAGTAATGAAAACTCTGTCAAATATTGAGTTTGATGACGAAGCCTTAACATTTTTGAACACAGTTTTAAGTATCCCCTCTTTTTGCACAAGAGACTCATATCGCTCGGTTTTCATGATTGACGACATCATTACCTCGTTGGCAAAGTTGTCGTATTCATCAATAAGAAGATAAACCGGCAAAGTCATAGTGTGTATGGCACTGGTTAAAGATTTGATAGAAATTAATGCATTATTCTGTTCAACAGTGATTTCAGGGATTCCATAATCCTTGTAGTAAAGTATAAACTCTTTGATGCAATAATTTATATGGTCATAAAGAGATTGCCGAATATTATCTAAAGTGCCAGAAGCATCAACACACGAAAAATCCCATTTGAGAATAAAAAACGAGTTGCGAAGAGGTGTTGGGTTTTGCCCGATTTTGAGATGTCCAAACATGGCATCAAACTCATTTTTTTTGGCAACATCGTAGTAGTTCTCAAGCATGGATAACAAAAGAGACTTTCCAAATCGTCGAGGACGCAGAAAAAGCTGAAACCTGCTGTTTTCAAGTTCGTGTATTAAGTCTGTTCTGTCGCAATAGTAGTAGCTTCTAAGAACTATTGAACGAAAATCGCTGATTCCATAAGGCAGCTTCATCTTTAGCCTCCATTATTTTTCTTAAATTTTACAGTATGTTACACACTCATTTCAAATCTTAACTTATCATCTTTTGAATATCGGATTGAGTAAAATGGTAAAACGTATTGCAGTGGTGGCATCTAATCTCAAGTGGAAATGGACCGTTTTGTACAATATCAACAAGCTCATTTTGTGGAAGTCTTGAGATATAACCACGCATTGTTTTAGGATTACATCTGCAAAAAAACTCTACCCTATGATTTCCCAGCAGAAGGGGAGTCATACGGTCAAATTTTTCTAAAACTATATAGTCAGGCTCAATATTATTAGCCAAAGCTGCACCAAGTGAAAAGCCTGTTTCAGCAGATGTGATGAGCTGCATGATCTCTTCTGCCTCTGCCAACACATTTGAATCTGCTGATTCTCCTGGCATTGATTGAAGAAAAAGACCTCCTGCACCGTCAACATTGCCTTGTTTGTCAAAGTGAACACTTAATGTAAATGCCGTAGGTGTCTGTTCTGACTGAACAAAGTAGTTTGCAAGGTCTTCTGCAATAGAACCATATTCGAGCATTATTTTGCCTGAGTATGGCGTTTTGGCATCCTCAAGATATTTTGTTACTGTCAGAAACCCTGCACCGAAAAGTGAGGATATATTTCTTTCACTGCCTGAAAGATTGGTAGAAAAGGTTGGATTTTTCAAATATCCTCTCACCTCTCCAAAAGCATTTGATTCAACATCAAGACCCTTTACGTGTCCTGAACACTCAATATGGACGCTTATTCTGTCTCTGCCTTTCAGATTGGCTGTTAATAGTGATGCTGCAATGTATGCCTGACCAAGCAGTAGTGTTTCGATAGGTCCAAGCTCATGGTTTGCTCGCATCTCGTTCACCATTCGTGTGCAGTTGACAACCGCTCCCCTAATCATACCGTCAGAGAGGATAAATCTGTGAAGTTTATCTTTTGAAGATGCCTTTAACTGCTCTTTGAGATTTCCCTGAAAAATATCTTTTTTAATCATAAAAACACTCTTCTATTGTAAGTTTTTAAGTGGTAGTAACCAAGTAAGCAATTTTGGTTATATGTTGATTTTTTGATAGGTATTTGCTTATTGTTCATTTCTGTACTGGATAGACTCTGCTATGTGCTGCCGAAGAATATTTTTCTGACTATCCAAATCCGCAATGGTTCTGGCTGTTTTCAAAACTCTGCTGTATGCTCGTGCAGAGAGTCCAAGATTATTTACAGCCATCTCAAGAATAGATGATGCAGCAGTTTCAAGTGAACAGAATTTTTTTATGTCGCGGGGACGCATTCCAGCATTGCAAAAAACATTACTTCCTTTAAAACGCTCTGTTTGAAGATTTCTTGCAGCCACCACCCTTTCTCTTATCTGGGTTGACGATTCTGGTTTTGCGTTTCCGCTCAACTCACTATATGAGACTGCTGGAACTTCAATATGTATATCAATTCTATCCATAAGAGGACCTGAAATCCTGCCTCTGTAACGCTGAATCTGTGCTGCTGTGCAAGTGCATTCCCGCACGCTGTCCCCGTAATATCCGCACGGACAGGGATTCATCGCAGCGACAAGCATAAATACCGATGGATAGGCGAATTTTGCACCTGCTCTTGAAATTCTGACCACTCCATCTTCCATTGGCTGGCGAAGAACCTCAAGCACATTTC
>JADFZJ010000036.1 GCA_015232555.1 Desulfamplus sp. | reverse complement strand
AAATTGAATCAGGATACCTCTCTTTGATGGAAAAATACTGATCCATCATAGGGGTATTTTTTTGAATGGTCATGTTCTGTTTTGAATGGTCATCTTTTACAATCAAGATAGGCTATGCTTTATTGATATTTACTGGCTGTTTTACTGCCTGTTCGGTAATTTCGTTAGTTGCTATGACATCTTTTACATCTATAGATTCCTCAATCATCATTGGCTCACTTGCTGGCTGCTTGCTGTTTGTCAACAAACCCTCGTCAGTTGTGGCAATATCATCAAGATCGTCTTCAATATAAGAGGTTTGTTTGAATGTATCAAGTTCAGATTGAAGAGCGTTAATCGTCTCTGTCTGAGATATAATAGTAGAATTAAGCTGTTTAATGGTTTTTCTTGATCTCAATTTTGCGACCAAGCCTAAATAGCCTGTGATTAAAATACCTATGACCAAACATCCCCCAAAGTAGGCAAGATTTTCAACCGCAGGAGCTGTCCATTGGAATTTTTCAGGAACAAGAATAAAAGAGAGAGTCTGTTTTGCAAAAAAATATGCTCTGTTTTGGTAAATCAGAAGTATTACAAAGATGACAACAAATAATCCCAAGGTAAGTTTAAATTTTTTCATCATGGATCTCCAATCGGATTTTTATGGTGAATTCAATGTCAAATCAATGACTTTAACTAAAAATGTTACTGGATAATAGTGCAATAATATATTTTTTTCAATCCCTTAAGTTTTTTCAAATCAATATTTTTGCTCTGAAGTAAAAATATTACGAATTTAAAGTAAAATTAAGTTCAAATCCGCATTGGGTCAAAAAATTTCACGCTGGCACAGGCTGGATTACCAAAGATATTCCAATTGAGTTCATGGAGTGGTATTTTAGTTGATATCTCTGCACAAGATACGTGAAGGTGTGGTGTGATACCTGATTTTCTCATCGACGTATCTGCAACCTTTCCGATGATTTGTCCTTTTGTAACCGTATCCCCAATTGTCAAACCGCACGCTGTCAATATATGTGAATATATAACCGCAATTATTGATTTTTCGATATCAAATATAGACTTGGAGTCCCTAATAGAGTTATCACTTTTATTGTTACTAAAAAATGAAGGTTTTATAATCACTGATTGTCCAAGAAAATCCTTGCAGATATTCAATACTATGCCGTCACCCATTGCTGGCACAACAATATTACAATCAAACGAGCAGATATCAAAATTTCTGCTCGTTATGTTATATGTTTTTTTTCTGTAAAAAGTTATATCAAGCCCTTCATGGGGTGTATATCTTTGCCCCCAATCTGCCCACCATTTATCACAGCTTCCAAACAGCATACCAGGATAAAATAACCACTCTCCACATCTTACGTTATATGATTTACCTTGTATGCTAAATATCTGGTTTTTATTATCAAGTTCATACAATAGATTTGGAGAGTTATATATTGGCAGATGGTTAATATTTGCAATTAATCGCAAAAAATTATCCATTATGACGAGCTATCCATTACCAAAGGATAAATTCCAAAAAATGTTGTTCCGTTCTCTTTTGATGATCTAAAAAAGACGCTGCCTTTTAGATAACGCTCACTTAAAAGTTTCATGCTGTAAGTTCCAAGACCTCTGCCAGCACCTTTTGTCGAAAACGAGCGTTGAAAAACTTGAAGCTGCACAGATTGAGACATATAACTTGGGTTATGAACATAAAATTTTATCTTATTGTTCTCTTGAGCACACCCGATAGTTACCGTACCTCCTTGAGCAGATGCTTCTAAGGCGTTTTTGGTCATATTGGCAATAACTCTAAATAAAAGCGTTTTATCACTCTCAAAAGTTACATTCACAGAGGTTGAATCTATCACAAGCGTATGATATTTGGCAACTTCATGCCTTTTGTATATGTCCACAATCTCTTTGAGAAACTTGATAGATTCAATCGAAACAGGCGTGAACTGTAATTCATTATTTTCGGCTGCTACAAGATCCTTTTGCATCTTTATCTCATCAACAAGTTTTTCTGAACCGCTGTAAATCATATTTCTAAATTCATCCAACTGCTCCTCTTCGGCAATGGTCAGAAGCTCTGAAAGTCCACGAACACCTACCGCTGTATTCATAATATCATGGAAAAAGATGCGTTCGAGAATTCTTCGCCGTTTTTCATGGCTGATATCTGATACAGATACAATGGTATATTCTTCGTTGTCCAAAGTGATTTGAGATGTTCTTATCTTTAAATCAAGAGCATCTCCTGAATCTTTACGAGTAATTCTGCACTCTTGCTGATCAGGCTTACCATTTTGTGAAGATAGAATTGCATTAACTGCACCGCACTCCTTGCAAAATGCTGTTGTTCCGCAGCCCCCTTTTGTCTCAAAAGCGTGAGAACAGTGGAGAACTTCGCCTACTCGGAGTCCGCATATAGATTCTGCCGTCTCTTTACCAACCATATCAAGTAGGTTAGGGTTAAAAAATACAATCTGCCTCTCTTTGTTCAAAATCAGCACAATATCTGAAACAGCAGAATAAAGTTTTTGCAAGTATGAGGCATTAAGTATAGATTCTACCTGATTTTTTATAGTCTCTTCTGTGGCTCTCTCAGCCGGAGCAAATTCTGTTTCCATTTTGTTTTTTGTTTTCATATCTCTTCTTTTTAGTTCCTTTTATTATTTCCCAAAGGGGTATCTTTCATTTCTCGCTCTACGCTTTTAGAAATTAAAATGTGTTTTTGACATGCAGGAAGATGTTTTTTTAAATACTGTGACCATTAACACCTTCTCCAAAAACTTCAGAGCAGTAATGAGTTAATAGCATAAATTTATGTAAAAATGAGGAAGAACTCTGATAAAATTTCATTGATAGAGACAATAACATCATAAGGAGTCCATCATGTTGAGACATTATGCCCTATTTGGAATGTTTAAGCCAGAATTTTCCTAAAACAATTGTAAGGCTGTTAGGAATTGGAACGGATTTACCAAATGGAGGTCTGGCACAAAGATTTCCCTGAATAATACCTCTTGCGTAATTCGAGATAGCGGTAAAACAGGTTTAATGCAAGTTTACCTTTCAAAAATCCCATATATTGGGACACCGCATACTTCGGCGGAATGGATGCTATCAAATGGATATGTTCTGGTTGTACATTTAATCCCAATACTTCTATACCTTCTTTCTGGCTGGTTAAACGATATATCTGCTGGGTAATATATGAACTTATCTCTTTTTGTAGTATTTTATACATATACTTTGGACAAAATATAACGTGATACTTGCATTCATACAATGAGTGGGATATGAAGATGCAAAAGGTTGGTTTGAGCATTGCGGTTATATTGTTGAATAAATCGGGAAACGCTATATGCAAAAAACAGAGGAAAACCATGATAGGTGATAATGAAATCTTGAATAAGGCAGTGGCTCTTATCAATCAGCAAAGCACTATGACTCTTGCTACGTATAGTAAAAAGGGAGTCTGGGCAGCCCCTGTATATTATGCTTTTTATAAAGGATTATTTTTTTTCTTCTCAGTACCTGAAACAAGGCATATCACCGAAGCTATAGAAAGAGATCAGGCATCTGCTACTATATACTCTTTTAGTAATACATGGCAGGGTATAAGTGGTATTCAGATGTCTGGCTACGTTAGGCACGTTTCGCCAAGTTTAACAGGAATTCAGGCAGTTAAAGCGTATATAAAAAAATTTCCTTTTACTATGGATTTTTTTGAAAATGATCAAGCACCTGATCTTGAAAGTTTTGGTAAACGTTTTCGAGTAAAACTGTATCGTTTTGATCCCACACTTGTTTTCTATTTAGAAAATCAAATTAAATTTGGATTTCGTACAGAAATTAAGTTTAATAAGTTGTAAAAACACCTAAAAAGGCTATATATATCTTTTAATACCCATTGATGGAACAGAGTATTTTCGTTCCTCAAAAATTCATTGCAATAACTGTTCAGTCAGCAAGCATAAGAATGGTAAAATTACTTTACTCTCATAAAGTCCTTACCCCTGTGATAGTTTCACCCAATAATCCCCAAATTATCTCTCCCCCTGTGTTATGATAGCTCTAAATCTATTTGCTTTTTTGCTGCATACTTTCTTAGAATTAGTTGACAGCAAATACCAGGCAATTCGGAAAACCCTAGCAGCTAGAAAAATATTTTTTCATGATTTTACCACATTAACAAAATACCTTTTTTAAATAGCTGGGAGCACCTCATGAACTTTATGTTCGAACAACTCAAAATCCCTAAAACAGGATAATTTTTCAAATTTAGAATTGCTGTATATCATTATTTTGATTTGCAACAGTATTTTTAAGGTGTTAGTATTCATTTTTTTATAGTGTTTAGCGTTGATATTTCACTCAAAAAATTTTGTTAATAGGTGTTGTTATGGCTGAAAAATTAACTTACGAGGAATTGGAACAACGCGTTAAATCGTTAGAAAAGATCGAATTCCATTACATAAATAAACAGCGGTTAATTTTAGCAGCCATACATGATGGTTTATGGGAAAATGATTTCAAAAATAGTTTTTTCCAATTCAGTGATAACATGTTCACAATGCTCGGTTATTCTCCTCTTGATGGTATCAAAGGCTATGAATTTTTGATGAGTAAGCTGCACCATGAAGACATAAAACATTTGGAATATGAACTGCAAAGGTTCAACAGTGGAGAGTTAAAAACATGGCAAATCGTCTTTCGTTTACAGGCTGCAGATGGCTCTTGGCGTTATATATTATCTCGAGGTAACTGTATTGCCAAAGACGAAAATGGAGTTGGTTATCACTATGTTGGCACTCATACTGACATAACCGAAAACAAGCTAACAGAGTCAAAACAGAAGGAACTGGAAGCCACCAACAGAAGACTTCAAAAAAGTGAGAGTCTTGGAAATATGGCAGGAGGGATTGCTCATTTATTTAACAACTATCTTTATGTTGTGATTGGAAATTTAGAGCTGGCTTTGGAAGATTTGCCTAAAAATTCACCGATACGCAAAAATCTCATAAATGCAATGAAAGCTACCCGCCGTTGTTCAGATGTCAGCAGTACTATGTTAACATATCTTGGACAGACTAATGTTAAAACAGAACCCATTGATATTTCAGAATTCTGCCGCAATAACCTGTCAACATTTAAATTGTTAGTAAAAAGAAGCATAACCATACAGACAGAGTTATCAGATACACCGATGATTGTCAGGGCTAATACAAGTCAGATGGAGCAGGTTATAACTCATCTGATAAATAACGCATCTGAAAGTATTGGTGAGAATAGAGGCAAAATTAGTCTGATTACAAAAACCATAAAATCATCTGATATTTCAAAATTTCATCTTTTCCCTGCTGACAGCAAGCCTTTTGTAGATATATATGGATGTTTTGGAGTTACAGATACAGGATGTGGAATTCCAGCCGAAGATATTTATAAACTATGCGACCCTTTTTTTACCACCAAGTTTACGGGACGAGGCTTAGGGTTGGCGGCTGTATTGGGAATAGTAAAATCTTGGAACGGTATGGTTGGCGTAAATAGTGACATAGGTCATGGAAGCTCTTTTATGATTTTTCTTCCTCTGTCAGTTGACAGTGCAGTTAAGCATTCAGGAAAGTTAGAGCAAACTCCTCGGATAAAGAAATATTCGACTGTATTGGTAGTAGATGACCATGAGATGGTTCGTGCTATGGCGATGATCATGCTCAAACGCATTGGCTTTGAAGTTCTATCGGCTAAAAATGGAGTTGAAGCCATAGAGATGTTTAAAAAAAATATAGAGTCAGTCGTTTGTCTAATTACTGATCTTTCAATGCCTGAATTGGACGGATGGGCAACATTAGCCGCAATAAGAAAGATTAAGCCCAATATTCCTGCTATTTTAGCAAGCGGATATGATGAGGCATTTGCCATGTCCAATGATAATTCCGAGAAAGTTCAGGCTTTTTTGCATAAACCATACTCAATCAAAGATTTGAAAGTGGCTTTGGAACAAGCTCTAAGAGCCTGAAAATATTTAAACAGTTTTTTATGTGAAAGTATCTTAATAAAGCAATATGACGACTAAGACAATGAATGGAAAAAAATCTTCGCCTGAAGCGAGTTCAAACCGTAGCATCTGGTTAGTATGGGTTATACTTGCTGCAGGACTTATTATAACCGCCTTTGCTGTCCTTTATGTCAAAACTCATTCAGAAACTCAGAAACAGGTAGAGTTTGAGTTTGCATGTAACGAAATCAGGCTTGCAATTATTCAACGCCTCAATGCCCATGCCTTGATATTGAGAAGCGGTGCCGCCTTTTTTTATAGTACTGCAAATACCACAAGGCAAGGGTGGCATACATTTACCTTGAGACAACGGGTTGAAGAGCATCTTCCGGGGATAGAGGGGATAGGTTTTTCTGTTTTTATCCAGCGTGAACATTTGGCAGAGCATGAACAAAAAATCCGCAATGAGGGATTTCCTGATTATCGTGTAAGACCAGAAGGCAAGCGTGATATCTACAGCTCAATCATCTATCTTGAACCGTTTGAAGGTCGCAACCTTCGTGCGTTTGGGTATGATATGTTTTCTGAGTCTATCCGCCGTGTTGCAATGGAGAGGGCAAGAGATGAAGATAAAGCAGCACTTTCAGGAAAAGTTAAGCTGATACAGGAGACAGAAACAGATGTACAGCCCGGAACGTTGATGTATGTTCCAGTTTATCGTAATGGAATGGATACAGATACAGTTGAACAACGCCGTGCAGCTCTGCATGGCTGGGTCTATAGTCCATACAGGATGGTTGATCTTATGCACGGGATTTTGGGTGGATGGGATCTGCGTGGTGAAAAACGTATTAGGTTACAGATTTTTGATGGAGAGAATCTATCATCGGACTCTCTACTTTATGACAGCCAGTCAAACCAGCCCCAAAACATAGATCTCTGCGTATCACGATTTAAAATGGATATCCCTATTATTTTTGGCGGTCGCCTCTGGACACTGCACTTTACAAAAGGGTTAGAAGATTCACCTCTAAACTCGACAGATGTGTGGTTGGTGATGTTTGGTGGAGTGGTTATAACCCTTCTTCTTTCAGGATTAATCTTTTTTTTACAAAACACCCGTTTTATGGCACAGCAGATATCAGATAAGCTGACTGTTGAATTACGGCAGAGTGAAGAGCGTTACAGAAACCTTTCTGATCTTACTTTTGAGACTATATTTTTTCACGACAAAGGTGTGATAATCGACTTTAACCATTCAGCAATCGGGTTGACAGGTTACACTAAAGAGGAGATGCTGGGTAAAAACATTTTTCATTTATTTATACCTGAACAATTCCATAAAATAATATTCGAGAAAATAGATAAAAAATTTGTATCACCCTATGAAATTCAAATTATGAAAAAGAGTGGAGAGTTGATATGGGTAGAGGTTCAGGCAACAGAGATTGTTTATAATAGCAAAGATATGAGATGTGTAGCCATAAGGGATATCACTGAACGTAAAATAGCTGAACAAAATCTTGTTGATACCAACCATCAGCTTGAAGATGCCATAGAAAAAGCCAATGAAATGGCTGTAAAGGCACAGATGGCAGACATTGCCAAGAGTGAGTTTTTGGCAAACATGAGCCATGAAATCCGAACTCCAATGAACGGAGTTATCGGCATGACCGCTCTTCTTTTAGATACAGAGCTTACAGAAGAGCAGCACCGTTTTGCCCAGATTGTCCGTTCAAGTGCTGAATCTCTTTTGACTCTTATTAATGACATTCTTGATTTTTCCAAGATTGAGGCAAAAAAACTTGACCTTGAGAGTGTTGATTTTGATTTAGCAGAGGTGCTTGAGGATTTTGCCTGTGATCTTGCTCGTCGTGCTCAAGAAAAGGGTCTTGAACTTATCTGGGATACTGACCTTGATGTACCGCTTCTGCTAAATGGAGATCCTGGAAGGCTGCGTCAGATTCTCACCAATCTGACAGGAAATGCTATCAAGTTCACAGAGAGTGGTGAAGTGGTGGTGCGTGTCGCGTGTGTATCTACAAACTTCTCTGTCTGTAATGATAATTTGGGACAAGAGACAGCGAGTGTGAAGCCAGAGACAGGGAGTATGAAGCCACAAATAGAAAAGGGGCAAAAAGGGTCTCTTTCTCAGGAGAACAAAGTTATGCTCCGCTTTTCTGTTCGAGACACAGGTATTGGTATCCCTGAAGATAAAATAGATATGCTCTTTGATAAGTTCAGTCAGGCAGATACTTCAACTACAAGAAAATATGGAGGCACAGGGCTTGGTTTAGCAATCTCCAAACAGTTATCAGAGCTTATGGGCGGCAAGATAGGTGTCCACAGCGAAGAGGGCAAGGGCTCAGAGTTTTGGTTTACCGCATGTTTTCTTAGACAGACGGAAGGGGGGGAGAGTAGTCAACAGAATCAGCAATCTGCTGATCTTAACGGAGTTAGTGCTTTGATAATAGATGATAACTCTACAAACCGTCAGATTTTGATGAAACGTCTGACATCATGGGGAATGCGTCCGTCAGAGGCAGTAGATGGCTTTCAGGCACTTCAATCTATTTATCATGCAGTTGAAAATAATGATCCGTTCAAGGTAGCAATTATTGATATGCAGATGCCGGGCATGGATGGAGAGGAGGTTGGACGGAGAATCAAATCTGATTCTCGTATTGCAGATATACGTATGGTTATGCTCACATCAATTGGAGACAAGGGTGATTGTAAACATTTTAAAACAACAGGGTTTGATGGTTATTTGACAAAACCTGTTAGATACAATGAGCTTATGGCTGTTATTGCATCAGCATTAGCAGGTAAGAACAGTAAAACACAAGGCAAATCAGAACAATCACCGCAATATAAGCCTTATGAAGCCAGCTATACTGCAACAATTAAATCTGGTCTGTTTACAGACAAAAAAGCCAAAATCCTTCTTGCAGAGGACAACATAACAAATCAACTGGTGGCAATCGGTATTATAAATAAAATAGGACTTCAAGCAGATATTGCGAGCAACGGATTAGATGCAATTAATGCTTTGAAACAGGTTCATTATGATCTTGTCTTGATGGATGTACAGATGCCCGAAATGGATGGATTTGAAGCTACCCGTCAAATACGAAGCCGAGAGTCAGAAGTTCTGAACCCGAATGTTCCAATTATTGCCATGACAGCAAATGCAATGCAAGGAGATCGTGATAAGTGCCTTGATGCAGGTATGAACGACTATATATCAAAGCCTGTTGATCCTGATGATTTGGCACTGATGATCAAAAGATGGCTTTTACCTCACATAAAATACAAAAAAGAGCCGTCAAAACAGAAACAGTCATCTATTCCCATTTGGGATAGAGCTTCAATGATGATAAGAATCATGAATGATGAAGAGCTTGCACGCATAGTAATAGATAGTTTTATTGAAGATACCCCAAATCAGATAGAAACATTATGCAGTTATATAGACAAAATGGATGCACCAGGTGTTAAACGTCAGGCACATACCATCAAGGGGTCAGCATCTCAAATTGGCGGAGAGAGGCTGAGGGTAAAAGCATTTGAGATTGAGAAAATGGCTGCTGACTGTAATCTGGATGATGTAAAGGCTCTGATATTTGAACTAAAAAATGAGTTTAAGATTCTGAATGAAGCGATTGAAAAAAATAAGTTTTAAATTAGAATTGTTGGATTGAAATTTCTTACTGATAAGATAATTATAAAAAGGATAGATTTATGACGGAAGAAGAGAGCACAATTGAGAGCATAGAAAATAGTGCTGTTAAAAAAATAGAAAACAAAATGGTTGAAAGAATATTTTGCAATGGGAAAAATATCACCTTAATTGGCACAGCCCATGTATCTAAAGAGAGTGCAGAGCTTGTAAAAGATGTGATTTATCAGGAAAAGCCAGATACAGTATGTGTGGAGCTTTGTGCAACACGCCTTAAATCGATCCGTGACAGGGAAGGTTGGCGGAATATGGATATTGTAAAGGTTATCCGCGAAAAAAAATCAATGCTACTGCTTATTAATCTTATGCTTGCATCTTTTCAAAAACGGTTAGCTGAAAAATTTAATATAAAACCGGGTCAAGAGATGGTTAATGCTATTGAAGCTGCTGAGACTCAAGGGGCGACTCTTGTTCCAGTTGATCGCGAGATACAGATAACCCTAACAAGGGTATGGCGAGGCATGGGATTCTGGGAAAAGATAAAGCTGATGTTTCAATTGGTTCTCTCTCTTGCAGGCTCGGAAGATATTACCGAAGAAGATGTCGAGAAGATGAAGCAGGAGGATATTTTGCAGACTCTTTTAGCAGATGTAAAAAAATCGCATCCTATAATGGAAAAGGTTCTTATTGATGAGCGAGATAAGTATTTGGCAGCAAAAATAAAGACAGCTCCCGGGGAAAATATTGTTGCTGTTGTAGGAGCAGGTCATGTGCCAGGTATCAGAAGATATATGGACTATAAAGTGCATAGTTTAAGCATGGAGAGAGAATCTGGAAAAAATCAGGAGAAAGAGATTGATATTGAAGCACTTGAAACGCTTCCAGAACCAGGCAATTTCTCAAAAACAATGAAGTGGCTGATTCCAGTGCTCATTGTGGTCCTTTTTGCTGCTGGCTTTTTTATGAAGGGCAGCGAAACTGGAACAGATATGATCTGGCTATGGATCGGGGTCAATGCTCTTTTTGCGGGATTGGGTGCTCTTGCTGCACTTGCACACCCTTACAGCATCATATCTGCCATGATTGCCGCACCAATTACCATCTTGCACCCAATGATTGCAGCGGGCTGGGTGTCAGGACTTGTAGAAGCTGTCTCAAGAAAACCAAAAGTAAGAGACCTTGAATCTATTCCAACTGATATTATGTCTGTAAAAGGTTTTTGGCGGAATAATGTTACAAGGATTCTGCTGGTTGTTGTATTTACCAATTTAGGTGCTACCATTGGAGTATTTACAGCTATACCTTTAATGTTAAGAATAATGAATTGAGACTTTCATATAAATAATAACAGGATAATAATAATGTTTTTTGAAATAATTATTACTTTGCTTCTTGTCTTTTTAAACGGTTTTTTTGTGGCTTCTGAGTTTGCTATCGTAAAAATAAGAGCTTCACAGCTTGAATTGAAGGCTCAATCTGGCAACAATGCCGCAATATTATCAAAACACATTGTATCTAATCTTGACGGTTATCTTGCAGCAACCCAGTTAGGAATAACACTTGCAAGTTTAGGATTGGGCTGGATTGGAGAACCTGTTGTCTCCAAAATAATAATAAAACTGTTGGAGGTTATTGGCATAACTATCAATCCTGAATTAGCAGATGATATTGCTTTACCTATTGCCTTCACGACTATTACAGTTTTGCATATTGTTTTTGGAGAACTTGCCCCTAAGTCAATCGCTATACAGCGTCCAGAATCAACAACTTTATTGATAGCCTATCCTCTTCAATTCTTTTTTTTAGTATTCAGACCGTTTATATGGGTGTTAAATGGAATAGCTAATTTATTACTTACAATCGTTGGTCTTACTTCCATACACGGTATTGAGGTGCATAGCAGCGAAGAGCTTAAATATTTGGTTGAACAGGGCAAAGAGAGCGGTGTTATTGAGGCATCTGATTATAAAATAATAAAAAATGCGTTTGATTTTTCAGAACAGACAGCGAGACAGATAATGGTTCCAAGAATGCAGGTATTTACGATAGATGTAAACGATTTCAATGAATCAACTCTTGAAAAAGCAATTGAGGAGAGTTACACAAGAATACCTTGTTACGAGAATAATTTTGACAATATTATAGGTGTCGTTTATCTTAAGGATATTTTGTTAAAAGCAAGAAAGAATAACTCTTTTGACCTTCGTGATATAATGCGTAATATGATGTTTGTTCCAGAGACAAAACGAATTGGACAACTACTAAATGAATTTCAGTTACAACATCAGCAGATAGCAGGAGTCATAAATGAATATGGCGGTTTTGAAGGCATAATTACAATGGAAGATATTTTAGAGGAGCTGGTTGGTGAAATACAGGATGAATATGATAATGAAATGCCTGTTGTTGAAAAGACAGGAGAAAAAACATATACTGTAGCCGCTTCAGCTACGCTTGATGATATAAATGAGCTGTTACCGCATCCAATAATCGAGAATGGCGAGCACTATGAAACTCTTGCAGGGTATCTTCTTCTGCAATTAGGAAGAATACCCAATACTAAAGATAAAATTACTTTTAGCGGTTATGAATGCTCTGTTTTGAAAAAAACAAAACGTTCCGTCATTTTAGTAAAACTTATTGATTTGACAGAATAATCAGATAAATTACTCATTCAGGGGGAAAAGCATGACATACGAACCTATTGACTCCATTAAAATTGGAATAAGCACATGTCTTTTGGGCAAAAATGTAAGGTATGACGGCGGGCATAGCCATGACCCTTTTTTGACTGGAACTCTTGGTCAGTTTCTTGAGTATGTTCCAGTCTGCCCTGAAGTTGAGTGCGGTATGCCTGTTCCAAGAGAGGCAATACGCTTAGTTGGAGATGTTGATAACCCTAAATTGATGACCCAGAAAACAGGTATTGATAAAACTTCTATGATGCAGGAGTGGATACCAGAAAAGCTCAAATTCCTTGAGAGTCAGGATTTATGCGGCTTTATATTCAAAAACAAATCTCCAAGCAGCGGATTATATAGAATTAAGGTCTATGGAGAGGACGGAGACGTTAAGAGTAATAATGGAGTTGGGCTTTTTGCTCGGGCATTTACAAAACATTTCCCAAGAATACCAGTTGAAGAGTCTGGCAGGCTTCATGATCCAAAGTTAAGGGAAAACTTTATTGAAAACATCTTCACTTTAAAACGGTGGAGAGATGTAATTAAAGGTTTTAGACAGAGAACCGCTTCAATTAACAGCAGCTTTTATGAAAATGGAGATACGCACAGCTTAAGTCAAGGCTCTGGACGAATGGGTGCTCTTGTGGATTTTCATACAAAAAACAAGCTGCTTTTGCTCTCTCACAGTGAAAAGATATATCGGCAGATGGGAAAACTTGTTGCAGATTGCAAATCTATTGAGCGTGAAGTTCTGCTTGAGCAGTATGAGGCTCTTCTACTTCAAGCCTTGAAACTTCTTACTACTACTTCTAAAAATATAAATGTTCTCCAACACATGATGGGATATTTTAAACAGCAGATTGACGCACGAGAAAAGTCAGAGCTTTTGACCAATTTTGACCATTACAGATTGGGATATGTTCCGTTGATTGTGCCAATAACTCTTATTAAACACTATGTACTCAAATATGATGAGAAATATTTGAGCCAGCAGACATATCTAAACCCACATCCAGTTGAGTTGAAGCTGAGAAATTACTACTGATATCCTGTCAAATAGCACTGCCTTTCCATACTGCCTTATGCTGCCTGTAAAGATCATAAATCGTTTATAATCAGGTCTGTTTGGGCATAGACTGACTCTTTATCAACGCTAAAAAATCGGTAAAAGTTCTTGTTTTAAGAGTGCTCTGGAGTATAGGTTGATTGCGGAAAAGCCTTGCAATCTCAGAAACAATATTAAGCTGAGACTCTGGAGCACTATCAGGGGTGAGCACAAGAAAGATAATATTAGCGGGTTTGCCGTCAGGAGCATCAAAATCAATTCCAGTATCAGAAATTCCCACTGCTACAAGCGGATAAGCAAGCCCTTCAACCCGGGCGTGCGGAAGGGCAACTCCTTTACCAATTCCTGTACTCATTGCCTTTTCCCGCTCCCATACAATACGCTCTAACTCGTTATTGTCTAAACTAAATTCTCTGCATACAATTTGAACCATCTCATTAATCACATCACGCCGAGAAAGAGCTTTTAACTCCCTTATGAAAAGTTTTGAGAATAGAGCATCTTTAAGCTGCCATGATTTTACAGGACTAAGAATCAGCCGCATGGCAGGACCGCTTATCATTGACGTTACAATTGCCATTACAACCAATGCCACAAAGAGCCTCTGATTGATAATTCTATACTCTAAGGCAAGAAGTCCTATAATAATTCCCATAGCACCAACTGAAACCATTGCAAATCCAACTGCTAAAGATTCACGGGCAGACATCTTGCCCCAGCGTGCACCGAATGTTCCACCGATTAACTTGAATATACAGGCAACCATTAAAACTGTTAAAACTAAGCTAAAATCAAAATGGGTCATAAAGTTTATTTTCAGTCCAATGCTCGCAAAAAATAGAGGTGCAAATATAAAAGAAACAAACTTGTCAATAATCACTCGGGTATGCTCTCTCAAATGAGATGAATCTCCAATTGCAGCACCTACTAAAAAAGCCCCAAAAATAGCATGTATTCCTATCCATTCTGTAAATGATGCCCCAAGCAGTGCAAGGACAAGAGCAAAGCTAAGTTCTCCACCTGGCCACCTTGTATAAGCCTGAACAAATGGCAACACTTTGTCAATCAGCCACCGCCCCAATGTCAGCATAGTGCCAGCAAATCCAAGGGTCAGGAAAATCGTTAAAACTATGTGATTACCCTCAGTTGATGCTCCACCCATAAGCCCAAGAACAACGGCAAAAACTATCCATCCAACAATGTCGTTAAAGATTGCGGCACTTACCACAACCATTCCAAGCTCACTTCGATAAAGGTCCATATCCATAAGCGTTTTGGCAATAATTGGAAGAGCTGAAATTGAAATTGCCGTTGCAATGAACAGAGCAAACACAAGCTGATTAACCTCTATCTGCTTGCCAAATATCTGTGGAAAAATCCATGCGGTCAGAAAAGTTAAACCAAATGGTATTACAACGCTTGTAATACCAACTTTCAGCCCTAACCGTCCTTGCTTCCAGATAGTTGACAGATCAACTTCTATACCAGCAACCATAAGAAAAAGCACAATGGCAAGGTTTGATATGGCATCAAGTGCAATTGCGTTTGGACCATTTGGCGGAAATAAAAATAGGTTTAATGCTGGGGCTATAGTTCCTAAAACAGTGGGACCAAGCAAAACTCCGGCAAGCAGTTCGCCTACTACAGCAGGTTGATGAAAACGTTGGGCAAGCTCACCAAGAGTTCTTGCCGCACCAAGCAAAATTCCAAGAGAGAGGAGCATTAGTGTTATGTTATCAGGTGTCATAAGATCAGACCAAATTTTAAAAGAACATTACTTTATTTTGACTCGTTAAAACGACAGCTTAACAGTATATCATCATCAACTTCAGATTGAACTTTATAGGGCAGGCTCTTGAACAGCTTTATCATATTTTTGTTACTGGTCGATGTTACTGCAAAAAGTCCATTTATAGCCCTACTGCGTGCAGCTTCTGCAAGTTTACGAATTAGTGCTCTTCCAACTCCTTGATTTTGGTAGTCTTTGCTTATAGAGAACGCAACTTCAGCCATATTAGTTGCTGGTTCAAGATAGTAGCTGCCAACACCTACAACCCTGTCAAAGCCCATTTCACCCTCAAGAGCTATTATCGTAAGATTTCTCTTGTAATCAATCTGGCTCATCACCTCAATGTCATCACGGAGAAATTTTGTCTTTTCATGGAAAAACCTTGATATAACATCCGCTTTATCAAGCTGGTAAAAATGCTCCTGAATCCGCCTGTCATCCACAGGTTTAGCTGGTCTTAACGTTATCTTTTTGCGATTTATGGTTATAACCTCTTCAAGTTTGACAGGGTATATTCCATAAACAGCTTCGCCAAGTGTTCGCTCTTGACCTATCATGCCAAGTTTTTTGGCTTCGTTTAAAAGTTCATCACGAAATTCAGGGTGTGCCACGCTTATAAGTGCAAATGCCCGCTCTTGAGTGCTCTTGCCAAACAAGTTGACAGATCCGAACTCTGTAACAACATAACGTATATCCTCGCGCGGAATGGTTACAACTATGTTGGAGAACTGGGGAACAATGCAGCTCACCTTTTTTTCTGTGCCGTTATCATCCTTAACAGTAGTGGTTGAGTTGACCATAATAATGGATTTGCCGCCTTTGGATCGGTTTGCTCCTCTCATAAAATCGGCAATACCTGATACTCCAGCATATAAAGTATAAGATTGTGCATCGCATGAAACCTGCCCAAACAGATCGATCATCTGAGCAACATTCATGGAGACCATTTTGTTGTGTTTTGAGATGATTTCAAGATCATTCACATAGTCAAAAGGCTGAAACTCAACCGCAGGATTGATATGGAGAAATTCATACAGTGCTTTGGTTCCAACTGAACAGCCAGCCACCATTTTTCCGTTGTTAATACCCTTTTTCTTATTTGTTATAACCCCTCTTGAATAGAGGTGCATCATATCATCAGTTAAAAACTGTGAATGAATACCAAGATCGTTTTTATTGGAAAGAGCCTGAATTGTTGCCTGTGAGGCTGCATCAAGACCAATTTGAAGAGTTGAACCATCTTCAATCAACCTGACAATGTGCTGACCTATTTTTGCATCTTTCTGGGGTGGTGGGTTGGAGGTTATTGTCATTAAATCCTCATCCAACTCCACAATAAAATCAACATCATTGACATGGATAAAGCTCTGTCCAAGAACCATAGGCATTCTGGAGTTTACCTGAGCTATTACAGTATCGGCAGAAAGTGCGGCAGACAATGTTACATCAACAGAGACTCCAAGACTCATCCATCCAAAATCATCAGGAGGAGATACCTGAATTATTGCAACATCAATAGGAATTCTCCTGCTGCTGAAGAGGCGGGGAACTTCAGCCATGTTGACAGGAGTATAAAATCGTTTGTTTTTTCCAAGCTCTTCTGATTTAGCTGAACCTAAATATATTGATCGTATATTCATAGCCTGATCATTGGTTTGATCTGCTATCTGCGTGAGCGGGGTGGTCTCCCTTGACATCAGGCGGATAATCTCAACATTACTTAACTTGCTTGATATATCAGCCAGCCCCTTTACAAGAGCCTGCGGTTCCCCACAGTATGAACCTATAAATACTCTCTGACCAGAATGTATCCGACTGACAGCATCGATAACTGACCGTTTTTTATGGACATAATCATCTGCCCAATAACTTATATTTCCCATAAAACATCTCCTTAACGTTTTTTACACAAAATTGTAGATGGCAAAAGTCTTACATCTGATCTTAAATATTGAATAAAATTTAACAGCATTACCTGTTTCAATCAAGTAAAATGGGGAAGTGCTATTTTCATTTTTCATTGCTTGACATCTTATTCTTTAAGGCTTTAGAATAGTCAAAACTATCAAAATGGATAAAATTTTTACACAAACAAGGGGGTAAATGATGTCCAGTATTCTCTCAATGATTTTGGCAGGCGGTGAAGGCACACGTCTTTTTCCTTTCACAAGTTTAAGAGCTAAACCTGCTGTGCCCTTTGGTGGCAGTTACAGAATTATTGATTTTGTTCTGAGCAACTTTGTCAACTCAGATATACTTAAGGTTTTTGTACTGACCCAGTTCAAATCCCACTCCCTGATGAAGCATTTGAGTCAGGCTTGGCGTGTCAGCGGTGTAACAGGCCATTTTATTGATCCTATACCCGCACAGATGCGAACTGGAAGGCACTGGTACAAGGGAACTGCTGATGCAATATATCAGAATCTCAACCTGATTGATAGCTATGATCCTGAATTTGTCTGTGTATTTGGTGGAGATCATATCTACAAGATGGATATCCGTCAGATGATTGACTATCACAGGGATAGAGGGGCTGCCCTCACTGTTGCCGCAATTCCTGTACCTGTTGAGGAGGCTAATAAGTTTGGTGTTATTGAGGTTGACGACAACGGAAAGATGATAGGATTTGAGGAGAAGCCAAAAGAGAATCCCAAAACCATTCCAGACCGTCCAACCCATGTGTTGGCATCTATGGGAAACTATGTTTTTGATGCAGACGCTCTTGTAAACTATCTGCAAATAGATGCTGAAGACGATAAATCTATACACGATTTTGGTCATAACATAATCCCGATGATGGTTCCTCGTGGTGATGTCTATGTTTATGATTTTTCAACCAATGCAATACGTGGAGAGCCTGAAAATTCAAAGGGGTATTGGCGTGATGTTGGTACAATTGACTCCTATTATCAGGCAAACATGGACCTTATATCTGTAACTCCGCCTTTTGATCTTTATAATAGATATTGGCCTCTGAGAAGCTACCATCCAGCAGTTCCCCCTGCCAAATTTGTCCATGATGAAGCAAACAGAATGGGTCATGCTATCAACTCTGCTGTATCATCAGGCTGCATTATCAGCGGCTCGGTTGTAAATCAGAGTATTCTTGGTTATAGAGTGCACATTCATAGCCATTCGTATATTGAAAAATCTGTAATTATGGGAAATACAGAGATAGGCACGGGCTGCCGCATCAGAAGAGCAATCTTTGATCAAGAGGTTACAGTTGCTCCCAATACAGTAATTGGAGAAGACCCAGAATATGATAGAAAGCGTTTTCAAGTATCTGAAAATGGAGTTGTTGTTATTCCTAAAGGCGCAAGGGTAGGTTTTGATTGATAATCAAATGGTAAAAAACTGACAGTATATTGTAATATCGTTAAAACAGAGAATAACAAAAAAAAACTGAAAAAGGGGAGATAAATTCAAATTTATGTCCCCTTTTTAATACAAAAATTAAAGGCGGAGTTTTCTTAATTTATGATTAACAATATGAAGAGTTACCGTTGGCTTATTTTCGTAATTCTCTCTACAAGCTATATTCTTGTCTATTTTCATCGTCTCTGTGCCTCGGTTCTTGCTGTTGATCTGATGAAAGATTTAAATGCAGGACCCTCTTTAATTGGACTTTTAGGGTCAGCCTATTTTTATCCCTATGCATTGATGCAGCTTCCAGCAGGGCTTCTCTCTGATTCATGGGGAGCAAGAAAGACAATTACACTATTTTTCATAGTTGCATTTACTGGCTCTGTTATGCTTGGTCTTGCACCTACAGTAACATGGGCAATCATTGGTCGTGCTGTAGTTGGGATAGGTGTTTCAATGTTATTTGTACCTACTTTGAAAATCTTATCTGAGTGGTTTGCACCAAGAGAGTTTGCCTACATGACAGGCATACTGCTTGGTATGGGAGGTATAGGCTCACTGATTGCATCAACACCATTAGTATGGCTCAGTAACTGGGTTGGATGGAGAAACTCTTTTATTGCAATTGGTATAGTAACTCTGTTTTTAGCTCTATTAGTTTGGATTTTTGTCCGTAACCGTCCTGAGGATAAAGGTTGGGTATTGAAAAGTGATCAGGTCAAAAAAGAGGTAAAAGAAGAGTTTAAGGAGAATATAAAACAGAAAAATCCCTCTGACGCTGCAAATACAAGTTTGTTTATTGCAGTCAAGCAGGTGGTTGGCTCTCGGTATTTCTGGGCTTTAGCTGTATGGTTTTTTTTCGATTTTGCCATTTTTTTCTCATTTGGGGGGCTATGGGGTGGACCTTATCTTATGCACGTTTATGCAATGAGCAAAGATGAGGCTGGGCATATTCTCTCTATGATGGCATTTGGATTAGTTGTTGGAGCACCGTTTCTTACATGGCTTTCTGACAAGATATTTGGACAGAGAAAACCAGTCCTTATAATCACCTCAATTATTATGATTTTTATTACTGCACTGCTCGCATTTTCTGAATCTATTCCTGTTTGGGCGTTGTATATAGTATATTTTATGATAACTGTCTGTGGTAATGCAGTAGGGGCTGTTGTATTTACAATGAGCAAGGAGCTTTTCCCAATTGCAATTGCGGGTACAGCTACTGGTCTTGCAAATCTGTTTCCTTTTATCGGCGGTGCTCTTTTTCAGCCGTTTTTAGGATATATCTTAGAAAAGCATGAAAAAGTTAATGATCTATTTACAATATCTGCATATAAATCCGCTTTTCTACCTCTGTTTATATGTGCATTGATTGCTTTTGTGGCAGCACTCTGCTCCCATGAGACTATGGACAAAAATTAAACATAGTGGCAATGGATAGGAATATAAGCAGCTTCGCTGCAATTATTGTTGATTGAAATTCCTAAATAATTAGAATAATTAATAATGGAGAAAGTGTAATGAAAATCCTGATGGTAGCATCCGAGATTGACGGCATCGTGAAAACAGGCGGACTTGCAGATTTTGCAGCAGCATTGCCAAAAACACTCATAGAACGAGGGCATGATGTAAGGGTCATACTGCCCAAATATAAAAATTCCGTCTTTCCTGCATCTGTAAAATCTGAACCGCTCTATTTTAATCTGAACCACTCAACCTATTATGGCTGCCTTGTTCACCATGCCAATCTTGGAAAGATTACCATAAGGCTTGTGGAGCACCATGACTTTTTCAGCCGTGACGGCATATATGATGACGGCATCCATCCATACCAAGATAATGCTTTTCGTTACGGATTTTTTTGCAAAGCTGCGTTGGAGCAATGTTTACAAGAACAGTGGATACCAGATATTATCCACTGTAACGACTGGCAGACAGCAATTCTTCCATACTATCTCAAAGAGCACTACTCATATCACCCTGATTTTTGCCCTGAATTCAAAAACACAAAAACCATTCTGACAATCCATAATGGTGAGTATCAGGGGTTGACAGATAAAAAGTGGCTTGAGCCTCTTGGTATTATGCCTGAGCGTTTTACAAGTGAACTGATGGAGGAGTATGGTTTTATCAATCTGCTTAAATGTGGCATAATGTATGCCGATGCTGTAAATGCTGTAAGCCCTGGATATTCTCAAGAACTTCTAAAGCCAGAGAGTTCTCACCAGAACTTATGGCACTATTTGAACAGCAGAAGAGATAATTTTACAGGGATTTTAAACGGCTGTGACTACACATTGTGGAATCCTGAGACAGACCCGTTCATTCCACACCATTTTTCTGCTCAAGATATGGCTGGAAAGGCTCTTTGCAAGAGTTCACTCCAATCTCGTATGGGGCTTCCCTCCAATATGGAATCTTCTGACAAACTCGGTTTTTCTTATAATGTTGAGCTTTCCACAAAAAAAGATATCCCGCTATTTGGTCTTGTCAGCAGGCTTGTTGCACAAAAAGGTTTTGACTATCTGCTTCCTGCCCTTGAAAGGGTTCTGTATGAAGATGCTCCTGTCCAGATTGCAATTCTTGGCTCTGGAGAGCACTATTATGGCTCATGGATTCACCATTTGGAGAGACGTTATCCTGAAAAAATGAGCTTTGTAAATGGATATGACAATGTTCTGTCCCATCTTATTGAGGCTGGTTCTGATTTTTTTATGATGCCATCTCTGTTTGAACCGTGCGGATTAAATCAGCTTTATAGCCTTGCCTATGGCACAATTCCGATTATAAGGGAGACAGGCGGATTAAAAGATACTGTTATCCCTCTTACCATAGAGAGTATGATTGCAAGTCAAGCAAAGAAAAAAGTGGGTAAGAGCAGTAAAAAAGCGAATCTCTCGAATACAGCGTCTAAAAAACCTGCCAAGACCACTAAAAGACCCTCTAAAACAAAGCAGACAGAAAATCAGGCAACAGGCATAAGTTTTGGTTATCCAGACAGCCAAAACTGTTATGAGGCAATAAAACAAGCAGTTACACTCTATTTGGATTACAAGCCGCTATATTTTGAGATGCAGCAGCGAGCAATGGAGCAAAAATTTACATGGGACGCGAGTGCAAAACAGTATGAAGTTCTTTATAGAACTATAATGGAAAATTGACTTTTGTGATGCTATTGTTTTCAAAACTATCTCCTGTATTTTGAAATATTGCAATATGATTCAAAAATATGCTACTGTTATCCATTTGAAATTTTATTAAAATCCGAAAAATCAGGAGAATCGTTATGACACATCAATTCACATCAGTTGATTCAAATGAGTGCTCTCAACCTTACGGCGATCTTAAAAAAAGTATCTGCCGCCATATTCTTGCAACACTTGGTGCTGATCCATCACGTCCAAGTAAATACAACTGCTTTACTGGTCTTGCATTCAGTGTAAGAGAAAGGCTTATAAAACAATGGATTGATACACAAAGAGCCTGTTACGACAACCTTGCAAAGCGCGTCTATTATCTATCATTGGAGTTTCTGCCGGGCAGATTTCTTAAAAATTACCTGATAAGCCTTGGCATGGAGGAGGAGGTTGAGCAGACCCTTGATGAGATGGGATTTGATATCAACGAGATTGAAGAGGAAGAGTGGGACGCAGGTCTTGGCAACGGCGGACTTGGACGACTTGCATCGTGCTATATGGACTCAATGGCACGCCTTCGGCTTCCCGGTTATGGTTACGGAATCCGGTATGATTACGGGATATTTCATCAGGTTATCAAAAACGGATATCAGACTGAAGAGAGCGACAACTGGATGCGCCGCGGTAACCCTTGGGAGATAAAACGGCGTGATAATGTCTATAAAGTCTTATTCTATGGAAGAACAGAGACATACACAGACGAAAGCGGTCGTACCCGTTACAGATGGGTTGGAACAGATAGTGTGATGGCAATGCCTTGCGATATATTTATTCCCGGATACACTCCAAAGTCAGACTCTGAATCTGACTATAACTCTAAAGATAAATCAGACTCCTGTTTTGTAACTAATATGAGGCTTTGGGTTGCCAAATCGAGTCGTGAATTTGAACTCGATTACTTTAATCAGGGTAACTATATTGGAGCAGTAGAGAACAAAGTCTTGAGTGAAACTATCTCTAAGGTTCTCTATCCAAGCGATGAGCAGGAGAAGGGAAGAGAGTTAAGGCTACGTCAGCAATACTTCTTTGTATCTGCAACTATTCAAGATATTTTTCGGCGATATAAAAAACAGAACCGCACCTTTACAAGTTTTCCAGAGTTTGTTGCGATTCAGCTAAATGACACTCACCCTGCAATTGCAATTCCTGAGCTTATGAGGCTTTTGATAGATGAAGAGGGTTTGGAGTGGAAAGATGCTTGGGATATCTGCGTAAACACATTTGCATATACAAACCATACGGTGCTGCCCGAAGCATTAGAGACATGGACTGTTGATATGCTTGGGCGTATCCTGCCACGTCACCTTGATATTATTTTTGCAATCAACCAATATTTTCTTGAAGAGGTTAAAAAGAGATTTCCAAACGAGCCAGAACTTGCCTCTCAGATGTCTATAATTAAAGATGGCGACAGAAAAGTTGTTAAAATGGCACACCTTGCAATTGTTGGAAGCCATTCGGTAAATGGAGTGGCAGCACTTCATACACAGATTATCAAGCAGGGAATGTTCAAATCGTTTGACATCATGTTTCCGGGCAAAATAAAAAACATCACCAACGGCATCACGCCAAGGAGATGGCTATATCAGGCAAATCCAACTCTATCCGAGCTTATCACATCTGCTATTGGTTCAGGCTGGATAGATAACCTTGACCATCTAAAACAGCTTATACCTCTTGCCAATGACTCTCAGTTTAGAAGTGAGTGGATGGCAGTCAAGCATGAGAATAAAAAGCGGCTTGCCCATTATATTCTTAGAAAAACGGGTCTGATAGTCAATGTAAACAGCTTGGTTGATGTGCATGTCAAGAGAATCCACGAATACAAGCGTCAGCTTCTTAATGTTCTTCATGTGATTACGCTCTATAACCGTATAAAATCTGGTTCTGCCGTCAAGGGTGAGTCAGACTCTGATATCAAAAGCGAGTCAGATAATTTTAAAAGTGTACCAAGAACAGTTATATTTGCTGGTAAGGCTGCACCTGCCTATGCTCAGGCAAAACTTATCATAAAACTCATCAACTCTGTAGGAGATAAGCTCAATCGTGATCCGCAGGTGCAAAAACACCTTAAAGTTATATTTTTGCCAAATTACTGCATCTCACAGGCTGAAAAGGTGATTCCAGCAGCCGACCTTTCAGAGCAGATTTCAACTGCCGGAATGGAAGCATCTGGCACAGGCAACATGAAGTTTGCCCTCAATGGTGCCCTTACCATTGGAACTCTTGATGGTGCGAATGTTGAAATTATGCAGGAGGTGGGAAAGAATAATATATTTATTTTTGGACTTAATGCAGATGAAGTAAGCTCAGTAAGGCAGAACGGCTACAATCCTCGTAAATTTTATGAGGAAGACCCTGAACTTAAACAAGTGATTGATATGATTGGCAATGGATTTTTCTCTCCTGAAAATCCAGAACTCTTTGCCCCGATTGTCCGCTCTCTGCTTGATCAGGGTGATTATTACATGCTGCTTGCCGATTACCGTTCATACATTCAGGCACAAGGTGCAGTCCGAAAGGCTTATAACGATCCTCACGACTGGGCAAAAAAATCGATACTCAACACTGCCAATATGGGCAAATTTTCCAGTGACAGGGCGGTTATGCAGTATGCAGAAGATATATGGAATGTTACGCCGTTGAAGGGATAAGAGTTTTGTAATTCAATATTTAGCATCTCTCCTACTGGGCTATTAGACGAAGGTAGGAGCGATATAAAAAGTTTTGCAGAAGTCCTCTCTAAGAACCTGTTTAAAAATTATATGTAACATGTAAAAATCTTTGCTCACGAACCAATATAGAGCCAAAAGAGCCTTTTATGACTCCAGCAGATTCTACACAGTAATCCATTAAGACGGACAAGGTTGCAATATAAAGACTCCATTTGAGCAAATATGTTAAAAATTGTGACTAATTGCAAAGCAAACTGAGGGTTACAATTAATTTTCAAACAGGCTCTTAATAAATCAAATACAAATAATAAAATATTTATGATTGGTATTGAGTTTTCAAAAGTTCAGAGAAATATCATAAGTTTTGAATGGGAGGCACTATGAATATTCTTCAAGTAGAGCGGCTCAAAAAATATTTTCCAGTGCATGGTGGCATATTTTTGCGTCAACGAGGATTTGTACATGCTGTTGATGATGTCTCTTTTGATGTAAGAAGAGGGGAAACTTTAGGTTTAGTAGGTGAATCAGGCTGTGGAAAGACAACACTTGGACGCTGTGTTATGGGTTTATATCCTCTATCTGAGGGCAGTGTTAGGCTTCATGGGCAGGATATTTCAAGTATTAAAAGTATGAAGAGAGACAAAACTTGCAATATCAAAAATTTTAGACTCAAGATGCAGATGATTTTTCAAGACCCTTTTGAATCCTTGAACAGCCGTCATACTGTGGGTGAGATTCTTGAAGAAAAATACATTATCAACAACAAGTTTGGGAATATACAATATAGTAGAAGTGAACGTAAACGAGAGATTGCACGACTACTTGAGAGAGTTGGACTTTCACCAGATGCAATTACAAAATTTCCGCATGAGTTCAGCGGAGGTCAGCGCCAGCGTATTGGAATTGCACGGGCAATAAGCCTTGAACCTGAGGTTCTGATATGCGATGAACCAGTTTCTGCTCTTGATGTCTCTGTGCAGTCCCAGATACTTAATCTGATGCTAACCCTTCAAAAAGATATGGGTTTGACATGCCTCTTTATCTCCCACGATTTGGCTGTGGTAAGGCATATATCTGACAGGATAGCTGTTATGTATCTTGGGCAGATTGTAGAGATGGCAGATGCAAAAGTAATATACGCCTATCCAAAACACCCATATACAGAGGCACTATTGTCTGCCATTCCAGTTCCAGACCCAGAAGCTCAGCGTGAGCGGATAATTTTGAAAGGTGAGGTTCCATCTCCCACAAATCCTCCAAAAGGGTGCCGATTTAATACAAGATGCAGGCATGTTATGGATATTTGCAAAAATGAAGTTCCTCAGCTTAAACCTGTTACCAATATAGATGAGCAGGGAAAAGGTGAGTTGACATATAGCAAGAGTTCAGAGTCCTTATTCTCACCACATTTTGTAGCCTGTCATCTTGTCTCTTTGTAATCACATCCTTTAACAGGACAAGCAAGTAGCAGCCCATCTTTTTTTGTCTCTTTTTCAACTAAATAGGGAGAACTACATTTATGACATGCCTTGTTTACAGGTTTGTCCCATGATGCAAAATCACAATCAGGATACTTGTCACATCCATAGAAATCCTTACCACGGCGAGACTTTTTGCTCACAATCATGCCTGTACATCCTTGTATAGGACAATGAATATCGGTTGATTTTACAGGCTCTATTGCATAAAGAGACTCTGTGTTTTTGCATTCAGGATAGCCTGTGCAGGCAAGAAATTCTCCATAACGCCCCTCTTTTTTTACCATTGGTTTTCCGCATTTATCACAATCTTTGACAGGAGTTAAATCTGATGAGGCTATGTTTTCGTGAATCTGTATATTACCCTTTTCATCGCGGGTGTAGTTGCTGGAAAATGAGCATTCAGGATATCCTGTGCATGCAATAAAATGACCGTTTTTTCCTATTTTAATATTAATCTGTCTGCCGCAAAGCGGACATTTCAAATCTGTAGGTATTCCAACTCCCTTGACATTGAGCATATTTTCCGTTGCATTGGAAAGTCTTACTTTAAAAGGAGCATAAAAGTCATTGAGCACTTCAAGGAATTTACGGCTGCCACTCTCAATATTGTCAAGATTGTTCTCCATCTGTGCTGTAAATGCTGCATCAAGAATTTCAGGGAATGAGGCTACTAAAAGCTCGTTGACAATAAATCCAAGCTCATTGGGAACAAAATATTTTTTTACAAGATCAACATATCCTTTATCCCGAATTGTTGAGAGAATGGTTGCATAGGTGCTTGGTCTGCCGATTCCGTTCTCTTCAAGTTCTTTGACCAATGATGCTTCTGAAAATCTTGGCGGCGGTTTGGTAAAATGCTGCATTGGAATGATCTTGTTTGCATCCAATTTCATTCCCTCTTCAAGTTCTGGGATAACCTGACGCTCCTTTTCTCCCGATTTTTCTCCATTACCTGATGAACCCTCTTCATCTTTTCCCCCTGATTTATCATCATTATCTGGTTTGTCATCAGCATAAGAGTAGAGTGCCATGAATCCTTGAAACTTTATCGTATTGCCGCCCACATTAAATGTATATTCACCTGCTGCAATAGCGACATTTTTCTGGTCAATAACTGCTGGAGACATCTGTGAAGCAACAAATCTTTTCCAGATAAGATCGTAGAGCTTAAATTGATCCTGCGTCAAATATGGCTGAACTTTTCCTGGGGTGTTGAAAACAGACGTTGGTCTTATCGCCTCATGGGCATCTTGGGCATTATTTTTGTTTTTAAAGAATCTTGGCTTGTCCATCGCATACTCTGCCCCGAATTTATCTTTTATAAGCATCAGGGCTTCGTTAGCAGCTTCAGCAGCAATACGGGTTGAGTCAGTACGCATATAGGTAATCAAACCCTCAGGTCCGCCTGTTCCGATCTCAATACCTTCGTAGAGCTGCTGTGCCACAGACATTGTTTTTTTAGCGGAAAATTTGAGTCTATTGATAGCATCTTGTTGAAGTTTACTTGTAATAAAAGGAGGAAGGGGATTTTTATTAAGCGTTTTTATGGTGATCTTATCTACAGTAAAGTCTGACGATTCAAGCTCTTTGATTATCTGAGATGCTTTTTTCTCATTTGGAATGTTGATTTTTCTACCCTTGTGTCTGACCAAGGCTGCGGAGAAGATTGGTGGGACTTCTGCAAGCAAATCAGCCGTAATTGTCCAGTATTCTTCCGAAATAAAAGCTCTAATCTCCCTCTCACGATCGCATATAATTTTTACGGCAACCGACTGAACCCGACCAGCACTTAAACTTCCCTGTACCCGTCTCCACAAAAGAGGAGATATTAGGTATCCCACTAAACGATCCAATGTTCTTCTGGTCTGCTGTGCCTCATACTTGTCAGCGTTCAGCTCAGTTGGATTGCTTAATGCCTCTGCAATCCCTTTTTTTGTCAACTCATGGATAAGAACCCTGTAAAATTTTCGCCCCTTTTTCTTTAAAATTTCAGCAGCATGAAATGCAATAGCCTCTCCTTCACGATCAGGGTCAGGTGCAAGATAGACAGTATCAGTAGCTCCAGCAGCACTTTTTAAATCTTGAATTACTTTGGATTTGCCTTTTATATTTAGATATTCAGCCTTGAAGTTGTTTTCAATATCAATACCAAGCTCTTTTTGAGGAAGGTCTTTTATATGACCTGCTGTAGCAGCAACATTATAATCGTTTCCTAAATATTTTTTCAGTGTTTTGACTTTAGTAGGGGACTCAACAATTAACAGTGGTTTACTCAATTTTACTCCTCAAGATTATAAGCCATTTATATTCAATTCTGCTTATCAATTATATTTAGTTCTGCTTATCGCTTTGGTTTAGCTTTTGCTTATTGATTTTCTTATAAATTTAATTTTTATAAAACATCTTTCCCGGATAGTGTTTTACTATTCCCATAAGTTCAAGAGACATAAGTGCTGCTGTTATGCCGCCTGTGTCAAGTCCAGACTGTTCGATAATTTCGTCAATGTGTATTGGAGACGATGAGGATTTAAGCATATTTAGAACAGCGTCTTGGTAGTTATCAGTTTCAAATAGAGAAAGATTTGGTTCAAGATTCTCATGTTTCAACAGCGGTTGGAGTTGTAATTGACTCTTATTTTGTAATAATGCATTGTCCTGATGTTGTAATTTTTCTTCAAAGAGAGAGCTATCCTGTAATCTTGATTTTAATTTTTTAGTCTCTATCATATTGAAGAGTTTGTTATTTTCAGGCGTTAAAGGAACTATATTAGTCAGCTCCTCAACTACATCCATATAGTTTGCCACAAGTTTTGCACCCTGCTTTAAAAGTGCGTGCGTTCCTGCACTTTTAAATGAGTGAATATCTCCTGGTACAGCAAAAACCTCTCGATTGTAGTCTGCTGCAAGCCGTGCTGTAATAAGAGAACCGCTCTTTTTAGCAGCTTCAACCACGACTGTTCCCAATGACATCCCTGCAATGATCCTGTTTCTCATTGGAAAATGGCGACCTTCAGGTTCAGAATTGACCTTGAACTCTGAAATTACTGCCCCATTATCGGCTATTCTGTAGAACAGTTTTCTATTTTCTGATGGATATATTTTACAAAGTCCACTGCCAAGAACCGCAACAGTTCTGCCTCCTGCCCGTAAAGCACCTTTGTGTGCAGCAGTGTCAATTCCGAGAGCCATTCCGCTTACCACTTCAAATCCATTTAAAACTAAATCATAGGCAAGAGTCTCTGCGGTATTGAGTCCGTAAGGGGTAGCTTCTCGTGAACCTACAATTGAAATAGAAGGTAATGGTAAAACTTCATCACTTTTATTGTTAGTAATCGTATTAAGTGAACCTATGTAGGTAAAATAGGGGGGAAGGTCGGGAATCTGTTTAAGCAGCGAAGGGTAGTTATCTTCAACCATTGTTGTTATTTTAAATCCGCACTTTTCAATCTCTCTTATCTCATTTTTAAGTTCATCAACTGCGGGTGAATTTCTAAACGCAGGATTCAATATAGCAGAGAGAGCCTTGTTGCCCATGCCTTTAATAGTCATAAGATCGTGTCTGTGGGCATTCAGAACATCTTCAGGAGAGCCAAATCTCTCAATTAGCCGTCTGTAAAGGATATTACCAACTCCGGGAATGTTTTTGAGTATAAACCAGGGTAGATAGTGATCGATTGTATGAGACATTTATATTTTCTATTGATATACTTTTTACAAAAAATGAATTAAAGGTCTATCTGAGAGATTGAAGTTTTTGTTCAGCTTTTTCTCCAGCAGGTGAAAATGGAAATTTTCTGACGACTGTTTTCAAATATTCACGGGCATTGTCAGCATCTTTAATGTAGAGATAGGCGTATGCAGTTTTTAAAAGAGCATCAGGCACTTTTCTTCCGTCTGGATATTCTTCTACAAGCTGTTTAAAAATTGTAATTGCCCCATGGTAATCTTTAACAGAGTAACGGCACTCTCCCATCCAATAGAGCGAATTAACAGCAAGCGGGTGTTTTGGATAGTTTTCTGCAAGCAATTTAAACTCCTCTTCAGCAGCTTTGAATTTCTTGTTAAGAAGAAGTGAACGAGCCTTGTTGTATAGCAATTCTGGCTGTGATCCGTAAGAGTTGCTCTTGGATAAGGATCTCTGCTGATTATTGCCATTTGGTTCAGATTTTTCATCAGGTTTATCCTCTTTATCTTCATCATCAGGTAACACATCTTCAGTAATATCAGCTTCATTAATATTAACATCAATATCCTGAGCTTCATTTAACCCAAGTGTCTGCTCTATTTTCCCCAACCTTATAGAAATATCATCAAGCCTCTGCTCAACACTTTGATTGGATTTGCTATCATTTTTACTGCTGTTTGCAATACTTTTAGAAACTTGCAATTCTCCAGAACTCCCTGCTAACGGCTTTGCTGTTTTTGTGGCTGTTGAACATGATGCCATAAAAAATATGCACAGCGTCATTAAAACAGATACAAAACAAATTGAGACTGGAGCAGAGAGTTTAGAGATTAGTTTCATAAACACACCATCTTATCTCTTCTGGAGATTAGGGGTTGTTACCATTTTCTGTTTGGTATTGTGTTCTGCTAAAAGAAGAATTGGACTTGCAACAAAAATTGAAGAGTATGTACCAATAACGATACCGAAAATCATTGCAAATGCAAAGTTGTGTATGATCTCCCCTCCAAGGAAGAAGAGTGCAAGCAGAGCAACCAATGTTGTACCTGATGTAAGAATCGTTCTGCTTAAAGTTTCGTTAATACTTTTATTTATTATGGTCTCTAAAGGCAGCTTGTTTGATTTTGTAATATTTTCTCTTATCCTGTCAAATACAATGATAGTGTCATTCAGAGAGTAACCAATAATTGTGAGCAGGGCAGCAATTATCTGCAATGAGAACTCAAGGTTTAATACAGAAAAAACTCCCACAGTTATGGTTACATCATGGATCAATGATAGAACTGCACCCATGGCATATTTAAGGTTCATATACCAGAAGAGAAAAAGTGTTATAGCAAGTGCTGCTGCAATCAGAAGAGGTATTCCTACATTAAATATGGAGAGAAAATATACTGCTGACATCAATGCACATGCAATCACGCCAGATAGAACCCATTTCATCTCAAATCTGCCTGATATATATATGGTTATAAAAAGCAGAGAGTAAAATATTGCAAGCAGAGCCTGAGTTCTCAAATCCTGTCCCACCTGAGGTCCTACCATTTCGATACGTCTTATCTCGGCTTCAGTGCCAGTTGATACTTTGAGTTCGTCAGTAACAGCTTGAGACAAATTGTCTCCACTCATCTCTGTATTACTCGATCTTATGAGAAACTCGCTGGTTCCTTCCTCGCCAAAATTTTGTACAGAGGTATTTTTAAGTCCTATTTTGTTCATCGCAACACGTATCTTTTCAATAGGTACATCTTGGGTGAATTTCACCTGTATCAACATACCTCCTGCAAAATCAATTCCGTAATTGGGTCCCCCATGTATCATAAGCGAAACTAAGCTGATTACAATCAGAACAAGGGAAAATATGTATGCCTTTACCCTGTTGCCTGTAAAATTGATATTAATACCAGGTTTTATAAACTGCATTATCTGTTATATTCCTTAATTTATGTTCTTGTGGAGATTGTACTCTCAATAAGTCTTATATTTTTGATTTTATCTGTTTAATAAAATTGCATCTATATGCTTAATTTAGATACTCTTCTTGTAGAGACAATATAGTTAAAGATACTTCTTGAGAGTATCAAAGCAGTAAACATACTTGAAACTATACCTAACGCCAATGTAACCGCAAAACCTTTAACAGGACCTGTTCCAAACTGGAAGAGCACTATTGCCACAATCAAAGTAGTGACGTTGGAGTCCATAATGGTTATTGCAGCCCGTTCAAAGCCAGCATTAACGGCTGCGACAGGGGTTTTTCCTGATGCAATCTCCTCTCTTATTCTTTCATAAATGAGAACATTCGCATCAACAGCCATACCAATAGTCAGAACGATACCTGCAATACCCGGTAGGGTCAAGGTAGCCTGAAATGCCGCAAGTCCTGCACCAATAAGAATGATATTGGCTATCAGTGCAAGATCAGCAATAAATCCTGCACCCATGTAATATATTGCCATAAAAATAACCACAAGAATACATCCGACCAATCCTGATATCAGCCCCATCCTTATAGAGTCTGATCCAAGGGTTGGACCTACAGTTCTCTCCTCAATAATCTTTACAGGTGCGGGCAAAGCACCAGCCCTTAGAACAATTGCAAGGTCTTTTGCCTCCTCCATTGTAAAATTACCAGTAATTCTTGCCTTTCCGCCAGCGATTTTATCCTGTATTACTGGTGCTGAATAGACATTTTTATCAAGAACAATGGCAAGGCGTTTCTTGATATTCTCTCCAGTTATTCTCTCAAATATTCTTGCCCCTTTTCTGTCAAACTCAATACTGACATAAGGCTCATTAAATTGGGAGTCTATCTCAACTCGTGCATTTGTAAGGGCACTTCCATCAAGCAATACCCTTTTTTGAATAAGGAATGGGGTTTTGTTTATAGAACCAGAGGTAGTGTTATTCTCAATTTGATATAGAAGCTCATCTCCTGGAGGAACCGTACCCTTTACTGCTGCATCAACATCTGCATTCTCATCAACAAGCTGAAAGTTGAGCCTTGCAGTTTTTCCAATCAAATCTTTGGCACGCTTTGTATCCTTGACGCCTGGGAGCTGTATTTGAATTCTATTCTCCCCCTGTAGCCTGATATCCGGCTCACTGACACCAAATGCATCTATACGGTTTCTTATGGTCTCAAGTGCCTGTTCAGTAGCCATCTTCTTTATGTTCATGGACTCCTCATCTGGAAGAGCCAGCACAACACGATGTTTATCAGCATCAGATGTAGTTGATACAACCTTATAATCATTAAAGTTTTCAGTCACAATGGTGTTAAATCCTTTCAAGTTTTCCTCACCTTGCAACTCAACAGTTATGGTATTCTTTTTGTTTGATGATGTTGTTCCGTCTGATGCTCCAGATGATACGCCAAGATGTTTTATATCTTTTTTCCTAAGCTCCTGTCTGAGTTCATCCGTTGTACGCTCAATGGTGGTTTCGACAGCTTTTTCTGTCTGTACCTCCAGAACCAAATGCATACCGCCCTGAAGATCAAGTCCAAGATTTATTTTTTTATGGGGCCAGATGTCAGCATTAAGGGTGGGCATAAGATAAATAATTGCCCCTATCAATACTGCTATGTTGACCACGCCCCGCCATGTAAACATTTTCAATCTAAAATACTCCTGTATTTTATTTCGGTTGGTTTTGTTAAAGGTTTTTTCTGTTATTATTTATATAACTCCCATGCAATGACTTATACAACTAAAAATGAAAGTCAGTTAAGAGACTTTCATATAAAACTATCTGTTAGCTTTTTATAGGGATTATAATAACGGTTGCCTCTATACTCTTGCATATTTACTCTTTATCCTGATCTTTTGTCTTGTCATGCTCCTGAGTTTTCTCTTTTGCTTTCTCTTTCTGTTTTTGTGGTGCGGATGAAGATGATTTCTGGTTAAGAGCTGCAACATTGCCTCGATTTATTTTGATTTTTACATCTTCAGCAATTTCAAGGGACAGAGTAGTATCTCCAAGCGAGGTTATAATGCCGTGTATCCCGCCTGATGTTATAACTCTATCCCCTTTCTTAAGGTTGTTTATCATATTTTGATGCTCTTTTGCCTTTTTCTGCTGAGGGCGTATCAACAGAAAGTAGAAGATCACAAACATCAAAATCAGTGGAACAAAAGCTGTAAAACCACCGCCTGCCGGTGCACCTGCTGCTCCTGTCTGTCCCATTGCATAAGCTGTGCTGATCATAAAAACTCCTCCATACATAAGTTTTAAAGTTGATAAATAATATTACAAATGTTTTCTCTAAAGATAAGTTAGAACTGTTTCAGATACACAAAAGAGAGGGTTATGTCAAGACAGAGCTTTTTAATTAATATCGATAACCATAGCAACAGACGATCATTTTAAGCTTTGTTATAGACAACATTACTATCACCCCAGATCATATTAGCATCACTTATAATTGATACAGTCATATTACGTTTGTTTTCTAATTCCACTAGATCCTTGCGTTTTTTATTGAGAAGATAATCTGCCACCTCTTTGGGTAAAATGGCTGTAACACTTCTGATATCACCTTTGATTGTATTGAGATTGAGCTGACGCATAAATGAAAGCACAAGGTTTTCTACAGAGTGCACCATGCCTCGTCCCTGACAGTGGGGACAGGTGGTAAAGTTACCAAATGTAATAGATGGTCTGATTCTTTGGCGAGACATCTCTAAAAGACCAAATTTTGAGATTATGCCAATCTTTGTTTTTGCCTTGTCAGCTTTTAGGAAAGTTTTGAGTGTTTTCATAACTTCAGTTCTGTGGCGGGTCTCTTTCATATCAATAAAATCAATGACAATGAGTCCTCCCATATCTCGAAGTCTCAACTGCCTTGCAATCTCCTCAGCAGCTTCAAGATTTGTGTGAAATGCAGTCTGTTCAATATTTCTTTTACCTGTCGATTTGCCTGAATTGACATCAATGGCAACCAGTGCTTCTGTTTGATCAATCACAATCGCCCCTCCTGATTTAAGGGGTACATGTGTCTCAAATATAGAGGTAATCTGCTCTTCAAGCCCATATTTTGAAAATATTGGAGTTTCACCTTTGAGGAATTTAACAATATTTTGCTGCTTTGGGGCAATAACCTTTATGAACTCCTTTACCTCTTTAAAAACCACCTCATCATCTATGAGAATTTCCGAGACTTCGGCTGTGAAATAGTCTCTCAAGGTTCTGACAGCAAGATTCTGTTCCTTATATAACAGTGCTGGAGTAGGACTCTCTATGCTTTTATCGCTGATGCTTTTCCACACTCTCATAAGATACTTGAGATCGTTGGCAAGCATTGTTTTTGTAGCATCTTTGCCAGCAGTTCTTACAATCAATCCAAAACCTTCGGGCAGTTTCATTGTTTCAACAAGCGATTTGAGACGTTTACGCTCCTCTTCACAACTAATCTGCCTTGATACACCACGGGTAGCAGTTCCTGGCATAAGTACCGATAATCTGCCAGGCAGGGAAATAAAGGTGGTAAGCATTGCCCCCTTGTGCATTATTGGGTCTTTTGTAACCTGAACGATCAGCTCTTGACCTTTTTTAACAATATGATTCAACGATCTGTTGCCTGAATCGTTGTCCATAAAATAGTCGCTGTGTATCTCCTGCTGTTGCAGAAAACCTTGCCGTTCAGCACCATAATCAACAAATACTGCCTGAAGACTGGGTTCAACTCTCGTAATGGCTGCCTTATAAATATTTCCCTGAGTTATCTCTCTTGCATCGGTTGCAAGGTGCAGCTCTTCCAATTTGTTGTCTTTGACTGTAACTATTCTGCATTCACCTGAATCCAGTGCATTAATCAATATCTTTCTTGTCATTCAATGCCTGTTTTTGCATCCTCCGTTTATTAATAATATGAAAAAATGCCAATTCATTACAACCCTTTGGCATTTTTGTTATAATAGCTTTAAGCTAAAAAAGCTATTATCTAATTTATGAAGATCACAGATTAACCTGATTTCACCAATTCCATTTATTTTCTATAAGAATTTAGCAGAATTGGGTTTCACTGGAAAGAAGTTTATTCGTCGAATGTATTTAACCGAATTCATCAAGGCAAGCATAGCAGTCAGAGCACAGCAATTCTAAATTTGGATAACCCGTCAATTGTTGATGAAATTTTGCTAAGTTTGATAATGCCCAGAGCCTTTTCGGTATTGAGAATATTCCTTGAAATAACCAAATACGCAATCTGCTGGATCCCATTTCCCCTGAACTGCTATATCCTCTGTTCTCAGGTGCATTGCAAGATTTGGAATCCTATGGACATTTAGAAGATTACTGTTTTTGGGAAAACTATCTTTTAATACCCATTGATGGAACAGAGTATTTTCGTTCCTCAAAAATTCATTGCAATAACTGTTCAGTCAGCAAGCATAAGAATGGTAAAATTACTTCACTCTCATAAAGTCCTTACCCCTGTGATAGTTTCACCCAATAATCCCCAAATTATCTCTTTAGAACCTGAATTATTCTTGGAGCTGACCTTTTTTCCCGAGAATCTTTTTGTAAGTTATTGTTATCTAAATGATTCCATTTTGTACTTGTCTGTAAACCTGATTCCCACAAAACACTGTATGAATGGGTTGATTCTTTTGAAAAGACCAACGATATAAGCACGTTCACTACACGTAAATGGAATGGTCGTTTTCATGAACATTGGAATTATCGTTATATCAACCATCTGCCCATTAAAGATAGTGAAGATATACTTATGGTTAATTGGGTTGAATTAACTATAACACATACCGGAAATAAAGAAATTCTATACAAAAATGCTTTTATGACATATTTTCCGATTGATCTGACCAATGCTGCTATCATTGTAGATGCTGGCAGAGCACGTTGGAAATTAGAAAATGAAAACAATAACGTTCTTAAAACAAAAGGTTATCATTTAGAACACGGCTACGGTCATGGAAAACAATTTCTTTCATCTGTTATAAGACCAGCGATGAACTTACCTCTAAACACTTTGGATAACCCACGCACTGGAAGCAAAAAGTCATTTTTCTCATACTTTGACCGCACTAACTCACAACTATCTTGATTGTAACATATCGCTGGTATTATACAGTGAACATGTGGATGCACCACAAGCTGTTGACCCCATGTATTCAAAACCATGAAAAAACCTGTCTTGCCGCCTAACCACTTTGAATCATACCCAAATGCTTCAAGCGTTTTTGCGGCACTACTCATTAACAGGTCATAAACTACTTTTTGATTGTAAAGACAAAATGGAAATATACTGTTGGGAAGGGTAAATACACCGTGATAATAAGGCACTGATAACAGGTCATTTAATCTTGAGACTCAACCCATTCCATACGCTTATTACCCTGACATGATGGACAATGGCTGTTGCGGCAAGAATTGAGAAACACCTCTCTATGACCGCAGTTATCACAAGCACTTATGCTGTATCCAAAGCTGCCTGTTCGGCAATTGAGGATGTCATACACTACTTTCGATTGACTCGGGGTTACTTGATTATTCTGCCTGTAATCCGACCAATACCGCCTGAATATTGCTGCTATGCTTAACCTGCTTTCTTCTGCATCTGCATTTGTACGGGGACACACAATCTTAGAAATTTGGACACACAATCCTGTAAAAGTTAGTAAACTGATAAAAATATAATGTTTTGTAGCTTGCAAAATCATCTTGTAAAATTGCCAAACTTAAGCAAAAAATCTCCGCTCCTGCTGTTAGGCTTAATATAACACCAAATTCAACGGCAGACCTACGGCGACCACAAACGCCGATTAGCCAAAAACAAGCACGCCGTAGGGCTGTCCCCTAAAACGTTTGGTTAATACTTTGAGGACATTGACAAACGTATTGCAATTTGAATCTATATCGAGTTTTTAATTTATCCTGAATCAGTGGCACGAAAATTGATGGGTATTGAAATTATTCAGAAAATTTGATTTTGGCTTTCACCTCGCAGGTGAAGTAACAAATAGATTTTTCCAATAATTTCAGGATATATCAAAAAGTGTGCCACTGATTCAGGTTTATTCATTTACTTCAATATGAATAGTTGCTGTTTTATGAGTATTATATGAATTTACTTTTTCCCATATAATCTTTACCCCTTTATATGGATCATTGAATGAATCTCCAATATTTCTAAGAATCATCTTTGATTGCGAAGTATCACCAAAGCTTAAGGTGATGTTTTCCTGAGTTTGCCCAAAATTATCTATAAGTTTAGGAATATTTAACCGGATTTGAATCTGGTTTGTTTCACGTATAATATTGCCGTTATCATCATAATCAACAATTGGCATTGTTCTATATTCAATCCAATAACTAATATATTCTCCATTATTATTTTCAATTAGTGGGATTTGGATTGTTTTGATACCATTCGTTTTATCTTCATAAGAATCAATTTCTATTGTAGAAGTATTATTTATAATTTCAACTTGGGAATCCTTAATCCAACCCGCTTCTATTTTCTGGTATGCAGTGGGGTGACCACGATATCCTCCCATTATTCCATAGCCGTCACCAGTAACAAAGTAGGTTGGTGTTTCATCTGGTTCACAATCAAGTGACATCAATGTAAGATTATCAATAACTATCTCTGAATCAGAATGAAGCAGAGAGCACATAATTCGAGAAGCATGCCCCATACCGAATGTATGTCCCATTTCATGAGACATTAGTGCTTTATTATAGCAACCATAATCATTTCCAGATAACCAAGCATACTGACCACTATATTCTTTTCCGTTGATTATCTTCGTTACTACTCCTTGATAGGCTTGGCATCCAGGGTATCCATAATCAAGGTGCGGTAACATCATTATTACAATATCAAATTTTTCTAATTGACAATTAGCTTCGGTGAGTTCTAAAGCATATTCAACTAATGTTCCTCCTGATGGATCTTCATTTTGAAAATCAACTTTAGGCTTATTTATGCTAAATAACCCCATATATGTGGGTTGTATTTGTATTTTGTCATAAGAAATCTCGCTAAATATTGATAATATAGAATAATCTCCTTGTTCAACCATTGTTTTAGTTTTTTCAATTGAATAAGGAACTGAATCTTCACCATCTTCAAAAAAATAAAAATGTATGAATAATGTTTTTTTTATATTATTAGATGATATAGGCATATTGTCCTTTGTCACAATATCGCTGCCCAAAAAAACATTACCATCACGTATAATAAGTTTAAACTCAATATCATTAAAAACAATCATTTGTGCTGAACCCGTTGCGGACATTTTAATAGCAGTTCCGTCAGAACCTTTAAAGGTTACTGTTGCACCAGAACGTGAGACTGTAAACTTACTTGAATCACTCTTGATTGTAATTGTGTTGCTGCCTGGAAAATTAATAAGTTTGACATTTGCACCGCTTTCAATAGTTATGTGATTTGCCCCTGACGTGCCATACACTGTAGCGGTAGTTCCAGTTGTAATGGTGAAGTCAGGGTTTGCGTCAGTTAAGACAACTGTTTCTGCCAAAGCTGGAGTTACAGTAAAACTTGCCAGCACAATCAGACATAATACGATAATTCTTTTCATCATTTCCTCTATTTTTATAACTGTATTAACGCCAAATTCAGAGGCAGCCTGAAGGCGACCCCGAAAACACCGATTAGCCACAAACCAACACGCCGTAGGGCTGTCCCCTAAACGCTGGGTTATGCCAATTTTTAACTGTGATATTTTTAAGAATTGAATGTTGCAGTGTTTTTATTAGCTCTTTCATTTCGCCAATCGGAATATATTTTCAATGCTTCCCTGTTTATCTATTCTATTGTTTTATTTTTTCTTTCTTTATGAAGTTCATGTCGTTTTTCATGTAATGCCCATAAAATTTTATCTTCATTTTCGGAATAATTATTTTTATAAATTTCCATATTCTGCACCTCCAAATAATTCCAATGAACCTATTCCAATAATTGGATAACCTAATTTAGTGTTGATTTCATATATTAGAGTTGTTCCTTAATAGCTACATCCTTGCTATACTTGTCTAAAAGGCATAAGTTGGTGATAAAAAATCAGTATTAGTAAAAGTGTTTTTATAAGTTTTACCCAGTTTGATCAGTGTTTCAATAGGACTTTACCATGTAATAATAATTACAAAATCTATTAAGGAACAACTCTAATAAGTACCTGCTTTATTAGAGTATGTAGAATTATTGACGCTAAAACTATATGAAGACAAATCTAAAGATGTTCCACTAATATCTTTTGAAAATACTGTTTGCTGCCCTTTGGGACCTAAAACTAACATAGTTATTTTTTTTAATCCAACATCATCAGAAACCGTTCCTCTTAAGTTGATTTGAGAATCCTTATCTATTTCAAGATTCAATAGTGTATCAGGGTTATTGTTTCCTAACTTTACGTCAGAATAATTGGGTTTTGTTATATCTTGAGAACTCCCTGTAATATAAATAGTTTTCGTATATTCATTATCATACTCATTACCTTCAGAAATGACATTGGTAGAATCCACTTTAATTTTAATTGTGTGTTGACCAGCACTCAATTTGCCTATATTCCATCCCCAAGTAGAATAGGCGTAGCTGCCGCTTCCAAGACCATAAGACCAATAACTATATAATGTTTGTTTTCCATCTACATAAATTTGTATGTAGAACGGTTGTGATATTTTTGATGTACTATCGTTTGTAATTGCCCAGCCTAAATAAAGCGTGTCGGTAGTTTTTAAATTGGTGCTGTCAGCCGTAGGTTTTTCTGTTTTGCCGATAACAAGTTTGTCTGATACCCCAGAACGCTTATATGGCTTCAAATTAGGTAGTAAATCGGCTTTAGTGCCTCTTTCTTGAAAAGAATTAACAGATTCAGCATTAATACCTATATCCATACTATTTGCAGCTAACCTTAACTGCTGTTTTTGTTTTTTTATATTCTCAGGATATAGGGCATCATCTGAACTATCTAATATTTCAAGATTTTCCATATTACTACTCCCAACAACTTTCCAGTAAAACCCATCGCTATCAAGAGGATTGGTGTACCTCTCAAGAGCCAGTGCGTATTGAGACTCATCAAAAGCCGCACATTTAATATTAATATTTAAATTGGTGTCAATAAAAGCACAAGATGAAGTATTTTCAGAAATTTGGGGTAAATCCCTTAACCTGAAATAAAGTCCTTCTGTATCAGCAGGATTAGGGTAAAGATCAAGTGATACACTTAATTGCGTGGTCGAAAACTCTGCACATGGAATATCAATAGTTATTTGCTCATTTACCATTGCACAGCTGGCATTAATGAAAGCTCTTTCTTCCGTTTCTTCTGCATACGTTACTCCTCCATAATCATCTATCAAAGATAAAAGACAAATTGCTGCTGAAATAATTAACAAGTTAATAAAAACTCCCTGCGTTGAAAATCTTTTGTTTTTCATGTTTATCACGTCTATTCTCCTTTATTCTATTCATAACGACGAGCTAAGCCGCCGCCGAAAAATGCCAGCAAAGAACCGCTCACGTTCTGGCGGTCGGCTTGAGCGACTTGTTATGCCTTTAAATATCATTGATTTTTTTTGTTTTGTCCAATTTACGGTGAATAAAAGAAATCATTGCGAATATATCCAGAGCGTCTTGTTCTGTCATATGCCATGAAATTTTTGGAGCATGGGCAGTTGGATTTCTTATAGCTCCGAAGATTCCAATAAGAATATTGCTAAATCCTTTTTGCTCGCTCAGTTCGGTTTCAGTTAACAGATTATTTATAGCGAGAATCGGAGCTTTAACTGAGAAAGATTTATTGACAAGATCAGCACCATCTATTGTGAGACCTGACAATCTTCTGATCCTATCTGCAATACCTTTAATTGATTCTAATACTGCATGAAAATAGTTATCCTCAAGAAGTTCGGACTTGCAGTAATTAAATATTTCTGAGTGAGTGCCTCTGTCTTCAAGTTTTGATCGAAGAGCATCCGCTCTTGCCCTTGCCCCTTTTAAAGTAGTTTCTTTTTTTGTGTGAATTA
>JADFZJ010000035.1 GCA_015232555.1 Desulfamplus sp. | reverse complement strand
TCAATATTTTAACCCCTGGTATTTCTAAATCTAATTCAAATCCCATATCTCTCCTCATTCATGGATAAATGAGAGTCATTATAAATAGCTTGTTGAAAATAACAACCACGGAAAATCTCGGAGAACCTAAATTTTTCAGGTTTAAATTTTATAGGGGTCTACACCTACTCAAATAACAGATAGCAGTCAAACTTGTTATTCTTTATAATCACTTACTGTAACTTGACTACAGCCCAGCTTTAATATAATAGAGCTAACTATCTTGACTGACTATAATTTTTTACATTAACCCTTATTGACTGAAGACTTTAAATGCCAAATTTTACTTTAAAAAACCATCTTTTACTCGCTTTTTTTCTTTTTCTTGTATCTGCTGCCATAAGCCTCTTTTTAATAAAGAATACAAAAGTTCTTGATATTCCCAACGGACGATCTTCTCACTCAAAACCGACTCCGACCATTGGCGGTGTTGCAATTGTTTTTACATTTTTTCTGAGTATGGCGATTCTCTACTTTTTTGCCAACACAACCATGATTACTGAAAAATATTTTATTGGTTTCACATTTTCAAGTCTGCTGATCGCTGGAATGTCATTTTATGATGATTTTAAGTGTAAGCCATTTTACATAAAATTGGCAACACAGATTATTGCAGTTCTTGTTGTTATGTCGTTTGGGATTATCATTCATCAGATTAATTTTCCTTATAATTTCTTATGGTTAAATTATAAATCCCTTGGTGCTGCAAGCTATGTAATAACATTTGGGTGGATACTTGGAATGACAAACGCATACAACTTCATGGATGGATTAAATGGCATGGCTGGCGGAAATGCGATTATTGCCTCGATTTTTTTCTGCATAATCTCGTTTGATCAGGGAAGTAATTTTACTTATATGGTCTCTTATACACTTGCATCTGGTACCTTGGGATTTCTTATATTTAATTTTCCAAGGGGAAAGCTGTTTATGGGAGATATTGGCAGCACGTTTTTAGGATTTTCGTTTGCCACGCTCTCAATAATTGCATCACTCTATGATGATGCCCATACTTCGCTTCTGATTATTCCGCTGCTCTTTTTTCATTTTATTTATGACACTTTTTTTACATTTATGAGACGGTTGCTAAAAGGAGAAAATGTTTTTCATGCACACCGCACCCATCTATATCAACTTTTCAATCGACTTGGGTATACACATTTTCAAGTTACCATGTTTTACTACACAGTTGCTTTAGTGCAGGGTTTTGGTGCTCTCTGGATGATCAAAATAGAGGGATTGGAAAGATTGTTAGTCTTTATTCCATATCTTATTTTTCAGATAGTTTACAGTATTGTGATTATATATCATGCAAAAAAACGAGGTATTTTATGAAAGATTCTTTACGCAAAGGGATATCTACTGAGCCTGACTCACTACCAACCGCAGAGAAATCCATAACACCTGCAATAGTATTTGGATTAAAGGATTATCCAAGACCTAAAAACTCAGGCTTTTTTTATTGTAGACCAACATCTCTGTTTGGTAATTTCACCATGAAAACCCTTGCAGTGCTTGATCTATTTAATACAGATAGAGATTATCTTACTGATATTATCACCAAAGGTATTGAGTCTCTGCTCGAAGATGAGGAATATGCTGATAAAAAAGAGTATTACCTGAGCCACTATGAGACTGAAAATATGAAGCCATTTGTCCAGAATATTCTTAAACAGGTGATTGAAGCAAAGCTCTCTTTATGAATCTCATACTCTTATTTGAAGATGACTTTACAGCACCTGACAAAGTATCTATTTCTGGTAGAAGAGTGGAGCATATTCTTAAAGTTCACCGTGCTAAAATCGGGGATATTCTTACCGTTGGTCTTCTGAACAGCAAAATTGGAACGGGAAAGATTTTGGCAATTGACATTCAGCAGATTGAGATGGAAGTTACCCTTGACTATGACCCTCCAAAACCTATTCCTCTCACCCTTGTGGTTGCACTCCCAAGACCAAAGATGCTCAAACGTATTCTTCAATCGGTTGCATCTCTTGGTATCAAAAAAATTTACCTTATCAACTCATGGCGGGTTGAAAAAGCATTCTGGTCATCTCCTCTGCTTGAACCTGAGAGGCTCAAAGATGAACTGATACTTGGTCTTGAACAGGCAAAAGATACCATATTACCCCAAATTCATCTTAAACGTCTTTTTAAACCATTTGTGACAGAAGAGCTTTCAATCCTTACAAAAGGCTCTTCAAATAATAAACCTATTGCACTGGCAGCCCACCCAAAAGCAGCTCTTCCATGTCCCCAAAATATTAATCAAAGTGCTATTCTTGCCATGGGCCCAGAAGGCGGCTTTATTGATATTGAGATTGAAACTCTTGAACAGGCAGGTTTCTCTACTGTAAATCTTGGCAGAAGAATTTTAAGGCTTGAGACTGCCGTACCATTTATTGTCTCAAAACTGTTTTAAATCTACAATACAAAAAAGAAGTAAAAGTGATAAATATTAAAAATCTTTGGGCAAGTGCCGGTACTCCTCTGACTCAGGCAATTGAAAAGGCATATACACAATTGGATTCTGCATTGGGGAAAATCACTCGTTAAGTCAACAGGGAAGGGTAATAAAAAAATGGTAATAATTGACAAGCAAGAGATACAAATGTTTAAAAATGACATCTATAAAGAATTTGATAATAAAAGTATAGACATTACAATAGAATCTTTAAGAAATAATATAAACCGATGGACAAATAAAGAAGATCAATCGGCAACAGCGATTGAAGGATTGTCACTTCACAGGCTGAATGAACCAAGCCAGCCCAAAAGCATCATGTATGAACCAAGAATTTGCTTGATAGCACAAGGTGCAAAACGGGTTATGCTCGGAGAAGAGACGTATGTGTAGATACCCAGCATTTTTTGCTCACGTCCGTGGATTTACCCACAGTTGTGCAGGTTATAACTGCGAGCATAGAGAAGCCTTATCTTGGGCTTGTATTCAAAATTGATCATAGCGAAATATCACAACTGATGGTGGACAGCAATTTACCTTCCCCATGTCCGCGAAAATTAAGCCGTGAATGGCAACTGGAGAGATTACTTTGCCAATGCTGACCGCATTTAAACGCTTGATCGAACTGCTTGATGAACCGGCAGATATTCCGATTCTTGCACCGCTCATTAGGCGGGAAATTTTTTACCGTTTACTTGTGAGTGATCAAGGAGAGCGTTTACGCCAAATGGATAGCTGATTATTACTTTAAATCAGCAAGTATCCATTTTGATTGGTCTGTCTGCAAAGTCAATGTTATTAGAATATTTAACTGTCTAAAATTGTGTCATATCTTCAAACAAGTAAAATTATTGGTTTCGAGATAAATATATGGAAGAAAATAGAAGAGTTTTGGTAATTGACGATGATGAGGGCATTCGGGAGACATACAAGGTTATATTTACACCTGAAGTTGAATCAGACATTTTAAGTAGAGGTTCTGCTCTATTTGATATTGATTTTAGTGCTGATCTGAAAAAAAATAAACCTAAGATACGGAAAACGGCTGATTATAAACTATCTGTTGCAGAGACAGGTATGCAGGGCATAACGCTTGTAAAAGATGCTGTATTAGAAAACCGCCCATTTGGAGTTGCATTTATTGACATGAAAATGCCCGGAATGAACGGAGCAGAAACTTCAAGGCAGATATGGGATATTGATCCTAAAATAAGAATCGTAATTGTTACTGCTTACAGCGAATATACACCTGATGATATTATTGCCACTACAGGCAGGGACGATATTTTTTATCTGCGAAAACCCTTTAATCATGAAGAGATTCTTCAGTTTGCAAGAGCTTTAACCAATGAGTGGAATTTGGAACAAAAGCAAGAGATTCTCCAAGCTGAACTTAAAGAGGCTAACGAGGCTTTGGAAAATATGAACAGATCTCTTGAAAGTATGAACAGAACTTTGGAGAGTATGAATAAGAATCTTAAAGAGAAGGTTGAAAAGCAGGCTGCCATGATTGTGCAGACAGATAAGATGGCGTCAGTCGGGCTTCTTGCTGCTGGCGTTGCACATGAAATCAACAACCCTTTGTCATTTATAAATGCAAATCTCTCTGCATTAAAAAGATATATGACAAAAATTGACGATCTCCATCAAAAGTATAATGATGTTGAGCTGTTTCTCCGTTATTCAGGTCTTGAAAATGCACCTGCTCTTTTAGAGGAGCTTGCAGAGTTTAAAAAAGATAATAAAATAGAGCTGATAATGGCAGATATTAAAGACCTTACTGACGAATCACTTGACGGGATAGAGCGTATTAAGACCATTGTAAATGATCTAAAAACCTTTTCAAGAATTGACGAGGCTGACTACACCTATTTAGATATTAATAAGGCAATTGATACTACAATAAATATCTTATGGAATGAGATTAAGTATAAAGCTGAAATTATAAAACATTACGGTACTATTCCAGATGTAAGATGTTTTCCGCAAAAAATCAGCCAAGTATTTATGAATCTTCTGCTTAATGCTGTTCAGGCAATAAAAGAACATGGAACAATAACCATAAATACACAGCTTATAAGCCAAAATAATAAACAGGAAGATTTTGTTCAGATACGGATTAAAGATACAGGCTGCGGAATTCCAAAAGAGAATATTAACCGTCTGTTTGAACCTTTTTTTACAACAAAACCAGTTGGAACTGGAACAGGATTGGGACTTAGCATCACTTATGAGATTATTAAAGCCCATAAAGGAATAATTGAAGTTTCAAGTGAAGTGGGACAAGGGACAGAAATCAGCGTAATACTGCCTACAGGAGTATAAAATTGAGAAGAGCCTCAAACGATAAATTGATAAATTTAAGAGCAAGTAGGCTTGTCAATCTTAGGGAAAAAAGATTAAGAAAAATATCAAATAAGATAAACAGGTCAAGGGCAAATATTCATATAACAAGAAGGGCAAGATCAGCGTCTAACTCAATAGAGCTTGAACAATTACTCAGCCAGCTTGAACAGTTGGTAAAAGATAGAAAAAGAGAGAACGACTATATAAAAAACGAGCTGCTCAACAAGGCTGTAGATGCAGGACGGGCACAGCTATCTGCCATGATTTTGCATAATATCGGCAATGCAATTACGCCTGTTGCTGTATATACAGAAAAGCTGAAAATAAGAAATCCTGAGCTTACACACATCTATCTTGCAAAATGCTACAACGACCTTATGGAGCATAAGGATAATCTGACAGAGTATATCTCGCAAGATCCAAGAGGTGTTGAAGTTATAAAATATATGGGAACATTGATTGAGAATCTTAAAGAGGAGAACAGCAAAACAGCAGATGTAATAGACAAAATAGCCACAGGTATTGACTATGTTGCACAGATTCTAAGCCTTCAAAGAACTTACGCCCCCAGAACAACAGAAATACGGGAAAAGATAAATATCAACCTTCTTATTCAAGATGCACTTAAAATGCAGGAGGTTTCGATATCAAAACGTAAAATAACTCTTAAAATAGAGCTGCTCCCTACAATTGACCATGTTTTAATGGAAAAAAACAAGCTGATGCAGGTTATTGTCAATCTAATCAAAAACAGTTGCGATGCAATTGACGAAAATAGAGAAAAAGATGACCACAAGATTGAGATAACAACCTATGAGACACAGAGACCTATGGTTGTCAGGTCTCGTGAAAAAACAGAAAACAGAATTGAGATATCAACCCACTGCAATAAAAAATTTATTGGTCTTAAAATAAAAGATACCGGCATTGGTGTTGAGCGGGAGAGGCAGAGAGAGATTTTTGATTTTGGAACATCAAGCAAAGGGTCGTCAGGATTTGGTCTCTACTATTGCAAGAGCTTTGTTGAGGCAAATAAGGGGAGTTTAATACTTGAGAGCAAAGGGAGAGGCTGCGGTTCTACAGTTAGAATGGAACTTCCATGCTCTCTACCCCATAACAGAGCATCATAGGCTTTGCCATTCTAAATCGATATTGAGGGTATAGGCAGGCTACGGAGGTAAAAAATATTATTTGCTCGATTTTTCTAATATATAGTTCAATAATTTGGCAAGTTTTTCACGGTTCTCATCAACTGGCTCAGTAAACTCGCATCCTACATCATAATCTACAGGTTTTGACGACTTGTTAATTGTCACCCATTTTATTATGGCATATTCCTTTAGAGCCACCCATTTAAAATCAGCGTCATCATTATTTTTACACTCCAGTATAACTTCAAGGTTAATAATTTTTCCTGGCTCAAGAAAATTTGATGCAAAAAAGCCAAATCCATTAACGCTGATATCCTTTAAAAGTCCCATGTAGTCCCTGTTTTCGTAATGGTACTTAAACATAACCTCAACTGGAACAATAACCTTGACAGGAACTCGTTCAGCATTTCTCTTGGTACGTTTGAAAAACGTAAATAAATCAAGCATGTTATTCAACCTCATAAAAGTGGAGATTCGCTGATCTCCACTTAATTTTATATTCTCAAGCTGCTTTTTTTATAGTAATTGCACACACCTTAAATTCAGGGATTTTTGCTACAGGGTCAATCTTTGAATTGGTCAACCTGTTTGCTGCTGCTTTTGCAAAATGGAACGGTATAAATATTGTGCCATCTACAGCTTTTGAAGAGACGGCAAGTTTTGCCTTAATTTTCCCCCTTCTTGAAAAAACATTGACCATCTCACCATCCCCAATATCAAGTTTTGCCGCATCGTTAGGTGAAATCTCCACAAAACATTCTGGGGACATTTGATTTAGACCATCAGATTTCATAGTCATTGAGCCAGTGTGATAATGATATAATACTCTTCCAGTTGTAAGCACATAAGGATAATCAGCATCTGTAACCTCTGCTGGTGGTTGATGGTCAATTACATGAAATAGCCCTTTGCCTCTTGTAAACTGGGTGGTATGTAAAATTGGCGTGCCTGGGTGGTCAACGGTTGGGCATGGCCAGTGAATACCTCCTTTGTCAATCCTCCCCCAAGTAATTCCTGCGTAAGATGGTGTTATCTTTCTTATCTCTTCAAAAATCTCTTCTGCACTATCATAGTGCATCTTTATTCCCATACGGGTTGCAATCTCACAGGTTATTTTCCAATCTTCTCTTGCAAATCCAGGAGCTTCAACAGCTTTTCTGACACGCTGTACCCTGCGCTCAGTGTTGGAAAATGTACCCTCTTTTTCAGCAAAACAAAATGATGGAAAAACAACATCAGCAATCTGGGCTGTCTCTGTAAGAAAAATATCCTGAACTACAAGAAACTCAAGATTGTTAAACCCTTTTTCAGCGTGATTTAGATCAGGATCAGAAATTAAAGGGTTCTCTCCAATAATGTATAATGATTTAAAATCACCCTTCTCAGCTTTATGAATCATCTCTGTTACAGCAAGACCGGGTTTAGGTGAAAGTCCGCTTATATTCCATGCAGTCTCATATTTTCTGATAAAAGCAGGGTCATCAACTTTCTGGTATGCTGTGAATACATTTGGCAATCCACCCATGTCACAAGCACCTTGCACATTATTCTGACCTCTGAGAGGATTGACTCCTCCGCCAGGTTTGCCAAGATGCCCGCAAAGCATAGAGAGATTGGCAAGGGATTTTACATTGTCAGTACCGCAGGTGTGCTGAGTGATACCCATGCAGTAACAGATACTTGCAGTGCCTGCTTTTGCAAAGAGACGGGCGGTCTCAATAATATCATCTGCTGGAATACCAGTAATATCCTCCACATAAGCAGGAGTATATTTTTTAATGGTATCAAGTATTTGCTCAAAGCCTTCTGTTCGATTGTTTATGAACTCTTTGTTATGCAGATTCTCTTGAATAATCACATTCATAAGTCCGTTAATCCAAGCAATGTCTGTACCTGGATTAGGTCTTAACCATTTTTTTGCATGTTCTGTAAGTTTTATTTTTCTTGGGTCAACTAAAATTATAGTTTTTCCCTTAAGTGCTGCCCGTTTAATAAATGTTGATAATACAGGGTGATTCTCTGTTGTGTTTGATCCTGTTACAAGAATAACATCTGCTGTCTCAATATCAGCAATAGTATTTGTCATTGCACCACTTCCAAATGCTGCAGCCAGACCGGCTACTGTGGAAGAGTGTCAAAGACGGGCACAGTGATCAATGTTGTTTGTCTTTAAAACAGCCCTTGTAAATTTTTGAGCAATATAGTTCTCTTCGTTGGTTACTCTTGCCGATGTAAGAACCCCCATTAAGTCTGAACCATATTTTGTCTTAATTTCAATAAATCTTTCTGCAACAAGCTGAAGAGCCTCGTCCCAAGATGACTCTTCTAACTTTCCATTCTTTCTGATAAGCGGTGTGGTAAGTCTCTCAGGTGATGAGACAAAATCATACCCATATCTGCCTTTTACACAGAGGCTTCCATGATTGGGTTCAGCATCTTCAGCACCTTTTACCTCAACAATCTTGTTATCTTGAACGATTAAATCCATCTGGCATCCAACACCGCAGTAAGAACAGGTTGTTCTGACTTTATCTGTTTTTTCAAAACGCTTTTTATGCTTAAAAGTCTCTTTTGGTACAAGTGCTCCTACAGGACACACCTGAACACACTCTCCGCAAAATACACAGTCAGAATCTTTAAGTGCAACATCAGCACCAGCCACGATTTTCGCTTTAGCTCCTCTGTAACCAAAATCGATAGCATTATTTACTTGAATCTCACGACACGCTTGAACACACCTTCCACAGAGGATACATCTTGAAAAATCCCTTATGATAAACGGATTGACTCTCTCCATAGGATAGTTGGCTAAAGAAACAGGAAGAGATTTTGTCGTAACTTGATAACGGTATGCTAAATCCTGTAAACGGCAATCTCCCCATACGGGGCAAAGCTCGTTGTAATTATCCTCTTTTAAGACGTTCAAGTGAAATGAAGTCCAGTCATCTGGTTCAAATTTTCTTATAGCACAGTTGTGATTACCTGAAGCCAACATAAGCTGAATGATATTTCTACGTGCTTTAATAACTTCAGGAGATTCACTACGGACAATCATTCCTGAAGCTGCAGGAGTCGCACAAGACGGTACAAGGTCTCTTGCACCTTTTACCTCTACAACACATACACGGCATGCACCTGTAGGTGTTGTTCCTTTAAGATGGCATAATGTTGGAATAAAAATATTATTCCGTTGTGCAACTTCAAGAATTGTCTCACTTGGCTCAAAGGCAAACGGTTTATTATCAATGGTTATGGTATTTGCTTTACCCATTTTTTTACACCTCTTATAACTTTTAATTCATGGTTTTAAATTTATAAATTTGACAATTTCCCCTCTTTTTTTAAATCAATAAAAGCCTGCTCAAGTTTCTTTAAGAGATTGTCTGCATCAGGAGTTTTCTTTGAAAGAATTATAAAAATATCAAGCACTGATATGCTGTGATTCTGTATTCCAGGTATTATCACAGACTTTAAAGTTGTTTCAGCAGGAGCACTATAATCTAAAAGATAATCAGCCCTTTTCCCTTGAAGTTTCTTAAATGCAAGTTCATGTCCATCTGTTACATCAAGTTCGATATTATTTGCAGGGTCTTCAAGATATTTGATGAATCCACCGTAACTGTAACCCCTTATTGTTAGAATTTTTTTGCCTTTTAACTCCTCTTTTGTTTTCAGAAGTGGGGTTTCCTGTCTTGTATAAACTCTCAAATCTATCTTAGTAATCTTTTCATTACCGTACAACACATTCCCTTCAAGCTCTGGAACACCCTTTACACCTAAGAAAATATTTGATTTGCCTTCTGCAAGGTTTATATATGCTCGTTTAGCAGGATAGCCTTTTATAGTATATGACATATTACATTTTTCAAAAATTACTTTCATAGCATCAACAAGAATACCAGAAGGCTCTTTACCCTCTTCAACTACATAAAAAGGTTGAAAGTTAAAAACATGTGCTTGAATCTCCTCAGCTTGAAGTTTAGGGGTAAAAATAGCAGTTACGGACAGAATTAGACAAATAGTGAACAATGATGCGGCATAAATTCTCTTCATGATTTTTTCCTTTATTGTATTAGTGGTTATAATTTATACTTATTTATAATAGTGTTTTAAAATATGACTATTATAGATTAAGCAATTTTCCCTCTTTTTTTAACTCGACAAAAGATTATTAAATAACGCTTGTGCATCTGGAGTTTTTTTTTGAAACAATGAAAAAAAATTCAAGCAATGATATGTATAGTATCTCCTTTTTTAATAGGTTTAATTCTCCTTTCTAAAATGTAGATTCAGTACAATATAAATTTCATGATGTCAATCAATCTGCCAATCTGCTTTATTTAATAAGTCTAATTTTGAACGATATCTTGACTTTTTATTTACCAAAAGTTTATAAGATTCAGGCTTAAGTTTGTTAAGATTCAGTCTTAAATAATTTATTTTAATGCTGAAAAAAATATTATATTACGGGGGATACGGGGGAAGAATGCTACACTCTATACTTTTAATGGGGGGTCTTGGTCTGATAATCGGTGGTGCATTAGCATTTGCATCTAAAATTTTTTATGTTTATGTTGATCCTACAGTGGAGGCGATAACAAGTGTTCTGCCAGGAGCAAACTGCGGAGGATGCGGATTTCCTGGCTGTGGTCCAAATGCGGAGGCTATTGCTGCTGGTAAATCTTCACCAAGTTCTTGTGTTGCAGCAGGACCTGAAGTTGCTATTGCAATTGCCCAGATTATGGGGGTAAGTATTTCGGCAAAAGAGCCTGAAATCGCAAAATCAGGATGCTATTACGGGACAAAAGATGCTGATATAAAATATTTGTATGATGGTATAAATGACTGCCGTGCAGCCTCTATGGTCTTTGGCGGAATGAAAGAGTGCAATATCGGATGCCTTGGATTGGGTACTTGCGTAAAGGCTTGTCCGTTTGGTGCTCTTGAAATGGGAGAATATGGACTGCCTGTTGTTGATGCTGAAAAATGTACGGGATGCGGCACATGCCAGAGAGTATGTCCTAAAAACATTATTCGTCTTTCGTCAGTTTCTATGAGAATTATGAAAGAATATACAGAGGATAAATGTATCACACCTTGTCAGAGAGCATGTCCTACTGGTATCGACATAAGAGAATATCTTGCCCGTATCAGAAAAGGTGATAACTCTGGGGCTGTGCAGGTAATCAAGGAGAGAAATCCGTTTCCAACCGTTATTGGAAGAATCTGTCCAGCTCCTTGTGAGAGCGAATGTAGAAGACAGTTGATTGACGAGGCAGTTGGTATAAACAATCTAAAACGCTTTGTCTGCGATATTGAGATGGAACTTGGTCAAAGGGTTCTGCCTTATAAAGCTCCTGAAACTGGCAGAAAAGTTGCTGTTATTGGCGGCGGTGTTGAGGGGCTGTCAACTGCATTTTTCACAGCACGGCTTGGACATGAACCAACTGTATTTGAAGCAACTTCCTCGCTTGGCGGTCTTTTGAGAATAGCCATTTCTGAAGATAGATTATCACAAGAGGTTCTTGATTGGGATATTGAGGGTATTCTTGAGATGGGTGTTAATGTCAAGACTGGTATGAAATCAGGAGAAGATTTTACTATAGCCTCTCTTTTGAAGTCAGGTTATAAGGCAGTTTTTACCTCAACAGGTGGATGGGATAGCAGGCTTTCAAGAGGCGAAATTTCACAGACGGCGAATGTCTTTCCTGGTTGCTACCTTATGATTGATCTTTTGAGAAATGAGATTCAAAAAAGCAAAAGAATTCCATGCGGCAAAGATGTGGTAATTGTCGGAGGAGGCTCATTAGCAGCAGCGGCAGTAAAGGTATGCCGTGAACTTGGTGCGGAAAACGTTACGGTTATCTCAAGAAAAGCTCTTGATGTTAAACCATTTGATGAAAAAACTTTTGAGTCCATTAAAAACAACGGGGCATCTATCATCTATGAATCTGGTGTTACTAAACTCATAGGACATGATGATGAGCTTTCTCAGATTGAATATACAAATCTTGATACCGGAGAAAAAACTTCCATTGATGCTCAGACTGTGATCTTGGCTTCAGGAAGATTTCCTGAGCTGGTATTTATTAAAAAATCGCTATCATCACAACAAGATTCTTCAGAATTAGAAGATGATGATACACAGGCAAAAAAGACTACAACTGCAAAAGCAGATAGCTCCCTGAAATGGGAAGGAGTTGAAATCTACAAAGTGCCTTCAAACAACAATGAGCTTGGATTTATTTCTCCAGAAGATGAGTTGAGCGGATATAGTGCCGCAGTTGTGGCAATCAATGGCGGAAGAAGAGCAGCAGCAACGATCCATAAGCTGATGTATGGTCTGCCTATAAATGACGTTAAGAAACCAGTTAGTAAACGTTCTATATTGCAGGGAGTTACCTGCGTTGAGAACGTTCAGATTATGCCAAGAAATATTCTGCCTCTGTATGATAAAAATAGTTCAATAAAGATTGCAACCTCATCAGAAGAGTCAGATAGCAATAATTCAGAAGTCGCAAATCTATTCACCAGAAGAGGTAAAGAGATTTTTAGTGGATATACTGCTGAAATGGCTAAGAATGAGGCTGAACGCTGTCTGAAATGTGGTCTGCTCTGTTATGAAAAAACAGCTATTCCAGCAGACTTGAGTACAACTGATAGTGAAAAGTCGATTGGAGGGGGAACGGCGGAAGGAATTCAGCAAAAAAATGTTCTATCCGAAGCTGAACTACCAGTTGCACAGCAGACAAGAAGAAGATGGTATCTGCTGCCGGGAGTAGAATAATCAGGAGCATAATGGTTGAACAGCAAATAAAAGCTCAAATCAAAAAATAGATCAAACAAATAAAATGAAAATGGGTAGAACAAATTTAATTTGTTCTACCCATTTTTTATTTAAATTATAGATTTGCTAAATCAGCTATAACTGCTAAAGCAAATTATCAACTTTCTTAGATTTTCAAGTTATTATGCAAACGCTTTCTCAAGGTTTGGAACAACCTGTTTTTTACGGCTCATAACGCCTGGTAGCCATGCTTTGCCAGCAGCAGGAGTTACGCCAAATGCTTTATTGATTACAGAATCATCATCAGACACTATAAGAACTTCTGATCCCTCTTTGATGATGTCTGTCAGAAGAAGGAAAATACTGTGATGCCCACCCTCTTTCTTGAGAGCAGCAATATCAGCAGCAAGAGCAGCTTTAACGCCATCAAGAATTGAGAGATCAACAACTTCAAGCTGTCCGATTCCAACTTTTTTACCGCTCATGTTAAAATCTTTGTAATCACGATATACAAGCTCTCTGATTGGAGTGCCTTCAACTGCTGATTTTACCTTAAACATTTCCATACCAAGTGCCTGCATATCAGAAACGCCAGCAATCTTTGCAAGGTCTTCACAAGCTGCCCTGTCTTTTGATGTACATGTTGCTGATTTGAAAATTACAGTGTCACTCAAGATTGCACAAAGCATAATGCCTGCAATATCTTTTGGAATGGCAACATTAAAGAAATTGTACATAGATTTGATAACTGTGCAGGTGCAGCCTACTGGCCAAATCCAGCACTCTAATGGCTGTGATGTTGTTACATCGCCAAGTTTATGGTGGTCAACAATACCAAGAATATTGGCTTTTCCAAGGTCTTCAGGACTCTGGGCAAGATCGGAATGATCAACAAGATAAACATCTTTACCTGCATAAGATTTAACAACCTGAGGAGCTGTAACACCAAATTTCCCAAGTACAAATTTGGTCTCCGGAGTCAGTTCTCCCTGCATTGCAGCTGCAATATCTTCACCAAGTTTTTTCTTGAGATCTGCAAGAGCGATTGCTGCACAGACAGAGTCGGTATCCGGATTTTTGTGACCAAATGCTAAAATTGACATAAAACCTCCTGAATAAATAATTATTTGTGTTATGTTGTACTAAATTGATGATCTTATTTACGTTGATCATCGCTATTATTTTTTTAAATCATTAACGTTTTCTTATAATGATAATTGTCAATATTCTCAAGCAAAATATTCTCAAGAATCATTTTCAATTATTAAGGTAATTATTCTTAACTCTTTAAAATCAACTTTGACATAACAAACATGCAATGATTTATACAAAAAAGTTAGTTAAGATACTTTTTATATAAAATTTAAAGAGCTTTAATCAATGCAGCCATATCTCTTACAGCCTGCTCCATTCCTGAAATTGTAGCCCTTGCCACAATGCTGTGTCCAATACTGAACTCGTCAATTTCACTTAGCCCCTTAAATCTTTTAATGGAGTGATATCCCAAACCATGACCCGCATTAACACCAAGTTTAAGTTTTGATGCTATTTTGACAGCATCTACAATTCTTGCAAACTCTTTTTCCTGCATCTCTTCTGTCAGTGCATCACAAAAGGCACCTGTATGAATCTCTATCATATCTGCACCCATTTTATGGGCATGTTTAATCTGGTCAAGATTAGGATCAATAAAGATACTAACTTTTATCCCGCCATTCTGAATATGCTTTACACTCTCCTTGATATTATTGAAGTGCGTAATAATATCAAGCCCCCCCTCAGTGGTCAGCTCTGAACGCTTCTCAGGAACTAAAGTTATTATATTGGGTTTGATATTAAGGGCAATACCAAGCATCTCAGGAGTAGATGCCATCTCAAGAATCAGTTTAGTTTGAACCATCTGTCTTAATATCCTGACATCTCTCTCCTGTATATGGCGTCTATCCTCTCTAAGATGGACAACTATTCCATCTGCTCCTGCTGTTTCAGCTGCCATTGCAGCAGTTACAGGATCAGGATAATTTATCTTTCTTGCCTCACGCAAGGTTGCAATATGATCAACATTCACAGCAAGTTTTGCCATTATTTTTCTCCTGCCTTAGCGTTTTAAAAGTAATTTTATGTTAAATTATGTTAAAAAAAATCGAGATTTTTGTTGGGTTCGATTAAACTAAGGATTTCTAAACTTTTTCTCTCCATCTCTCTAAAATTTTCACTAACAAATTCATCATCTTCACTGTCATCATCATGATCATATCCTACAAGATGTAAAATACCATGAACAAGAAGTTGAGACATCCTTTCATCAGTTGTAATACCAGATTCTCGTGCCTCCTCATCTGCCCGTTCTGCCGATATAACCAAATCTCCAAGAAGAGTGCCTACTGAACCAAACTCCCCCTCAAGCATGGAAAAAGATAGTACATTTGTAGGTGCATCAATGCCTCTGTAGAGGTAGTTCAGCTCCCTTATATGTGCATTATCTGTTATAACCACTGAAATTTCATGGTTTTCATACTCCAGAGCTTTTAAAACCTGATGGATTCGCTGGATTATCTGCTCCTTTGATATTTTGACCTTCTTCTGTTGAATCTGTATAAGTATATTCTGATTTGCCATTGCTCTCTTTTACTGTTTCTTGCTGTTTATTATTTTTAGGGGGTTCCTGTGATTTAATCTCTCGTTTGGGTTCAAGCTCTTTTCTCGGTTCAATCTCTCTCTTCTGCTCAAGAGGCTTATCAGAGTATTCAATTCTGTGGTGGTACAATCCTGTCAAAATTTTATTAAAACTATTTGATATCTGATGCAGGTCTTTTAAAGTCAGTTCACACTCCTCAAGCTGTCCATCAAGAAAAATTGCATTGATAAGTTCTTGAACCCTTCCCTGTATTCTTGCAGATGTCGGTCGTTCCAGTGTTCTTAATGCAGCTTCAACAACATCGGCAAGCATTACAATCGCTGCTTCTTGTGTCTGAGGTTTAGGACCTGGATAACGAAAATCACTCTCCTTAACAGCATCAACCCCATGAATTTTAACGCTTTTATTATAAAAATATTTGATAAGACTGGTGCCGTGGTGCTGCTGAATGGTATCCATAATCTCCTGACCAAGTTTATACTCTTTTGCAAATTCAACGCCCTTTTTGGTGTGTTGAATTAATACCAACGCTGACATGGATGGAGATATCTTGTCATGCCTATTTTTACCATCTGTCTGATTTTCAATAAAATAGAGAGGCTTATCTAATTTACCGATATCGTGGTAAAATGCTCCGACTCGAGTTCTTAAAGCACTCACTCCAATGGCAGATGCTGCTGCTTCTGCAAGATTTGCAACAATAACGCTGTGGTTATATGTGCCTGGTGCTTCAATCATCAAACGTTTCATCATTGGTTGATCGATATTAGACAGTTCAAGAAACTTGATCTCTGTTGTATATGAGAAGAGAAGCTCAACAACAGGAGTTAATCCAGCAGTTATAATACCTGATGTAAGACCTCCTGAAGCTGCAAGAAGTATATTTTTAGCAATAACAGCTATTTTTATATCTGACGAGTAGATACTCAAAGCTGTAGCAACTCCTGCATTGAAAAGAGCAAGTTTAAAACCCGCAGTAATAAAGATTTTTCTCTCCCGACACTCTTTCATCCAGAATGCTCCTGTGATACTGCTTAGGAAAAAAAATATAAAAACCTCAATTCTGCTTGAAAAAATTGTAGCACTAAGGATTGAAAGAATCAGAGTAAAATAGAGAGAAATTTCAAAGCCAAGAAAAAGAGATATGGTCATGGCACCTGCTGCAAGGGGAAGAAGCATAAATATTGATTCAGAGGTTATATCAAGCGGCAGGTTTATGCTGTTTGTATATGCAGCAGGCACTGATATTTTTGTAACGGAAAGGAAAATAATCAGCATCAAGGCTAAAAATAGAATGTTTTTATTATGATCCTTATTAATTTTTTTGTGATTCCTGAGTAATACAATATAGATAACAAGAATCGAAAATAGAATCATAAGAGCGATACCAAGACGGGTCATAACAATATTTTTCTCTTCAAGTTGACTGCTCAATGCCTTTAACTTTAAAATTTTTGTCTCATCAACCCGCTCACCCTCTCGAAGAATCATCTCGCCTTGTTTGATCTGGTATAGTACAGGTTTAAGTTCTGACTGAGCATCTGCAATACGCTTTTCTGTTTCGCTGCGGTTCATGGTAATGTTAGGCAGAATAAGCTGCTGACATATCTCGACAATCAGCAGGTTCAAATTACGATGAAACCCTTTTAATAGAGGCTCGCCAACTTTTTTAACTATATATTCAGAGTCTTCTGTACCATAAAAATCTTTAATATTTTCAACCAACTTCTCTTCAGATGTTCCGATTGTGCGTAAAATTATCCCCTTTTTCTCTTTTTTCAGTATAAGTTCACTATTTGAAACAACGCCATTTTTCAGAATATCGGTGATGATTGTTTTTATAGTATCTGTTATTTTATTGGCAAATCTATATTTATAAAGTGTTGCGTATCCTTTTTCGCCAACAGAGATACCAAGTGTATTCTCAAATTCTTCAAGAGTCTCCATTACAATTGCGATAGAGGGGTCAGGAGTAGAGTTTTGGGTAGTTTGTTTGTCTGTTGTATGTTTATCTGATATTGGTATCTCTGATGTTTGCGTTTTATTCTCTGAACTATTTTTATCTATATTTGAGTTATCTGGAGTATATCTATCTGCTGCAAAAAGTCTCCTTGGAATAGCAAATGCGTGATCAATCTTCTCTGACAATTGAGATGACATATTTGGATCATAATCATAAATACTTTGAAAAGAGTCGCCTAACTGCTGTCTGTTCAAAAGAGTTGCAGCCGCATCTTCAATGAAAAAATCCCGAGGGGCTTTTATGTCCGCTGCAGCAACATCTCCCACTTTGTAGCTATATGTAACTCGCCTGTCAGGATAGAGCACAAGCGTTGAAAAGAGTGTGATTGAGACCAAAATTCCCCATAAAACAAAGGGTTGAGCCGTAATTAATTCTTTTATGACAGGAGTATTTTTATCTGTTTTCATTTTTTATTCATTGTTTTGATTTTTTATCCATATTTTTATGACGCATATCTTTGTCATAAGCCTCAATAATTCTTGATACAAGTTTATGTCTGACCACATCGTTGTTGTCAAAAAAGACAAATTTCAACCCCTCAATACTCTGTAAAATATTTTTTGCCTCAATAAGACCTGATTTTTTTCCTGTCGGCAGATCAATTTGGGTAATATCGCCTGTAATAACTGCTCTGGAGTTATATCCGATACGTGTTAAAAGCATCTTCATCTGTTCCGAGGTTGTATTCTGAGCTTCATCAAGTATAATGAACGAGTTGTTTAAAGTTCTTCCCCGCATGAATGCTAAAGGGGCTATCTCAATGATACCCTGTTCTATCATCTCTCTTGACCTGTCAACTGAGAGCATGTCATGTAGAGCATCATAGAGTGGTCTTAGATATGGATTGATTTTATCAGAGAGATCACCTGGCAGAAAGCCCAGTGCCTCTCCAGCTTCAACAGCCGGTCTTGTCAAAATTATCCTGTTGATTTCTCCTTTGGTAAGTGCTGCTATAGCCATTGCCATTGCTAAATAGGTTTTGCCTGTACCAGCAGGTCCAATTCCAAAAACAATGTCATTGTTTCTGGCAGCATCAACATATAATTTTTGATTTGGGCTTTTAGGAGCTATATTTTTTTTTCTGGAGGTAGTTAGGATAGTATCAAGAAATATACTCTTAAGTCTGCATGAACTGTCGTTACGAAGAGCTGATGCTGCGATTTCAATATCTGATGGATGGATAGAAAATTTTTCCTTAACCAATCCATACAACTGATTGAGCATTTTTTCGGTCAGCAAAACATTTTCAGTATCACCGTTTATGACAAGAGTATTGCCCCTGTTGTCGATTTTAACACCAGTAGCTTCTGAAATTCTTGCAAGGTTGTAATTATGTTGACCAAAAAGCTCCCTTGCCATAGTTATGTTCTCAAATGTGATCTCTTTCATGGGAGCATAGATTGCACACTATTCAATAAAAGGTCAATAAAAACTTGACTCAAAAGAGGGGCAACTGATAATGATGCACTGCATTTTAATCTATGAATGGTTTTATATATATGGTGAATCTAATGAATGGTTTTGATATTTTTATTGTGATTGTTGTATCTTTTGGTCTTTTACGCGGCTTTTTTAGGGGATTTATAAGAGAGATCGCATCAATTATCGGGGTCGTTGCAGGCTTTTATGGGGCATACACATATTATAAACTGCTCTCTGTTTATTTGAATCCATTAGTAAACGATTGGGGTTTTAATAACTGGGAAACCTATGGAAATATAGCCTCTTTTTTCATACTTTTCTTTGGAATTCTTGCACTAACGTCTTTAATAGCTAATATTATCAAATATTTATTAAAACTTGTGTTTCTTGCATGGATTGATAAATTGTTTGGAATGATTTTTGGTGCAATAAAAGGTATTCTTCTATCAGCAGTTGTACTTACAGTGTTGACCGCTTTTCTGCCTAATCAACCAGAGTTTATAACAAAATCAATTCTTGCCCCTTATGTTATTAATATTACAGAGATGTCAGCCATTTTTATACCTAAAGATTTAAAAGGTAATCTAAAAACAAATATAGAGAGGATAAAAGAAATTTGGGAACAGCAGAAACTATCAGTACAAGAAAAGATGACAGAGAGGGTGAAGAAAAATATGACAGATCCGTTGGAACAGAAGATAAACGAGACGGGAAAGGAAAAGATTCTGGAAAAAACTGTGATACCAGATCAGCCGAAACAATAGAAAACCTGTCAGAAGCACAAAAGTTGTTAGATATAGAAGGTTTATCAAAAAAGGGAAACCTGTCAGTAATCATAAAAATTATTCAGACTCTGCGTTCAGAAAATGGCTGCCCATGGGATAGAAAACAGACTCCTGAAACAATATGGAAGTGTTTAGCTGAAGAGATGTATGAGCTTTTAGCTGCTATTAAAGATGATGATCATGATGAGATATGCGAAGAGTTAGGAGATGTTCTTTTTCAAATTGTCTTTATTGCTGAAATTTACAGAGAAAAAAAGGCGTTTGATATTGAAAAAAGTATTGCTATGAGTGCTGAAAAGATGATCAGAAGACATCCGCACATTTATGGAGACTCTGCTGTTAAAAATGAAGAGGAGTTATGGGCAAATTGGGAGCGTATTAAACGAGAGGAAAAAGAGAAAAAACAGAATATAAAAAACTCTACAGACTCCACTAATACTGCAGAATCTTATTCTAATAATGAGAAAGAACAAAGAGGTTCAATTCTTGATTCTGTTCCTGTTGGAATGCCTGCGTTAATGAGATCATATAAAATTTCAGAGCGTGCAGTAAGAGCTGGTTTTGATTGGAAAGATATTGATGAGGTAATTGCAAAGACATCAGAAGAGTGGGAAGAGTTTAAATCAGCACTAAATAAAGGAGATAAAGATGATATTGCAATGGAATTTGGAGATGTTCTCTTTACCCTTGCTAATGTTGCTCGTTTGACAGGAGTTCACCCAGAGCTTGCCCTGAACAGTTCCACAGGTAAATTTGAAAAAAGATTCAGATATATGGAAAAGATGCTTGCTGAAAGAGGATATTCTCTTAAAGATGTACCTCGTCAAGAGCTTGAATCATTATGGGATAAGGCAAAGGAGATTGAAAACAATAGACATTAAAAGTTATTTGAGTAAATTTACCTTTGTTGAAAAGAAAAAATAGATGCAGGACAAACAAACTCCCTTACTATCCTAAAGATGTTTAAATTTTAAGTGGTTGTATTTTATACTATTAAGAAAAAGTCAATTTAAGATCGACTAAAATATAATGTTAATATATGGAATAGAGTTATGATAGTTATTGTTGACTACGGAGCAGGCAATCTTACAAGTGTTAAACGGGCAGTTTCATATCTTGGTTATGATTCTGTGATTACTGGTGACTCTAAAAAAATTGCTACTGCCGAGAGGATTATTTTTCCGGGTGTAGGGGCTGCTGGTGCTGCAATGGAAGTTATGCAGCAAAGGGGCATTGACAGAGCTTTAAAACAGGCTTTTGCATCAAAAATTCCCATGCTTGGAATATGTGTGGGATGCCAGATTATTATGGATAGAAGTGAAGAGAATGATGCAGCCTGCCTTGGGCTTATTAAAGGAGAAGCCAAAGCATTTCTTAATAATATGGCTGAAATTTCTTTGTTAGATAAAGCGGTTGATGAGACTTATAGAAGCATTAACAGTGAAAAAAATGTTCAGAGATATCTTAAAGTTCCCCACATGGGCTGGAACGGGCTTGATGTAGTACAGCCTCACCTGCTTTTTAATGGCATAAAACCAGAAGATGAATTTTATTTTGTTCACAGCTATTTTCCAATGCCAGTTGATGAGAGCAGTATATATGGTAAAACAGAGTATGGAATTCAATTTGCCTCTGCAATTGGAAAAGATAACCTTTTTGCAACCCAGTTTCACCTTGAAAAGAGCGGGGAGCCAGGCTTGTTAATATTAAAAAATTTCTGTCTCTGGAAACCATGATGATATAACAACTTATAATTTATGCAAATAGAAGAGAAACTTTTTAAGGGGGATATCCGTAAATGCTAAGTAAAAGAGTCATTCCATGCCTTGATGTCCGTGAAGGAAAAACAACAAAAGGTATCAAGTTTGAGAACAACGTGGATATTGGCGACCCAGTAGAGATGGCACGCTTCTACTATGAGGCTGGTGCTGATGAGCTTGTATTTTACGATATAACAGCATCCCATGAAAAACGGAATATTATGATTGATGTAGTGCGTCGGGTGGCTGAAACCATTTTTATCCCATTTTCTGTTGGGGGAGGAATAAGAACCCTTGAGGATATGAGGGCTGTTCTTTTAGCAGGTGCTGAAAAGGTGAGCGTTAATTCTGCTGCTGTTAAAAATCCTGAAATTATCTCACAGGGAGCTAAAGCCTTTGGAAATCAATGTGTTGTATTAGGAATGGATGTCAAGCAAGTTGGAGAGAAAAAAGGGATCCCTTCCGGATATGAGATTGTTATCAATGGTGGAAGAACATACATGGGACTTGATGCTTTAGAATGGGCAAAAAAAGGTCAATCTCTTGGTGCAGGTGAGATCTGCCTCAACTCTATTGATGCAGATGGCACCAAAGATGGTTATGAGATGAATCTGACCCGCCTAATTTCAGACAATGTCTCTATTCCAGTTATTGCGTCAGGCGGAGCTGGAAAACCCGAACACCTTGCAGATGTGCTGACAAAAGGCTGTGCAGATGCTGCCCTGATAGCCTCTATGGTCCACTATGGGACATATACTATTGCCGATATAAAAGCACATCTTAAGCAGCAGGGAATCAAAATCAGAAAAATTTTAACTAATTAATTGGGACTGTAAATTTTTCAGGGATTTTAAGAAAAAAGGCTACTTTAGACGATTATTAATTTTGTATATCCCTATAATCAGGGCATTGTGAGCATCTTGTGAAAAGGGAAAATTACTTCATCCCTTAAAAATTTACAGTCCCCTATTTTTTCAGTTTTCAGTTGACTTTATTTAAGATTTAAGATAGATAACATAACGTATTTTATACGTTAGATGACATAGATGGTAGATTATATGCCGAAGTGGTGGAATTGGTAGACACGCTAGACTTAGGATCTAGTACCGCAAGGTGTGGAAGTTCAAGTCTTCTCTTCGGTACCATCAATTAATTTACTCAAATATTATATCTATCCCTAAATCTCTCCCCAAAAAAACTAAAATTTAACTACTCATCCAAGAATACATCGCATTCACTTCCGAGTCTCTGCAACTGATATCTTGTCAGCAGTCCCTTTACCAAAGATATCAGCATTATACATCTCTTCCACATGGGTTGGCATTGCTGTGAATGTTCCTTTTGCAATCACTTGTGCTGTATATGAGAGGTGATAATTTCCAGCAGGTAGATAATCAGCGTAATATCTGACTGCACTATGTCCAAGCTCCTGATGGTAAAAACTCCATCTTGATTCGTTAAACTCATACCAATCTGTAAACTTAAACCACCATGAACCTTCAGGCAGTGCTGAACCTGCCTTTTCCGCATCAATTACAGATGCAGTTGCAAGGTCTCTGTTTACAGGTTCAAAACAGCCCGGAACAGGATCGCTAACCACTGGAAAATTTCGTGCCGTGGGCAGTGATAGGAAAATATCTACACGAACGATATCTCCAGTCTTAATACTCGACTCTCTCTTATTTACAAAACCTTCGCCACTTCCAGCAGAAATAAGCTCCCATCGTCCATCTCTCTCAACACTGTACTCCCTGCGAATCTCCATGCCTGAATTTACTGACTTCATAAAATCATCTTTTGGAGCGTAGCTCATCCCAGCAGAATAGTAGAGACTACCGCTACTAATGGAATTTTGGCTGTTTTCGTTATTTTGACTATATATTGAGGCATCTTTTCCGATATTTGTATCGCTGTTATCTGCTGACGAATCCCTTGTAATTATTATATCAGCTTTTTTCCCCGGGTCAGATGATATAATCTGCCGTGCAAACTTGACTGGAGCATCTTTAAGGCTTCTAAAAATGGCTGTACCCATAGTCTGAACACCTCTTGATTCATGCTTCAAAGTGACATTGGCTTTAATGACATTGTTACCTTGCTCCCCTGCCCCAATTTGTTTTATCTCTTTTCCATTCTTATCGTATTTCTGCCCTGCCCTGCCCTCAAATCTCTCATATTGAGCACTGTAATCTGCAAGGCCGTTCATGCAAAAAATATTTTCCTGCGTATTCTCTCCTGAGTTATCCCTGCCTCTATTTGCTGTAATTGTGCGAACCAATTTGAATGCAAGTTCTCTTGCCTCTTCTGCTCTGTTTTTCTTTGCCTCTTTTGGATTAGCATTCTTCACCTTTTCCCTTTGGCTGCCGTTTGTTGCTGCAATACGTCCATACTGCACAATCACAGATAAAATCGCTCCCTGAGTTCTGGTTGAGGATTCAAGAATACGCGAAAAGCCAGTGTCAAGAGTCTCACTAAAAACAACCTTTCCAGCACTGTAATGACAGCTTGAAAGAATCATCTCCCATACCTTCTGAACGATCTGTTCAGCACCCTTTACCTGCATTGCAGCCATGAGAAAATGTGCTTTGCCAAAAAGACTCATCTCTTTTACGTGATTTTCATAGCGGATGATGTCTGAAAGATTGATTTTGCCACCCCTTGCCAATGCTGCAAGTGAAACTGCTCGAACTGTAGAAGCCATACCTGTACTGTAGCTTGTATCTATAAAACCGCTATTTTCAAAACTTGGAAAAATATCTTTTCTTAAAAGAGTTGCAAGGTAACCTGACAACCTATCCTCAACATCCTGAGGCACATCAATTCCTCTTGATTTTAACCATTCAAATGCAAGGGCTGTGTATGCAGAAAGATATGGACAGACATAATTGTCATCTGGTGTGAAATATGCCATTCCGCCGTTTGGTGCCTGAAACTGAACAGCCTGTTTCAAGGTTTTATCAGGAAGTTCTGGTGCTTCTTGCCATGAGAAAAAACCAGTTTCAGAGGTTGAGGCGTTTTCGGCAGATTCTTCATTGTCGGTAAATTCGCCGTTTCTTGTAGGTAGATAATCTTTGAGCTCCATAAAATGGGAAGCCATTACAGCTTTGCTCAATTTTTGCTCCCAGCATCCATAAGGGTATTGGGACATGTATCTGAATGCTTCCTCCATGTTTCCAAGAACGGTAGGATATAAGTTGATTTTAGTCTCTCCCGTCTCAGTGTGGATATTTTCAGGATAGAGAAGTTTTTCTGTTATGATCTGTTGTGTATTAGAGCTTTGATTTCTTCCGTTAATATTTTTATCATTAATACTTTTCCGGATGGTTTCCTGACTTATCATGCCGTAATTCATCACTGTTATTAAAGATATCTTTTTATTCACTTGAAGGGTATGGATTACTGCATCACCGTCAAGGTCATCCTGTGCCTGTGCTGTGAATGTTATGGTTCCTGATGATGATGCGGTGGTGATGGTTGCTTCTGAACTTACAGGAATAAAAACTGTCTGCCGTTTGAAGGGTAAAAGGGTAATATCCTGTTTTATCTCGTTATTACTACTATCTATTTTGATTGCAACATGCAGGGTTCTTGGTTTGTCGGTTCTGTTCATCACGCTGAAACCCGCTTCAAACGAATCTCCTGCTGTTACCTGATTTGGCATGACAGGTCTGATTTCAGTTGGACGATTTACCTTAAAACCACCCTCTCCAAGACCCATTCTATCGGTCGGGGTTACTGCCATCACAAAGATTTTCCAGCCAGTAAGATTATCAGGTGCTGTAAATTCAATATCAGCGTTTCCATTTTCGTCAGTAACTAACGATGGATTCCAATAGCTCACATATTTAAAAGATGACCGCATTTTCATGCCAGCACCGCCATCTCCGCCAACTTTTGCCCCTTTTTTCTCAAACTTTCGCCTGCCTATCATATTGGTAAGAAGGCTGTAGTTCTCAACATCAAGTCCGTCTAATGTGTGGAATCCCTTGAAAATATCAAAATGTTCCCTACCTGATATAATCAGATCAAACACAGACTCGTCAAGCACCGCAACTGCAAGTTCAATCTTCTCTTTGTTCCTGATGGCTGGTATCTCTTGAGTAATCTTATGCTCTTTATTTTTATTCTGAGTATTATCCTGAGTCTGATTTTCTTTTAACCCTGTTTCAGCGTTAATCTTTACCCTTACTGTATCTCCGGGTTTATATGTCAATTTCTCGGGCAAAACCTTGATACTGATATCGTGTTCTGATTCCTTTACCTTGGTTTTAACATAACCCAATCTGAATGTCGGTTTTCCAAGATCAACTCCATCTGGCGGAGGCGGTTCATTTAAACTATCCCCTGCTCTTGGAGATATAACTGTCACAGAGAGAAAAAATCCGGGCACGTCACTTGACTGAACAGGAATCTCAACAACCTGTGTAGCGTTTTCCAGACGTTCAACCCACTGACGAAGAATGCCGTATCGCTCCACGCTTATAAGGGCGTAAGCACCGGGAAAGGGATTTTTAACCAAATATTTTGCAGTATCTCCAACTTTGTATGTATCGCGTTCAGGTATAATGGCAAGGCTGAAATCGTCAGGAGCCTGCCACAAAACATAACCTTTTCCTGTAACCCATGTGGAAATGCTTGAGATGTGGCTGTCAGTGTTGATGATACTGGCAGTTTTATCAATATTCGATTGAGGAGAAGAAGTCTGGTTGATTATGGCAAGTATCCTGTAGTCTCCCGGGGCAGATGGAGTAAAATAAAATTCAAGGGGATCAAGTGTTGATCTAAGAGTTTTCTCTTCTGTTGTTACCCACTCATTGATATATTTAGTCAGATAGGCATTACCAGCACCTTTGATACGGGCTGCCTTTGTAACACGGTGCTGAATCATAACCCTGATTTTCACATCGTTAATAGGATTCCCATTTCCATCAACAACAATTGCTTTAATCATGGCTGGTTTTTCGGCTTCATAGACCCATTGAGTGGTTTTGATGCCGACAAAAAGTTTTCTGCCAAGATATGCAGCGGTTTTCATATTGGTGACAAACCTACCGCGATCATCTTGAACTGCACTTTCCACCTCAATTCTACCATAAGCAATTGAAGACAAGGGCAGAGGCTTGTCTGAACCTGATGATAGTTGCTTGGAATCGGATGATAACGGATTGGAATCAGACGGTAAATTTGAGAGTTGAATGCTATTTTTGATTATCCCCTGATGGTCAAGTGATGCTGTCTTTTCCAAAAGGGTTTCAGGAACATCTGATGGATATTCAGACTCTTCAATCTCTTCTCCATTATCAGGCGGTTGATTCGCATCAGCAGGTGTTTGATTATTCTCATTAACAGGTGCTTGGAAATCATTTTCGTTTCCGCCAGCAGCTCTATAGAATATAAAACTCTTTGCTACAGGATTATCAGGCTGAAACAGCTCCTCTTTCAGGCGAACTGTTACACGGACAGGAGCATCACTATATTGTCCTCCAGCGTGCATAGTAGCAGCAGTTTCAATATTCAAAGTATCTTCGGGTTTGAAATAATCGCCGTTTAGCTCAGTTGACACCTTAAACGGCGATGGGGTGAAATCTGTCACTAAAACCTTGAGAGGTTCCCAGTCTCTGTCAGAAAAGGAGGCTGACAGGGTAAACTGATACCAGCCAATTACTCCATTTTCAGGGACTGTATATTGACCATCAAATGCACCAAATTCTGAAAGGGTAACATCCTTTTTCTCAACCACATTCTTGCCTGCCGGATCAGTTATTGTCAATTTATAGCCTGATAGAGGTGGTGTGGTAAATGAGTTGTTGTTCTGATCCCTTACATATATCTTATAATCAATGGTATCGCCTGCTTTGTAGATGCCCTGCGGAGTTGTTCCCCATACGTGGATATGAGCATATTTAGGCTCAGTCTGAGACGAGATATCTCCATCTGATATCCGCCAGAGAGGTACAGAGAAATCATGGCTGTCAGTCAGCGGTAAAAGTGCAAGGTCGCTGCTTTGTGATGATTTATCGCTATTTTGTATAGCTTTATCACTATTTTGAGCTGGCACATTGCTGGTTTTGTATGTCTGCACATTGTTTGTTGTTGCTTTAATTATAAGGCGTTCACGTCTATATTCCCACGAGTTATCAAAGGTCTCCCGCTTAGGGTCAAGAACCACTATTCCGGGCAGCATGGCAATTCCATTTTGGTCTGTTATGCTTTCGGCAAGTGCTGGGCTGTTACGCGTCAAATTTTCCACAAGATCACGGTGAACAGTTACAATTACGCCAGATACAGGTTCGCCAGTTACAAGGCTTGTCACCCATACTGATGTGTTGAAATGCCCCACTTTTGCGTGAATCTGCCAGGGGGTTACTACAGTAAAAAACTGGGTCTCTCTCTCATTTTTATCAACCGAAGGTGATGTTGATACGATATTCCCATAAACCGCTCCGCTATTGCCGTTGAGCATTTCGCGGACACCAAGGGGTGTGAAATAGGCAACATCCTGAACCCTTAAATTTGATTTAACAACTGTTTTTCTGATATCTGGTGTTTCTTTATCGGAGTTTGTCGAGATAGTTTTATTCTGATTTGCGTTTGTCTTAAGCTGTTCATTCTGATTACTCTGGTTGCGTTGGGCTATTTGATTATGATTCGTCTGATTATTGTTTGTCAGGGCATTGTATTTTATCGTCATTTCGTCGATGTTGGTTACAGCCAAAGGAACTTCGCTGTCAATATCTTTTTCAAGAACTCCAGTTTCATGTAGAATATGATATTCTGCTCTTCTATGATCTGTAGAAAAGGTAAAATCAATCGAAGTAACAAGAGGTCTTCCAAACATATCTTTAACTTTTGTTGATTTTTCAAGTATCGTATATTTTTGCCACGCTTTAAGATACTGTGGCAATGCAACTGAATAGAGTGTGCCCTTTGAGTGCGGGTAATTGAGTCCCGAACCGCTGTACGCATTTGCCCAAGGGTCATAATCTTTCTGACCTTGAGCAAGATCAGGAGTAAAAACAACCTTATCTCTAATCTCTTCAAAGCTGACTGGAACTGTAAACAGAAGTTCTGTATAACCTCTTGGATCAACAATGTGCTGTAAATCGCCTGACTCTGACTGTTCCGGCGATATTGTGATTGAATTCTCATCTTTTATGGTATAGCACCTGATACCTGCAAATTTAACTTCAGGAAATGTATCAAACTGAACAATATCCTTTCTCTCAACGCTCTGCTCAGGTCCAAATTCCGATACAATTCCATAGTTTGCAATCAGACGAACTGTGCTGTCAAGAGGAAGTTCGTTTGCAGGATAAACCATCCACGTTATTGATGATTTTATCTCTTTTTCATTAGATGAATTATTATCTGATGCAGATTTGTCATTGCTCAAGTTAGTTCGACTGCTATTTGTAATAGTCCCTCTGTTTTTGGGATTCTCAATTCTAATGGGATTTTTATACTCAGGTGAATCTGAAGAGTTGGCTAATGAAAAAAATATCTGCTGCAAAACCGAATCTTTAGTTACTGGCTGATTAAAATGAAGAGCAATTACAGGCACGCCTGGAGATTTCCATGTAATAAACTGATAATACGATATCGCTGGTCTCTGCGTAACAAAGGTGTGAACAATAGGCTCTGCAAGGGTAATATTGTCCTGAGTCATAATTCCAGGTTTTACGGTAATGGTGTATGTTGTTGCGAGCTTCATTTTAAAGGCAGCATCAACATGAAAGGCAAGATCGGTCGGATTGAGCCATCGCCATTGCCCTTTAAGCTTAGGATTTATCGTGATTGGAATTTCGTCTGCATCTCTATCCATTCGCCCGAGAGGAACTACTTGACGACTGAATTGAATCACAATCTGCCGTTCGTTATCAACACCATCACCTGCGGGGGTTATGCGTGTGATTGTAAGGGGGATGTTTTCTGCATGAGCAGTTTTGAGAGATAAAAACGTGGAAAAAGGTGAGATAAAAAAGGATAGCGGAGTTAATATCGTAATTGTAATGGTTAAAATGGAGATTATAAAAACAACTGCATTAGAAAGAGATAGATTTTTCATATCAACACTGCTCCTCATAAACCCTGATGCAGGGATATCCGGCGGAAAGGTCAGCCACCCGCCGGATTTTTATCGTTTGTAGTTATTTCAAAGGTTGCACATCTTTTTTAACACCTACAGATTGCTCATTTTTCTTAACAGCCACAGGTTGTACATCTTTTTTAACATCCACAACAGGCTGTTGCTCCTTCTTAACATCTAACTTCACATCCATAGGTTTATCATCTTTCCTAACGCTTACAGATTTCTCGTCTTTCTTCTCAGCCACAGACACCTCTTCCTTCTTGATAACAGTCGGCTGTTCATCTTTATTAAGAGACGGGAAATCAAACACATCTTTAAGCAGAACTGTCTCTATGGTTTTAAGAACAGATATCTCTTCTGCACTCAAGACATCGTCAGCATTGGCAATGGTATTTGCAAACTCAACTGCTGTAATTCGATCTTCTCTGTCAGGCAGCAGGTCTGCAAGTGTTGCAAGGGCAAGCTCTTTGTCTTTTTCGAGAATTGCAGACTGCTCACGTATCATATTTTTAAGTCTTTCTGGCTTAATTTTATTAAGCTTCTCATCTTTTTTGATATAATCATCTGCTGCTCCATATTCACTCATAGCCATTACACTGTCTGCCTTTGTAACAGCAACAATAATACGAACAATCGCCTCTTCAAAACCACCTTGTTTCATTGCAGCATGCCAAAACTGATTCTGAATCTCTTCAAACAGCTCTGTTGTCTTCTTTTTAACACCAAGAGCACTTTCTAAAGACCGGCTTTCAGAATTAAAAAAGAGAGTTCTTGACCAGTCATTGCCATACATGCTGTAGAACATTGTCTCATAGAGATCGTCACGGGTTTTACGGTACAGCTCAAGTGAGTTGACAACTATATCCGAAAAATGCCTTTCCATCTCTATAAAAATGTTATCTTTTTTTGACTGAAATCTGCTTGTTTTTACTATCTGTGCCACACTCTTCACTGGACGCATCATAGGATTCATATCAGAGTAAAGATATCTCTCGACTCTTAGCGGGTGAATCTGGCGGATAAACTCTGCGGAAAGCTCAGAGGAGAATATCTTTACCCATGGGCTTATAAAATCTTGATAAAACTTGTCATTAAAGCTCGAAATTGCAGATACTGAATGAAAAGCCTCTTCGTCTTCTAAACCATCATCTAAAGCAAGAATATCCTTGATATCCCGCTCAACAAACTTTACACCGTGGTCATTAAGCCAAGGCTGGCTTGGATCGTCTTGAATTACCATCTCATACAGACCGGGTGAAAGATACTCAATTGCCTCAACACAACCTATTATCTCCTTATGCTCTTTACGGTTTACTTTACTTGAGACAAATATGCCAAGATGACCAATATCGTCATGGAGCATATAGATAATAACCTGTCCAAATTTTTTTATCTCATCAGTGGTTTTATAGACTGTTGATATCCAGTTCAAAGCCTGCTGCGGAGGAGTTATATTGTCCCCTTTTGATGCAAATACAAGAATCGGACTTTTAAAATTTTTAAGATTTATATACCTGCCCTCATGAAGTTTGAGAAAGCCCTGCTGAAGTTCATCGCTTATAAAAAGATTATTCACAATAAACCTTATCTCTTCACGACTCATCAGAAAAAAGCCGCCCCACCACTTTTCAAAATCAAGAAACCTCTGTTCCTCAGTATCAACCTTAGAATAGACATTATAGAGCTTGCTCCACAAAGTATTTGCAGGATTAAGCCTCTCAAAACCCTCGACAAGTTGGGCACCGTCAAATTTACCGTTTCCAAGATCGCTTGATAGTGATGCCAGCCAGCTTCCGCCAAAGAGTCCTCCGCGATAACGCATAGGATGCCCGCCTTTTACGCCTCCCCAATATGATAGAGGCGAACCGTTCAACACAAGAGGACCTGTAACATCAGGTCTGTCAGCAGCAATAAGAGATGCTGCCCACCCTGCCTGACAGTTACCGATAACTGCGGGTTTGGGTGCTTCTGGATGACGCAGCATAACTTCTTCAAGAAAGTTTATCTGACAACGCTGGACATCGGCAATAGTTTGACCTTCTATTGGTTCTGTAAAAAACATCATAAAATAGACGGGATAACCCGCCTTCATTGCGACCCCTATCTGGGAATCCATCTTCGATCCCCCGATTCCTGGACCATGACCAGCTCTTGGGTCAATCACCACAATTGGACGCTTATGTGGATCATCAGCTTTGATATCTGCTATTTTAATATCTGTTCGTGAGGCTGCTACACCGCTTTGTTCTTCTATATCTGGCTTATCTGCTCCTGCTTTCGATTTTACACCGCGAATTCTTACTAATTGATAATTTACAGGGTTTTCTCTTGTTCTTCCATCGCTTATAACTTCATAATCAAATACAAGAACAGGTGGTTGTCCCTGATACAAATGTTCAAAATAGCCGTTTCCCCTCTTGCGAATGACATCCCAGAACAGAACTGATCTCTGGGCACTGTCAACCAGATAGTCATATCCATCCTCAAATGTATCCATAGCTTTTTGTAATGGTTCAGGTATGTTAAATATTGATTTTTGCATTTTGACTATTGAGTCTGGTATGGCAAATATTGACTCAGGCATCATAAATTGGTTCATAATAATATCCTTGAATTACTTATTTTTCGTTCATTTGCTTAGGAATTTCAATCTAAAAAATAATTGCAGCGAACATGCTTATGTTCGCTGCAATCTTGCATATTCTAAACGGCAAAAGCAGAGCTACAGATTATTTTTTTTTAGCTTTTGGCGGGCTTACGACAGCAGTGCCGTCAATTACCATAACCCCGTTTTGGTTAAAACATCTTGTCTGGAGAGTTATCTTGTTTTTTTCACTTTTTATATCAATCACTTCAACTTTAGCAGTTATTGTATCACCAATACGGACAGGTGCCAAAAATTTATACTGCTGTTCAAGATATATGGTGCCGGGTCCCGGTATTTTCATTCCAATAACCGTTGAGATAAAACTTCCCACTAAAATACCGTGAGCAATTCTACCCTTAAAAAAGGTATTTGCTGCATACTGTTCATCAATATGTGCTGGGTTCATGTCTCCACTGACACCAGCAAACAGATAAATATCTGACTCTGAAATTGTTTTTGAAAACTCTTCAAAATCTCCAATTTTAAGCTCTTCTATTGTTCTGCCCATAATCTATTGCCTCCTTTTAATTTAAACATTTTATTCATCTTTATCGTCAGCACTCTCTTTTTTATCGTTGCTGTTCTCTTTTACACCCGCAAAAAACTTCATTGGCTCAATATCTTTAAATGCCTTTCCTGCAAAACCTGAAAAATCTAATCTTGAAAAATCCATCCCCATCTCAAGGTAAGCATTGTATGCACTGATCTGATCATCCATTCGTTTTCGGTAATCTAAATAGTTTTCAATTGTTCTTTCTAAATATTTTTCAAAAAATTCATGCAGCAGATTTTCACCAAACTGAATGATCAGATGTAAAAGAGAGACAGGCAGAAGACCATTAGCATCTTTAGCCTTATTCATAATGATCTGTGTCAATACTACTGATGTTACATCGTCTCCTGTATTAACATCAGTCACTTCAACACGAAATCCTTTTTTAATAAGTGCTCCAACATCTTCTAAGGTAATATATGTACTCTGATCCGTGTTGTATAATCTTCTGTTTGGGTATTTTTTTATTACAATCTTATTTGCCAATGGTTTTTAGAACTCCCTGTTTTTTATAATTTTAAGACATGCTACATTGCACCATTTTTTTTGTCAATACCATTTAAACAAGCTATAGTTATAAAGTAATATCTTGATTTAATAACTTATTAAAAAAACAAATCATAGATTTTTCCAGCTTTAATATTTTTGTGCACTGCACAATATTTTAATTGACAAACATAGAAAAATTTATATATTACTCTCAGCATTATTAAAAAAAGTGGGCGGGCACAGAATGCTTGCAATATATTTTAAATACTTAAATAGGAGTCAAAAAAATGGAAACAGCGAAAATTGCAAAACAGATGATAGGTTTTCAGAAAACTGTATTCAACAACTCATTTAACGCAATGGCGATTGTGCAGGATCAAACCGAAAATATGCTTAACGGTTTCCTTGGACAGTTCCCATGGATAACTGAAGATGCAAAAAAACAGATGAAAGAAACCATGGATTTCACAAAAAAAGCCAGAGATGACTTTAAAAAAGCTGTTGATGATGGTTATGCCAAATTTGAACAGATGTTTGAACAAAAATAATACAGGAGTTAAAAAAAAATGGATAACAAAACAATATTTACTCAGGTTATGGATTTTCAGAAAAACATATTTGATAACTCTTATGCAATGATAAGCAATATCCAGGATCAGAGTGAACAGCTCATCAGCAAAGCGATTGAAAAAAATCCTCTTGTACCAAATGATACTCTTAAGGTATGTACATACTGGATGGATATTATTAAGAAAAACAGAAAAAATTATAAATCATACGTTGATACAAATTTCGTAAAAGTTAAGGATATGCTTAAAATTAATGAACCTGTTGATATGGGTAACATTAATAAATAACAATTCCATAAAATAACTGTACAAGACTGCACAGCATCGTAAAGGCTGTATATTACAGATTCAAAAACTGTTCGCCCCCTTCCCATGGGGGCACAGACTAAAACATACCTCGGAGACTCTTCCATGAATACCGTCACTAACGTTAATAATCCTATAGAAAACATCTGCAGTAAACTACTTTCAGGTTCTGATATAACTAATTTTCTATCAAGTTACGATATGTCTAATAGTCTTGCTGGCTCTGATATATTTCCATGTTACGATATTGTTCTTAAAAGTATTAATGCTGCTAACAATCTGATTTCAGGAGTCACCAGATATAATAATGATTTTTTCATTCCATTGATGACAGCAAACCTTTATTTCAACAATGCTGAGTTTTCAGGAATCCACAAAGATTCTCAAATAGATCAGTGGACTGCATATATGAAGCTGTTTGAATTTAATATGGAGCTTTTTTACAGATATCACGCAGGCAGCATGAAAGCGTTAGATGAGTTTACTAAAAAAGAGTCAAAAGCTCTGTCTGAGGCTGTCTATAATACTGTTTTTCACCGTGATGGCACAAAGCTCAATGATTTTCTCAACAGACAGTTTGACTTGATCGAAGGCGTTACAAGGACATTTCCCAAAGCTGTAAAAGAGATTGAGCCTGAGTATGGATTCCATTTTGAAAAAAACGGACAAAAACCTTTTGCTGAAACAGAACGATTTTTTCTCTATGCTGTTCTGCCAACTGATAAGAGCGTTATTATCAACCAAACAGCAAAACCTGTTCTGATAATACCACCTTTTGTTCTTGGCAGTAATATTCTTGGTTTTCTGCCAGGAGAAAAAAGAAGTTACGCCCACTGCTTTGCCAATCAGGGTATTCCAACATATATCCGTATAATAAAAGATATTAAAACAACACCAGCATTTCAAGTAATGACAATGGAAGAAGATGCTGTTGACACCCGCTTGTTCTGCGAAAAAATCATGGAAAAGCATAGCAGAAAAGTAACTTTAAACGGATATTGTCAAGGCGGATACAGTGCAGTGTGCAATATTCTTTCTGGTGAGCTTGATTCTGTAGTTGACGCTCTGATAACTTGCGTTGCTCCAATGGATGGAACCAGAAGTAAAGGACTTGGACATTTTCTCAACAGCCTTCCTCCAAGATTTAACAATCTTATGTATGGAACAAAGACTCTGCCTAATGGCAACAAGGTTGCTGACGGTAATCTGATGGGCTGGGTCTATAAACTCAAAAGCATTGAACAGGAAGCACCGCTTGTATCTTTTTTTAGAGATATGTTCATGGTTGCAAACGCAGAAAATGGAGCAGCCAAACTGAGTAAAACAGCTTTAGCTCTTAACTATTGGCTTCAAAATGAGAGAACAGATATCCCTCTTAACATTACAGCCATGAGTTTTGCCTCATACAACATTCCAGTTACAAAAGATGGAACATTACCTGTAACCATGCTTGGGAAAAAGTTAAATTTTAAAACTATTGAAGAGAAGAAGATTCCGTGGCTCCTCTGTTATGGAGAAAACGATGACCTTGTTGAAAAAGAGACTGCTTTAGCACCTTTGGATTATATAAAAGTTGAGACAACACCTTTCCCTAAAGGTCATGTAGCAATAGCCACATCATGGTCCCACCCTGAATCACCCTATGCTCTTCACAAACGTTTTGGAAATAATAATCAGTATAGAGGACCTGTTAGATTTCAATTAGATTTAAATGAAGCTTTAAGTAAAGCTAAGAATAATGTTGTGAATAGTCAAAAGACATTTTAAACGTTTAATTAAACAAAATAAGTAAGATACATAATTAATACCTTAGCCAATTAGGCTGCCTTTTTCTGAGAATGAATGCAGCCTATATCAGCGAGGCTAAGTTATAATTTTTCAAAAGAAATAGCCTTGGAAATTTATAACTGCTCCAACCAAAAGTTAATTTAAGTTTATCATCGCTTTTATCCTCTATTATCTGATCGTGACTCCAAATCCGTTCTCTCACATGTTTAGCAGCGTATCCTTAAAACTCAATCTTTACCTGAAAAGCATCCTCTTTCATAACACCAAAAGTTTGATTATAGACTTTTTCAAAATCAAAGTTATCAGGAGCTTTAAATGACATGTCTATAATTTCAAGATTTTCAATTCTATGTATCGCTAAAAGAGGGTCATATTCAGGCTCTTTATAAACTATGGCTGATGGAGTGATGCCTAATAAAAATGGAGATATCGAGGAGGAGCGGAGAATAGGGTTTGTAGGACTAAGTAGAGCGATGCGGCGATTGTATTATTGCACTGAATTTTTAATCATCACTCCATGTTTTCCATGATTGCCAAAGCTGCTTTCAAACATATAACTGTTTCACTGTTTTTTATAGACAATTATAACAACGTGAATTATGATAAATTCATGCAATGTAATCAATTAGATGTATATTTTTTTAACTAAAACAGCATCAAAACACTGGAGTAAGGAAAATGATTGCTACGATACCTCATATAAAAGGCAAAGACCTCTCTCCTGATTTGCTTCATCAGTTTAATATCAGACCAGAGCAGATTATTACAATTACTATTAAAACGGAATCAGAAGAAACATTGTCTGTTAATGCAAAAAAAGAAAAGGGTAAATGGGGTAAAATTGCTGATAGGTTACGTGGAGAAGCCTTCCTGACTGGAAAATCAGAGAAGGTTAACCAGTTGGTAAAAGAATTTAGAAGCAGTTTTGAATTTTAATATGAGCATCTACCGGGAGCTAATGCAGCTGACTTTACAGAAAGCCGCTGTTTAGATTTTCTTCTTGAATACAAGCAGATTGAAGGTGAGGAGAGGGCAATAGAAAAGATTGTTAATCAAGTTAAGGATATGGAAAGGTTAGAAAAATTAAAAGATGAACTCGCCCAAAGAAAGTCTGAGCTGATTCAGGGAGTTCTAAATAAAGCATAAGCTGCTTTCTATAGAAGAAAAAGAGAAAATGTTTGAAGATATGAGCATTGATGATATTGTTACTGAAATAAATCAAATGCAAGAGGCGAAACCATGAACAAATACACAAATTTCTTGGTTAAAAATATCAACGGCATAAGAAAAAACGGCAAGGAGATAAAAAATGGATACACAAATATCACCAACTATTCGAGAACAGGTTATTGTCTTAGCAAACACTATGCCGATTGACAAATTAGTAAGTTGGTATGAATACGGCTTATTCATCCAATCACGCTATCAAAATATATTATCGGATAAAATAATTCAAAATGACGACTCTAAATTAATGGACGAGATTCAACAGTGGGAAGCTGCAAGCGATGAAGATGCGTTGCTATTTGAGCATGTTATGGAAAAGGAGAGTCTCTGATGGCACGAGGAGATGTTTTGCTTATCAGATTACCAGTTACTAATGGAAGAGAACAGAGCGGACAGAGACCAGCAGTGGCTGTTCAGACAGACATAAAAGGCTCTCCAATGTTGATGATAATACCTGTTACATCTAATTTAAGTGCTTTGAGGTATAATTTTACTGTTAGTATAGAACCCACAACCAGTAATGGTTTGACTTTACCATCAGCTGCTATGGTGTTTCAAATGCGTGCTATAGACAAAAACCGAATAATAAAAAAAATAGGAAATATATCAGATAAAGATATGAGGCTCATAGATGCTGAAATCTGGAATATGCTAAAGCCAACAGAGCCAATACAATCAGATTTTTAATCCAATTTACAACAATTTATTGCAGATATATGGAAGCAAAGGAGATGCACAAGGCGAAAGCATGAACAAAAACACAAATTTCTTGGTTAAAAATATCAACAGAACAAGCAAAAAAGGTGAGTAGATAAACGTCTAATTTTTATCAGGTTATAGACTTTTGGGTAAATTATAAGAGATGTTTTCCTGATTAATAGTGATGTAGTTTTGGGATTCGAGATTATTTATAACGGCTATCAACTCCTCTTCATCTAATTTCTTGCCAAACAAGGTATTAATAGTATTTGCTAATGTCTTGATTTTCCGTGGTCTGGATTGCCCACGACCAACAAGGTTCTTTACGATAACATTTATTTGCTCATCTCTATCAGTTGGCTTTGATAGTTGAAGGATTGGAATTTCAGCGATATTATTGACTCTATTGGCTTTTATGTTGATATTTCTCAAGTGTTGAACAAGCGGATCAAAGCCCGTATCTTTAGAGACGATATAGTAATGAGCTTCTTTATCCTGTAGCGATAACTGTCCAATATAGAACGCAATATGAAAGTCTAAAGTATTGGAACCATTACCTGTGATTTTTATATATTTAGCCTCTTTCCCGAACTCCTGAAGAGCAGTTGCCATTTCAAAAGGAATCCTGACCTGCTTCTCTCCAACAAATACAAGAATTTTGAATGAATGTTTTTTTAATATTTCCAAATTCTGGGGCTGAACATTTTCAAAATCAATGAGTATGTAATTGGTTGACGACACGTTACTTTATTATTCCTTATTCTAATGACATTTTTCAATAGGCATAGTTAGCTTTCCTGAGGTGCAATATACGCCTTCTCAAGAGAACCGATATTCTTGTTCAAGACTGGCTTCGAGATACGAAGAATGAGGGATTCCACATGTTTGGGGTAGTCGATCCAGTTTGAGGTTCCCACATCATACGCTGACACATACCGAATAATTTCATGCCTTTTCTCGGGTTTGGTTTTCACACCAGCAGGAAAACGAACATGCACCTCCCTATTTATTGCTGCATATGCCTCTTGAAGAAGTTTCGTCGCTTTACCAATATACAAAAGGTTTCCCATTGAGTCATAGAACGCATAAATTCCAGATCTCTCCTCATGACCCTTCAGCAATACCTTTAGCTGGGTCAGAACATGTTCTCCCTGCCCCTGCCGAAATTCTCCATATTCAACAATTACCTTGAATTCTGGTGTAAAGATGCAATGAATGAAATACTCGAGTGTGTCCTTCTGGGGTTGTCGCTTGCCAGAACGCCATTCGTCGATTTGCTTCTTAGTATATCCAGTTGCCTCTGCTACCTTGGATGTATTTCCTTCGTAATACGTATCTACCAAGTATGAAAATACAGAGCTACGGTCGGCCATAATTAACTCCTTGCGTTCATTAAGATTAAAATGGCTATTCTATTCCGTGCCAATAAGCCAGATAATCACTATATAAATTGACGAGATGGTAATAATGTTTTGTATTTAATAGATCTTTTGCAAAACTAAATTTTTATCCAATAAAATCAAAGGGTAATTCCCTGTTTTGCAGCAAGCCTAATATACAATACTTATAACGCATTAAGACTTATACAACCCGTTTGTTTTTTTCAACTCTTTTTTTACATCCTCCACAAACCAGTCAGGCTCAAGAACCCGTGCCTCATGTCCAAAGGAAAGTATCCAGCAACGAACCTCAATTGCTGAAGCTGCAGTAAAAGTGAGTTCAATTTTATCATCATTTTTATCCTCTATTATCTGATCATGACTCCAAATCCGTTCCCTCACATGTTTAGCAGCGTATCCTGAAAACTCAATCTTTAACTGAAAAGCATCTTCTTTCATAACACCGAAAGTTTGATTATAGACTTTTTCAAAATCAAAGTTATCAGGAGTTTTAAATGACATGTCTGTAATTTCAAGATTTTCAATTCTATGTATCGCTAAAAGAGGGTCATATTCAGGCTCCTTATAAACTTTACCAGGTGCTTTTGCCATTCGGGCGTGCAGGTATATGGTATCTTCCTTTGAAAACAGTTTTAATGGCTTGATGTAAAACACTTTGGATTTTTGATCCCAGATAGATTTATATGTTATTTTACAAATTTTATGCTGTTCCATTGCAACGATAAGGTCTTTAAGGATTTTCTGGTGTCCTGAATAATTGATTGTTCCAGGAATAAAAGTGCCGAAATGTTCAGGGGGAGACTGTTGCTCTCTCTTTTGTCAAGGATTGGGCTTTGCCAAGTGCAGTGACCGTCTGACTAAATGCTTCTTCTCCAATTAAATGTTTTGTAAAGGCACAGCACATCTGTAAAAGCCCATATTCTGACTGACTTAAATTTATAGATTTTCCAGCACTATCTTCTTTTGGAATTTTAAAAAACCTTTTTCTATCTTTCGTAAAATCCTCAATTTTAATACCTTCCATTGAGCTGTTAATCTTATCCACTATCCGCCCTATAGTCTGCTTTGAACAGTCCAGTTCTCTTGCAAGAGCTGTAAGGGAATATTCATAAGGTGAGAAAAAGAGTTTAAAAAACAGGCTTATGACTTTCTTTCCGTGATCTCTGTCAGAGTTGGTTGTTGCAGGCATATTCCCTCCTTTTAATAAAAATGTAATCTCATTCCATCGTATGGAATATTGCCATGATAATATCAATTAAACAATAAAAAAAGGAGGGGGTAACCATGAAAGCAGAACTTGTTATCAACAATGTCAGATTAGAGCTTGGGCATAAGGAACTAAACGAAATATCCTACGTTCTCAACGATTGTAAGCGGAACAGGGATATTTTCCATGAGCTTGCAAAATCAAAATCCACAGAGACAAGGGCACGTATTGCGTCTCAAACTCATCTTTATGAAAAGACCGTAAAACTTCTTCTGGCAGACAATCAGATAGATGTTATGCGTTCCATGATGAACAGAGGAGGTAGGACAGTTTCCCATCTGGACAAAACTGATATTGAAAAACTTATTAATATTGGTGACCATGAAGTATTGAACGAAATTATAAATCGCATCTCCGATCTGACTGAAACTTTTGAAGTTTGTGAAAAGGACTGGCTATGCGAAAAACTTTATCAGCAACCAGACCCTTCAGTCAGGTTTGAACTTGCAAGCAGCGAAGATACATCGGAGTTTATTCTTAAAAAACTGCTGGAAGATTCAGACATCAATGTATCTCAGGCTGCTAAAGATACTCTGAGGAAATATGAATGAAAAAATTTTAACCCTAATTAAGTTACTATAATTTTAAACAAAAAAAGGGGAACAAAACTAAATGGAATCAAATATTAATGATGCAAAACCCGCAAATCCTGACAATCCTGAAGAATTGGAAAAAAAAAGAAAAGAATATCATGCAATTCTTATGATTGAAGATGAATTGGAAAAAAAACTTGTAAAAAACCCAGTTTCTGCTGAACTTTGGGATGCTTGGTGGTCTATTAAAAGAAAAAAAGAGAATTATCTAATCAATATTATTCAAGATGAAGTTATATTTGACTATATAAATAATTTTATAAAAAATGGAGTGAAAACAGTTCTTTTAGCTGGTAATGGTTTTTCACAGCAACCTAAAATGTTTTCTTATTCAGGATTTGATGTTACAGTAATAGATATTTCTCCTTATGCAAACTCTTATGCGTTAAATTGTAAATTTCACCCTGAGCGTTATACGAGTGAATGGGTTAACTCTTCATCTAACAAAAAGACCATTAAACGACTTCCTAAAAGAATTGGCGGGTCTTTAGAGTTTATAACAGGTGATTTTATGAACCCTGCTATATTTGATAACAAACGCTTTGATGTGATAATAAGTTTTAGAACATTACAACACTACTCTGGTGACTTATTAGAAAAAGCGTGTCTTAGTTTAGTCTCTTCATTAAACCCAAATGGTTTTTTACTAATTGGAATAACTGGTTATAACGGATTTGGGGGATGAGAACGACACCCTCCCAAAGATGCCGAAATTAAAAGATTATGTAACCAATTGTCATGATATCTGAATCCATTCATTTTTTCCGCAGGACACATATAATCCTT